>NZ_VCCH02000055.1 GCF_005938675.2 Mycobacterium sp. KBS0706
GATCGAAGGGAGCCGGCACGGCTGGTCGGGATCGTTACGGGGTTGTCGCAATCCTTCGAGGCCGGCCCTGAGGGCACCAAACCCCTCCCCCTGGCCCCCTCCCGCAAGGGGAGGGGGAGGATGAAACTCAGCCCTTCGCCGTCGACGCCCGGTAGATCTCGTCTACGGCCTTCCCCAGCGCGGCGTTGAACTCCGCGTCGCTCATGTCGCGCTTCAACTCCTCGACCAAAGCACGCGAGAAGCTGGCGATCATGCCGGGGTTGGCGGCCAGGCGGCGGCAGGCGTCGGCGCGGGTGTAGCCGCCGGACAGCGCCACCACCCGCTCCACCGCCTTGTGCGCGATCAGCTCGGCATAGAAGCCCGGCTCCTCCGGGATGGTCAGCTTCAGCATCACCCGCCGCCCGGCCGGCAGCTTGTCCAGCCCCTTCAGGATCTCGGCCCGCAGGATCCGCTCGGCCCCGGCCTTGTCCGGGCTCTTGATCAGCACCTCCGGCTCCAGGATCGGCATCAGCCCGTGGGCGGAGACCTGCGCCCCGAACTCGAACTGCTGCGCCACCAGCGCGGCGATGCCGCTCTGCGACGCCAGGTTGGCGACCGACCGCGCCTTGGTGCCGTAGACGCCCAGCGCCTTCGCCCGCTCCAGCAGCGCATCCAGCCCCGGGATCGGCTTCATCAGGCTGACGCCATCGGCCTCGGGGTGCAGCCCCTTGTCGATCTTCAGGAACGGCACCACGCCGCGCTCCTGCCACAGGAAGGTCGGCACCGGCTTGCCCTCGGCCTGCCCGTCCATGGTCTTCTCGAACAGGATCGCGCCGATCACCTTGTCGCCGGTGAAGGCCGGCGCGGTCATGATCCGCACCCGCATCTCATGCATCAGCCGGAACATCTCGTCATCGCCGCTATAGGCGCTGTCCGGGATGCCGTACAGCCGCAGCGCGCCGGGGGTCGACCCGCCGCTCTGGTCCAGCGCGGCGATGAAGCCCGGCTTCTCCGACATCTGCGCCGCCATCGCGTCCTGGGTCATCGTCATCCTCCTGGTTCCGGCCCGGGCGGGAGGCAGCGCCTCGACCGCCGGCCTGTGGGGTGGCCCCCGTTGTGGCATGGCGGCGGCAACCGGCGCAATCCTCGGCCGCCCACGGCCCAAATTCACGACAACTTGTCGTTTATCCAACTGATTCTACCTTGCCGCACCTCGCCGCTCGGCTAGACTGGACCGACCCTGCCCTCGAGGTCCATCATGCCCGCCCGCCTGCCGCTGTCCCGTCGTGCCCTCCTGTCCGGCGTCGGCGCCGCGGCGATGCTGTCGGCGGTGCGCCCGCACGGCGCCTGGGCGCAGGACCCGGTCAAGGGCGGCACCCTGACCGTCGCGGCGGACACCGAGCCGCGCAACCTGAATCCCGCCCTGGTCGCCTCCAATGGTGTCTTCTATGTCGCCAGCAAGGTGATCGAGCCGCTGGCCGAGATGGCCTATGACGGCAAGCTGACCCCGCTCCTGGCCACCGCCTGGCAGGGCAGCGCCGACGGCAAGTCCGTCACCTTCACCCTGCGCGACGGCGTCACCTGGCATGACGGCAAGCCCTTCACCTCGGCCGACGTCGCCTTCTCCGCCATCTGGCTGTGGAGCAAGCGGCAGAATCTCGGCCGGGTCGTGTTCAAGGACCTCGAAGGGGTGGACACGCCGGACGACCGCACCGTCGTCCTGCGCTTTGCCACGCCGATTCCGCTGCAGCTGGTCGAGAACGCGCTGCCCGCCCTCACCGCCGTGGTGCCGAAGCACCTCTACGAGGGCGTCGACATCGAGACCAACCCGCACAACGAGCAGCTGGTCGGCACCGGCCCCTTCCGCTACGGCGAGCACAAGCCGGGCGAATACTACCTGCTGGAGCGGAACCCGAATTACTGGGGCCAGGGCGGCCTGCCGTATCTCGATCGCATCGTCTACCGCGTGCTGCCGGACCGCGGCGCCGTCGTCGCGGCGCATGAGGCGGGCGAGATCCAGCTCTCCGCCTTCTCCGCCGTGCCGCTGGAGGAGCTGGAGCGGCTGAAGGGCATCCCGGACCTCGCGGTGGTGCGCAAGGGCTATGAGGGCATCACCTACCAGCTGACGGTCGAGATCAACCACCGCCGCAAGGAGCTGGCGGATGTCCGCGTGCGCCGCGCCATCGCCCATGCGATCGACCAGAACTATGTCGTCGGCACCATCTTCCGCAGCTATGCGGCGGCCGCCACCGGCCCGGTGCCGAAGACCGGCGTGCCCTTCTACACGCCGGACGTGCCGACCTACCCGTTCGACCCGAAGCGGGCCGAGGCCCTGCTGGACGAGGCCGGCTATCCCCGCAAGGATGGCGGCACCCGCTTCGCCCTGCGCCTCTTACCGGCGCCGTGGTTCGAGCAGACCCGCCAGATGGGCGACTATCTGCGCCAGGCGCTGCAGGCGGTGGGCATCGATGCGACGCTGGTGACCAACGACGCGGCCGGCCACACCAAGGCGGTCTACACCGACCACGCCTTCGACCTGGCGATCGGCTCGCCGGTCTACCGCAACGACCCGGCGATCTCGACCACCATCCTCTACCGCGGCGGCCTGCCGGACGGTGTGCCGTTCTCGAACCAGTACGGCTACAACGACCCGGCGATGAACGACCTGATCGACCGGGCGGCGGTGGAGCTCGACCCGGCGAAGCGCATCGACCTGTACAAGCAGTTCCAGGTGCGCGCCGCCGACCAGCAGCCGCTGATCGTGGCCGCCGAGTTCACCTTCATCACCGTCGCCAGCCGCCGGCTGCACAACATCGCCACCAATCCGCGATGGGCGACCTCGTCCTGGGCGGATACGTGGCTGGAGATTTGAGGCCTCGGTTCCCGCCAGCCTCTCCTACCGTCATCGCGAGCCCCGCAGGGGCGCGGCGATCCAGCGGCACCATCGTCGAGGTTGGCGACTGTCCGGTGTAGTAATACCAGCGATCGCATGAAAAGATCGTCATTGCGAGCGCAGCGAAGCAATCCATCGGGCAGTCCGAGCGGAGGCATGGATTGCTTCGTCGGCTTCGCCTCCTCTTGAAGAAGTTAAAACTTTCTTTCCCTTCGGGGAGCCGCGCAGCGGCGTTGGAGGCTCGCAATGACGGTTCTCTTGCACGAGAGTCCGATCGCGGGCTCGCTGGTATAAGATGTCTCCATCGAACGGAGGCGCCGCATGCCGACCACCCTCTCCAGCCGCGAATTCAACCAGGACCCCAGCCGGGCCAAGAAGCTCGCCGGCAACGGGCCGGTGTTCATCACCGACCGCGGCCGGCCGGCCCATGTGCTGCTGACGATCGAGGACTACCGCAAGCTGGCCGGCGGCGAGCGCAGCATCATCGACATGCTGGCGATGCCGGGCCAGGAGGACATCGAGTTCGGCCCGCCGCGCCTGGACGGCCCGCTGCACCGGCCGGCCGACCTGTCCTGAGGCACCAGGCTAGCCAAAGCGCCTTCGCCAGTTAGTGGGCTTCTCGCTGCAGCCCTTTCCACTGCGTTGCCAGCATCCCATAGCGGATCGCTATGGACTCTTGCTCAATAGCTATTTCTAATTGACGCGTTTTCGTAAGAGGCATTTCGATGGGTATATTTTCATTCCTGTTTGGAGACTCTAAGTCCAAGGCTGCTCCACAGGCTCGCATCAAATGGCGCGAGGGCTCGTTCCCCATGCAGGCCGTGGGAGAGAGTAACTATCAAGAAGCCTTGGTCGCGATCTGTGGCGCCCACACTCGCCATGGTCACGAAGGTGAGTATGACGCATTGATTGAGTGCGAGCCCGCCAATCACCATGACCCCAATGCGATTATGGTGAAAATTCAGGGGCGTAAGGTCGGCTATCTCTCGCGCGAGCAAGCTCAGCGTGTCGGCCAACAGATGCGGGAAGCTGGACTGAAGGCAGCGACCTGCTTGGCGCGAGTGCGTGGCGGCTGGCGCACCAATCAATACGACGAAGGGCACTACGGCGTCAATTTGGCGATACCCAATCTCGGACGGATCGATTTCGGCATTGGTGTGAAAGCACCTGATTAGACATCACTGCTGTAGTGAGTTCTGAAGATTTGAAATTCATGCTGATTGGCTAATGCGATGGATGAGAAGATTGAACCGATACGCCTTGAGGATCACAGCCTGGATGAAGCTATTCGATTAATAGTGGCGGGCGCGCCAATTCATCGCGCCAAAGAGACGGTCTTTCGGCTCGATACAGATGATAAGCGTAAAGCGTTTGCCTTCTACGGACGCAATCGCGACCTGTGGCCGCGGAATCGAACTGTTCAGGCAAAGGAGATTGAGGGACTGCTCACGGCTCTCGAAGCGGAACTGTCGGTGGCTAAGACGCAGATCTCTCGCCCGACCAGGGAGAAATCAGTCTGGCATTTGAAACGCATAGAGGCGCATCGTTTTGGCGGGCTGCACCAACATTTGGGGCCAAGCGGTGAGGACCCGCACAGTCTTGTACTCAATCTTGATAAGGAAATTACGCTAATCGGCGGATTTAACGGCGCCGGAAAAACCGCCCTGTTAAGCGCGGTGATCTGGTGCCTGACCGGTAAGGCTTTGCGCTCGCAGCACATGCCGAATGAGGTGCACGAGCCTATGGTGGTTGAATGGTCAGCCCAAGATGATGAGGCCAGTAGCGAAGAGAGCAGCCGACCTGAGATCGCCGTGCCACCGATCGTTCCTATTCCCTCGGCTGATAATCTCGAAAAGCTAGGCGATCAGCCGAAACTCGATACCTGGGTGACGCTGACGTTCAGGCGCGAAGATACGGGTGAGAGCCATAGCGTTACGCGCAGGCTGCAAGTATCGGGTAAGAAGCTCACAGCACCTGTGGAGGGATTGGACGCGCTCGGGCTATCGGCCCTGGCAATTGAGGTCGGCACGCTCATGCCCGGCGTCGCGGCGCATATGCGCTTCGACGAGAAGACCGACTTCACTCAGGCCGTCTCGCAGCTAACCGGACTGAAACCGCTCGAGGAGCTTGGGCAGCGCTCAAGTCGACTCGTCAACCGTCTGCGAACTGCAGAAAGGCGTGCAACGGAGGAAAAGCGCAATCAAAAATCGAAAGACTTCACAAGTAGGCTGCAGACTCTTGTCGAGAGCTGGGAGGAACATCCTGATCTTGGGACGCCGCCTGGCATTCTGATGCCCGGCGAAAGGGGTGGGGAAGACGAGGCCGACTGTGCCTCCTCCGTTGCTGCCGCGCGGAAACTTTTGCAGGAGCTGCAAAGTGAAATGACGTCCGCGATGGAAGCCATCCTGGGACAGCGGGTGGAACTGGCCACGAAGCAGGATGCGGACAGCATTGTCGCCGCGCTTGATTCGGCTGCTGAGCGTCTCAAGGGTAGTGCTTTGCGGGAGTTGCCGTCGGTCGGAGTGATCCTCTCGCTTTCTGGAGTATCCGAGGAGGACGCGACTGCCGCGTTACGAAGCATCGAGCAAATTCGTACACGGGCACAGGCGCTTTCAAAGCGGCTGGAGGACGAGCGGCAGGCAGCACGCTGGCGTTTGTACGCCCGAGTGGGGGCATGGCATCGAGAGCATCATTCCGGTGGCGATATGGCCAATTGTCCCGTTTGTGGGTCAGATCTCGACAAAGTGCCCGCCGACGCGCTGCTCGACATATCGGTGAAGGCGGCACTTGATCAGTGCCGCGAGGCCGACAGTGATATTGCGAAGACTGTGTCGGAATGGGAGCGCGACGAGGCAGCTGCGTTTCTGAATGTACTGCCCGAAGACCTGCGTGGTTTTGCTGACAAGTTGCTGCCCGACACGTTGTTGGCTCTTGTCGGTAGTGGCTATGTGGGCGAGCTTCTCACGCAAAAGGCATTCGCAGGTCGGCTGCAGCCATTGCAAAAGAATGGGCGGCAAGTTTGGGATATTGCGGTACGCGAAAGCCCGCTGCCCGATGCGCCGGAGCCGGCAGAAAGCGAGCTTCCTTTACTTTTCGCGGGTGGCGAGTTGCAGAAGCGACTTGCCGCCGTCGCTCACGCTTTGAGTTTGCGTGCGCACCGAGCAACTGCTCGCGAGGCTTTAGAATGTCTGATGGCGCGCTACATTGGCACTGTGCCGCTTACCCGAGATCAAGCAGCCACGGAAGGCGAAGAAAAAAGGGTAAAGCCAGAAGAACCGATCGCTTCGCGAGCAGATCGAAGCCATCCGGCGCGCTGTGCAGAACGCTTCTCCCATCCTCTCGCTTGTGCGCCAACTCGCTGATCTCGATCGGGAGCGGCAAGCGTGGGAGGTGGAGGACAAACGGCTGGCGCTGCTCGAACGGGCCGCGGACGCGGTTGAGTCTTTTCTTGAATTCCCCGCTCTAGTTTATGAGCGTGTTTCAGGGCTCATTAAAACCCTTGATCGTGATACTAGCGACTGGTTGAGCAATATCTATCGACCCCACTATCGGGGCGGCCCAAACTATGGTGGGTTTGAGCCAGACGGAGAAAACGGGTTTGGGTTGCGCGCCGGCCTTGGCAGTATGCGCGTGCCAGCGCATCAAGTCATGAATACATCGCTTTTGCGGGCATGCGTCTGGGCTTTCCTCTTCAGTCTCTGGGAACATGTGCGGACTCAGTCGGGTGGGTTGAGCTGTATCCTCCTCGACGATCCGCAGACGCATTTTGATCCGATTAATTGCGAGAACCTTGCGGCCGCGGTGCCTAAGATGCCGGCTCATGGGATGCGCCCGCTGATCGCTTCCAATGACGTTCGCTTTGTGGCTTCTGTGCAGGACAAGCTCCCGTCACGTGCCGCAGATGCGCCTTCGTGGACGGCGCTGCGGCTCGATCCCGTATCTTCGTGTAAGCTGACTGCATCGCTTAGCCCAACCATTGACGAAATTCGAGAAAGGCGTAGTCGATATCTCGAAGACGAGAATGATGCAGCTAAGGCACAGGAGTTTGTGAAGTGTGTCCGCGTTGATATCGAGAACAGGTTGTGGGGTCTTCTTGCGACTGAGTCGCTGATTATGCACTCTCCGACGCTTGGAGATCTCCTCGGTCAGATGCGCCAAGCGAGGAACGCCGGAGAGCGCCCGTTCGAGGAACCGCCATTTGAAAAGCTGCTGACTCATCAGGCTCTTCGGGACGGCGCTCTCTTTTATAGGATTATCAACAAGGCGCATCACCAGCCATCCATGATAACGCCGCAAGATGCTGCCGACGTAAATGAGGTTTACGAAAGTGTGCACAGTCTTCTGCGGAGTTGTGCGGCTTCCTATGCTCGTTTTCTCGGCCGACTTACGCATGAGGAGCGTGATCTTGTGCTGGCGGACGCACCGGCAGCGCCGCAAGAAACACACCTCCCGGTCGTGCCTCTCCCTATGCTCGGCACCTTGGCAGCACGTAGTAGCGCTGACATTCTCGCAATCGGCGGAGACCAGGAATATCTATCTTTGGCATCGCTTGGTTCGGTCGCCTTATACGCCATTCGCAGTCCAACGTTAGGGTCGCTGGCTCTGACCGGACAGGTTGTCATCGTTTCACTTGATCGTGACGCAATCGAAGGCGAGCCGGTTATCGCGCTGTATGGCAACAAGACTTATGCGCGTCGGTTTCACCGGGACAAGAAAGACCTGTCGCGGACAATCCTCGTTGCCGACCGGTCCGGCACAGAGCGCGTGCCGCCAGTGTTGCTCGTCCCAACCGCAGCAATTCGTATTCTGCCAATCATCGGCATTCTTTACGATGCCCAAGATCCTCCTGGCCGCGATGAGGCCGTCGCTGTTGAAACCACTGACATACTCTCGCGCAAGTTGGTCGCGGCCCACATCGTTGAAGATAGCGCTTATCCTGTCATTCGGAACGGCGATGTAGTGTTGATTGAAACGTCAGATGACCTCTCGCCGGCAAAACTGGCAGCATTGGAGGGGCGTATCGTTGCGATAACGGCGCGGAGCAATGGCGAGAGCTTTGGCTATCTGAAGCGCCTGGGGCAATCAATTTCGGATAATATTCGCGTCTTTGAGAACATTGGATTGAACGGGCACGCGATTGGGGTCTCGCTCAACCCCTCAGCCACTCGTCCCGGGATTCCTTTACTCGAGCGGCTTTGGCGCGTTCACGGCGTCCTGAGGCTTGGTTGATGAAGCAAGGCGGGAGCGGTAGGCACTGTCGCCGTGAAGCGCGGTCCACGCGCTCGGCGGTCGAGGGCGCCTGTGCGTCCCTGCACATGGCGGCTGCAAAACCGCGGCCTCCCCTGCTGCCCAGGCACATCCTATCTCGTGCCCATCCCCACCATCGGACACCGGACACATGGGCGCTCCCTCTCCCGATCTCTCCAATCTGTGGCTGGCGCGCGCCTTCAACGCGCAGGATGTCGAGGCGGCGGCCGCCCTCTATCATCCCGAGGCCTCGATCGTGCAGGTCGACGATGTCCATGGCGGCACCACGGTCGCGCGCGGCGCCGACGCGATCCGGGCGACCATGGCCGCCTATATCGATCTCCGGCCCCACATGGATGTCGTCACCCACCACGTCACCGTCGCCGGCGACTTCGCGATGACGCGTTCGCAATGGCGGATCACCGGCCGGGGCCGGGACGGCAGGCCGGTCGAGGTCCACCACCACGGCATGGAGGTGCACCGCAGGGGCGCGGACGGCACCTGGTATTTCTTCATCGACCACCCCTTCGGCGCCGATGCCGCCTGGGCGGTCGACCGCCCGCCGCACACCGACTGACCGGCGCCGGGCCGCGGCCCGGCGGGCCGGGCATCCGCCCCCTTCGCCCCGGCTCTTCCGGTTCGTTCCGGGGCCAGTCCAGAGACGTCAGCGGATGGATTGCGCCGATGTAATTCCCCCGCCAGGGCAAATTCAGCGTCGCGCTCTTATCTTCACCGGTACACGCCGCACCATGCTGCCGGCGATCCGAGACTGGTGGAGTTGCAGATGAAGTCCCCCTTCGAGTCCGAGGGCCGGAGGCCCGGCCTGCGCCGGATGACCGCGGCGCTGCTGGTCGGCACGGCCCTGATCGGCGCGCCGGTCGCGGCGGTCCTGGCCTTCGGTGCCCCGGCCGTGGCACAGAGCCAGCCGCCGGCGACCACCCCCGTCGTCCCGGCCGCCCCGCTCGTCCCGGCGACATCCGGCTCCTTTGCCGGGCTGGCGCACCAGGTGATGCCGGGCGTCGTCAATGTCTCGATCACCGGCCATCAGGGGCCGGCCCAGGTCGCGGATCGCGACGGCGGGCCGCGCGGCAGGCGGGGCGGCCAGGAGATCCACGGCGCCGGCTCCGGCTTCATCATCGATCCGGCCGGCTACATCGTCACCAACAACCATGTGGTGAAGGACGCCGACGAGATCTCGGTCACCCTCAATGACGGCACCGTGCTGCCGGCGAAGGTGGTCGGCACCGACCCGAAGACCGACCTCGCCTTGATCAAGGTCAAGGCCGACAAGCCGCTGGCCGCGGTCGAATGGGGCAACAGCGACGCCGCCCAGGTCGGCGACTGGGTGATGGCGGTCGGCAACCCCTACGGCCTCGGCGGCACCGTCACCGCCGGCATCGTCTCGGCCCGCGGCCGCGACATCAACGCCAACCCGCTGGAAGACTTCCTGCAGATCGACGCGCCGATCAACCCCGGCAACTCCGGTGGCCCCAGCTTCGACGCCGCCGGCAAGGTCATCGGCATCAACAGCGAGATCTACTCGCCCTCGGGCGGGTCGGTCGGCATCGGCTTCGCCATCCCGTCCAACCTCGCCAAATCGGTGATCGCCCAGCTGCGCGAGCATGGCAGCGTCCAGCGCGGCTGGCTCGGCGTCGAGATCCAGGCGCTGACGCCGGAGCTGGCCGAGGCCGCCGGCATCGACACCGCGAAGGGCGCCCTCGTCGCCGAGGTGCAGAAGAACAGCCCGGCGCTGAAGGCCGGCCTGCGCCAGGGCGACGTGATCGTGTCGTTCGACGGCAAGCCGGTCGCGGAGTCGAAGGACCTGCCGCGGCTGGTGGCGGAGACCGCATCCGGCACGTCCGTCCCGGTCGAGGTGCTGCGCGACGGCAAGTCGAAGACCCTCTCGGTCGACATCGCCCTGCAGCCGAAAGCCGACAAGGCGGAGAGCTGAGGACGACGGCCGGCCGGCCATCCGCCCGCCGGTCGGCCGCCGCTCAACGAAATGTTCAGTTGCGCCGGCGCGGCATCTTGTTCATGATATGTTCCATGGACACGGCGCAATCCGACTCCGAGGAGACCCGGCCGACCGATTCCGACCTCCGCTGGGCGGATTGGGCGCTGCAGACGCTGCGCGAGGCGGTTGAGCTCGACATGCGCTGCAAGCGGCTGACCGAGCGGCAGCAGCAGTCGGCGAGCGTGTCGGGGCCGAAGGAGCCGCCGGATTTCGGGCTGACCCAGTCGCGCCTCACCCGGTCGATACGGCTGTCGATCGCCATGATCGAGCGGATTCGCGCCGAGTACCTGATGCGCAAGACGGAGCGGGTGAAGTCGGGCGAGCAGGAGCGCCGCCGGAAGCGGCGGGAATGGGCGTTCGAGACGGCGATCAAGGCGATGGCGACGCCGGCGGATGGCGAGGGCGCCGAGCATCTGCGCTCCGTGGTGTGGGAGAAGCTGGTCGAGGACGAGACCCTGGAGGCGCAGATCGACGCGATGTCGCCCGCGGAATTCGTGCAGGCGATCTGCCGCAAGATCGGCCGCCCGCCGCCCTCGATCCCGCTGCCACAGTGCTGGGACGACGTCGACGAAGCGGCGGATGTCGAGCCGGCGGAGACCGCCGAGGCCGCCGATTGCGAATCGGCGGACGATTGGTCCGACGAGCCGGATGAGGCCGGTCGGCCTTCGCCGGAGCCTTCGAAGCCGGACAGCAGCTAAGCGCGGCCCGTCGTCCAGTGCCCTCTCACGACAGCTCAGATTGTTTTTGCCTCTCTCGCGTGTGGGAGAGGCCGGAGGCGCTTGCGCCTTCGGGCGAGGGGAGGGCGTCGGGTCCGGGGCCAGCCCTCGTCACGCTGCGCGAGCCCGACCTCTCCCGCAAGCGGGAGGGGCAACGAAACGGTCCGAACCGGCCAGACCGTAGACAGACAAGGCGGCAGCGCACCCCCCACAACCCCGTGGCATCCCGGACTCCGCGCGGTAAGCTGCCGCTCCCGCGGATCCCGGAGCCGCCCGATGAAACCGCTCCTCGTCCGGCGCCTGGTTCAGGCGGTGCCGGTGCTGCTGATCGTCGTCTGCCTGGCCTTCCTGCTGCTGCGGCTGGCGCCGGGCGACGCCGTCGATGCGCTGGTGGTCGAGATGGGCGGCGGCGACCCCGGGCTGATCGCCCGGCTGCGCGCCGAATACGGGCTCGACCAGCCCTGGCCGGTGCAGCTCGGCCTCTACCTCGCCCATGTCGTCCGGCTCGACCTCGGCTGGTCGGTCGGCTTCTCCCGCCCCGTGCTCGGCCTGGTGCTGGAGCGGGCGGGCAACACCGCGCTGCTGATGGCCGCCGCCCTGTCGCTGGCGCTCTCCGCCGGCACCCTGCTCGGCGTCGCCGCGGCCCAGAGCCGGATCCGGGGCCGCGGCTGGCTCGACACGCTGGTCACCGGCTTCGGCCTGCTGCTCTACGCCATGCCCGGCTTCTGGATCGGGCTGATGCTGATCGTCGCCTTCGCCGTCAAGCTGCGCTGGCTGCCGCTGGCCGGCATCGCCACCGTGCCCAGCTTCGACACCGGCTGGGCCTATGCCGCCGACGTCGCCCGCCACCTGGTGCTGCCGACCGTGGCGCTGTCGCTGATGTATGTCGCCGTGTACCTGCGGCTGATGCGCGCCGGCATGCTGGAGGTGGCGGACAGCGACTTCGTCCGCACCGCCCGGGCCAAGGGCCTGCCGCCCGGCCGCATCACCTGGCGCCATGTGGTGCGCAACGCGCTCCTGCCCATGGTCACGGTGTTCGGCGTCCATTTCGGCATGCTGCTCGGCGGCAGCGTGGTGATCGAGAGCGTCTTCGCCATCCCCGGCCTCGGCCGCCTGGCCTATGAGGCGGTGACAAGGCGCGACCTCAACCTGCTGCTCGGCATCATCCTGGCCAGCGCGGTGATGGTGATCCTGGTCAACCTCGCCGTCGACCTGCTCTACGCCCGGCTGGACCCGCGGCTGCGAGGGGCGCGATGATGGCCGGCAGCTCGTATCTCTCCAGCCCGCTCGGATTGCCTCTCCCGCCTGGCGGGAGAGGCAATCCGAGCATGTCCGCGAGATCCTGTCGGCGGGGACCGCGCTGATGCGCATCCTCCGCCGCTTCCTGGCCGACCGCGCCGGCCGGCTCGGCCTCGCCGGGCTGGTGCTGGTGCTGGGCATGGCACTGGCCGCCGGCTGGCTCTTCCCCGGCGACCCGCTGGCGATCGCCGGTCCGGCGCAGCTGCCGCCGTTCCAGGACCCGGCGCATTGGCTCGGCACCGACCGGCTCGGCCGCGACGTGCTGGCCGAGCTGTTCCACGGCGCCCGCGTCTCGCTGCTGGTCGGCGCTGCGGCGGCGGTGCTGGCGGTCGGCATCGGCCTCCTGGTCGGCACCACCGCCGGCTTCCTCGGCGGCTGGGTCGACGAGGCGCTGATGCGGCTGACCGAGGCGGTGCAGACCGTGCCCAGCTTCGTCCTGGCCCTGGCGCTGATCCTGGTGCTGGGCCCGTCGCTCGGCAGCATCGTCGTCGCCATCGGCCTCGGCGCCTGGCCCAGCCCCGCCCGGGTGGTGCGGGCCGAGGTCATGGCCCTGGCCCGGCGCGACTTCGTCGACGCCTATCGCTGCATGGGCATGGGCTGGGCCGAGATCGCCTTCGCCAAGCTGCTGCCCAATGCCCTGGCGCCGGTGCTGGTGCTGGCCACCGTGATCACCGCCGCCGCCATCCTGATCGAATCGGCCCTCGCCTTTCTCGGCCTCGGCGACCCGAACCGGGTCAGCTGGGGCAGCATGATCGCCGATGGCCGCGCCGTGCTGCGCAGCGCCTGGTGGCTCTCGGCCATCCCCGGCCTCGCCATCGTCGTCGCCGTGCTGTCGGTCAGCCTGATCGGCGAGGCGCTCACGGCCGCGCTCGACCCGCGGCGGAGGCGCCGGTGAGCGGCCTGCTCTCGATCCGGGGGCTCACCGTCGACTACCTCGGAGAGGGCGGGGCGGTGCGGGCCGTGGGTGGGGTCGACCTCGACCTCGCGGCCGGGGAGACGCTGGCCCTGGTCGGCGAGTCCGGCTCCGGCAAGTCGACCGTGGCGCTGGCGCCGCTCGGCCTCTTGCCGCCCGACGCCCGCATCGCCGGCTCGATCCGCCTCACGGGAACGGAGCTGCTGGGACTGCCTGAGCCGGCGCTGCGCCCGGTGCGCGGCGGCCGCATCGGCATGGTGTTCCAGGAGCCGATCACCAGCCTCAACCCGGTGCTCACCGTGGGCGAGCAGGTCCGCGAGGTGCTGGCGGCCCATGGCCTCTCTCGCGGCCGGGCGGCGCGGGCGGTGGAGCTCTTGGCCGAGGTCGGCATCGCCGATGCCGCCGCCCGGGCCGGCGCCTATCCGCACGAGCTGTCCGGCGGCATGCGCCAGCGGGCGATGATCGCCATGGCCCTGGCCGCCGACCCCGAGCTGCTGATCGCCGACGAGCCGACCACGGCGCTCGACGTCACCGTCCAGGCCCAGATCCTCGACCTGTTCCGCACCTTGCGCGACCGCCGCGGCATGGCCCTGCTGCTGGTCACCCACGACCTCGGCGTTGTCGCCGAGCTGGCCGACCGCGTCGCGGTGATGAAGGAGGGGCGGGTGGTCGAGACCGGCCCGGCCCGCCGGGTGCTGGACGATCCCCAGCACGGCTACACCAGGGAACTGCTGGCTGCGACGCTGTCGGTTGACGACGCGCCAAGATGGACGGGGGAGGGGCGATGACCGAACCCCTCCTGGTCCTCGACCATGTCGTGAAGCGCTTCGGTCGCCCACCCGACGCGGTGCAGGCCGTTGACGGTGTGTCGCTCACCGTTGCGCCGGGCGAGGTGCTGGGCCTGGTCGGCGAATCCGGCTCCGGCAAGTCCACCCTCGGCCGGCTCGCCGCCCGGCTGGCCGACCCGGATGCCGGCACGATCCGCTTCGCCGGGCAGGACGTCACCCGCCGCCAGGGCCGCGCCCTCGGGCCGCTGCGGGCGCAGATCCAGCTGGTGTTCCAGGACCCGGTCGCCTCGCTCAACCCGCGTGACACGATCGGCACGGCCGTCGAGGACCCGCTGCGCGTCGCCCGCGTCGGCCGGGCCGAGCGGCGCGACCGCGTCGCCTGGCTGCTGGACCGCGTCGGGCTCGGCCATGGCTTCGCCGATCGCTACCCGCACGAGCTGTCCGGCGGCCAGCGCCAGCGCGTCGCCATCGCCCGGGCCCTGGCGCCGCGGCCGCGGCTGGTGATCTGCGACGAGCCGGTCTCGGCGCTCGACGTCTCGGTCCGCGCCCAGGTGCTGGACCTGCTGGCCGAGCTGGGGGCCGAGCTCGGCCTCGCCTATCTGTTCATCAGCCATGACCTGGCGGTGGTGCGCCACGTCGCCGACCGGGTGGCGGTGATGCATCTCGGCCGCATCGTCGAGAGCGGGCCGACCGGCCGGGTCTGGTCCCAGCCCGGCCATCCCTACACGCGGGCGCTGCTGTCGGCCGTGCCGCGGCTGCACCCGGTGCCGGGGGCGCAGCGCATGCTGCTGCAAGGCGACCCGCCCAGCCCGCGCCGGCCACCCTCCGGCTGCCGCTTCCGCACCCGCTGCCCGCTCGCCTTCGACCGCTGCGCGCTGGAGGATCCGCCGCCGGTCGATCTCGGCGCCGGCCAGCAGGCCGCCTGCCTGATCGCCGGGGAGGGATCGTGAGCCGCTACCGCGCCCGGGTGAAGGCGAGCCATACCCCACCGCCGATCAGGCAGGCGCCGCCGGTGCGCGACACCAGTCGCACATGGCGGCGCGACAGGGCGTTGCCGGCCCGGCCGGTCAGCAGCGCGTACATGCCGTCGGACAGCGCCGCGACCACCAGGGCGGTGGCGCCCAGCAGCAGCACCTGGCTGGACTGGTCGCCGCCGGGCTGCACGAACTGGGGGATGAAGGCGCCGAAGAACAGCAGCATCTTCGGGTTGCTCAGCGCCACCAGCAAGCCCTGTAGCACGAAGCCGCCGCGCGGCGGGCGCACGGGCTCGGCCAGCGTGTCCGGGGCGCGCAGGAGCTTCCAGCCGATCCACACCAGATACGCGGCACCGGCCAGGCGCAGCCAGTCGAACCAATGGCCCATCGCCTCGACCACCGCGGCCAGACCGATGACCAGGACGCCGAGCATCAGGACCAACCCGATCTGCCCGCCGAGGATGTTCAGCAGACCGGCGCGGGTGCCGTGGGTCAGGCTGTTGGCGACGATCAACGTCACCGACGGCCCCGGGATGATCGCGACCAGGATGCAGGCGGCGATATAGGCGAGATAGATCTCGATGGTCATGGACTCCTATCCCTTCGGCTTGGTGGCCATCGCCTGCTCGGCGATGATGCCCATCGAGGCGGCGGCGCCGCCCAGCGACCAACCGCCGTCCACCGGCAGCACCGCGCCGGTGATGAAGGCGGCGAGGGGGGAGGACAGCAGGCGGCAGGCGGCAGCGACGTCCTCGGCCACGCCCATCCGGCCCAGCGGCACGCTGCGCTGGACCAAAGCGCGGGCCTGCGGCGTCGGCGCCAGCCGGGCCATGCCCTCGGTCCCGTCGATCGGCCCCGGGATCACGGAGTTGATGCGGATGCCGTCGCGGCCCCACTCCATCGCCAGCACCCGGGTCAGCATGTCGACCCCGGCCTTGGCGGCGCAGACATGAGCCTGCATCGCCATCGGCGCCTCGGCCTGCGGCGCCGAGATGTTGATCACCGAAGCGCCCGGCTTGCGCAGGAACGGGTGGGCGGCGCGCAGCACGTGGAAGCTGCCCAAGAGGTCGATGTCGACCACCGACTTGAAGCCGTTCGCCGACATGCCCAGCGCCGGGGCCGGGAAGTTCCCCGCCGCGCCCGAGACCAGCACGTCGAGATCGCCCCAGGCGTCATGCGCGGCCTGCAGCGCCGCCTCGGTGGCGGCGTAGTCGCGCACGTCGGCGGCCGTGCCCATGGCCTCGGCGCCCACCTCTCGCAGCCGGGCCACGGCGGCGTCGACCTTCTCGGCGCTGCGGCTCATCACCGCCACCCGCGCCCCGGCCCGGGCGAAGCCCAGCGCGATGCCGAGATTGATGCCGCTGGTGCCGCCGGCGACGAACACCGCCTTGCCGGCGAAGTCGATGGTCTCGGCCATGGTCCGGCTCCCTCAGTGCGCCTCGGCCCAGCTGCGGCCGATGCCGGCCTCAGCGATCAAAGGCACCTCGAGCGTCGCGGCCGACTGCATCACCTGCTGCGCCAGCTCGGCGGTGCGCTGGGCCTCGTCCTCCGGCGCCTCGAACAGCAGCTCGTCATGCACCTGCAGCAGCATCCGGGCCTTCAGCCCCTCCGCCGCCAGCGCATGCGGCAGCCGGCCCATGGCGCGCTTGATGATGTCGGCCGCGGTGCCCTGGATCGGGGCGTTGATCGCCTGGCGCTCGGCGAAGGCGCGGCGGGCCGGGTTCGGGTCCTTGATCCCCGGCACGTGGCACTTGCGGCCGAACAGGGTCTCGACCCAGCCGCGCTCGCGCGCCGTGCGTTTGGTCTCGTCCATCCAGGCCTTCAGCTCCGGCAGCCGGTCGAGATAGGCGCGGATGAAGGCGGTGGCCTCGCCTTGCGGGATGCCCAGCTGCGCCGCCAGCCCGAAGCCGGAGATGCCGTAGATGATGCCGAAGTTGATCGCCTTGGCCTTGCGCCGCGTCTCCGGCGTCATCTCCGCCAGCGGCACGTTGAACACCTGGCTCGCGGTCATGGCGTGGATGTCGGTGCCGTCGAGGAAGGCCTGCTTCAGCAGCGCGACGCCGGCGATCTGTGCCACCAGCCGCAGCTCGATCTGGCTGTAGTCGACCGAGATCAGCTTATGCCCGTCCTCCGCCACGAAGGCGTAGCGGATCTTGCGCCCCTCCTCGGTGCGGATCGGGATGTTCTGCAGGTTCGGCTCGTTCGAGGACAGCCGGCCGGTGTTTGTCGCGGCCAGCGAGAACGAGGTGTGGACCCGCTGGGTCTTCTCGTTGATCTGGGCCTGCAGCGCGTCGGTGTAGGTGCCCTTCAGCTTGGCCAGCTGGCGCCATTCCAGGATCTGCGTCGCGATCGTCTGGCCCTGCGCCGCCAGCATCTCCAGCACGCTCGAATCGGTGGAGTAGGCGCCGGTCTTGCTGCTCTTCTTGCCGCCGGCCAGGCCAAGGCGCTCGAACAGCACCTCGCCGAGCTGCTTCGGGCTGCCGACATTGAACGGGCCCTTGGCCGAGACATGGATCTCCGCCTCCAGCGCTACCATGCGCTCGGCGAATTCCATCGACAGGCGGGCCAGGGCAGCGCGATCGACCTTGATGCCCGCCATCTCCATGTCGGAGATGACGCCGACCAGCGGCCGCTCGATGGTCTCATAGACCGTGGCCATCCGCTCGCCCACCAGCCGCGGCTTCAGCAGCATGTGCAGCCTGAGCGTGATGTCGGCGTCCTCGGCGGCATAGGCCAGGGCCTTGTCGAGCGGCACCTTGTCGAAGGTGATGGCGGACTTGCCGGTGCCGCAGACCGCGGCATAGGGGATGGTGCGGTGCTGCAGGTGCAGCTCCGACAGCTCGTCCATGCCGTGGCCATGCGCGCCGCCGTCGAGCACGTAGGAGATCAGCATGGTGTCGTCCCATGGCGTGATCGGCAGGCCGACATCGGAGCGGCCCAGCACATGGGCGTCGTATTTCAGGTTGTGGCCGACCTTCAGCACCGACGGGTCGACCAGCACCGGCCCGAGGATGCGGCGGATCTCGGCCAGCGGGATCTGCTGCAGCGTCGTGCCGCCGAAGTTCAGCCCGTCGCCCTCCGGCGGCACATGGGCGACCGGGATGTAGCAGGCGCGGCCCGGCGCCACGGCCAGCGAGATGCCGCACAGCATCGCCGCCTCGGCGTCCAGCGAGTTGGTCTCGGTGTCGATCGCCAGCACCCCGGCCTCGATCGCCGCATCGGCCCAGCGCTGCAGCGCCGCCGCATCCTGCACCAGCTGGTAGTCCTGGGCGATCGCCTCGGGCTTGCCCGGCGCCGCCAGGTCAGGCTCGTCGCCGCCGGTGGTGCCCAGCTTGTCGAACGACGCCTCGACCCGGGTGATGGTCGACCGGAACTCCATCTCCTCCAGGAACCTTACCAGCTTCGACCGGTCCGGCGGGCGGGCGACGATGCCCTCCAGCCCGAACGGCACCGGCGCGTCGCTGCGCAGCGTCACCAGCTGACGGCTGATCCGCGCCTGCTCGGCATACTGGATCAGGGATTCGCGGCGCTTCGGCTGCTTGATCTCGCCGGCCCGGGCCAGCAGGGTGTCCAGGTCGCCATATTCGGTGATCAGCTGGGCCGCGGTCTTGATGCCGATGCCGGGCACGCCCGGCACGTTGTCGACGCTGTCGCCGGCCAGGGACTGCACGTCGATCACCCGGTCCGGCATGACACCGAACTTCTCCATCACCTCGGCCGCGTCGATCGGCTTGTTCTTCAGCGGGTCCAGCATGGTCACGCCGTCGCCGACCAGCTGCATCATGTCCTTGTCGGAGGAGACGATGACGACGCGCGACCCTTCCTCCCGCGCCATCCGGGCGTAGGTGGCGATGATGTCGTCGGCCTCGAAGCCCTCGATCTCGATGCCCGGCAGGTTGAAGGCCTCGCTGGTGGCGCGGATCAACGGGAATTGCGGGATCAGCTCCTCCGGCGGGTCGGGCCGCTGCGCCTTGTAGGCGGGGTAGATCTCCTTGCGGAAGCCGCGCTCCGACGCGTCGTAGATCACCGCCAGGTGGTCGGCGTCGAGATCGGCCAGCAGGCGGATCAGCATGTTGGTGAAGCCGTAGACGGCGTTCACCGGCAGCCCGTCCGACTTGCGCATCATCATCGGCAGCGCATGGAAGGCCCGGAAGATGTAGCCCGAGCCGTCGATCAGGTAATAGGTCTTCGGTGTGGTCGACATCGGCGGGCCCTCTCCGGACGGGAACAGAGCGCGACCATGCCGCGCCGGAGAGCGGGTGTCCACCCGGTCGGGCCTCCGCTCAAGCCGGCTGGAACAGCTCGACCACGTTGCCAGACGGGTCCTCGCACAGGATCTGTTGGCCGCCGGGGCCGGTGACGATGTCGTTGCGGAACCGGACGCCGCGCTGGCGCAGATCGGCGACCAAGGCCGGCAGGTCGTCGACCTGCAGCACGAATCGGTTCCAGCCGCCGGGCTCGGGCTTGCGGCCATCCGGCATCGGCCGGCTGGCGGATGCATTGGGGCCGGCGACCCACAGGGTCAGCCCGTCCCGCTCGAGGATCGCCATGTTGGGCCCGAACTGCTGCTGCAGTCGGAACCCCAGCTTTTCCCTATAGAACGCGACCGCCTGGTCGACGTCGTGGACGATGTACCGGACCGTTGCCATGGCATCGCCTCCCCGGTGAGTTGGGCCGAGAGGATAGCCCGGGCGGCAGGGCAGGGACAGCCCATGGCAAAATCCGATTGCACTATATAACTGGTTGCGATAGAAAATCAGAAAACAACGTCACCTGGAGGAACGCCGCCATGTCCAAGCTCGTTGTCCGCGCCTTTTCGATTTCTCTGGACGGCTACGGCGCCGCGCTGGAACAGAGCCTCGAGAACCCGTTCGGCAAGGGCGGCATGGTGCTGCCGCAATGGGCCTTTCCGACCCGCACCTTTCAGAGGATGTTCGGCAAGGAGGACGGCGAGACCGGCATCGACGAGGATTTCGCCGCCCGCAGCTTCGACAATATCGGGGCCTGGATCCTCGGCCGGAACATGTTTGGGCCGGTGCGCGGGCCCTGGCCGGACGACAGCTGGAAGGGCTGGTGGGGCGACGACCCCGTCTATCACACGCCGGTCTTCATCCTGACTCACCACGCCCGGGCGCCGCTGGTCATGCAGGGCGGCACCACCTTTCATTTCGTCACCGACGGCATCGAATCGGCTCTGCGCCAGGCGCGGGAGGCCGCGGGCGGCAAGGATGTGCGGGTCGGCGGTGGCGTCGCCACCGTCCGGCAATACCTGGCCAAGGGCCTGATCGACGAAATGCATCTGGCCCAGGCGCCCGTTCTGCTGGGCAGCGGCGAGAACCTGTTCGCCGGGCTCGACCTCGCCGCCCTGGGTTATGTCTGCACCGAACGGGTCAGCTCGTCCCGCGCCACCCACTTCACGGTGACGAAGCAGGGCTGACGCGACCTATCCCAGCAGCGCGGCCAGCACCGCGTCCAGGCGCTGGCGGCCAGCGGGGCTGGCGGTCAGGCGGTCCGAATCCTCGGTCAGGAAGCCGCCGGCGACCAGCCGGTCCAGCCGGCGGCGGTCGATCGCCCGGTCGAAGGGCAGGCCGGATTCGTCGGCGATGCGGGACTTGGCCACGCCCTCGGCCAGGCGCAGCCCCATCATCAGCATCTCGTCGCGACGGGCCTCGGGCGGCACCGCCTCGCGCTCATGCTCGGCATGGCCGGCGGCCTCGACCCGCTCCAGCCACACCTCCGGCGCCCGATGGGTGCGGGTGCCCCACTTCCCGTCGTTCAGCGTCAGCCTGCCATGCGCGCCGGGGCCGACGCCGACATAGTCGCCATAGCGCCAATAGGTCAGGTTGTGGCGCGATTCCTCACCCGGCCGGGCGTGATTCGAGATCTCGTAGCCGGGCAGGCCGGCGGCGCCCAGCACCTCGGCCGTGGCCTCGTACAGCGCCGCCTGGGTGTCCTCGTCCGGCAGCACCAGCTCGCCGCGCGAATACAGGGTGTGGAAGCGGGTGCCCTGCTCGATCGTCAGCTGATAGGCCGAGATGTGGCCGACGGCGTGGTCCAGCGCCTGGCGCAGCTCCGCCGTCCAGCCGGCCACGGTCTGGCCCGGCCGGGCGTAGATCATATCGAAGGAGAAGCGGTCGAAATGCCGGGCGGCCAGGCCGACGGCGGCCAGCGCCTCTTCCGCAGAGTGGTTGCGGCCGAGGAAGCGCAGCGACGCCTCGTCCAGCGCCTGGACGCCGAGCGACACCCGGTTCACCCCGGCGGCGCGGAAGCCGGCGAACAGTCCCGATTCGACCGAGGTCGGGTTCGCCTCCAGCGTGATCTCGACATCGGGCGCCAGGCCCCAGCGCTCGGCGGCGCGGTCGATCACCGCCGCGGCCGTGGCCGGCTGCATCAGCGACGGGGTGCCGCCGCCGAAGAAGATCGAGGTCAGCGTCCGGCCCGGCGTCAGGTCGGCGAAATGGTCCAGCTCCGCCACCAGCGCCCGGCGCCAGCGCTCATGCTCCACCTGCTCCCGGACATGCGAGTTGAAGTCGCAATACGGGCATTTCGACCGGCAGAACGGCCAATGGACGTAGAGAGCGAAACCGGGGGCGCTCATCCGCCCTCGAAGCAGCGCGCCACCAGCTTGGCGAAGGCGTCGGCGCGGTGGCTCATGCCGTGCTTCTCGGCCGACTCCATCTCTCCGAACGTCCGGTCGTGGCCGTCCGGCACGAAGATCGGGTCGTAGCCGAAGCCCTTGATCCCGCGCGCCGGCCAGACCAGCTCGCCGCGGATCTCGCCCTCGACTGTCTCGCAATGGCCGTCCGGCCAGCACAGCGACAGGGCGCAGACGAAGCGGGCGCTGCGATCCGGATTGTCGCCCAGTCTCAACCGCACCTGCTCCATGGCATAGGCGAAGTCGCGGCCGCTGCCGTCCGGCTTCTCGGCCCAGCGCGCGGAATAGATGCCCGGTTCGCCGCCGAGGCCGGTGACGGCGACGCCACTGTCGTCGGCCAGCGACGGCAGGCCGGTGGCTTCGGCGACGAAGCGGGCCTTCAGCTCGGCATTGGCGATGAAGGTCGCGCCGGTCTCCTCCGGCTCCGGCACGTCATGCTCGGCCGCCGAGGTCAGGCGCGGCACGCGGCCTTCCAGCAGGGCGGCGATCTCCGGGATCTTGCCCTTGTTGTGGCTGGCGATGACCAGGTGGTCGCCGGCGAAGCGGCGGGCGGGGGAGGCGGCGTTCGTCATGATGGGCATCAGATACGCGCGGCCGACGCTGGAATCAAAGGCGCCGGTTGGTGCACTGTGTCGTCTCCAACGCATGACGGGTGGGGACGAGGACGATGAAGGTCGCATTCCTGGGCATGGGCGTGATGGGCGCGCCGATGGCGGGGCATCTGGTCAAGGCGGGGCACGAGGTCACCGTCTTCAACCGCACCGCGGCGAAGGCCGAGGCCTGGGCCGAGCGCCATGGCGGCCAATGGGCGCCGACTCCGGCCGAGGCGGCGAAGGACGCCGCCATCGTGTTCATGTGCGTCGGCAACGACGACGACATCCGCTCCGTGGTCCAGGGGCCGGACGGCGCCTTCGCCGGCATGTCCGGCAGCGCCATCCTGGTCGACCACACCACGGCCTCGGCCGACATCGCCCGCGAGCTGGAGGCGGAGGCCGACAAGCTCGGCTTCGGCTTCGTCGATGCGCCGGTCTCGGGCGGCCAGGCCGGGGCCGAGAACGGCGTGCTGACGGTGATGTGCGGCGGGCGCGAGCCGGTCTTCGCCGTGGCCAAGCCGGTGATCGACAGCTACGCCCGCGCCTGCACCCTGATGGGCCCGGCGGGGTCCGGCCAACTGACCAAGATGGTCAACCAGATCTGCATCGCCGGGCTGGTCCAGGCCCTGGCCGAGGGGCTGAACTTCGCCCAGAAGGCCGGGCTCGACGGCAACCTGGTGCTCGACGTGATCTCCAAGGGCGCGGCGCAGAGCTGGCAGATGGAGAATCGCGGCCGCACCATGCTGCAGGGCAAGTTCGATTTCGGCTTCGCCATCGACTGGATGCGCAAGGACCTCGGCATCTGCTTCCAGGAGGCCAAGCACAACGGCGCCCGGCTGCCGGCCACGGCGCTGGTCGACCAGTTCTACGCGGCGGTCCAGGCCAAGGCCGGCGGCCGGGTCGACACCTCCAGCCTGCTGCTGGCGCTGCAGGACTGAGATGCCGTGAGCCCCGGACCATGTCGAGGTCGACCGCATGGGCCATGAGCTGGCGGTCGCCCGTGGTCCGGGGGCCCACCACTGCTGCGAGCCCATGGCGAACGATCGAACAACACTTGCGCGGAGACCCTATTTGGGAATAGGTTCATTACGCAGGAGACAGAAAATGCTTCCGTTAAATTTCGTAGTCGTCGGCGAAAGGTGCATGGTCCGGTAGCGGAATCCATCTCCGTTCGCCATGCGCCCCCGAACCCTCGTTCGGGGGCTTTTTTGTTTTCAGAGGGTGACCGATGCGCAAGGCAAGCAACCCCCCGGCCCTGGCGACACTGATCCTGATGACCGCCACCTCGACGGTGACGCTGAACATGATCGTGCCGTCACTGGCCAACATCGCGCTCGATCTCGATGCCGACTACGCCCTGGTCAGCCTCGCCCTCGGCGGCTATCTCGCGGTTACGGCTGCAGTCCAGCTCGGCGTGGGTCCGCTTGCCGACCGGATCGGCCGGCGTCCGGTGCTGCTTGCGGCGCTTGTGATCTTCACCCTCGCATCGCTTGGCTGCGCGGCAGCCCAGACCGTGTGGATGCTGCTGGCGTTCCGGATGCTGCAGGCGGCCGTGGTCTCGGGCTGTGTCCTGTCGCTCGCGATCGTTCGCGATATCACCGAGGGGGCCGAGGCCGCGCGGTTGCTGGGCCGCATCGGCATGGCGATGGCGCTTGCCCCGATGTTGGGGCCGATGCTGGGCAGCGTTCTGGACGCCGCCTTCGGATGGCGCGTGGTCTTCCTGCTGTATGCCGCGGCCGGAGCAGGGCTCTTCTGCCTGGCATGGTCGGATCTGGGCGAAACCCTCCGGCGCCCGGCTGGCGAGGGACATGACGGCAAGCGCCTGACCGCGCTGCTGCGCGAGCCGGTGTTCTGGTGCTATGCGCTGTGCACAGCCTTCTCGACGGGCGCCTTCTACATCTTTCTGGCCGGAGCGCCCCTTGTCGCCGCCGTCATTTTCGGGATCGGCACGGCAGAGCTGGGGGTGTTCGTCGGCAGCATCACCGCTGGCTTCATGACCGGCAGCTGGCTGGCAAGCCGTCTGGTCGACCGGCATCCGCCGGCAACGGTCATGCTGACGGGCCGGATCCTGGCCTGCCTGGGTCTTCTCCTTGGCCTCGCGGTGATCGCGATGGGCCATCTGACCCCGGCAATGTTTTTCGGATGCACCATCTTTGTCGGGCTGGGCAACGGCATGACAACGCCGAACAGCAATGCCGGAGCGATGTCGGTGCAGCCCCGGCTGGCGGGAAGCGCGGCCGGCATCACCGGCGCGCTGACCGTCTCGGGCGGCGCGTTGATGACGACGCTGACCGGCCTCGCATTGTCCGGCAAGCCATCGCCCATGCTGTTGCTGGGGCTGATGCTGCTGGCCTGCTTCATCGGCCTGCTGGCCGCTGCCGCGGCCATCCGACTCAGCAAGGGAGTGTCCCGCGTTCAGCCGACATAGCGGCAAACCGGTCTGCTCGCTGATGACGGTTCCGTTGCATTTTTCGACATGACCTCCTGCCTTGGGCTTATTCTCCTCTCGGGGAGGATCGCGCATGGCTTCGGATCTGTTCGATCGCCAGATGGCGATGTACACCAGCTTCCACCGCGACGGCCGCAACCGGCTGACCCATTTCTTCGGCATCCCGGCGATCATCCTGGCGGTGCTGGTCGCCCTGGCGACGGTACCGCTCGGAACCATCGGCGGCTGGCCGGCGACCCTGGCCGACCTCGTCGCGCTCCTGATCTGGCTGCTGTGGATCGCGCTCGACCTCGGGCTCGGCCTGGCCATGGCGGTGGTGGTGATCCCGGGGCTGATCATCGCCCATGCCGTGGCCAGCGGCGGCTCGGACTGGATCACATGGACCGTCGCCGGCGCGCTGTTCGTCGGCGGCTGGGCGCTGCAGCTGGTCGGCCACGCTTATGAGGGCAAGCGGCCGGCCTTCCTGTCCAACCTGTTCCAGTTGCTGATCGGCCCGATGTTCCTGATGGCCGAGACCGCCTTCGCCCTCGGCCTGCGGACCGGCCTGAAGCACCGGGTCGAGACCGCGGCGGACGCCTATTTCTCCAGGGCCGGGCGATAGACGCCGATGTCGGTGACCAGCAGCTCGTGGGACAGGTCGGCGCGGATGCGCTGGCCGAGATCGCCCTTGGCCGCCAGCGCCGCGCCGTAGGTCGAATCCAGCGCCCGGCAGACCTCGCCGGGCTTCGCGTCCGGCAGCTCGTCCGCTGCCAGCACAGACCACGCCTTGATGTCGGTTCCCAGCTTTCGGGCAGCCGTCGCGAAATCGACATAGTCGTCATCCTGCATCACCCGCGCCGGAACCGGCCGGTCCCGGCCATCGGCGATCGCGGTCAGGATGCGGTGCAGGCGCGTGACGAACAGCAGGCCGATCTCCGGCGTCGGCGCCGCCATCGCCGCGCCGCCGGACACCAGGGCCTTGCACAGATCCTCATGGCCTTGGCCGAGCGCGCGGACGATGTCGCCCTGCGCCGCGATCACGGCGGACAGGTCGGCATCCGGCGCCGACAGGATCCTGTCGCCGTCCCGCGCCTGGATCGCGACGAAGATCTTGGCCACCGCAGCCTTCACCTCGGCCGGCGGCCGCTGCGCCTTGTAGGCGGCGAGGGCCGTGCCCATCAGCGCGTCCAGGTCGGCGGGAAACCGTTCGGACAGCAGTTCGATCAGGTCGGGCGCGCCGGGGCCGGCCTCCGCATAGCCCTGGCGCATCGATTGCAGCAGCTTGGCGCGCAGTGCGGCGTCATCCTCGGCGTGCCCGGCGCCGACGATCGACAGCAGCACCAGCAGCGCTGCCGCGATCCCGGTGAAAATCCGCCCCATGTCCCCTCCCTTTGCGAGCGCTCAATCCAGATAGGTCCAGCTATCGGCGCCGTCGAATCGCCGAACCGGCACGCCCTCGATCTCGGCCGGGTCGAGCAGCCGGACATTGATCGCCACCCGTGCCGGATCCCCGGCCGGCAGCCCCTCCCAATGGGTGACGCAGCCGCAGGTCGGGCAGTGATGGAGCGCCAGGGTGCGGTCGCCCTGGATATAGGGGATCGTGGTGCCGGCGCCCTGCACGATGGCCAGCTGGTCGCGCGGGTAATAGGCCCACAGCGTGCCGAGGCGGCGGCAGATCGAGCAGTTGCAGGAGGTCAGCCGCTGCGGCCGCTCCGCGACCTGCAGCCGGACGGCGCCGCAATGGCAGGAGGCTTCGATCATCAGGTCCTCACGGGTCGGCTCGGATGCCGGGATGATCCGCTCGCCGCGCCCGGGCCGCAACTACGGCCCGACCACGCCCGGCACCTCGGCGCCGCTGGCGCAGGAGTCCAGGCCCTGGATGGCCTGCCAGAGATTGCCGGCCGCGATGCTCAGCGTCTCGTCCGGCACCGGCTTGCCGCCGCGGATCGCGGTGAAGCGCAGCGTCGCATCGTCGGCGTCGAGCGCCTCCTTCAGCGCCGGCGTCTCCTCCAGCGTGAAGCGCCACGTCGGGAAGCCCGGCGATGCGACCGGTACTGCTACAGCCTGGCCTGCGAGGTCCAGCTGCGCCGTACCGTCGGGATCGAAGCGGCGCCCAGTGAAACCGAGCACCGGGGCCGAGACGATGATCTCGATCCGGCCGCGATCGTCCCGCCGAATCCAGCTGACCTGGACCTTCTTCTGGCCGCTCCGCAGGAAGCAGACATTGCCGGGCAGCCGGTACAGCACCGGGCCGCCAGCTTCGGGCGCGTAGTCGATCAGCTTCTCGGCATGGGGCACGGTGGCCAGGTTGCGAAGCGCCGAGAGGGCATCCGCGATCGCGCCGGGAACCCCCGGCACGGGGGCGCTGATTCCCAGGAACAGGGACATGATGACCCAATGCCAGATCGAGAACGCGCCCATGGAGTCCTCCCGCCCGCGGGCCGGCAGGATTTCACGGACGCGTCCCGCAACTCAAGCGTCCGGGCGCCGCATCTGTCTGGCTTGCGCTGAGTGCGGAGTGCAGCTCCCAATTCCTCATCGTCATGGCCACGGCGCTCCGCGCCTCGCCATGACGATTTTTCTTGAGCGGCATGAGCGCTCCGAAAGGATCGGACTTAACCTTCGCCGAGCGCCGCCTTCTGGATCGCCGCCAGCTCGGCCGTGCCCTGCTCGGCCAGCACCAGCAGCGCCTCGAACTCGGCCCGGGTGAACGGGGTCTGCTCCGCCGTCGCCTGCACCTCGACCAGACCGCCCTTGCCGGTGATGACGAAGTTGGCGTCGGCCTGGGCGCTCGAATCCTCGGCGTAGTCCAGGTCCAGCACCGCCTGGCCCTGATGCAGGCCGCAGGAGATCGCGGCGACGCTGTCGGTCAGCGGCAGCGCCTTGATCTTGCGGATCTGCACCAGGTGGCGCAGCGCCAGCACCAGCGCGACATAGCCGCCGGTGATCGCGGCGGTGCGGGTGCCGCCATCGGCCTGCAGCACGTCGCAATCGACCTTGATCTGGATCTCGCCCAGCGCCTTCAGGTCGGTGACGGCGCGCAGCGACCGGCCGATTAGGCGCTGGATCTCCTGGGTTCGCCCGGTCTGCTTGCCGCGGGCGGCCTCGCGGTCGGTGCGCTGGTCGGTGGCGCGCGGCAGCATGCCGTATTCCGCCGTGACCCAGCCCTTGCCGCCGTTCTTCAGCCAGGACGGCACGCGATCATCGACCGAGGCGGTGCACAGCACATGGGTGTCGCCGAACTTCACCAGGCACGAGCCCTCGGCGTATTTGTTGACGTCGGTCTCGAGGCGGATGGCGCGCAGGGCGTCGAAGGCGCGTCCGGACGGTCGCATGGGGTCGCTTTCTGTTCTCGGCGAGGGACGCGCACGCTATCCTCGGGCGTCCTGCCCGTAAAGCCCGGCACGTTGATTCGGGTCGAACGGCCCCTACATAGCGTGGCGACGGCCATGAGCATGCTGAACGAACTCTCGACCCGATCCGGCGGCCAGGCATTCCGGGACCTCGACGAGCGCTCGCGGGAGATCTTCCGCCAGATCGTCGACGCCTATGTCCAGTCCGGGGAGCCGGTGGGCAGCCGCACCCTGTCGCGCCGGCTCGGCATGTCGCTGTCGCCGGCGACGATCCGCAACGTCATGGCGGATCTCGAGGATGCCGGCCTGCTCTTCGCCCCGCACACCTCGGCCGGGCGGATGCCGACCGATGCGGGCCTGCGCCTGTTCGTGCACGGGCTGATGCAACTCGGCGATGTCGGCGAGAGCGAGCGGGCCTCGATCGATGCGATGTGCGCCCAGGCCGGGCGCGGCGTCTCCGAGATGCTGGAGGAGGCGACCTCGGCCCTCTCCGGCCTGTCCGCCTGCGCCGGCCTCGTCCTGGCGCCGAAGACCGACCGGCCGCTGAAGCATATCGAGTTCGTCAACCTGTCGCCGGGCCGCGCCCTGGTGGTGCTGGTCACCGAGGACGGCATGGTCGAGAACCGGGTGCTCGAGGTGCCGCTCGGCCTGCCGGCCTCGACCTTCGTCCACGTCACCAATTATCTCAACGCCCGCATCGTCGGCCGCACCATCGGCGAGACCCGGACCGAGGTGCTGGGCGAGATCGAGTCGCAGAAGAGCCAGCTCGACAGCCTCGCGGCCAAGGTGGTCGCGGCCGGCCTCGCCACCTGGAGCGGCGGCGGGGGGGGCACGCTGATCGTCAAGGGCCAGTCGCGCCTGCTCAACGACGTCACCGCGCTGGACGACCTGGAGCGCATCCGCGGCCTGTTCCAGGCGCTGGAGACCAAGGAGGCGATGCTGCGGATGCTCGACGCGGCCAATGCCGCCGAGGGCGTGCAGATCTTCATCGGCGCCGAGAACGGGCTGTTCAGCCACACTGGCTGCTCGATGATCATCGCTCCGTACAAGGGCGGCGACCAGCGCGTGGTCGGCGCCGTCGGCGTGATCGGGCCGACCCGGCTGAACTATGCGCGCATTATCCCGATGGTGGATTACACCGCGAAGATGATAGGCCGTCTCCTCAGAACCAACGAGACCACGAACCAGGTAGCATGATGCACAACAAGACGATGTCCGCCGAGCCCCGCCCCGACGCGACGGAGCCGGAGACCGGGGCCGCCGGGCCCGAGGTCGAGGGTGTCGCCGAATCCGAGACCGCTGGGGTCACCGACGATGCGGCGCTGGCCGGTGCGCTCGAGCGCATCGCCGAGCTCGAGGCCGAGACCGGCAAGCTGAAGGACCAGGCGCTGCGCGCTTTGGCCGAGACCGAGAACATCCGCCGCCGGTCCGAGCGCGAGCGCGAGGACACGGCCAAATACGCCATCTCCGGCTTCGCCAAGTCGCTGCTCGACGCCGCCGACAACCTGCGCCGCGCCATCGACGCGGTGCCGGCCGGGGCGGTCGAGGCGGATGCGGCGCTGAAGACCCTGGTCGACGGCGTCGCCGCCACCGAGCGCCAGTTGCTCGCCGCCTTCGAGCGCCACGGCGTGACCCGGATCGAGCCGGTCGGCGAGACCTTCGACCCGAACTTCCACCAGGCCATGTTCGAGCTGCCGGGCACCGGCAAGCCGGCCGGCACCATCGTCCAGGTGATGCAGCCCGGCTATGTGCTGCAGGGCCGGCTGCTGCGCCCGGCCATGGTCGGCGTGGCCCGGGCTGAATGATGCGTCGGCTCGGCCTTGTCGCGCTGCTGCTGGCGGTGGCGGTCGGTGCCGCCGCCTGCGAACGGTCGGAAAAGCCGGCCAAGGGCGTCTATATGGGCGCCGGCGCCGGCGTGTCCATATCGTCCTGAGGCATCAGGAGGCACTCTCGTAGGTTGGGCTCGCCCATGGGGCGAACCCAACATCTCACCGCTGCACCAGGTTGGGTTCGCGATCCCAACCTATGATGTCGATCGCGGGTTGGGCGACACGAAACCGTCATTGAGCGCAGGTAGCCTCGCCGTCCCCCGCGGGATCGCGGTATTCTGGGGCTCGCTGTTCGAGGCGCGTGTGCATGGCCGGTCCGATCTATCGCCACCTGCTCGGCATCGGGGTGATCGCTGCCCTGGTGATCGCGCTGCTGCTGTCGGCCGGCGCTGACGGGATGGGCGTCTGGCTGGCGGTGGCCGGGGCGGTCGCGGTGGTCGGCGTCGCCGGGATCTTCGCCTGGCGCCTGCTGCGCGACCTCGATCTGCTGCGCCGCCACATCGAGGCGTCGACCGCCGAGGCGCCGGAGCGGCCGCCGCGGCCCTCGACCGAGATCGGCCAGATCCTATTCCTGCACCTGCAGCGGCTGCAGCGCCATGCCCGTGGCCGCGAGCGCAGCCTGGCGGTCGAGCTGCAGACCGCGTCGGAGATCCTGGAGGCACAGGACGACCCGATCCTGGTGCTGGCCGGCGACCGCAGTGTGCTGCGCGCCAACGGCGCCGCCGAGCGGCTGTTCGGCGACCGGCTGCTGGACCGCGACATGGCCGATGCCATCCGCCACCCGGAGATCGTCGCCGCGGTCGATGCCGTCCTCGCCGGCGGCCCGATGCTGACCGTGGCGCTGAACCTGCCGGTGCCGATCGAGCGCGAGTTCGAGGTCCGGATCCAGCGCTTCGAGCGACGTGGCGATGCCGGCGAGCGCGACTCCGGCGACCGGCCGGAACCGGCGCTGCTGGTCACCTTCTACGACCTCACCGCGACCAAGCGGGTCGAGCAGATGCGGGCCGACTTCGTCGCCAATGCCAGCCACGAGCTGCGCACGCCGCTGTCCAGCCTGATGGGCTTCATCGAGACGCTGCGCGGGCCGGCGCGCGACGACGTGGCGGCGCGCGAGCGCTTCCTCGGCATCATGCAGCAGCAGGCCGAGCGCATGTCGCGGCTGGTCAACGACCTGTTGTCGCTGTCGCGGATCGAGCTGGATGAGCATGTGCCGCCGACCGGGCGGGTCGCGGTCGGCCCGCTGCTGCAATCGGTGGCCGACGCGCTCGAGCTCAAGGCCCAGCGCAAGGCGCAGCGGCTCGAGCTCGACCTGGCGCCCGACTTGCCGCCGGTGCTCGGGGATTCGGACCAGCTGTACCAGGTGTTCCAGAACCTGGTGTCGAACGCGATCAACTACGGCAAGCAGGGCGGCGTCGTCGGCCTGTCCGCGCGGCCGGCGGCGGAGGGGCGGCGGACCAGCCTCGTCGTCAGCGTCACCGACCAGGGCGACGGCATTGCCCGCGAGCACCTGCCGCGGCTGACCGAGCGATTCTACCGGGTCGACCCGGCGCGCAGCCGCGCCGTCGGCGGCACCGGCCTGGGCCTGGCCATCGTCAAGCACATCGTCAGCCGTCACCGCGGCCGGCTGGAGATCGACAGCGAGGTCGGCCGCGGCAGCGTTTTCACCGTGCATCTGCCCGCCGCGCCAGGCGGCAAGGCGGCCGGCCGGGCCCTTCATAAAACTGTAACTGAACTGTCTTAAAAGGGACTGCGGCGGTGACTATAGCCTGCGCTCGGAACGGGGCGCTGGTCGCCTGACCGGGCGATGCCATGGGGCTCGTCCCACCACCACAGGAGATTCGCGTGAAGCTTTTTTCACGATCCATCCTTCGCAGCGCGGTGCTCGGCGCGGCGGTTGCGCTCGTGGCGGGCGCGTCCCAGGCGGCCGATATTTCCGGCGCTGGCGCGACCTTCCCCTACCCGGTCTACGCCAAGTGGGCGGATGCCTATAAGAAGGAAAGCGGCATCGGCCTGAACTACCAGTCGATCGGCTCGGGCGGCGGCATCAAGCAGATCAAGGAAAAGACCGTCACCTTCGGCGCCTCGGACATGCCGCTGAAGCCGGAGGACCTCGACGCCGCCGGCCTCGTGCAGTTTCCGATGATCATGGGCGGCGTCGTGCCGGTCGTGAACATCCCGGGCGTCGCGCCGGGCCAGCTGATCCTCAGCGGCGACCTGGTCGCGCAGATCTATCTCGGCGACATCACCGCCTGGAACGACGACAAGATCAAGGCGCTGAACCCGGGCGTCACCCTGCCGGACACCGCCATCGCCCCGGCCTATCGGTCGGACGGGTCGGGCACCAACTTCCTGTTCACGACCTATCTCTCGTCGGTGAACGCCAAGTTCAAGGACACCGTCGGCGCCAACTCCTCGGTGCAGTGGCCGGCCGGCATCGGCGCCAAGGGCAATGAGGGTGTCGCCAACACCGCCAAGCAGACCGAAGGCGCCATCGGCTACGTCGAATACGCCTACGCCAAGCAGAACAAGCTGACCTACGTCAAGCTGGTCAACAAGGACGGCAAGGCGGTCGACCCGACGATCAAGAGCTTCCAGGCCGCGGCCTCGGCCGCCGACTGGGCCAACTCCAAGGGCTACTACGTCATCCTGACCAACGAGCCGGGTGCCGAGAGCTGGCCGATCACCGGCGCCAGCTTCATCCTGATGTACAAGCAGCCGCAGGACCAGGCCGCGTCGGCCACCGCGCTGCAGTTCTTCGCCTGGGCCTACAGCCAGGACAAGCTGGCCGAGGACCTCGACTACGTGCCGATGCCGGACGCGGTGGTCGACATGGTCCACAAGACCTGGGCCGACAGCATCAAGGGCGCCGACGGCAAGCCGGTCTGGACCGCCTCGAAGTGATCGCCGGCAACGGCTGATCGATTGGGCGCCGTGCGACTCTCCGCACGGCGCCGCCTGTTTCCCAGGGCAAGGTGATCGATGGTGGACGCCACCTATCAGAAGATCGGGCCGCGGATCGACGCCCGCACCGCGCAGCGACAGCGCGCGGCGGACACCGGCTTCCGCCTGGTCACATTGTTCTTCGCCGTGCTGGTGCTGGCGATCCTCGGCGGGGTGATCCTGTCGCTGATCATCGGCGCGATGCCGGCGCTGCAGACCTTCGGCGTCGGCTTCGTCGCCAACGAAGTCTGGAACCCGGTCACCGAGAAATTCGGCGCGCTGGCGCCGATCTACGGCACGCTGGTCACCTCGCTGATCGCGATGCTGATCGGCGTCCCGGTCAGCTTCGGCATCGCCATCTTCCTGACCGAGCTGTGCCCGCCGGTGCTGAAGCGCCCGCTCGGCATCGCCATCGAGCTCCTGGCCGGCATCCCCAGCATCATCTACGGCATCTGGGGCTTCTTCGTGCTGGCGCCGATCCTGCAGCAGACGGCGCAGCCCTTCCTGATCGGCACCTTCGGCAAGCTGCCGCTGATCGGATCGCTGTTCGCCGGCCCGCCCTACGGCATCGGCATCTTCACCGCCGGCCTGATTCTGGCGATCATGGTGCTGCCCTTCATCACCTCGATCATGCGCGACGTGTTCGAGACAGTGCCGCCGCTGCTCAAGGAATCGGCCTACGGCCTGGGTGCTACGACCTGGGAGGTGGTGTTCAAGGTGGTGCTGCCCTACAGCCGCGTCGGCGTGGTCGGCGGCGTCATGCTCGGCCTCGGCCGGGCGCTGGGCGAGACCATGGCGGTGACCTTCGTCATCGGCAACGCCCACCGCATCTCGAACTCGATCCTGGCGCCGGGCACCACCATCTCGGCCTCGATCGCCAATGAATTCACCGAGGCGGTCGGCGACCTCTACACCTCGTCGCTGATCGCGCTGGGCCTCGTGCTCTTCGTCATCACCTTCATCGTCCTGGCGATCGCCAAGATCCAGCTGCTGCGGCTGCAGCGCAAGACGGGGGGCTAGGACATGCCGGTTCCAACCGCACTCTACGCCCGGCGCCGCGCCGTCAACAAAATCGCGCTCGCCATCTCGGTCGGCGCAGCCGCGTTCGGCCTCATGTGGCTGGTCTGGATCCTGGCGACGCTGGTGATCAACGGCCTCGACGCCATCTCGCCGATGCTGTTCACGGAATCGACGCCGCCTCCCCCGGGCGAGGGCGGCGGCCTGCTGAACGCCATCTACGGCAGCCTGATCATGACCGTGGTCGGCACGCTGATCGGCACTCCGATCGGCATCCTCGCTGGCACCTACCTGGCCGAGTTCGGCAAGACCAACAAGCTGGCCGAGGTGATCCGCTTCATCAACGACATCCTGCTCAGCGCGCCGTCGATCGTGATCGGCCTGTTCGTCTACGAGATCATGGTGTCGTCGATGGGCCATTTCTCGGCCTGGGCCGGCGCCGTGGCGCTGTCGATCATCGCCATGCCGGTGGTGATCCGCACCACCGAGGACATGCTGAAGCTGGTGCCGAACACCCTGCGCGAGGCCGCCGCGGCGCTGGGCTCGCCGCAGTGGAAGGTGGTGCTGATGATCTGCTACCGCGCCGCGCGCAACGGCATGATCACCGGCGTGCTGCTGGCGGTCGCCCGGATCAGCGGCGAGACGGCGCCGCTCCTGTTCACCGCCCTGAACAACCAGTTCTGGAGCACGGACATGAACGCGCCGATGGCCAACCTGCCGGTGGTCATCTTCCAGTTCGCGCTCAGCCCCTATGAGGACTGGCAGCGCCTGGCCTGGGGCGGCGCGCTTCTGATCACGGTGACGATCCTCCTTCTCAACATCATCGCCCGGGCGCTCTCCTCGCTCGGCGGCAAGCAGGGCTGACGGTCATGACAGGCAATGGTGCTCAGGTGACGGCGCTCGACGTGAACATCAATGTCGAGCGCCCGACCGATCTCGGCCGCGATCTGCGCGAGAAGATCTCGATCCGCAACCTGTCCTTCTTCTACGAGGACCATGAGGCGCTGAAGAAGATCAACCTGCCGCTGTACGAGCGCTGCGTGACCGCCTTCATCGGTCCCTCGGGCTGCGGGAAGTCGACGCTGCTGCGCATCCTGAACCGGATGTACGACCTGTATCCGAAGCAGCGCGCCGCCGGCGAGGTGCTGCTGGACGGCGAGAACATCCTCGGGCCGAAGCAGGACGTGAACCTGCTGCGGGCCCGCGTCGGCATGGTGTTCCAGAAGCCGACGCCGTTCCCGATGTCGATCTACGACAACGTCGCCTTCGGCATCCGGCTGTACGAGAAGCTGGACCAGGCCGAGATGGACAGCCGGATCGAGGCGGCGCTGCGCCGCGCTGCGCTGTGGGACGAGGTCAAGGACAAGCTGAAGAAGAGCGGCACGAGCCTGTCCGGCGGCCAGCAGCAGCGCCTGTGCATCGCCCGCACCGTGGCGATGCAGCCAGACGTGCTGCTGCTCGACGAGCCGACCTCGGCGCTCGACCCGATCTCGACCGCGAAGATCGAGGAGCTGATCGACGAGCTCAAGACCGACTACACGATCGCGATCGTCACCCACAACATGCAGCAGGCGGCCCGCGCCGCCGACTTCACCGCCTTCATGTATCTTGGCGAGCTGGTCGAGTTCGGCGAGACGTCGGAGCTGTTCACCAGCCCGAAGAACGAGCGGACGCACAGCTACATCACCGGCCGCTTCGGCTGAGCCCGGGGTCAGAAGGATCAGCGCCATGGCAAACGAACATATCGTCAAGTCCTTCGACCAGGAGCTCGAGGCCCTGCGCCGCACCATCGTGCAGATGGGCGGCCTGGCCGAAAGCCAGCTCGAGCTCGCCATCCAGGCGGTGGTGCGGCGCGACGCCGACCTCGCCGGCCGGGTGATGCGCAGCGACGAGCAGATGGACGCCTACGAGGCCTCGGTCGACGCCGCGGTGGTCCAGATCCTGGCCCTGCGCCAGCCCTTCGCCGCCGATCTGCGCGAGGTGATCTCGGCCCTGCGCATCGCCGCGGACCTGGAGCGGATCGGCGACTACGCCGCCAACATCGCCAAGCGGTCCCTGGCCCTGGCCCAGGTGCCGGTGGTCCGCCCGGTGACGACGCTGCCGCGCATGGGCCGGATGGTGCAGCAGATCATCAAGGACGTGCTCGACGCCTACACCGAGCGCGACCTGGACAAGGCACTGTCGGCCTGGCGCCAGGACGAATCGGTCGACGACCTCTACACCAGCCTGTTCCGCGAGACCCTCACCTACATGATGGAGGATCCGCGCAACATCACCCCCTGCACCCATCTCCTGTTCATCGCCAAGAACATCGAACGGATCGGCGACCACGCCACCAACATCGCCGAGCTGATCCACTTCCAGCTTACGGGCAAGCCGGTGAAGGATGCGCGGCCGAAGGGCGACTCCACCGCCTTCACCGTCGTCACCCCCGAGGCCAAGCCGGAGGAGAACGCATGAGGGCCGGCATCCAGCCGTTGGTTCTGGTGGTCGAAGACGAAGTCGACCTCGTCACCCTGCTGACCTACAACCTGGAGCGCGAAGGCTTCCGCGTCCTCGCCGCCTATGACGGCGAGGAGGCGCTGCTGCTGGCCAGCGAGCAGCGCCCGGACCTGGTGCTGCTCGACTGGATGCTGCCGCATCTCTCGGGCATCGAGGTCTGCCGGCAGCTGCGTCGCGGCGCCAAGACCCGCGACATCCCGGTGATCATGCTGACCGCGCGAGGCGAGGAGGGCGATCGCGTCCGCGGCCTCGATTCCGGCGCCGACGACTATGTCGCCAAGCCGTTCTCGACGCCGGAGCTGATGGCCCGGATCAAGGCGGTGCTGCGCCGCACCTCGCCCTCCAGCGCCGGCGACATGCTCAGCTACGCCGATCTCAGCATGGATCTCGGCGGCCACCGCGTCCGCCGCGGCAACCGCGACGTCCATCTCGGCCCGACCGAGTTCCGCCTGCTGCGCCATTTCATGCAGCATCCCGGCCGGGTGTTCAGCCGCGAGCAGCTGCTCGACATCGTCTGGGGCCACGACGTCTATGTCGAGCCGCGCACCGTCGACGTCCATATCCGCCGCCTGCGCAAGGCGCTGAACGACGACAGCGAGATCGACCTGATCCGCACCGTCCGCTCCGCCGGCTACTCGCTGGACGTCCAGGCGCAGGCCTGACGCCGGAACTCTCTGCGAAGACGGGCGGTTGTTCCGACGAACGGCGCGGAGGTGTCGCATGAGCAAGGATTCCTGGCTGTATCTCCGGTTGTGGTTCCGCTCGCCGCTGAAGGTGGCGGCCTGGGCGCCCTCCGGCCCCGCCGTGGCCCGCGCCTTCGCCCGTCATGTCGACCCGCGCTGCAAGGACCCGGTCCTGGAGCTCGGCGCCGGCAGCGGCAGCCTGACCGAAGGGCTGCTGGCGACCGGGCTGCCGCCGGAGAAGCTGGTCCTGGTCGAGAAGATGCCCGAATTCTGCGCCGTGCTGCGCCAGCGCTTCCCCGGCGTCACGGTGCTGGAGGGCGATGTCGCCGAGATCGGCGCGATGCTGGACAAGGCCGGCATCAAGCGGCTGTCCCTGGTGGCGTCCAGCCTGCCGATTATCTGGTTCCCGCTGGACCTGCAGCGACAGATCATCGACGCCGCCTTCGCCCGCATGGGCCGGTCGGGGCGCTTCCTGCAGCTGACCAACCAGATCCTGTCGCCGCTGCCGCGGCGCAAGCTGGGGCTGCAGGGCCGGATGGTCGATTTCGTCTGGCGCAACCTGCCGCCACTCGGTGCCTGGAGCTACCGCCGCCCGTCGGGCCTGCCCGACGCGGCGTGAGCGCCGGCGCACCTTCCGGAATTCCCTCGCCGTCATTGCTTCGCTACGCTCGCAATGACGGCGAGGGGCGGATGGTCTTGAGAAGGACTTGGGAAGACGAGCAAGCGGCACCGGCATGACGGAACGCTCGCCCCCAAAAAGAAAAAGCCCGCGCCACCCTTCGGCGGCGCGGGCTTTCTTATGAACAGAGCGTCAGTTGCCCGGCGCGCTCGGCACGAACCAGCCGGTGGGCAGGCCGTTGGCCTGGCGACGCGGCACGTCGGCGTCGGCGACCTGCTGCAGCGCCGGGGCGCGCGCGGGCTTGGCCGCGGCGGCGACGCGGACCGGCGGGGCGTCCGGGATCGGCGCCATCCGGGTCGGCGCCACGGCCGTGCGGGCCACCGGGGCCGGCACGGCGGCCGCGACCTGAGCCGCAGGCGCGTCTGGGATCGGCGCCATGCGCACCGGCGCCGCCATGGCTGGGCGTACCGCGACCGGAGCCGCGGCGGCGACCTGGGTGCTGCCGTCGGGGATCGGGGCCATCCGCACCGGGGCCGGTCGGGCGACCGGGGCGGCCGCGGCGACCTGAGTGCTGGCGCCGTCGGGAATCGGCTGCATCCGCACCACGCCGGGCTGCTGCACCACGCGGACTGGCGGCAGCGCCGACGCGACCACGGTGCTCGACCCGTCCGGGATCGGCTGCATCGCCGCGACCACGGTGCTGCCGCGGGTCGACGAGCCATCGGGAATCGGCTGCATGGCGGCGACCACGGTGGCGCCGCGGGTCGATGACCCGTCCGGGATCGGCTTCATCGCCGCCACTACGGTGGCGTTCCGGCTCGACGACCCGTCCGGGATCGGCGCCATGCGGATCGGCGCCGGCACCTTCTGCTGGATCTGGGCGGCGGCGTATTGGGTCATACGGTCGCTGCCGCCCTGGCCCGGCATGATGCCGGCGATCTGCGGCGCGATGATGTCCATGTAGCGCTCGGTCTCGCGCGGCAGCGGCCGGCCTTCCTCGACATACTGGCGGTACCGCTCCGGCCCGGCATTGTAGGCGCCGAGGAAGCCGGGATAGCCGTACAGGTCGTACATCTCGCGGATATAGGCGGCGCCGGCCAGGATGTTGTCGCGCGGCTCATAGGCGTCGGGGCCCAGGCCATGGGCGTAGCGCAGCTCGTCATAGGTGCCGGGCATGACCTGCATCAGCCCCATGGCGCCGGCATGGCTGGTGATCGGCTGGCCGCCCTTCCAATGGGTCTGGCCGCCGCTTTCCACATGCATCACAGCGCGGATCCACTCCTCCGGGATGTTGAAGCGGCGCGAGGCATCGTGGATCTCGGCGCCCCAAGGGCCGCTGGCGACCACGGGTTTCGGCTTCGGTGCCTGGGCGCAGGCGGCAAGCAGGCCCGCGAGCAAGGCCGTGGCCGCAACCGTCCTGGTCCAGCGGATTGTCCCTGGCATCTTCCCCTCCAAACTCCCCCAAACACGAAAGCCCGGCGGCATCGCCGCGGGCCCGAAAATTAACGCAGGCCTTCAACGTATACGCACAAGTGCTTCATTCAAAGAGGAAAACATCAATCGCCCATCCCCCTGGACGATTGAATCCCCGTCAGGAATGCTGACTGAGAGCGGGCAAATCGTCGAGCGAAATCGTCACATGAATGATGCCGGGCTCGTCCGGCACGTCGGCGCGGGCGAATCCGAACTCTCCGGCCATGCGCAGCATGGTCGTGTTCTCGCGCAGCACCTCGCCGAAGATCCGCTTCAGGCCGCGGCTGCGGGCATAGTCGATGATCTCGGTCATCAGCCGGTGTCCCAGGCCCTGGCCCTTGAGGTCGGAGCGCACCATGATGCCGTATTCTGCGGCCTCGCCGTCCGGGTCGGCGATGATGCGCACGGCGCCCAGGATCACCCGCTGCCCGTCCTCCCCGGCCTCGGCCACCAGCGCCATCTCGCGGTCGTAGTCGATCTGAGTCAGCCGGGCGGCGAATTCGTGGCTGAAGCTGCGCATGGCGCTGAAGAAGCGCAGCCGCACATCCTCGGGGCTGGACCGCTGCAGCATCTCGCGCATCGCCGGCTCGTCCTCGGGCCGCACCGGCCGCAGCGTGACCTCGCGGCCGTCGCGCAGCGCCAGGTGCTGCACCAGCCGCTGCGGATACGGCCGGATGGCGAAGCGCGGCGTGCCCGGCGGCAGCGGCGGCTGCACCCGGATTTCGGCGCCGGGCGCCAGCACGCCACCGGCGCCGGCCAGCAGCGGGTTGATCCGCAGCGCCGCCACCTCCGACAGGTCGGCGGCCAGCTGCGACAGCTTGACCAGGGTCAGCGCCACGGCGTCCAGGTCGGCCGCCGGCCGGCCGCGATAGCCCTGCAGCAGCCGCCAGACCCGGGCCCGCATCATCAGGTCGCGCGCCAGCACGGCGTTCAAGGGCGGCAGGGCGGCGACGCCGTCATGCAGCAGCTCGGCCGCGGCGCCGCCCTGGCCGAACAGCAGAATTGGGCCGAACACCGGGTCCTCGTCGATCCCCAGCACCAGCGGATGCGGCTCGGGCGGCAGTGCCGCGCCCTCGGGCAGCAACGGGATGCGATAGGCGTCCAGCACCGACCGCGCCTCGGCCGGCGTCAGCTCGGCCCGGCCCTCGGCCAGCGCGGCCGCGATCACCGCCCGGGCGGAAGCGGCGTCCGGCTGGAAATCCTCCGGCAGCGCCGGCGGCGTCTGCATCAGCAACCCCTGGTTCCGCCGGTGCCGCGCCAGATGCATGAAGGCGCGCGCTGCCTGGCCCGGCGTGTCATAGGCCGGGATATGCGCCTCGGCGAACAGGGCTCCGGCCTCGACGCCGGCGCCCAGCCAGCTGGCCAGCACCGGCGGGCGGCGGCCGTCGCGCTTCGCTGCCGCGGCGACCACGCCGGCCACCGCCCGGGCCGCCGCGACCGGGTCGGCAATCGCGCTCGGACCGTTCACCACGAGCACCGCGTCGCGGCCGGGATCGGCCAGCAGCGCCTCCAGCGCCCGGGCGAAGCGGTCGGCCGGCGCGGCATCGCCCAGGTCGATCGGGCCGGCGCCGGCCGCATCCAGCCGCGCCAGGGTCGCCGGCGCCGGCACGGCCAGGCTGCCGCCGGAATCGGCCAGAGCCTCCGCCGCCAGCAGGCCCAGGCCGGCGCCATTGGTCAGGATTGCCAGCCGCTCACCGCCGACCTTCAGGCCGCTGGCCAGGGTCTCGACCGCGTCGAACAGCTCGGCCAGGTCGAACACCCGCAGCATGCCGGCGCGGCGGAAGGCGGCGTCGTACACCGCATCCGGCCCGATCAGCCCGTCGGCGTCGCCGGCCCCGGGGGCGCCGTGGCCGGGGCGGATCACCACCACCGGCCGGGTGCGGGCGACGGCGCGGGCGGCCGACATGAATTTGCGGGCGTGGCTGACGGTCTCGACATGCAGCAGCACGGCGCGGGTGCGGCCGTCGGCGGCCAACCAGTCCAGCATGTCGCCGAAATCGACATCGGCCATGCCGCCCAGCGAGACCACATGGCTGAAGCCGATGCCGCGCCGGGTGGCCCGGTCCAGCACCGCCGCGGCGACCGCGCCGGACTGGCTGACGAAGGCCAGATCGCCGGCTTGGGGCGCGACATGGCCCAGGCTGGCATTGACGCCGTGATGCGGCGCCATCAGGCCGAAGCCGTCCGGCCCGAGGATGCGCAGCAGATGCGGCCGCGCCGCGTCCAGCATGGCTTGGCGCAGCCGGCGGCCGACCGGGCCCTCGGCCCCCGCCGGCCGGTCGATGCCGACGATGGCGGCGGCGCGGGTGCCGCGGCCGCCCAGCTCGGCGATCAGCCCGGGCAGCGCGTCGGGCGGCGCCGCGATCACCGCCAGGTCCGGCGCCATCGGCAGGGCGGCGACGGAGGGGTAGGCGAGGGCGCTGCCGACCGACCGGGCGCCGGGGGTGACCGGCATCACCGGCCCGTCGAAGCCGCCGGCGAACAGGTTGCGGGCCAGCACGGCGCCGACCGGCCCGTCAGCGATCAGGGCGATCGAGGCCGGTCGGAACAGGGCGTCCAGGTTGCGCACCGACATCGCAGGCTCCCGCCGGACATCACCGCCCCAGGGTGGCGGACGGCAGGCGCGGGCTCAAGCGAGGATGTTCGCGACGTTCCCTTCGCCGTCATTCCCGGTGATCACGTCACGCATCCCCCAGCACCGCCCGATACCGCTCGGCCATCGCGGGGTCGAAGCAGCAGAAGATCACGCGCCGCACGGCCGGCGTCTCGGGCAGCGTCTCCTGCACCGTGGCGACGGCGATGCCGGCGGCGCGGTCGGGCGGGAAGCGGTAGATGCCGGTGCTGATGGCCGGGAAGGCGATGCCGGCGCAGGCATTGTCCTGGGCCAGGTGCAGCGCGGCCCGATAGCAGCCGGCCAGCAGTTCGTCCTCGCCGCGGCCGCCGCCGTCCCAGACCGGGCCGACGCAATGGATGACATGCCGCGCCGGCAATCGGTATCCCCGGGTGATGCGGGCCTCGCCGGTTGGGCAGCGGCCCAGGGTCCGGCATTCGGCGAGAAGCTCGGGGCCGGCGGCGCGGTGGATGGCGCCATCGACGCCGCCCCCGCCCAGCAGGCTCTCATTCGCCGCGTTGACGATCGCGTCGACCTGCAGCCGGGTGATATCCCCGACCGTGATCTCCAGCGCTGCCGTCATGGCGCGGCGCTCATGGATTTACTCCGCGGCGTTCTTCTTGTCGGCCTTGGCGCGCTCGATGCCTTCGACGATCATCTCCGCCGCCCGCTGCGGGCCGTCCCAGCCCATGATGCGGACCCACTTGCCCTTCTCCAGGTCCTTGTAGTGGGCGAAGAAATGGGCGATCTGGTCGCGCAGGATCTCCTGCAGGTCCTCGTAGCTCTGCACCTTGTTGTAGTAGGGGTGCAGCTTCGACACCGGCACCGCCAGGATCTTCTCGTCCTGGCCGGCTTCGTCCTCCATCAGCAGCACGCCGACCGGGCGGGCGCGCAACACGGCGCCGGGCATCACCGGCTCGCGGCCGACGACAATGACGTCGACCGGGTCGCCGTCGCCCGACAGGGTGTGCGGGATGAAGCCGTAATTGCCCGGATAGGCCATCGCGGTGTGCAGGAAGCGGTCGACGAACATCGCGCCCGATTCCTTGTCGAGCTCGTACTTCACCGGCACCCCGCCCATGGGGTTCTCGATGATGACGTTGACGTCGAAGGGCGGGTTCACCCCGACCGCGATCTTGCTGATGTCCATGTCGGCCCTGGTCTGTGGTCCTCGAGGGTTCCGGGCGCGGACCATAATGCGGTCCGCGCCCCACGGCTAGTGCCCAGCCATTCCCTCTCCGCGCATCGCCCCGTCTTTTTTGTGCGGTGCAGCGAAACCAGTTACCGGCGCTGTGCCAGGGCGTCGTAAGCCGCCAGCGCAGCGGCGGTGACGATCTCGTTCACCGTCGCGCCCATCTGCACCACCTGCGCCGGCTTCTGCAGCCCGCACAGCAGCGGGCCGATCAGCGAGGCGCCGGCCAGCTTCTGGATCATCTTGGCGCCGATATTGGCCGCGTTCAGCGCCGGCATGATCAACAGGTTGGCCGGGCCGGACAGGCGGGCGAAGGGGTACAGCCGCTTCATCAGCGCGTAGTCCAGCGCCACCTCGGCGGTCATCTCGCCATCATATTCGAAATCGACCCCGCCGGCCTTGGCGCGGGCGTCCATGATCGTCACCGCGTCGCGGATGCGCTGGGTGAACTCGCGCATCGGCTGGCCGAAATTGGAGGAGGAGACGAAGGCCAGGCGCGGCTCGTGCCCCAGCGCCCGGGCCTTGGCCGCGGCCTGCAGGGCGATGTCGACCAGCAGCTCCGGGTCCGGCCGCTCATGCACCGTGGTGTCGGCGATCAGCACCGTGCCGCCGCGCACCGTCAGCATCGACAGGCCGAAGGGTACGTGCTCGGGCGCCGGGTCGATCACCCGGGTGATCTCCTCGAAGCAGGTGGTGAAGTTGCGGGTCAGGCCGGTGACCATGGCGTCGGCGTCGCCATGCGCGACCATGCAGGCGGCGAAGATGTTGCGGCCCTGGTTGACCATGCGGGCGACGTCGCGCTGCAGCAGGCCCTGGCGCTGCAGCCGGCGCCAGACGAAGTCGATATAGCGCTCGTTGTGCTGCGACAGCCGGGCGTTGTGGATCTCCAGCTCCGCCACGGTCGCCTCGGGCAGGCCGATCCGGGCCATGGTCTCGCGCACCCGCTCCTCGCGGCCGATCAGGATCGGCGTGCCATAGCCCTGGGCGCGGAAGGCGATGGCGGCGCGGATCGTGCGCTCCTCCTCGCCCTCGGCGAAGACCACCCGGGTCTCGGCCGACGCGACCTTGTCGAAGATCAGCTGCAGCTTGTCCGCAGTCGGGTCCAGGCGACGGCGCAGGCTCTGGCGATAGGCGGCGACATCGGTGATCGGCTTGCGGGCGACGCCCGATTCCATCGCCGCCTCGGCCACCGCCAGCGGGATCTCCTCGATCAGCCGCGGGTCGAACGGCACCGGGATGATGTAGTCGGGGCCGTAGCGCAGGCGGCGGCCGGAATAGGCGCTGTCGACCTCGTCCGGCACGTCCTGCCGGGCCAGCCGGGCCAGCGCATGGGCTGCGGCCAGCTTCATCGCCTCGTTGATGGTGCTGGCGCGGACGTCCAGCGCGCCGCGGAAGATGTAGGGGAAGCCGAGGACGTTGTTGATCTGGTTCGGATAGTCCGACCGCCCGGTGGCGATGATCGCGTCCGGCCGCACCGCCTTGACCTCGTCCGGCGCGATCTCCGGGTCGGGGTTGGCCAGGGCGAACACGATCGGCTTGTCGGCCATCGACTTCACCATGTCCTGGGTCATGGCGCCCTTGACCGACAGGCCGATGAAGACGTCAGCGCCCTTGACCGCGTCGGCCAGGGTCCGGTGCGGCGTGTCGACGGCGTGCGCCGCCTTCCACTGGTTCATGCCCTCGGTGCGGCCCTGGTACACCACGCCCTTGCTGTCGCACAGGATGATGTGCTGCGCCGGCACGCCCAGCGACTTGAACAGCTCGACGCAGGCGATGGCGGCGGCGCCGGCGCCGTTCAGCACCAGGCGGGTCTCGCGGATGTTGCGGCCGGTCAGCTCCAGCGCGTTGATCAGCCCGGCCGCGGCGATGATCGCGGTGCCGTGCTGGTCGTCGTGGAACACCGGGATGTCCAGGAGCTCGCGCAGCCGCGCCTCGATGATGAAGCAGTCCGGCGCCTTGATGTCCTCAAGGTTGATGCCGCCGAAGGACGGGCCCAGGAAGCGCACGCAGTTGACGAACTCGTCGACGTCGCGGGTGTCGACCTCGAGGTCGAAGCCGTCGACATCGGCGAAGCGCTTGAACAGGACGGCCTTGCCCTCCATCACCGGCTTGCTGGCCAGGGCGCCGAGGTCGCCCAGGCCTAGCACGGCGGTGCCGTTCGAGATCACGGCGACGATGTTGCCCTTGGCCGTGTAGTCGTAGGCCGTGGCCGGATCGGCATGGATCCTGAGGCACGGCGCGGCGACGCCCGGGGAATAGGCCAGCGACAGGTCGCGCTGGGTGGTCAACGGCTTGGTCGCGCTGATCTCCAGCTTGCCGGGGCGGCCCTGGGCGTGCAGGGCGAGGGCATCGTCGTCGAGCGAGGTCTTGGTCATTGTGTCCGGCGGCGCAGCGTGGCGGGCCGAGTACTGGACCTTCGGCCGGAGGGACCGTCAAGCCTTTCCGACCGTGGGCCTGACTGTGGCTTCCGTGCAACGCCGCGCCATCTTCGCCCAGCCCCTTGAAAAGCTGCTTGCGCAGCGCAGCGGCGATCCCGTATCTCTCCATCCTACTCCAATTCCAGGGAGGATCGTGCAATGACCATCGTTCTCGCTTATCGCGGCAAGGCCGCCTGAACGTCTGCACGATCAGTCTTCGTCGACTCACGACCTGACACCTTCCCTGCGCTGACCTGATCGCTGCCGACACGCCGGACGTCCCTCACGGGCCGCTCCGCCGACTCCGCATCCGATCATCCCTTCAACCGTCCACCCCCATTCCGCCCGGCATCCCGCTTGGCGGATTCGCCCCGTCCGACCCCCATCGGCTCGACCGCTGTCGGCGGACGGTTTTCCCACCTCCAAACCTGTTGGAGATCATCATGTTCGTCTCGAACGAGAAGCGTGCCTTCCGCCCGTCTCTGTCGCTCGTCGTCGTCGCCTTTGCGGAGCTGGGCCGCGTCCTCGTGACGCCGCGCCGAAAACCCCGCGATGCCGACTCGCTGAGCGAGCATCTGAAACGGGACGTCGGGTTACGATCTTGATACGGCAGCGGGGCGGGGCCTTCGGGCGCCGCCCCGCCTTTCCCCGTCGATAGACCTTCGTCCCATCGGCCTCCGGCCCGGCGCGCGACCGCATGTCGCCGCCCCGGGCCGCGGGGTATTCGACGCTGGATAGGACTACAATCATGTACGCATATCGTGCGCCGCCCCAGCCGGCTGCGCCGGCGGTGCGGCTTGTTCCCCTGGTCACGGCGCAGGACCGGGCCGTGTTCGGCTCGCTCCGGGTCGCGCCGGACCAGTCGGGCTTCGTCGCCTCCAATGCGGAGTCGATCGCCGAGGCCGACGGCTCGCCCTGGTGCGCGCCGCTCGGCATCTGCGACGCCTCGCATGGCGGGCCGGTCGGTTTCGTCATGCACGCGCTGGACCCCGAGGACGGCCATCGCTGGATCTACCGGCTGATGATCGACGTCCGTTACCAGGGCCGCGGCTTCGGCCGCTCCGCCCTGCGCGCGACGCTCGCCATCATGGACCGGCTGCCCCGCGGCGAGCGGGTGCGGCTGGGCGTCGATCCCGCCAACGCCGCCGCCCGCCGGCTCTACGCCTCCGAAGGCTTCGTCGAGACCGGCGAGATCCTCGGCGACGAGCTGGTGCTGCAGCGCATCCTGCACCGGGTCGAGGCCGCCTGACCGGCGGTCTCGACCTTTCCCTTACTCTTTCACGCGCCCCCGTCTCTTTCACGGAAACGCAATCCGGGCTACGGTCCGCGCTTCGCCGATCCGACCCCGCAGACCGTGTCGACAGCCTTGCCCGACAGCAGCACCCCCGCGACGACCGATCCCGCCGTCACGCCGATGATGGCACAGTATCTGGAGGCCAAGGCGGCCCATCCGGACTGCCTGCTGTTCTTCCGCATGGGCGATTTCTACGAGATGTTCTTCGACGACGCGGTCAAGGCCGCGGCGGCGCTCGACATCGCCCTGACCAGGCGTGGCCAGCACCAGGGCGAGGGCATCCCGATGGCGGGCGTCCCCGCCCACAGCCACGAGGCCTATCTGGCTCGGCTGATCCGGCAGGGCTTCCGGGTCGCGCTGTGCGACCAGACCGAAAGCCCGGAGGACGCCCGCAAGCGGTCCGGCAAGACCCTGGTGCGGCGCGAGGTGGTGCGCATCGTCACCCCCGGCACGGTCACGGAAGACGGCCTCCTGGAGCCGCGGGCGGCGAATCACCTGGTGGCGCTGGCCGATGTCGCCGGCACGCTGGCGATCGCCGCGGTCGACATCTCCTCCGGCGAGCTGGTGACCGAGCCGATGTCGCCCGACCGGCTGGGCGCGGCGCTGGCCCGCTTCGACCCGAGCGAGATCCTGCTGCCCGAGCGGGTGCTGCAGAACCCGGCACTGTTCGAGCTGCTCGGCGACTGGAAGATGCGGCTGACGCCGCAGCCCGGCGCCCGTTTCGACAGCGAGAACGGCCGGCGCCGCCTGCAGGACCTGTTCCATGTCGGCACGCTCGACGCCTTCGGCAGCTTCGAGCGGGCCGAGGTCGCCGCCGCCGGCGCCCTGGTCGATTACATCCAGCTGACCCAGAAGGCGCTGCCGCGGCTGTCGCCGCCGCGCCGCCTGCCGCAGGGCGCGGTGATGGAGATCGACGTCGCCACCCGCCGCAACCTCGAGCTGACCCGGACCCTGTCGGGCGACCGCCGCGGCAGCCTCTTGGCCGCGATCGACCGCACCGTCACCGGCCCCGGCGCCCGGCTGCTGGCGGGCCATCTGGCGGCGCCGCTGACCGATCCGCAGGCGGTGGCCGAGCGGCTCGACGCCGTCCAGGCGCTGGTCGAGGACGGCAAGCTGCGCGACGACCTGCGCGCGCTCCTGCGCGCCTGCCCGGATGCGGAGCGGGCGCTGACCCGGCTCGGCCTCGGCCGCGGCGGGCCGCGCGACCTGGCGGCGATCCGCGACGCGCTGCGCCAGGGCGGCGCCTTGCGCGAACGGCTGGGCGCGCCGCGCTTCCTTGACCTGCCGCCGCTCCTGTCCCACGCCGCTTCCGAGCTCGGCGAGCATGACGCGCTGGTCGACCGGCTGGCCCGGGCGCTGGCCGAGGAGCTGCCGCTGCTGATCCGTGACGGCGGCTTCATCGCCTCGGGCTACCTGCCGGAGCTGGACGAGGTCCGCACCCTGCGCGACGAATCCCGCCGGCTGATCGCGGCGCTGCAGCAGCGCTACGTCGACGAGACGAAGATCGCGACTCTTCGGATCCGCCACAACAACGTCATCGGCTACCACATCGAGGTCTCGGCCAACCAGGCGGACAAGCTGCTGCAGCCGCCGCATGTCGGCACCTTCATCCATCGCCAGACCATGGCCTCGGCGATGCGCTTCACCACGGTCGAGCTCGGCACGCTGGAACGGTCGATCGCCGAGGCGGCGGACAAGGCGCTGGCGCTCGAGCTCAGGCTGTTCACCGACCTGGTCGGCGAGGTCACCGGCCGGGCCGAGGCGATCTCCGGCGCCGTCCGCGCCCTGGCCGCCTTCGACGTCGCCGCCAGCCAGGCCGAGCTGGCGGTCGAGCGCCGCTACTGCCGGCCGAAGGTGACCGGCGATACCGGCTTCCGCATCAAGGGCGGCCGCCACCCGGTGGTCGAGATCGCCCTGGCCGAAGCGCAGGGCGGCCCGTTCGTCGGCAATGATTGCGACCTGTCGGAAGACCGCCGGCTGTGGCTGCTGACCGGCCCGAACATGGCGGGTAAATCGACCTTCCTGCGCCAGAACGCGCTGATCGTGGTCCTGGCCCAGATGGGCGGCTTCGTACCGGCGGAGGATGCCGAGATCGGCGTGGTCGACCGGCTGTTCAGCCGTGTCGGCGCCGCCGACGACCTGGCGCGCGGCCATTCCACCTTCATGGTCGAGATGGTTGAGACGGCGGCGATCCTGAACCAGGCGGGCCCGCGGGCGCTGGTCATCCTCGACGAGATCGGTCGCGGCACCGCCACCTTCGACGGGCTGTCGATCGCCTGGGCGTGCGTCGAGCACCTGCACGAGACCACGCGCTGCCGGGCCCTGTTCGCCACCCATTACCACGAACTGACCGCGCTGCAGGCGCGGCTGCCGCGTCTCGCCTGCCACACCATGCGGGTCAAGGAATGGCAGGGCGACATCGTCTTCCTGCATGAGGTCGCGCCGGGTACGGCCGACCGCTCCTACGGCATCCATGTCGCCCGCCTGGCCGGGCTGCCCGCCGCCGTGGTCGGCCGGGCGCAGGAGGTGCTGGAGGCGCTGGAGGCGGGCAAGGAGGGGCGCAGCGTCGCCCGGCTGGTCGACGACCTGCCGCTGTTCTCGGCCGCGGCTGCCCGCCCGGCCGCAGCCCCGGCGGCGGTCCCGGCCGGCCCGTCCGAGGTCGAGACCGCGCTGGCGGGGCTCGACCCCGATGCGATGACCCCGCGCGAAGCGCTCGAACGGTTGTATGCTCTGAAGGCTTTGCTCATTTAAGACAAATCATGCCCGACGAGATCCTCACCCGTCCTGGCCTTCGCGGCCGCCTCCGCCGCTTCCTGCCCTATGGCGCGGCCGCCGCCGAGCCGACCCCGGTGCCGGCCGCGACCCGGCGCGGCGGCGAGAAGATCGAGGCGCCGCTCGACATCGTCGACCCGGCGGCGCTGGAGCGGCGGCTCTACGAGGCGATGGACCGCGGCGACGCCCAGGCGCAGCGGGCCGAGATCCTGGCGACGCTGCGCGAGGCCCTGGCGGCCGGCCGCGCCGTGATCCGCCGCCGCTTCGTCGAGGAGGCCGGGTCGGCCGATGCCTGCGTCGCCGAAACCGCCTGGCTGATGGATGTGCTGATCGGGGCGCTGGCCTCGCTGACCGTGTCGCGGCTGTTCCCGGTGTCGAACCCGACCGTGGGTGAGCGCTTCGCCGTTGCCTCGGTCGGCGGCTACGGCAGGGGCGAGCTGGCGCCGTTCTCCGACATCGACCTGCTGTTCCTGCTGCCCTACAAGCGCAACCCCCGGGTCGAGCAGGTGGTGGAGTACATGCTCTACCTCTTGTGGGATCTCGGGCTGAAGGTCGGTCATTCTGTGCGCTCGGTCGATGACAGCCTGCGCCTGGCCCGCACCGACACCACCATCTGCACCAGCCTGATGGAGACGCGGCTGCTGTGGGGTGAGCAGTCGCTGTACGACACGCTGCGCCGCCGCTTCGTCGAGGAGGTCACGGCCGGCACCGGCGCCGCCTTCACCGAGGCCAAGCTGGCCGAGCGCGACGCCCGCCACCGCCGCATGGGCGACAGCCGTTACGTGCTGGAGCCGAATGTGAAGGAGGGCAAGGGCGGCCTGCGCGACCTGCAGACCCTGTTCTGGATCGGCAAATATCTCTACCAGGTCGACGATGTCGACGGTCTGGTCGCCAAGGGCGTGCTGACCGGCGAGGAGTCGCGGCGCTTCCGCCGGTCGGAGAGCTTCCTGCTGGCCGTGCGCTGCCACCTGCACTACCTGACCGGCCGGGCCGAGGACCGCCTGACCTTCGACCTGCAGCCGGAGCTGGCGCGCGTCGCCGGCTACACCGACCATGCCGGCGCCAAGGGCGTCGAGCGGCTGATGAAGCACTATTTCCTGGTCGCCAAGGAGGTCGGCAGCCTGACCCGGATCTTCTGCGCGGCGCTGGAGGCGGAAAGCCAGCGCCGGCCGAAGCGCGGCCTGGCCTTCCTCGGCTTCTCGGCGCCGATGGTCGACGGGCTGCCGCTCGACGGCGACCGCATCAGCCTGGCCGGCGAGAAGCCGCTGCGCGACCATCCGGTCGACATCATCCGGCTGTTCCGGGTGGCGCAGGCGCGCGACCTCGACATCCATCCGGCGGCGCTGAAGCTGATCACCCGCAACATCGACCTGATCGCAGGCCTCCGCGACGACCCGGAGGCGAACCGCATCTTCCTGGAGATCCTGACCGCGGAGCAGGACCCCGAGATCCCGCTGCGGCGGATGAACGAGGCCGGCGTGCTGGGCCGCTTCGTGCCGGATTTCGGCCGGGTCGTGGCCCAGATGCAGTACGACATGTACCACACCTACACGGTCGACGAGCACACGCTGTTCGCGCTCGGCATCCTGCACCGGATCGAGAGTGGCAAGGCGGCGGAAACGCTGCCGCTGGCCACCCAGGTGATGCGCAAGACCGGGTCGCGCCGGGCGCTCTATGTCGCCCTCCTGTGCCACGACATCGCCAAGGGCCGCGGCGGCGACCATTCGGTGCTGGGCGCCCGGGTTGCGCGCAAGCTCGGCCCCCGCTTCGGCCTGTCGCCGGAGGAGACCGAGACGGCGCAGTGGCTGGTGCGCTGGCACCTCTTGCTCAGCGACACCGCCTTCAAGCGCGACATCGAGGACGACAAGACGGTGCAGGACTTCGTCGCCGCGGTGGAAAGCCCGGAGCGGCTGCGCCTGCTGCTGGTGCTGACCGCCGCCGACATCAGCGCCGTCGGCCCCGGCCGCTGGACCGCCTGGAAGGCGACGCTGATGGCGGAGCTGTACCACCGGGCGGAGGAGCGGCTGTCCGGCGCCGACGAGGCGATCGGGGTCGAGCATCGCGTCGACCAGGCCAAGGATCTGCTGCGCCAGGCGCTGGCGGACTGGCCGCCGGACACGATCGAAGCCTATGTCGGCAAGGTCAGCCGCGCCTATTGGCTGGCCTTCGACGGCGCCACCCAGGCCCGCCACGCCAGGCTGGTGCGCGGCGCAGAGGCGGAGGGCGAGCCGCTGGCGATCGACATCCAGGTCGACCAGCAGCGTACGGTGGCCGAGCTGACCATCCACACCGCGGACCATCCCGGCTTGTTCTCGCGCCTGGCCGGCGCCATCGCCGTCTCCGGCGGCACCATCGTCGAGGCCAAGATCTTCACCTTCGCCGACGGCATGGCGCTCGACACCTTCCTGGTCCAGGACGCGGTCGAGGGCGGCGCCTTCGACGCGCCGGAGAAGCTGGCCCGGGTCAAGGTCGGGATCGAGCGCAGCCTGTCCGGCGAGATGAAGATGTCGGCCGAGCTGGAGCGGCGGCACCGCAGCTATCCGCGGCTGCACTCGGTGTCGATCGCGCCGCGCGTGCTGGTCGACAACGAGGCCAGCCGCACCCACACGGTGATCGAGCTGAACGGCCGCGACCGGCCGGGCCTGCTGCATGCGGTCGGCCGCGCCCTGACCGGCCTCGGCCTGCAGATCTCCTCGGCCAAGATCTCGACCTTCGGCGCTCGCGCCGTCGACGTGTTCTACGTCAAGGACGTTTTCGGCCTGAAGGTAACGCACGACGCCAAGCTGGCGCAGATCCGCAAGACCCTGGGCGAGGTCCTGGCCGACCCGGTGGCCAAGCCCCTGGCCGCCCCAAAGCGCCGCCCGCGCGCCCGCCGGACCGCGGCATGAGGGTCGTTTCGGGCCATCGGCGAGCATATCTCCTGAGTCCCCCCTCCCCCCGCAGGAGGGGGGTAGGGGAGGGGGGGCCACCAGCATGAGCCGGCCGGCCATGGCACGTCTCTGCGGAAAGACCATCGCATTCGCGCGCGGACGCGCGCAGACCCCTCCCCCTACCCCCCTCCCGCAAGGGGAGGGGGGACCAAAAGGAAAGCGGCGGGGGGAAGCCGGCAGATCGCCTGACGTGCGGTGTCTCCGATGACGACCGAACGCATCGCCGTGATCGGGCTCGGCTATGTCGGGCTGCCGGTGGCGGTGGCCTTTGCCCGGCGCTTCCCGGGCACCATCGGCTTCGACATCGACCCGGCCCGGGTCGCCGCCCTGTGCGAGGGCCATGACGTCACCGGCGAGGTCGAATCCGCCGATCTCGCCGCCAGCGGCCTCGCCGTCACCGCCGATCCGGCGGACCTGTCCGGCGCGAGCTTCTTCGTCGCCACCGTGCCGACCCCGATCGATGCCGAACGCCGGCCGGATTTCGGGCCGCTCCTGCGCGCTTGCGAGACCATTGGCCGGGCGCTCACCCCCGGCGCGGTGGTGGTGTTCGAATCCACGGTCTATCCCGGCGCCACCGAGGAGGTGTGCGGCCCGGCCCTGGCCCGCGCCTGCGGCCTGCGCGCCGGCATCGACTTCGCCCTGGCCTATTCGCCGGAGCGGATCAACCCCGGCGACCGCGCGCACCGGCTGGAGAGCATCGTCAAGGTCGTGTCCGGCCAGGACGAAGCGACGCTGGAGCGGGTGGCGGCGGCCTATGGCGCCATCGTCCCGGCCGGGCTGCACCGGGCGCCGTCGATCCGCGTCGCCGAGGCGGCGAAGGTGATCGAGAACACTCAGCGCGACCTCAACATCGCGCTGATGAACGAGCTGGCGATGATCTTCGACCGGCTGGGCCTGCGCACCGCCGAGGTGCTGGCCGCCGCCGGCACCAAATGGAACTTCCTGAAGTTCCAGCCCGGCCTGGTCGGCGGCCACTGCATCGGCGTCGACCCCTACTACCTGACCGCCAAGGCCGAGGCGGTGGGCTACCGGCCGGAGATGATCCTGGCCGGCCGCCGCATCAACGACCAGATGGGCGCGTTCCTGGCCGGCAAGCTGGTCAAGGTGCTGGCGCGCCGGGGCCGCACCATCCTCGGCGCCCGGGTCGGCATCCTGGGCCTGACCTTCAAGGAGAACGTGTCCGACCTGCGCAACAGCAGGGTGCCGGACATCGTCGCCGAGCTGCGCTCCTACGGCATCGACCCGCTGGTGCACGATCCGCTGGCCGACCCGGCGCGGGCGCGGCAGGAATACGGCATCGGCCTCGCCGGCCTCGACGCCTTTCGCGATCTCGACGCGCTGGTGCTGGCGGTGCCGCACCGGGCCTATCTCGACCGGCCGCGCGACGAATTCTGGGCTTGCCTCAAGGATGGCGGCCTGGTGATGGATGTGAAATCGGCGCTGGATCCGGCCGGCGTGCCGCCCCGCGTGTCCTATTGGAGTTTGTGATGCCTGCCGCGGCCCCTACCGACGACACCGTCCTGGTCACCGGGGCCGCCGGCTTCATCGGCTTCACCCTGGCCCGGCGGCTGCTCGACGCCGGGCATCGGGTGGTCGGGGTCGACAATCTCAGCTCCTATTACGATGTTCGCCTGAAGGAAGCGCGGCTGCAGCAGCTGGCGGAGCGGCCGGGCTTTTCCTTCCGCCGGCTCGACATCGCCGACCGGCCGGGCATGGCGGGGCTGTTCGCCGAGGTGAAGCCGGCCCGGGTGGCGCATCTCGCCGCCCAGGCCGGGGTGCGGCATTCGCTGACCCACCCGGAGACCTATGTCGACGCCAATGTCGTCGGCTTCCTCAACGTGCTGGAGGGCTGCCGCCACCACGGCGCGCGCCATCTGGTCTACGCCTCCTCCAGCTCGGTCTACGGCGCCAACACGGCGATGCCGTTCTCGGTGCGCCAGAATGTCGACCATCCGCTCAGCCTCTACGCCGCGACCAAGAAGGCGAACGAGCTGATGGCGCATTCCTACAGCCATCTCTACAGCCTGCCGGTCACCGGCCTGCGCTTCTTCACCGCCTACGGCCCCTGGGGCCGGCCGGACATGGCGATGTTCCTGTTCACCCGCGCAATCCTGGAAGGCCGGCCGATCGAGGTGTTCAACCACGGCCACATGCTGCGCGACTTCACCTATGTCGACGACCTGGTCGAAGGCGTGGCCCGGGTGCTGGACCGGGTGCCGCAGCCCGACCCCGCCTGGTCCGGCGACCGGCCGAACCCGGCCAGCAGCACCGCGCCCTATCGCCTGTACAACATCGGCAATACCCGGCCGGTGGCGCTGCTCGACATGATCAAAGTGCTGGAACAGGCGCTGGGCCGCGAGGCGCAGAAGGTCTTCCGCGACCTGCAGCCCGGCGACGTGCCCGAGACCTATGCCGATGTCGAGGAGCTGGAGGCGGCCGTCGACTACCGCCCCGCGACCCCGATCGAGGTCGGCATTCCGCGTTTCGTCGAATGGTACCGCGGCTTTTACGGGGGGTGATCCGCCCTTCACTTTCTTACAGTTGAGAGAGCCGTCATGGCGAGCCCCGAAGGGGCGTGGCCATCCAGTGGCGCCGCCCTCTGGATGGCCACGGCGCTGCGCGCCTCGCCATGACGGAGAAGAACCGGAGAGCCCTTCTCAACGGCGCTGATCACAGATCCTTCGGCACCAGCGCCTGGACATCGGCGCCGTTGACCAGGACCTTGCCGGACGGGTCGATCACGATCTCGTAGTCGCGCGCCGACTGGCCGTCGGGCAGATTGGTCTGCCGGCCTAGCACCTGCAGCATCGTCAGGCTGGTGGCGGCCTGGCTGGCCTTGGGGTCGGCCTGCAGCGCCTTGACCAGCCCGTCGATCCCGGTCAGGCGCATCCGCAGGGTGCCGGTCTGGCCCAGCACGGCGTCGGCGTCGATCACGGTTGTGCCGCTGAGTTCGAGCGACGCGTTCGGCGCTTCGAAGTGAACCCGGTCGATGCCGATGCGGGTGCGCGCATCCTGCATGGACAGCGCGTCTGCGTTCGGGTCACCGCGGCCATGCAGGATCGACCTCGTCAAGACTTCGCGGAACGGCACGCCGTCCAGCGACAACTGGATCACGCCTTTGGTCGGGATCCAGCTGGCATAGGGCGACGGGCGATCGACCGTGATGTCCGTCGTGTCCAGCCGCATGGTCATGCGTGCCGTATCCGGGTCCGTTTGAACGGTGGCGACACCGGCCGAAAGCGACCCGATTCCGATGGTCAGGGACGCCGCGCTGGCGGTCAGGCCCTCGATCGAAACCAGCTCGTGCTGCCCTGAACCGATGCCATCGACGAAACGGTCCAGAAGGGCCTGGATCACCGGGTCGTCATCCGGCTTCGGGATCTTGTCGCCGGCAAGACGATTGGCAAGGTCGAAGGCGCTGCTGGACAGGGCGGCCATGTCCATGCGTTTCCCCTCGATATCGTAGACGATCTTCTTCGCCGTGATGGTGCCGGAGCCGCTGGGCGCTGGCGCCGAGAAGCCTTCGAGCGTGATGATCGACCGCAGATCGGCACGATTATCGGCTACGCTGCGGCGGCTGCCGGACAGGGTCAATCGCTCGATCGCCGGACGGGGGCTGGCGGGGAAGGCCTGCTGCGCGATCGGATCGGATCCCCGTTCCAGCGTCACCCGGTCGAAGATAACATCCATCGACGCGACGGAAGCGGCCAGGTCGATGCGCCCCGAAACGTGCCGGCTGCGCGAGACGAAGCGGGAGACCGTGCCGTCAGCCCATTCCAGCCGGCATCCATAGGCGTCTTCGGCACTCAGCGCATAGGTCGCTGGCGCCGTGAGCCGAGCGCCGTACCGATCGGCCGGGCAGAACAGGAGCGTGCGCCCCAGCAGCGGCTCGAACAGCTCCGACATCGGACGTCTTATGCCCGGAACCTCGATCTGATACGCATCGCCCTTCGGCTCAACCCGCCATCTGCCGATCGGCAGGGAAACCGGAAGCCTGGATGTGAAGTAGGCGGATTCGGCGGGTGACAGCTGCATTCCCGAAGGCTGCCAAGCCTCCAGCACCGCCTTCAGCTTCGCCGCTTCCTCCGCCGTCGCTTGGGCGCGGGCCGGTCCGGACGCAGCCGCAAGCACCCCGAGGCCGAAGGCCAGGCACAGACTCCACCGCATCGTTGTTCTCCCCCCGTTTCCGCCACTATGACTTTGGTCCGGAGGCCGGTGAAGCGGTCCGACGCCGAACCG
>NZ_VCCH02000056.1 GCF_005938675.2 Mycobacterium sp. KBS0706
CCGAGCTCGCGCCGGAACTCGCGCCATGTCGCCTCGTAGAGCCGCCGGGCGGGGGCGTCCAGCGCGGTCGGCGCCAGCTCGCGCTGCACCTCGGGCCAGCCGGCGATATCCTCCGGCCGTCGGCGCAGTCCGATCGCCCTGGAGCCCTTGTACAGGAGATCGGCCATCACCTTGCGGTCCTCCGGGTTCGGCTCCCAGCTCCAGTTCTTCCAGCGGCCCTTGGCACGGCCGATGCGCAGCCGCTTCATCAGGATGCGGAATCCGTCGAGGTCGCCGGTGACGCCGCCCGCGGCGTCGGCCAGCAGCCGGCCGAGATAGGACAGCTCGTGCGGCGCTTGGCCGGCGGTCGCGCTCATATAGATCGTGAAGGCGGCCGCCGCTGCCATCTGCCGGCAGACCAGCCCCTGCTGCGAGTTCGGGTTGCGGATGCGATGGGCCTCGTCGATCACCACGATCGGCCAGGTCCGCTTGGGCGTGCCGTGCTTCGCCAGCTCGTTGTTCTTGGCCCGGGTCGAGCGCCTGGTGCTGACCGGCGGCGGCGCCAGCAGCGACTTGGTCTTCTCGAAATTGATCAGCGTCACCCGCTTCGCCGCGGTGCCGGAGCGGGCGATGGTCCGGCGCCATTGCGGCACGGCGCCCTTCGGGCAAATCACCAGCACGTCAGCCTCCGGCATCGCCGCGACCGCCAGCCAGGCCGACAGGGTCTTGCCCAGCCCGGTCAGGTCGCCCAGCAGGAAGCCGGGCCGGCCTTGAGCGCGAGCCGTCAGGATGGCGTCTCGCGCCACCGACTGGTGCGGCCGCGGCACGAAGTCCGGGCCTTCGTCGGCGGGGCGGATCGTGGTGGGGTCGAGGGGCTTCATCGCCGCTTTCCTGGCCCGATCCGAGGCAAAGCGCAATGGCACCGGTCGCGATCCTTGATCGGCACCGCGGCAGGACGCGCTCCCGATGTCCAGAACAATGGTATGACATTTCTGTTACGTCATTGTTTTTGCTTTGTTTTACGGATTTCCAGGAGCATGGTGCGCCGCGTCATCCCCGAAACGATCGCTTGCGATCAGAGGTTTCCATGAGGAAGAGCTTATTCTGTGGGGCCGCGCTGACGGTCCTCGCGGTCGCATGCGCGGCCCAGGCCGAGGATGCGAACGTGACCTCGGGCCTGCAGCTCAAGCTTTCGGGCCGCGTCGGCTTCCTGGCCGGCGTGCTGTTCAACGACAACCGCAGCCCCGACATCGATCGCGACTATGATTTCGAGTCCGGCGCGCGACTGCAGTTCGACATCAAGAACGTCACCGATTCCGGCCTGGAATACGGTGCCCGCATCCGCTTCAACAATGTCGACCGCCGCAACAACGTCACCGTCGACCGCACCTATGTCTACCTGAAGGGCGGCTTCGGCACGGTGACCCTCGGCGATGCGCCCTACATCGCGGAGGACTTCCACGTCTACGCGCAGCAGACGCTGGGCTCGAAATTCGGCCTCGACACCGACTGGGGCAACGGCTTCCGCAGCCCCGGTACCTGGATCGGCGGCAGCGACGCGTTCTTCGCCGTGGCGCCGTACCAGCAGTTCGGCGGGATCAACACCAAGGACACGAAGGTCAAATACACCTCGCCGAGCTTCGCGGGCCTGTCCTTCGGCGTCGACTTCACGCCTGTCGTCGGCGGCAACGGCCATGCCGGCAATGGCGGCCGCAACGATCTGATCAACGATAGCAGCACCGTCTACGAGAATGTCATCGGCGGCGGCATCGACTACCAGCAGACCTTCGACAGCACCGCGGTGCGCGTCGCCGGCATGGCCTATAACGGCAACGGCGTCAGCGGCAACCACGACCTCGAGGCCTACTACCTGGCCGGCCAGGTCGGTTTCGCCAACGGCATCTGGGCCAGCGCCAGCTGGACCCATTTCTCCAGCACCTTCCGCGCTGATGCGGCGATCGACTCGATCGTCGGCGACCTGTCCTACACCACCGGCCCGTGGCTGGCCTCGATCGGCTATGCCTATACGACGGCGGAGAAGAACAACGGCCTCAACTCCAGCTTCACCGACGGCGATGACCTGAAGACCAGCCACAACGTGATCGGCACGCTGGTCTACAACGCGGCGCCGGGCCTTGACCTGTTCAGCGAACTGCGCTGGGAACGGGACGAGTTCCGCCAGGGCACGGACTTCGAGACCTCGTCCCTGAGCGTCGGCACCATACTCAACTTCTGATCCGGACCGGGGCGTGGGAGAACCGCGCCCCGGCCGCCTTCAGGCCGGCATTGGCCCTCTCTATTGCCAGACATTTCGCTGGCCGCAAGAGTTTGATCGAAATCTGAAAATAGGATGAAATGATCATTCAATGTGAATTGAATTTAGAAAAGATCATATGTCAATTGGTCTTCTGGAATTTTTGCACAAGGTCAGATAAGGACATATTGTAATAATCTAATGAATTTGGACAGGCTGAATTCACGGTGAGATAACGGTACTTTAGTAGGATCTGGATATTGCTGATGATGGCGGTGGCGGGCCGAGGTAGTTCATCACTCTCCGCCACCGTATGGAGGAGCACCATTTTCGGGCTGTGGAGGCCCAACCGTCATGTTCAAGATGTTATTGCTCGTCTGCGCGACCGGTGTGTCGCCGGCGGATTGCCAGATCGATACCGCGATCGACGTCATCCAGGGACCAGCGACGGCAAGCGCGGCGGCCTGCGCCTTTCAGGGGCAGGCCCAGCTGGCGGATACGGCCCTGCCGATCCGGCCGGGAGAGACCTATCTGAAGGTGCGATGCACGCGCGAGATCGCCGCCGCGCGGGAAAGGACCCGACCCGGAAAGCCTCCGGTCGAGGAGGCCGCCGCCTCGGCGTTGTATCGCTGATCCGGCGAACGGGCGGTCACCCCGCCCGCAGGTATTTCGCGCTGCTGTCGTGCTCGAACAGATACAGCAGCGTGCGCAGCGCCTGGCCGCGTGGTCCTTCCAGCTCCGGGTCCTTGTTCAGGATCAGGGCGACGTCGTCCTTCGCCACGGCCAGCAGGTCGCCCTGCGAGTCGATGTCGGCGACGCGGAACTCCGGCAGGCCGCTCTGCCGCGTGCCCAGCACCTCGCCGGCGCCGCGCAGCCGTAGATCCTCCTCGGCGATGCGGAACCCGTCCTCGGTCTCGCGGATCGTCCCCAGCCGCTGCCGTGACGTCTCCGACAGCGGCGGCGAATAGAGCAGGATGCAGCGCGAGGCGGCATCGCCGCGCCCGACCCGGCCGCGCAGCTGGTGCAGCTGGGCCAGGCCGAAGCGCTCGGCATGCTCGATCACCATCACCGTCGCCGCCGGCACGTTGACGCCGACCTCGATCACCGTGGTGGCGATCAAGAGGTCGATGCTGCCCTCGGCGAAGCCGGCCATCACCGTATCCTTGTCCGCCGCCTTCATCTTGCCGTGCACCAGCCCGACCTTCTCGCCGAACATGCGGCGCAGGTCATCGAACCGGTCGGTCGCGGCGGCCAGGTCGCTGGTCTCGGATTCCTCGACCAGCGGGCACACCCAATAGGCCTTGCCGCCGCCCGCGAGATGCCGGCCGATTCCGGCCACCACCTCGTCGATCCGCTCGGCCGAGACGGCCCGGGTGTCGACCGGGGTGCGCCCCGGCGGCTTCTCGGTCAGCTTCGACACATCCATGTCGCCATAGGCGGTCAGCTGCAGCGTGCGCGGGATCGGCGTCGCCGTCATCACCAGCACGTCGACGCCCTCGCCCTTGGCCGAAAGCTGCAGCCGCTGATGCACGCCGAAGCGATGCTGCTCGTCGATCACGGCCACGGCCAGGTCGGCGAACTCGACGCTCTCCTGGAACAGCGCATGGGTGCCGACGGCGATCCGGATCGACCCGTCGGCCAGTCCCGCCAGCGTCTCCTTGCGTGCCTTGCCCTTGTCGCGGCCGGTCAGCAGGCCGGGCTCCAGCCCGACCGGCTGCAGCAGCGCCGCCAGCGTCTCGCGGTGCTGCCGCGCCAGGATCTCGGTCGGGGCCAGCAGCGCCGCCTGGCGGCCATCCTCGACCGCCGTCAGCATGGCCAGCAGGGCGACCACGGTCTTGCCGCTGCCGACATCGCCCTGCAGCAGCCGCAGCATCCGGTTCGGCGCCGCCATGTCGGCATAGATCTCGGCCAGGGCCAGGCGTTGGGCGTTGGTCAGGGCGAAGGGCAGGGCGGCCTCGACTTGGTGCCGCAGCGTTCCGTCGCCGGTGGTTGGCCGGCCGGGGCGCTGGCGGGTGGAGCGGCGGAACAGCGCCAGCGCCAGCTGGTTGGCCAGGAGTTCGTCATAGGCCAGTCGCTGCCGGGCCGGGGCGACGGGCAGCAGGTCGGCCGCATCCTCCGGCGCATGCGCGCGGCGCAGCGACTCCTGCCATCCGGCCCAGCCGCGGCGCTGCAGCCAGGCGGCGTCCTGCCATTCCGGCAGCTCCGGCGCCCGGGCGACGGCGTCGGCGACCACCTTGGCCAGGGTGCGCGGCTGCAGGCCGGCGGTCAGCGGATAGATCGGCTCGACCACCGCGATCGCGTCGCGCTCCTCCAGCGTGCCGACCCGGTCGGGATGCGGCATCTGCAGGTTGCCCTGGAACTGCTCGATCCGGCCGGAGACGATGCGGGTCTGGCCGATCGGGAAGGTCGTCTCCAGCCATTTCGCCTGAGCGTGGAAGAAGACCAGGTCGATCCTCCCGGTCGGATCCGAGGCGCGGACCCGGTGCGGCGCGCGGGCGGACGATCCCCAGATATGGCCGTCGATCCTGAGGGTCAGGGTGACGATGCTGCCGGTCTGGGCCTCGCGCAGGCTGACCACCCGGCGCCGGTCGATCACGCCCGAGGGCAGGTGCCACAACAAGTCCAGTGCCTTCGGCCCAGCCAGTCTTTCGACCAGCCGGGCGATCTTCGGACCGATGCCGTGCAGGGATTCGATGGCAGCAAAGAGCGGGAAGAGGATTTGCGGACGCAAGGCTCGGGTCTATATGGGGCTCACGTGGACACGCACCTTAAGCCAATGACCGAGCCAATCGATAGCGCCGCTGTCGCGCCGCTGCGCCGTCGCCTGCGCTTCCGCAGCTGGCATCGCGGCACCCGTGAAGCCGACCTGCTGCTCGGCGGCTTCGCCGACGCCGTGCTGGACCGACTCGACGCGAATCAGCTCGCCCGCTACGGCGAGTTGCTGGAGAACAACGACCCCGATCTGTGGGACTGGGTGACCGAGCGGCTGCCCGTGCCGCCCGAGTCCGACAGCGACGTGCTGCGGCTGCTGATCGACTATGCCCGGTCGCGGGGGCGCATATGAGCGCCCTGGCCGAGCCCGTCGCCCGCGGCACCGTCCGGCACCGTGCCATCGGCGGCGTGCCGCAGGGCCAGGATGCGCGGCTGATCGCCGAGCTCGCGCGCAAGGCCGGCGACAAGGGCCTGCTGCATGTCGCCAGCGACGACGCCCGGCTGCCGGCGCTGGAGGCGGCGCTGGCCTTCTTCGCGCCCGACCTGCCGGTCGTGGTGCTGCCGCCCTGGGACTGCCTGCCCTATGACCGCGTCTCGCCGAATCCGGAGACGGTGGCGGAGCGCGTCGACGGGCTGACCCGCCTGCTGCTGCCGCGCGAGCCCGGCCGGCCCTTCGTCGTGCTGACCACGATCGGCGCCGCGATGCAGCGGGTGCCGCCGCGCGAAGCCTTCGCCGAGGCCAGCCTGTCGGTGGCCCCGGGCCAGCGCATCGATCTCGAGGCCCTGCAGGGATTCCTGGCCCGCAACGGCTATGTCCGGGCCCAGACGGTGCGCGAGCCGGGCGAATTCGCCATCCGCGGCGGTATTGTCGACCTGTTCCCGCCGGGGACGGAGGAGCCGCTGCGGCTCGACCTGTTCGGCGACGAGCTGGAGAAGATCCGCCGCTTCGACCCGATGTCGCAGCGGACCACCGGCGAGGTCGACCGGATCACGCTGAAGCCGATGGGCGAGGTGTTCCTCGACCCGGCCTCGATCGCCCGGTTCCGCAGCGGCTATCGCGAGCTGTTCGGCGCCATCAATGACGACGACCCCCTCTACGAGGCGGTGTCGGCCGGCCGCAAGCAGGCCGGCATGGAGCACTGGCTGCCGCTGTTCCACGACCATCTCGACACGGTCTTCGACTACCTGCCCGAGGCGTCGGTCACGCTGGACTATCAGCTGGAGCAGGCGCGCGACCAGCGCTTGGCCCAGATCGCCGATTTCTACGAGGCACGGCTGACCCATCAGGCGGCGCAGAAGAAGGCCAAGGGCGTGCCCTACCGGCCGATTCCGCCCGATCGCCTCTATCTCGACGTGGCGGAATGGGATGCCGGCCTCGCCGGCCGGCCGGTGGCCGCGTTCTCGCCCTTCGCCCCGCCCGAGGGCGGCACCGACGCCGGCGGCCGCCGCGGCCATGATTTCGCCGAGGCCCGGGCCAATCCCGAGGTCAATCTCTACGCCGCGGTGCGAAATCACATCGGCGAGCTGAAGACGGCGGGCAAGCGCGTGCTGATCGCCGGTTACACCACCGGCGCCCGCGACCGGCTGCGCACGATGCTGTCGGAGCAGGGCCGCGCCGACTTCGCCGTGGCCGAGAGCTGGGCGGGCGTGGAGAAGACCAATCCGGCCAGCGCCGTCATGGTGGTGCTGCCGTTGGAGCACGGATTCTCGGCGCCGGACCTCGCCGTCGTCACCGAGCAGGACATCCTCGGAGACCGGCTGACCCGGCCGCAGAAGAAGCGCCGCAAATCCGAGCAGTTCATCGCCGAGGTCTCGGCCCTGGCCGCGGGGGACATTGTCGTCCACCAGGACCACGGCATCGGGCGCTACGAGGGGCTGGAGACGCTGACCGTCGGCGGCGCGGCGCATGACTGCCTGCGCATCGTCTACGAAGGCGGCGACAAGCTGTTCGTCCCGGTCGAGAACATCGAGGTGCTGTCGCGCTACGGCTCCGGCGACATGGCCGTGCAGCTGGACAAGCTGGGCGGCGCCGGCTGGCAGGCGCGGAAGGCGCGCGTCAAGAAGCGGCTGAAGGACATGGCGGAGGAGCTGATGCGGATCGCCGCCGCCCGCGCCCTGCGCACCACCGCCGCGTTGCCGCCGCCCGAGGGGCTGTACGAGGAATTCGCGGCCCGCTTCCCCTATGCCGAGACTGAGGACCAGCAGCGCGCCATCGACGAGGTCCTGGACGACCTGCAGGCGGGCCGGCCGATGGACCGGCTGGTCTGCGGCGATGTCGGCTTCGGCAAGACCGAGGTGGCGCTGCGCGCCGCCTTCGCCGCTGCCGCCAATGGCGTGCAGGTGGCGGTGGTGGTGCCGACCACGTTGCTGGCCCGGCAGCATTTCCGCACCTTCTCCGAACGCTTCAAGGGCCTGCCGCTGCGCGTCGCCCAGCTGTCGCGCATGGTCACGCCGAAGGAGGCCAAGCTGGTGCGGGACGAACTGGCGGCCGGCACCATGGACATCGTCGTCGGCACCCACGCCATCCTGTCGAAGCAGGTGTCGTTCAAGAATCTCGGCCTCGTCATCGTCGACGAGGAGCAGCATTTCGGTGTGAAGCAGAAGGAGAAGCTGAAGGCGCTGCGCGAGGACGTGCATGTGCTGACGCTGACGGCCACGCCGATCCCGCGCACGCTGCAGATGTCGCTGTCCGGCGTGCGCGAGCTATCGCTGATCACCACCCCGCCGATCGACCGGCTGGCGGTGCGCACCTTCGTCCTGCCTTTCGACCCGGTGATCATTCGCGAGGCGGTGATGCGCGAGCATTTCCGCGGCGGCCAGACCTACTATGTCTGCCCGCGGATCGAGGATCTGGCCGAGCTGCACCAGACCCTGCTGGAGCTGGTGCCGGAGGTGAAGATCGCCGTCGCCCACGGCCAGATGCCGGCGACCCTGCTCGAGGAGGTGATGAGCGCCTTCTACGACGGCCAGTTCGACGTGCTGCTGGCCACGGCAATCGTCGAGTCCGGCCTCGACGTGCCGTCGGCCAACACCATGGTGATCCACCGCGCCGATTTGTTTGGACTGGCCCAGTTGTATCAGCTGCGCGGCCGTATCGGCCGGTCGAAGCTGCGCGGCTATGCCTATCTGACCTATGCGCCGCGCAGGGCGCTGAGCAAGACGGCGCAGCAGCGGCTGCATGTGATCGAGACGCTGGACACGCTGGGCGCCGGCTTCACTCTGGCCAGCCACGACATGGATATCCGCGGCGCCGGCAACCTCTTGGGCGAGGAGCAATCGGGCCATATCCGCGAGGTCGGGGCCGAGCTGTACCAACAGATGCTGGACGAGGCGGTGCGTGCCGCCCGTGCCGGCGTCAGCGCCGTGGAGGATCTGGCCGACAGCTGGACGCCGCAGATCAATCTCGGCGTGCCGGTGCTGATCCCGGAGACCTATGTCGCTGATCTGCAGGTGCGGCTCGACCTCTACCGCCGGATCTCGGCGCTGGAGGGGCAGGCCGAGCTGGACGGCTTCGCCGCCGAGCTGATCGACCGCTTCGGCGCCCTGCCGGAGGAGGTCGAGAACCTGCTCGAGCTGGTGGCGATCAAGCGCCTGTGCCGCGCCGCCGGGGTGGAGCGGCTGGATGCCGGGCCGAAGGGCGCGGTGATCGGCTTCCGCGACAACCAGTTCGCCAAGCCGGACAAGCTGATCGGCTTCATCCAGCGCATGGCGGGGGCGATCAAGGTCCGCCCGGACCAGAAGCTGGTCTACGCCCGTGGCTGGGAGACGCCGCAGGACCGCGTGATCGGCGCCCGCAAGCTGGTGCAGCGTCTGGCGGATCTGGCGGGGTAGGATCGTCGTAGGTTGGATTCGCGTCGCGAACCCAATATGTTCGCCGAGATGGTGGGCTCGACCGACAAGGGAGAGTTGCATGCCGAGACGTAATATCGTGCCCACGGATCAGCTCGCCGACGCGGCTTTCCAGCGATTGCGGGAGGCCGCACGGAGCGGCTTCGCCGATATCGAGGAAGGCCGATATCGAGACGTCTCGTCGGACGATTTGAAGGATTTCATCGCTGAGATCGGCCGCCGCGCCAGCGCCACGCTGCGAAACATCGGATAGCTGCCGGCGGGCCACGGGTTAGGGGCCGCTACTAAGCCCGCTCCGACAGTGGTGCCGAGACGGCGTGCTCACGGGCCAAGTCGAGCAGCGGCAGGAAGGCGCTCGGCTCCTGCGCGCCGGAGACGGCGTAGCGGCCGTCGAAGACGAAGCAGGGCACCGCCTGGATGCCGAGCTGCCGGGCGCGGAGGTCGGCCGCCTGGATCTCGGCGACGCCGATCTCGCTGGCCAGGACCCCGGCCACGCGGCGGCGGTCGAAACCGAGCTCTTCCGCGATGTCGATCAGGATCTCGCGGTTGCCGATGTCGAGGCCGTGAACGAAATAGGCGGCGAACAGCGCGTCGACCATGCGGTCGGACTCGCCCAGTTCGCCCGCGTGGCGGATCAGCCGGTGCGCCTCGACCGTGTTCGGGGTGCGGCGGATGACGCCCTGGTTCAGGGGCAGGCCTTCCTTGCCGGCGGCCTCGGCGACCACGGCGTTGATCTGCCGCATGCGTTCGCGCCCGCCGAATTTGGCGATCATGTAGCTCTGCCGGTCGACACCCTGCTTCGGCATCTCCGGATTGAGCTGGAAGGGCTGCCAGCGGATCTCCAGCCCCGGCAGGGGCCGCATCGCCAAGGCGCGCTGAAGCCGGTGCTTGCCGATGTAGCACCAGGGGCAGACCACGTCGAAGAAGATGTCGATCCGCATTCACCCAGTATCCCGCGGGGGACGGCGTTTGGGAATGGGATCGGCTTCCTGTGCGGCCACGCCCGCGTCGCGATCGGCGATCTCGCCGGCCAGAAGGCCGACCGCCAGCGTGTTGTGCTCGGCTTCCTGCGCCTCAAGCGCGGACTTGGCCCGGCGGTCGCGCCGCAGCAAGTCCGCCTTCACGGCCCGTTCGACCCGCTCCGGGTCGCGCCGCCCGCCGCCTCGATTGCGCCAGTTCGGCATATCAGGGCCGCCTCGGCTTCGTCTTGCCGGCCCCGACCCTGGTCTTCAGGATCTGCCGCGCGGCGCGGTATTCGGTGCGGAAGCGCAGCAGTTGGCCGCAGAGGAAAGCGATGCGCCGCTTCAACTGCTGCTCCGGCGCGGTCTCGCCGCCCAGGATCCGGCCGTCGGCGGCGGTGACGAAATCGCGGATCGCCGCCTCGACCCCGGATGGCTCCAGGTTGTGCGCCAGCCGGTTGCGCAGGCGGTTCAGCTTCTCCGCCGCGTCCAATATGTCGTCCAGCGCTTCGTTCTTGATCAGGGCGCGGGCGAACTGGGTCTTGGTGAAGAAGTTGATCTGCAGCCCGTCCAGCACCTCCGGGTTCGGCAGCATCTCGTGCAGCAGGTTGTTGATCTCCTCCTCCAGCAGGAGATGGCCCTTGAGGATGATCAGGGTGGCGTCGTCGGTCCGCGGGAAGTGGCGGAGGAACGTAAGCAGGGAGTCCTGGATATCCATGGCAACCGCGTGGCCGGAGGAGGGGCATCATCCGGGGGGCGGCCGCGGCTGGCAAGCGCGGCGATGCCGCGCCCGGCCGACCGCATGACGTGTCGCCGCCTTCGCAGTCCGGGTCGGTTCCAGGCTAGCGGCAAGGTCCGGCATCCCGGTTAATGCGAGCCGTGGCTAGTCAGCAGCCGGCGATCGAGGGCTCCCATGGCGGATGACGATATCGACCTGAACGCGCTGAACGACGAGGAACTCGTCGAGCAGATGTGGGACGACCTTTACGACGGCCTCGCCGATGAGATCGTCGAGGGCGTCAGCATCCTGCTGGCGCGCAAGTGGACTCCTTACGACGTGCTGACCAAGGCGCTGGTCGAGGGCATGCGCATCGTCGGCATCGATTTCCGCGACGGCATCCTGTTCGTGCCCGAGGTGTTGCTGGCAGCCAACGCCATGAAGCGCGGCATGGGCATCCTGCGGCCGCTGCTGGCCGAGACTGGCGCGCCCAAGGTCGGCAAGATGGTGATCGGCACAGTCAAGGGCGACATCCACGACATCGGCAAGAATCTGGTGTCGATGATGATGGAGGGCGCCGGCTTCGAGGTGATCGACCTCGGCATCAACAACCCGGTCGAGAACTACCTGAAGGCGATCGAGGAGCATCAGCCCGACATCGTCGGCATGTCGGCGCTGCTGACGACGACGATGCCCTATATGAAGGTGGTGATCGACACGCTGAAGGAGCAGGGGATCCGCGACGACTACGTTGTGCTCGTCGGCGGTGCGCCCCTGAATGAGGAATTCGCACGGGAAATCGGCGCCGACGCCTATTGCCGCGACGCGGCGGTGGCAGTGGAGACGGCCAAGGACTTCATGCGGCGCAAGCACAACCAGGCGGGGCGCGCGACGGCCTGAGGCCCGAGCGGTTCGGGGTGGCCGGGGTCGCCCCCGGCCCGGACCGGACGCTGCTGATCGCTTGCGGTGCCCTGGCGCGCGAGACGCTGGCCGTGATCCGTGCCAACGGCATCGCGGACCGCGTCGCCGTCACCTGCTTGCCCGCCATCCTGCACAACCGGCCGGAGCGCATCGCCGACCGGCTGCGCCGGCGCATCCGCACCGCGCGGGCGATGGGCTGGACGCGCATCCGCATCGCCTATGCCGATTGCGGCAGCGGCGGCGCAATCGATCGGGTGGCGGCGGAGGAGGGGGCCGAGCGCATCGGCGGCCCGCATTGCTACGCCTTCTTCGCTGGAGCGGCCGATTTCGACCGGTTGATGGAGGAGGAGCCAGGCAGCTTCTTCCTCACCGACTATCTGGTCCGCCACTTCCACGCCCTGATCGTCGAGGGCATGGGGCTGGACCGCCACCCGGAGCTGCTGCCGATGATCTTCGGCAACTACCGTCGCCTGGTGTACCTGGCCCAGACCGAGGACCCGGCGCTGCAGGCTCAGGCGAAGGCCGCGGCGGAGCGGCTGGGCTTGGGCTATGAGTATCGCCATACCGGCTATGGCGAGTTCGCGCAGTTCGTGGCGGCCTCCGCCTGACCCTTCATCGATCGAGAGACTTCATGCCGCAGCTCATCATCGTCTCCTGGCGCGACATCCCAAGCCAGGTCACCGCCAAGGCCGGCCGGCGCGACCAGGCCAAGGTGCTGCTGTCGCAGCGCTTCCAGGACGCGATCGACCGCGCCGCCATGCGCGGCAAGGCGCGCGACGCCGACAGCTATCTCGAGGAATGGAAGAAGTCCGAGCCGGTTGAGTGCAGCGATGACCTGCAGGCTGAGGCGGAGGCGGCGGCGGCGCGGATCGAGGCGGAATACGACGACGCCCGGCTGCGCGCCCTGGTCGAATCCGGAGGCATCGCGGGTTGAGACAGTTCGGATGGACCGCGAGTCGAGATCCGCGAACCGACGATCCGGGTCCGTTCAGCCAGGCGGCATTTGGATGCCCCGGGCGACCAATAGAGAGTGGAAGCGGTCGGAATCTCGCTCGACCGCTCGCTTCACGTTGCGCGAGGCTTTCCCCATTTGGAGGGGGGAATCGTGCACAAAGTCCTATTGTCGGCGGCCGCAGTGGCGCTGGCCGCCTGCTCATACAAGATGCAACAGCCCTTTGATCCGGCCGCCTACGATGCCTTCAAGGGCACGGGAACCGGGAGCGTCGCTGGACAGGCATTTCTCCGCCAGCAGGGCGGCGGTGTCGTGACCTGTGCGGGCGCGAAGGTTATGGCACTTCCGACGACGGCATATACGACCGAGCTGATCGAGGCGGGCAAGTATCGATCGAGATTCGATCTTGGCGATCCTCAGGCGCAGCCGGTCTTGACCGCGGTCAAAAAAGAAGGGATTTGCGACGCCCAGGGAAACTTCAAGTTAACTGGTCTGAAGCCGGGCAATTGGATTGTGTTTACGGAAGTTTCCTGGAGTGTCGGTTACAATGCCCAGGGTGGGCTCGTCTCCGCCCCTGTCGCCATCGTGGACGGCCAGACGGCGAATGTCATTATCAGCCGATGAATGTATGTCGGCGGCATCGCGGGCTGAGGGCCGCTTAGGCAGATCCCGGGGTGGGATCTGCCAACTGCCGGTGCAGATCCATGCGGTCATGCAGGATACGGACGACCTCGATCAGTTCGTCCGTCTCACAATAGAAGATGACGTGTCGTCCGCTGGAGATGCTGCGATAGCCGGGCCGGATCTCGTCGCGCATCCGGCCGAGGCCCGGCACCTTCCGAAGCTGGATGAACCGCGCCCGGATCTGGTTGAGATACCCAACTTTCTGATCGGGACCCCAGGTTTCGGCGGTGTAGCGGCCGATGGCCCGCAGATCCTCCTGCGTGGCCACCGTGACGACGAGCCGTTTCACAGGCGAGCGAAGAAGTCTTCGAGCGCGTCGTCGCTGTCCAGGACCGTAACGCGGCCTGCGGCGAGGTCGGCTTCGCCCTTTGCCAGTTCGTCGCGCAGGCGCTCCAGCTTCAGGCGACGGATCTCGTCATGCTCCTGCATCAGGCGCAGGGCTTCCCGCACGACCTCGCTGGCGTTGTTGTAAAGGCCGGACTCCACCTTCTCCCGGACCAGTTCCTCCAGCTTGGGTGTCAGTGAGATGTGCATGCCCAGAATCTCCTCGCCGGCATGATAGGCGAATTCCAAACATTGACAAAGTGCGGCGGCAACAGTGCTGACGCGCCTGCGGCAGGCGATGCCGCTGCAAGACGATCCCGGCAGGGGCGTTCCTCCTAGCCTCGATCCCACAGAACTCCAGCATCCGAAGGCAGGGCATGACGGACACAGTGGTGAGCTCGGCGACCAAGGAGATCGCCATCGGGTTCGAGCGGCCCTTCGTCATCATCGGCGAACGGATCAACCCGACCGGCCGGAAGATCCTGGCCGAGGAGATGAAGAACGGCGACTACAGCCGGGTCCAGTCCGACGCACTGGCCCAGGTCGCGGCTGGGGCCCGGATGCTGGACGTCAATGCCGGCATCCCGCTGGCGGACGAGCCGCGCATCCTGGCCGAATGCGTCCAGCTGGTGCAGTCGATCACCGACGTGCCACTGTCGATCGACAGCTCGATCGTCGCGGCGCTGGAGGCCGGGCTGGCCGTCTACAAGGGCAAGGCCCTGGTCAATTCGGTGACCGGCGAGGACGAGCGGCTGGAGACGGTGCTGCCGCTGGTGAAGAAGTACGGCGCCGCGGTCGTCGCCATTTCCAACGACGAGACCGGCATTTCCGAGGATCCGGACGTCCGCTTCGCCGTTGCCAAGAAGATCGTCGAGCGGGCGCGCGACCACGGCATCTCCTACGCCGACATCGTGGTCGACCCGCTGGTGATGCCGATCGGCGCCATCAACACCGCCGGCCGACAGGTCTTCACCCTGGTCCGCCGCCTGCGCGAGGAGTTGAAGGTCAACACCACCTGTGGCGCGTCGAATGTCAGCTTCGGCATGCCGAACCGGCACGGGCTGAACGCCGCCTTCCTGAGCATGGCGATCGGCGCTGGCATGACCTCGGCGATCACCAATCCGCTGCATGCGGAGAGCCTCCAGGCAGTGCTGGGTGCCGACACGATGATGGGTCACGATCCGCACTGCGCCCGCTGGATCCGCCAGTACCGCGAGCCGGCTGCCGAAGGCGCCGAGGCCGCGGGCGCGCGGGGTGGCCGCGAAGGGCGCCGGCGGCGGGCGGCGCAGTGAATACGGCGATGCGGAGCCTCGGCCGGGGCGCCGCGAGGATGACGGGTTGGCGATGAACATGATCGATCCCGGGCAGCCGCCCGGCCCAGGGGCGTCAGGCTCGGCGGCGCAGACGGCGCTGGTCGTCTTCACCCCGTCCGGCCGGCGCGGCCGCTTCGCGCTCGGGACGCCACTCTTGCAGGCGGCGCGCTCGCTCGGTGTCGATGTCGACAGCGTCTGCGGCGGCCGGTCGATCTGCGGCCGCTGCCAGGTCGAGATCGGCGACGGCCAGTTCGCCAAGCACGGCATCGAATCCCGCGCCGGGCATGCCTCGGAGACCGGCGCGGCCGAGCTGCGTTACGCCGAGAAGCGCGGGCTGAAGCCGGGCCGCCGCCTGTCCTGCCAGACCCTGATCCAGGGCGACCTCGTCGTCGACGTGCCGCCCGAGAGTCAGGTGCACAAGCAAGTTGTCCGCAAGGATGCCGAGCACCGGGTCATCGAGGTCGATCCGCCGGTCAAGCTCTACTACGTCGAGGTGCGCGAGCCCGACATGCACGACCCCTCCGGCGATCTGCGCCGGCTGGAGGAGGCACTGGCCGAGCAATGGGGCATCACCGGCCTCGATTGTGATCTGCGAGTGGTGCAGCGGCTGCAGAAGGCTCTCCGAGAGGGCAACTGGACCTGCACCGTGGCGGTGCGCGAGCAGCGGGTGAAGCGCCTGCTGGCGGTCTGGCCGGGCTTCCGCGACAAGATCTATGGCCTGGCCTACGACATCGGCTCCACCACCATCGCCTGTCATCTCTGCGACATCGAGACCGGCGAGGTCGTCGCCTCCGGCGGCGCCATGAACCCGCAGATCCGCTTCGGCGAGGATCTGATGAGCCGGGTCAGCTACATCATGATGAACCCCGGCGGCGACAAGGCGCTGACCGAAGCTGTGCGGGAGGCGTTGAACGATCTCGCCAGCCGGGTCACCGCCCAGGCCGGGCTGGAGGTCGAGGACGTGCTGGAGGTGACGCTGGTCGGCAACCCGATCATGCATCACCTGGTGCTGGGCATCGACCCGATCGAGCTGGGTGGCGCCCCCTTCGCGCTGGCCACCGACCAGGCGATCAACATCTGGGCGACCGAGATCGACCTCAAGATCCACCCCAACGCCCGGGTCTATGTCCTGCCCTGCATCGCCGGCCATGTTGGCGCCGACACCGCGGCGGTGATCCTGTCGGAGGAGCCGCACAAGTCAGAGGACCTGCGGCTGATCGTCGATGTCGGCACCAATGCCGAGATCGTGCTCGGCAACAAGGACCGCCTGCTGGCCTGCTCCAGCCCCACCGGTCCCGCCTTCGAAGGGGCGCAGATCTCGTCGGGCCAGCGTGCTGCGCCGGGGGCGATCGAGCGGGTGCGGATCGACCGCGACACGCTGGAGCCGCGCTTCCGGGTGATCGGCAGCGAGCTGTGGTCGGACGAGGAGGGCTTTGCCCACAAGGTCCGCCGCACCGGTGTCACCGGCATCTGCGGCTCCGGCATCATCGAGGTGCTGGCCGAGATGTTCCTGGCCGGCATCATCACCCAGGACGGGGTGATCGACGGCGGGATGGCGGCGCGCAGCGACCGCATCGTCGCCGACGGCCGCACCTTCAGCTATGTCCTGCACCGCGACGGCGAGCGCGAGCTGCGCGTCACCCAGAACGACGTCCGCGCCATCCAGCTGGCCAAGGCCGCGCTCTATGCCGGCGTCCGCCTGCTGATGGACAAGCTCGGCGTCGACCATGTCGACCGCATCACCCTGGCGGGCGCCTTCGGCAGCCATATCGACGTCAAATACGCCATGGTGCTGGGGCTGATCCCGGATTGCGACCTGGCCAAGGTGGTGGCCGGTGGCAATGCCGCGGGCACCGGCGCCCGCATCGCCCTGGTCAGCCGCGCGGCCCGCGCCGAGATCGAGCAGGTGGTGCGCCGGGTCGAGAAGATCGAGACCGCCGTCGAGCCGATGTTCCAGCAGCATTTCGTGGAGGCGATGGCGCTGCCGCACAAGACGGCGGCATTCCCGAACCTGGCCGCCGTGGTCCAGCTGCCGGTCCCGAAGACGGCCGAGGGTGGTGACGGCGAAGGGGGCCGGCGCCGGCGTCGCCGCGGCTGAGGCCGGGGCCTCCGCTTACGCGCTGCGCCGGCCGATCCGGGCCAGCAGCACGACCGGCAGGATCCCGACCAGGACGATGGCGAGGGCGGCGATCGCCGCCTCCTCATAGGTGCCGCGCGCCGCTTCGCCATAAAGATGCGTCGCCAGCGTCTCGACATTGAGCGGCCGCAGCAGCAGGGTCGCCGGCAGTTCCTTCATGCAGTCGACGAACACCAGCAACCCGGCCGCCGCCAGCGCGGCCTTGGACAGCGGCAGGTGCACATGCCGGAAGGTTCCGGTGACGGTCTGGCCCAGGCTGCGTGATGCCTGGTCGAAGGATTGCGGAATCCGGCTAAACCCGGCCTCGATCGCGCCGGTCGAGATCGCCAGGAAGCGGGCGACATAGGCGTAGACCAGGGCCGCCCCGGACCCGATCAGCAGCAGCCCGGTGGAGAGGCCGAGCCAGGCGCTCGCGGCCCGGTCGATCACCTGGTCGAGGGCGGCGACCGGGACCAGGATGCCGATCGCGATCACCGTACCCGGCATGGCGTAGCCGAGGGTCGAAAGCCGCTGCAGCGCTGCCGCGGCCCGGCCGGGACGTGAGCGCGCGGTGTAGGCGACGATCACTCCGAACAGCAGCACGGCGATGGTCGCGATCGCCGACAGCGCCACCGTGTTGACCGCCTCGGACAGCAGGCGGTCGGAAACCCCGTTGAAGCGAAACCGCTGCCACGCCTCGACCGCGAGATACAGCGCCGGAGCGGCGAAGCCGATCAGCACCGGAACCAGGCCGATTGCCAGCGCCGCCAAGCCGGGCAGGGGGGCGAGCCGGTGCGGTGTGAAGCTGCGCGAGCGCTGCGGCGCAGTCGAGTATCGCTGCCGGCGGCGGGCCCAGCGCTCGATCATCACCAGGGCGACCACCAGGACCAGCATGGCCAGCGCGATCTGCGCCGCGCCGGGAAGGTCCGAGCGCGTCACCCAGGTGGTGTAGACCGAGATGGTCAGCGACCGGACCCCAAGGAACTCGGACGCGCCAATGTCATTCAGCGTCTCCATCAGCGCCAGGCTGACGCCGACCGCGATGGCCGGCCGCGCCAGCGGCAGGGCCACCCGCAGGAACACTTGGCGGCGCCGGGTGCCGAGCGTGCGCGAGACCTCGACCAGATTGGCCGCCTGGGTCAGGAACATCGCCCGGGTGGTGATGTAGACATAGGGGTACAGCACGAAGCCCAGCAGCACGATGCAGCCGGCCATCGACCGCATGTCGGGCAGCCGGAACTCGCGCGGGCTGGAATAGCCCAGCAGTGCCCTGATCGCGCCCTGCACCACGCCGAGCGGATGCAGGATGTCGAGATAGGCGTAGGCGATGATGTAGGTCGGCACCGCCAGCGGCAGCAGCAGCGCCCATTCGAGCTGCCGACGGCCCGGGAAGTCGTAGGCCGTGACCAGCCAGGCCGTCGAGGTGCCGATCACGGTCACCAGCAAGCCGACCCCGAGCAGCAGCGTGATCGTCTGGCCCAGCGCCGGCGGCAGCACATAGGCGAGGAGATGCGGCCACAGCCCGGTCGATCCCTGCAGCGCCTCCCAGGTCAAGGCGAGGACCGGCAGGGCCACCAGGGCGCCGATGATCGCCGCCGCCGACAGCCAGTGCCGCCCAGGCTGGCGCCTGGCGATGGTCAGGACAGGGGCCTGATGCGGAACGGCTTGAGTCATCGTCGGGAGACGCCGGGCGCTGGTGCGTCCGCGCCCGGATCCTTCATCAGCCGTCGAAACCGACCTTCTCGGCCAGCTCGCTCGCCTGCTTGCGGTGCTTGACGATCTCCGTCAGCGGCACGGAATCGACCTTCAGCTCGCCGAAGGAGGCGATGATCGGGTCGGCCTGGGCGCCAGCCTTCACCGGATACTCGAAATTGGCCTCGGCATAGATTTTCTGAGCCTCGTCGGACACCAGGTACTCAAGCAGCTTCACCGCCTCGGCCTTGTTCGGCGAGTGCTTGGCCAGGGCCGCGCCGCTGACATTCACCTGGGTGCCGCCATCCTTGAAGGTCGGCAGGATCACCTTGATCGCATTGCCCCAGGCGACCTGCTCCTCGCCGCCCTTGCCGGAGCGCATCAGCCCGACATAGTAGGAGTTGGCGATGCCGATGTCGCAGATGCCGCCGAGGATGTCCTTGGCCACGTCGCGGTCGCCGCCGCCGGCCTTGCGGGCCAGATTCGCCTTGACCCCGGTGAGCCAGGCCTCGGTCTTCTCGGCGCCGTAATGCGCGATGTAATCGGCGAACAGCGCCGTGTTGTAGGGGTGCTGGCCCGACCGGATGCAGATCTTGCCCTTCCATTTCGGGTCGGCCAGGTCCTCATAGGTGAAGGCCGTGAGGTCGAGGTCCTTGTGCGCGTACAGCACGCGGGCCCGCATCGACAGCGAGACCCAGTGGTTGTTCGGGTCGCGCAGCTGCGCCGGCACCGCGGCGGTCAGGACGTCCGACTGGATCGCCTGGGTCACGCCCTTGTCCACGAGATCGGCCAGGTTACCGGCGTCGACGGCCATCAGGAGGTCGGCGGGCGAACTCTGCCCCTCGGCGGCGACGCGCTCGGCGAGCCCGTCCTTCAGGAACACGGTGTTCACCTTGACACCGCTCTTGGCGGTGTAGGCGTCGAGCAGCGGCTGGATCAGCCCAGGCTCGCGCGTCGTGTAGATGTTGATGTCGGCCGCGGCGGTGCCGGCGAAGCCGACCATGGCGATGCCCGCGATGAGCGCGAGCCGGCGTGCGGAAACGTCCTTCATGATGCGCAAACCCCCTTCTGTTGTCCGATGCGGCTCGTTAGCTGCGATCGAGACGCATTTGCTTCATCATAGATGAATTCGCGCCGTCAAGCCGCCTGGTTACGTCGCGGCATTCGGCCTCACTCGGCAGCGAACACCAGCACGCCCGCGGGATCGACAGCCACGGCGACCGGTGCGCCCGGCTTCGCTTCGATCCGCTCGGTGGTGCGCAAACGCAGCAGGTCGGGAATCCCCTCCACCATGATCGAGATCTGCTCGATCTCACCCAGGAATGAGCAACTGATGATGCGCCCCGGCAAGCCCTCGCCCAGCTTCGCCAAGACCACGGCCTGCGGCCGGATGCAGGCCACCGCGGCGTTGCCCTCCGGCAGGCCGGGCGGGGCCGGGAAGGCGCCGACCGGTGTCTCCACCCGGCCTTCGCGCACGGTGCCGGCGATCCGGTTGAGCGAGCACAGGAACTCGGCGGCGTAGAGCGAATTGGGATGGTCGTAGATCTCGTAGCCGGTGCCGACTTGGACGATCCGCCCCTTCTGCATCAGCACCACCCGGTCGCCGGCCGACAGGGCTTCCTCGGGGTCATGCGTGACCATGATCGCCGTCGTGCCGAGGGTTCGCAGCGTCGCGATGGTCTCCTCCCGCACCTGTTCCCGCAGGCCGCGGTCTAGGTTCGAGAAGGGCTCGTCCATCAGCAGGATGACCGGCTTCGGCGCCAGCGCCCGCGCCAGGGCCACGCGCTGCTGCTCGCCGCCCGACAGGGTGTGCGGATAGCGGCCCGCCAGCGCCGCGATGCCGATGCGGCCGATCACCTCCGCCGCCCGGGCACGCGCGGCTTCCCGCGGCAGCCGCTTCAGGCCGAAGGCCACGTTCTCCTCGACTGTCAGATGCGGGAACAGCGCATAGTCCTGGAACATGAAGCCGATGTTGCGGTCTTCCGGCTCGACGAAGCCGTTCGGCCCCGCGATCTCGGCGCCGTCCAGCAGGATCCGGCCGCTGTCGGGGGCGTCGACTCCGGCGACGATGCGCAGCAGCGAGGACTTGCCGCAGCCCGAACGGCCGACCAGGCAGACGATCTCGCCAGGCGCGATCGACAGCGACACGTCGTCCAGCGCCCGGACGGTGCCGAAGCTCCGGCAGATGCGCTTCAGCGTCAGCATTCGGTCCGCACTCTGATCTCACCCGTTGGTCTCCGCCCTGCTTAGAGCAGACCCGGCGGCGATCCAACCGCGATCCGCCGGCGCGGTCCGTATTGGCGCGGGCGGCGCCGTTTGCTATTGCCACGCTTCTGCCGCATCCGTTTGGCGGCGAGGTGGATGTGAGGGCGGCCATGTTTCCCGAACGGCTTACCGAGGGCTATCGCGCCTTTCTCAGCGGCCGGTTCGCCGCGGAGCGCAACCGCTATGAGATGCTGGCGGAGGCCGGCCAGCGGCCGGAGATCATGGTCATCGGTTGCGTCGATTCACGGGTGTCGCCCGAGGTCATCTTCGACGCGGCGCCGGGCGAGCTGCTGGTGGTGCGCAACGTCGCCAACCTGGTGCCGCCCTACGAGCCCGATCGCGAGACCCAGCACGGCACCAGCGCCGCACTCGAGTTCGGGGTCCAGGCGCTGCGGGTGAAACACATCGTGGTGCTGGGCCACGCCCATTGCGGCGGCATCCGCGCCTTCGCCGACGAGCAGGAGCCGCTGTCGCCCGGCGACTTCATCGGCCGCTGGATGTCGCAGATCGCCCCGGCGGCTGCTAGCCTCGGGCCCCGCAAGCCGGCGGATGGCGACGACTACCTGCGCCGGCTGGAGTTTGCCTCGGTCGAGCTGAGCCTGCAGAACCTGATGACCTTCCCCTGCGTCTCGATCCTGGTCGGGCGTGGCAAGTTGCAGCTCCACGGCGCCTATTTCGGCGTCGCCTCCGGCCGCCTGCTGGTGCGCGATCCGGACACCGGCCGCTTCGAACCGGTGGCGGATGAGGAGCGCGGCGGGCTGTCGGCGATCCGCTGTCCCTGATGTCTACCGGGCCTGGGCGGCCCGCTGGCTCAGCCAGAGGCTGATGATCGCCACGAAGAAGCCGCCCAGTTGCAGCGGCGTCAGGTCCTGGTTCAGCAGGAGCCAGCCGACCGCGGTCGCGACCAGGGGGCTCAGCAATCCGAGAGACGCGATGGCGCTCGGCTCGATTCGCGCCAATCCTCGGAACCAGAAGATGTAGGTGAGGGCGCCACCGATCACGCTGAGCCAGGCGAAGCCGATCAGGTTGACCGTGGTCGGGATCGGCAGGGCCGGCTCCAGCAACAGCGCGGCCGGAATCAGGAGCAGGCCGCCGGCCGTGAGCTGCCACGCGGCGAAGGTCAGAGACGACACGGGCGGCTGCCAATGCCGCGACAGGACAGTGCCGCAGGCCAGCGAGAGGATACCGGCGAGGCCGGCGGCGATCCCCACGGGATCGAGCGCCGCTTTCGGTGTCAGCACGATCAGCGCGATGCCCGCCACGCCGCCGATGCCGGCAAGGACGGCAAGCGGCCGCACCGGCCGGCCCAGCACCAGACGCGCCAGCGCGATCACGATCAGCGGCTGGACCGCACCGAGCGTCGCGGCGACCCCTCCCGGCAGGCGATAGGCCGAGATGAACAGCATCGCCCAGAAGACTGAGAAGTTGAGAGCACCGAGGATGAAGGTGCGGCCCCACCAGATGCCGTTCGGCAGCGTCCGGACGAAAGCCAGGAGCAGGAGCCCGGCCGGCAGGGCGCGCAGCATCGCCACCGTCAGCGGATAGCCCTGCGGCAGGAGCGCGGTGGTGACGTAATAGGTGGTGCCCCAGATGGCCGGCGCGATGGCGGTGGTCAGGATCGCCGCCACCTGGCCGGTATTTGCCTTCGCATCCTGGGCTGCAGGGATGGTCGTCACGGGCGCCTCGCGCGAAGTCCGAGGCCCACCGCCTCTTCTCGCCGATCAGGTAGCGTCTTCACCATCAGAAGATAATAAGGCGTATGGTGGCGACACTCGCTACCAGAAGTGAATGATATGGACCATATGGTCGCGCTGCGGGTGTTCCGGACCGTGGTCGAGGCGGGCAACTTCGCCCATGCTGCCAAGGCGTTGCGGCTTTCCCCCGCCGCCATCAGCAAGAACATCGGCGAGCTGGAACTGCACGTGCAGGCCCGGCTCCTGAACCGCACCACGCGCCGGATGAGCCTGACCGAGGCCGGCACGATCTACTACCAGCAGGTCCGCCGCATCCTCGACGACATCGAGGATGCCGACCGGTCGCTCGGCGCCCTGCAGAACACGCCGAGCGGCCTGCTGCGCGTGACCGCGCCGGTCTCGCTGACGCTGCTGACGCTGACGCCGATGATTCCGGCCTTCCTGGCCCGGCATCCGGAGCTGTCGCTGGACCTCAACCTGGACGACCGCCGGGTCGATATCGTGAAGGAGGGCTACGACGTCGCCATCCGCGGCAGCGACCGGCTGGAGGAATCGAGCCTGGTGGCGCGGAAGCTGCTGGCACTCGACCATGTCGTGTGCGCCTCGCCGGACTACTTCCATCGGCAAGGACGGCCGCAGCGGCCGGAGGATCTCCGCGATCACGACTGCGTCCAGTTCACCCTGTCAGGCCATGCCGACGAATGGGAGTTCCGGCGGGGCGGCGAGGCCGTCCGGGTTCCGGTCGACGGCCGCTACAAGGTGGGGTCCGGCCTTGCGGTGCGGGACGCGCTGCGCGCCGGCTTCGGCCTCAGCCTCGCGCCCCGCCGCTACGTGGCGGACGACCTCGCTCGCGGCACCCTCGCGACCGCACTGGACGACTGGTCCAAGGTCGAGACCTCGATCTATGCCGTCTACCCGTCCCGGCGATACCTGGTGCCGAAGGTCCGGGCCTTCGTCGATTTCGTCGTCGACGCATTTGCCAAGGCCTGAGCCCGAACCTCAACTGTGGCTAGGACCCTGAACCCACGGACGACACGCAGCGTTCCGTCGCCGTCAGTGGCCGCCGCCGGCCTCGCGTTCGGCCAGGATCGATTCGCTGGTCGCCACCAGCACCGACAGCGCCACGCCCTCGGCCGCCAGCCCGACCTCCGGCAGCGCCGGGAAGGTCGGGGCGATGCGGATGTTGCGGTCGTCCGGATCGCGGCCATAGGGGAAGGTGGCGCCCGCCGCGACCATCGCCACCCCGGCCTCCTGCGCCAGGGCCACGGTCCGGCGGGCGCTGCCGCGCCGCACGTCCAGGCTGATGAAGTAGCCTCCCTCGGGCTCGGTCCAGCGGGCAACGCCGGTGCCGCCGAGATGCTCGGTGAACACCGCCTGCACACGCTCGAACTTCGGCACGATGATCTGCCGGTGCCGCTCCATCAGCGCGGCGATACCGGCTTCGTCGCGCAGCAGCCGGACATGGCGCAGCTGGTTCAGCTTGTCCGGCCCGATCGACTGGCGGCCCAGATGCTTCCGCGCCCAGTCCAGGTTGGCGGCCGAGCTCGCGAACAGGGCCAGTCCGGCGCCGGCGAAGGTGATCTTCGAGGTCGAGCCGAAAACGAAGGGCCGGTTGCCGTGCCCATGCCGAGCGCAGGCCTCCAGGATGTTGGCCAGCTCATGCGGCCGGTCGGTCAGGTGATGTACCGCATAGGCGTTGTCCCAGAACAGCCGGAAATCGGGGGCCGCGGTGCGCATCGCCGCCAGCCGCTCCACTGTCTCGGGCGAACAGGTCTCGGCCGTCGGGTTGCTGTATTTCGGCACGCTCCACAGGCCCTTGACCGATGGGTCCGCGGTCACCAGCCGCTCGACCACATCCATGTCAGGGCCCTGTCCGGTCAGCGGCACCGGCACCATGCGGATGCCGAAGCCCTCGCTGATGGCGAAATGACGGTCGTAGCCGGGGACCGGGCACAGGAAGGTGATCGGGCCCTGGGCCGCCCAGGGCTTATCGCCGTCCGGCACGCCGTGCAGCAGCGCGAAGGCGATGATGTCGTGCATCAAAGTCAGGCTGGAGTTGCCGCCGACCAGCACCTGATCGGCCGTCGCGCCCAGCATCGGTGCGAACAGCGCCCGTGCTTCCGGCAGGCCGCGGACATCGCCGAGATAGTTGCGGCAGTCGCCGCCGTCGGCCGACCGGAACCCGTCCGCCCCGGGCAGGGACAAGAGCGCGTTCGACAGGTCCAATTGCTCCGGCGACGGCTTGCCGCGCGAGCTGTCCAGCTTCAGCCCGCGGGCGCGGAAGGCGGCATGCCGGTCCCCCGCCTGCCGCCGGAAGGCGCGGAGGTCGTCTGTCATCAGGGTGTCGAGGCGCTGCATGGCCGTCTCCGGGGCGCGGTCGTGGCGGAACGAGGAGAGGCTAACGGCGCCAAGGCCGCTGGGGCCAGAGCGGAGCCATGCGGCAGCGGCGGCTCTGGATTGTCGGGGCCGCGATCACCGGCCTCCGCAGCATCCATCCCGTTTGGGACGGGACGCCTGCCGGAAGGCGTCCCTAGAATCGGTGCTCATGGCAGGGCCTGCCTCCCGAGGCGATGTCATGGCCCGCCGCAATCCGAGATGTAGGAGGGATCATGGCAAACGTGACGGGAACGTCCGTGGGTGATTTCATCCATCGGGCCGGCGACGGCAGGACGGGTGGGGGAAATCCGGTGACCGGCGTGACCACCGGTGCCGATACCATCTCCGGCGCCGAAGGAAACGACCTGATCTACGGCGACGACGGCAACGATACGATTTCGGGCGGCAGTGGCGACGACATCCTCTATGGCGGCCAGGGAGCCGACGCCCTGATCGGCGGCGTCGGCTACGACATCTTCCGGTTCGAAGCGGCGTCCGAGGTCACCGGCCTGGCCGAGTCCTTCGATGGCGGGGCCGACCACGACCGGCTGGATTTCGGCAGCGCCTTCGGCGTCATCGATCTCAGCCTCGCGACCATCGTCAACATCGAGGAGCTGAACGTCTCCGGCGCCGGCAACAACACCATCACCCTGACCGCGGCCCAGCTCGGCGCCTTTTCGACGATCAGTGCCGGATTCGGCCAGGACATCCTGATCCTGTCGGCGGCGGGCACCGCCGATCTGACCGGCGCCTCGATCTCCGGCATCGACGAGATCCGTGGCTCGGCCGGCAACGACGTGATCGCCTTGGCCGGCGTCAGCAACGGCCAGACCGTGAACGGCGCGGCCGGCAACGACACGATCACTGGCGGCACCGGCGCCGACGTGCTCGATGGCGGCGCGGGCAAGGACCTGCTGACCGGTGGCGGCGGCGCCGATCGCTTCGTGTTGTCCGTCATCGGCGACAGCCCGGCCTCCGCCAACCGCGACGTGATCACGGGCTTCTCGCAGGTGGAGGGGGATCGGATCGACCTCTCGCGGATCGATGCCAGCACGGCCGTCGTCGGCGATCAGGCCTTCAGCTTCATCGGCACCGGCCTCTATACGGGCGTCGCCGGACAGCTGCGCTACAGCCAGACCGGGAGCGCCACAGTGGTCGCCGGGGACGTGAACGGCGATGGCGTATCGGACTTCCATGTCGAGATCAGCGGCACCTTCGTCCTTGGCGCGATCGACTTCGTGCTCTGACGGGAGCTGCCCCGGCAGGCCTTCACTGGAGCCGCGAGAGCAGCGCCACCAGCTCGGCCTGCCGGGTCGTCTCGGTCTTGTGCAGCACCGCCTTCAGATGGTTGCGGACGGTGCCGCGTCCGATGCCGAGATGGTCGGCGATGGCGCCGGGCGACAGGCCTACGGCCAGCAGGGCGGCAACGCCGCTCTCGGTCGGGGTCAGCCCGAAGGCGTCGCGGACCGGCCGCGGCAGCGGCGGCGCCATCACCGGATGCCGCCGGGCATCGACCAGGACGGCGAGGGCGGCGGTCGCCGCGAAGACATCGCGGCCGGCGCCGATATTCGGCAGCGCCAGCAGCAGCGGGCGGGATGCCGGATCCGTGCTGGTCAGACGGACGAGGCCGGGTTGGCCGAGCGTCGTCGCCGCGGTGACGATCCGGTTCACGCCCGGCTGCTCGTCGGCGAAGCAGGCGGTCAGGCGCCCGGCGGCCAGCCGGACGGCGTGGCCCAGCATGCCCTCGGCGACCGCGTTCATGCGCAGGACCCGGCCCTGCCGGTCGAGATGGAAGACGCCTTCGCCGCGGCGCTGGAAGATCTGCGCCTGGTCCTCGGCCCGGGTCTCGGCCATCGCCGGCGCGATCAACGCCGCCGCGCGCAGCCGCGGCAGGACATGGTCCAGCGCCGCGATCTCCTCGCCCTGATACGGGTCCCGCATCGGCGAGCGCTTCAGGCTCAGGAACACGCCGTCGCCCGGGGTGCCGGCGATCAGGGTGCAGGCGTGCCAGCGCAGGCCACGCGGGCGCAGGAACTCCGCATAGAACGGGTCCCGCTCGATCTCCTCCGTCGCGAAATGGTCGAAGTCGGTCTTGAAACCCTCATCCAGCGTCATGACCACGCGCCGGGTGCGGGGATCCGGCGGATGCAGACCGGCATTGTATTCGGCGACCGGGGCCGCGATCGACCGGGTCGGCAGCACGATGTCCCTGGACCCCGGCTGCGTCCGCACCAAGGTGGCGCCGGCGGCCTCGGCGGCGAGGGCGAGATCGAGCAGCGGCTCGTCCCAGGGGGCGCCGATCAGCGCCCCCTCCATCACTCCTTCGACCGCACGATGCACCGCGTCGAACCGAAGCATCCCTGAGGCCCCAGCCGTGCCGACCGTTCAGGGAGAATTTACACCAAACCGGGCCGAGCGTGGCCCGCGCCGATCATCGATGAAGGGCGCGCCGCAACCGGCAGCAGCCAGCGGGTGCTCCCTTCGGTCAGCCGGCGGCCTTCGCCTCCTTGCTCAGCAGGTTGCGCTCGAGCTGGCTGCGCAGGTCGTCATCGGCGAAATAGGACAGGTTCTGCTCGCGGATCTTGGCGCCCTCCTCGTCATAGAGGAAGGGCAGGGTGCAGTACCGCGTGCCCTTGGTCACCGGCAGCGCCTCGTGCAGCAGCGAGCACGAGAACACCACCGCCCCGCCGGTCGGCGCCTTGTAGCTGTGGCGGTCGTATTCCGGGAAGCGCAACTCGCCGCCCTCGAACTCATCGGCGTTCAGGTTGATGGTGACGGCGAAGCGGCGATGCGCCGTGCCCTTGGTGGTGTTGTCGCGATGGGCGCGGAAATAGCCGCCCTCGCCGGAATCATAGCAGGCGACGATGTAGCGCTCGATCCGGGTGGCATTGAACTGGAAGACCTTCTTGATCTCCGGCACCAGGCGCCGCTCGATCCGGGCCTTCATGCCCAGGCGCAGCGGCTCGTCCTCGATCGTCGCATCCTTGCGTTTCTTGTGCGCATGGTCGACCGCGGCGGCGGTGCGGCCGTCCGGCAGCGACTGCATGAAGCCGCTCTCCTCGCCTCCGACCTTCTTGTAGTAGTCGATCAGGGCGCGGCAGAACTCCGGCTCGAACAGATAAGGCACCGTCAGCACCGGCGCGCCAGGCGTGGCCGTGCCCAGCCGGGTCAGCGGCGGCAGCCGGCTGACGAAGTCCGTCAGCTGCTTGGCATGCTCCACGCCGTCCTCGATCGGGAAGCGGGCGAGCACGCGCAGGCCGGGCGACAGCACGTAGCTGAATTTCCGCTGGTCGACGCCGTAGGAGGCAGCGATCTTGCGATCGAAATCATAGAAGTGGCGCAGACCGGGGACGCGGGTCGGCAGCCGTCCCGGCTGGGCATCGTCCTTGTCCTGGCTGACGCCGAAGAAGGCGGCATGGCCGTCGTTGAACGGCCCGACCTCGGCCGCGATCGCCGACAACAGCCGTGCCGACTGCGCGTCGCCGGCCGAGCCGAAGAAGCTGAGGACGACGTAGCGCCCGGCCACCGTATCGAAACGGAAATCCGGCCGCTGCGGCGTCGGGACCACGAAGAGCGGAACGGGATCGCCGGGCTCCAGCAGACGGGGCATTCAATCCTCCACGAAAATACAGTCCAGTTGAGAGCTGCTCGCATAATACAGCAGGATTATGGCCGCCGTCGTGTCCGATGTCACATGTCGCGCTGACGTTGCTGCATGGCGAATCCGGGCGGCGTGCCTCCACGCCCGCCGTGCCACGGTTGAGCGTCGGGAGTCGCCCGAAATCGAGACGAGGTCAGGATGAGCCGCAGCCGCACCACGCCCCGCCGACGCCGTGATGGTGCGGGCGGCCTCCACCAGCGTCCCTGGCAGCTGGTCGAGAACCCGATGCCGCCGGTCGAGGTGCTGCGCCCGGACCAGATCGAGCGCATTCACGACGCCTCGCTGACCATCCTGGAAGAGATCGGGATGGATTTCCTGCACGACGAAGCGATCGAGATCCTGCGCCGCGCCGGCGCCGAGACCACGCCGGGCAGCCGCCGCGTGCGATTCGACCGGGGCCTGGTGCTGGAGGCGGTGGCGAAGGCGCCCTCCGCCTACACCTTCCACGCCCGCAATCCGGAGCGGGACGTCCGGATCGGTGGCCGCTCGATCGTCTTCGCCTCGGTCGGCTCCGCCCCGAACGTCTCCGACATCGAGGGCGGGCGCCGGATCGGCAACTATCGCGACTACTGCAATCTGCTGCGCCTCGGCCAGTCGCTCAACGCGATGCATATCTTCGGCGGCTATCCGGTCGAGCCGGTCGACCTGCATCCGTCCACCCGGCACCTCGACGCGCTGCGCGCCTTCGTCACCTTGTCGGACAAGCCGTTCCACGCCTATGCGCTGGGTCGGGTGCGGATGCGCGACGGCATCGAGATCGCCCGCATCGCCCGCGGGGTCGGCCGTGAGCAGTTGCAGCGCGAGCCCAGTCTGTTCACGGTGGTCAACACCTCGTCGCCTCTGCGGCTGGACGGGCCGATGATCGAGGGCTTGATCGAGATGGCGAAGGCGGGGCAGATCGTCACCGTCACGCCCTTCACCCTGGCCGGCGCAATGGCCCCGGCGACTCTGGCAGGGGCGCTGGCGCAGCAGAACGCCGAGGCGCTGGCGACCATCGCCCTGATCCAGCTGGTCAAGCCGGGCGCGCCGGTGATGTATGGCGGCTTCACCTCGAATGTCGACATGAAGTCGGGGGCGCCGGCCTTCGGCACGCCGGAATATGCCAAGGCTGCGCTGGCCGGCGGCCAGCTGGCGCGGCGCTACGGCCTGCCCTACCGCTCCTCCAACGCCAACGCCTCGAACGCGGTCGACGTACAGGCGACCTATGAAAGCATGGTGTCGCTGTGGGCGGCGGTGCAGGGCCACGCCAACATGATCATGCACAGCCTCGGCTGGCTCGAAGGCGGCCTGCGCGCCAGCTTCGAGAAGATGATCATCGATGCCGAGCTGGTGCAGACGATGACCGAGTTCCTGCAGCCGATCGTGGTCGACGACGACACGCTCGGCCTCGACGCCATCCGCGAGGTCGGGCCGGGCGGCCATTTCTTCGGCTGCCAGCACACCCTGGCGCGGTACGAGACAGCCTTCTACGCGCCGCTGCTGTCCGACTGGCGCAATTTCGAGAGCTGGCAGGAGGCCGGGGCACCGGATGCCACCCAGCGGGCGCATCAGCTGTACAAGCGCATCCTCGCCGAGTTCGAGCCGCCGCCGCTCGACCCCGCCATCGCCGAGGAGCTCGACGCCTTCGTGGCGAAGCGCAAGGAGGAGGGCGGGGTGCCGAGCGATTAGGCGCTGCCGATCAATATCCCCGTCAGGAACACCAGCACGCCGCCGACCACGACCTGGAAGGCGGAAGACAGGAGCGGTGTGTCCATGAAGCGGTGGCGGATCCAGGAGATTACCGCCAGCTCGACCGCCACCACGGCGACGGCGATGCCGGTGGCGACGCGGAAATCCGGGATCAGGTAGGGCAAGGTGTGGCCCAGGCCGCCCAGCGCGGTCATGCCGCCGCAGACCAGGCCGCGCAGCCAGGGGCGGCCACGGCCGGTCAGGCTGCCGTCATCCGACAGCGCCTCGGCGAAGCCCATGCTGATGCCGGCGCCGATCGAGGCGGCGAGGCCGACCAGAAAGGTGTCGAGGCTGTCATGGGTGGCGAAGGCCGCGGCGAACAGCGGGGCGAGGGTGGAGACCGACCCGTCCATCAGCCCGGCCAGTCCCGGCTGCACGATCTGCAGCACGAACAGCCGGCGCTCGTCCTCGCCCTCGCGCGCCTGCACCTTGGCCGGGACGTGCTTCTCCCCCAGCTGCCCGGCGACATGCTCGTGCCGCCGCTCCTCCGCCGCCAGGTCGCCCAGCAGCTGGCGGATCGAGGCGTCGGTGGCACGGCTGGCGGCGCGCTCGTAGAAGCGCCGGGTCTCCGCCTCCATTGCCTCGGCCTGCTTGCGCACCGTGTCCAGCGATAGCGGCCGGGCCAGCCAGACCGGTCGGCGGCGGATGAAGCCGCGGACGACATGGCGGTTGATCAGCGGGATGTGGTCGCCGAAGCGCCCCTTGTAGAGCTCGAGCAGCCGGTGGCGATGCCCGTCCTCCTCCCGCGACATGCCGCGGAACACGGCAGCCGAGGACGGGAAGTCGGCGGCCAGGCCCTCGGCGAAATCGCCATAGATCCGCGCATCCTCCTCCTCCAGCGCGATCGCCAGCGCCAGCAGCTCCCGCTCGGTCAGCTCCGAGAAATCCTTCATCGCCGTCTCCGCTTCGCCCACCTTCCGCTTCTCCGCTGGGCAGCGGGCAAAGGCAATGACGAACGACTCGCAGCGCGGCGAGGCCGGGCGAGCCGGTGTCGCAGGGGAGATATAAATTCATAACGATGTCCTTATATTTAGATGGAGTTCGCATCAGCCCGGCGGTACCGTCGCTCTGCGCCCGCCGCGGTTTCCAGGAAGGTCCGGCCATGTCCAGCACCCGTTTCCACGATCTCCTCGCCGCCAAGCCGATCCTGTTCGCCGATGGCGGCATGGGCACCGGCCTGTTCGCCCAAGGGCTGGAGACGGGCGACAGCCCGGAGCTGTGGAACATCGAGCGGCCGGAGCGGGTGCAGGTGGTGCATCGCGGCTTCGTCGAGGCCGGCTCCGACATCATCCTGACCAACACCTTCGGCGGCAATGCGCGGCGGCTGGCGCTGCACAGCGCCCAGGGCCGGGTGCGCGAGTTGAACGTCGCCGGCGCCCGCATCGCCCGGGCGGTGGCCGAGGAGTTCGACCGGCCGGTGATCATCGCCGGCTCGATGGGGCCGACCGGCGACATCTTCCAGCCGGTCGGCGCGCTCAGCTACGAGGAGGGCGTCGCCGCCTTCGCCGAGCAGGCCGAGGCCTTGGCCGAGGGCGGTGTCGACGTGCTGTGGATCGAGACCATCTCGGCGGCGGAGGAGATCCAGGCGGCGATCGAGGGCGCGTCGCGCACCGGCCTGCCGATCGTCTCGACCATGACCTTCGACACCAACGGCCGCACCATGATGGGGCTGACGCCGGAGGCGGCGATCACCCATGGCCGCAACTGCGCCTGCCGGCCCAGCGCCTTCGGCGCCAATTGCGGCATCGGCCCGGCTCAGCTGCTGGACAGCATCCTCGGCCTGGTGCGCGCGTCGGAGACCGGTGACATCATCGTCGCCAAGGGCAATTGCGGTATCCCGCAGTATCGCGAGGGCGCCATCGTCTATGACGGCACGCCGCAGATCATGGCCGATTACGCCGTGCTGGCGCGCGACGCCGGCGCACGGATCATCGGCGGCTGCTGCGGCACGACGCCGGAGCATATCCGGGCCATGGTCGCCGCGGTGAGCGGCACCGAACGCGGCCCGGTGCCGGATGTCGAGACGGTCGAGCGGCTGCTCGGTCCGATCAAGACCCAGTCCGGCCGTCCGATCGAAGGCGGCGGTGAGCGCGAGGGCCGCCGGCGCCGCCGGGCCTGATCCTCAGCGTCCCGGAGGATCCGCGGAAGCGCCACCGACCCGCTCCAGGGTCTGGATATGCCTGCCCAGCAGCGCGGCGGCCTGGTCGACGGCGCCGCGCCGCAGCGCATCCAGGATCTGCCGGTGGTCCTGGTTCGAGCGCGGCTGCCAGCCGGCCGACCGGGTCGCAGCGAAGGTGAAGCGGGAATTGGCCAGCTGCAGCTCGGCCAGCATCGCCATCAGTCGCGGCATCCGGCAGGCTGCCACCAGCTCGCGATGGAAGCTGCGGTTCGCTGCCTCCCATTCGGCGAAGGACTGCGCCCGGTCGCCCGCCGCGACGGCCTCGTCGATCCGTTCGATCTGCAGCGGCGTCAGCCGGCGGGCGGCATGGCGCAGCGCCAGCACCTCCAGCGCCGCCCGGATCTCCACGACCTCGCGCATCGACCGCTCGTCCAGCGGCGCCACGCGCATGCCGCGCCGCGGCTCGCTGACCGCCAGCCCCTGGGCCTGCAGGCGCTGGAAGGCCTCGCGGACGGGCACATGGCTCGATCCGAACTCATGGGCGATGTGGTCCTGGCGCAGCGGCGCATCCGGCGCCAACTCGCCGGTCACGATCCGCTCCGCCAGGCTCCGGGCGATCCGGTCGGCGACGGTCTGCTGGGAAGTATCAGTGCTTGGCATTTCGGATCATAGATTATCTACTGACTAAACCAGTGCGTGCTGCGGATCTGAGCTCTAAACTCCGCCGAGTCGCAACAATCATAGATCAATCCAAGAAATTATCTATGATCTTGAGGGGTCAGTCATGAGTTCTCCCGTCGAAGCATCCTCGTCCGCACCCGCCCTGGCCGGCTGGCGCGTTCCCGGCGCCATCATCGGCGGCAGCCTGCTGATGGCGCTCAGCGGCCAGATCCAGATCCCGTTCTGGCCGGTGCCGATGACCATGCAGGTTTGCGCCACCCTCCTCCTGGCCGGGCTGGTCGGCGGTCGGCTGGCGGCGGCGATGGTCGCAGCGTTTCTGGCGGAAGCCGCGGTCGGCCTGCCGGTCCTGGCCGGCGGCAGCGGCGGGTTGGCGTCGCTGGTCGGTCCGACCGGCGGCTATCTGCTCGGCTTCGTCGTCGCCGCCTTCCTGGCCGGCGAGTGGATCTGGCGCCGCCCGGGCGGGATGGTCGCCACCGCTGTCCCGATGCTGGTCGGGCTCGGTGTGATTTATCTCCTCGGCTGCCTCTGGCTGGCGCAGTTCACCGGCTGGTCGGCCGTGATCCCAACCGGCGTCGCACCATTCCTGATCGGCGACGCGCTGAAGGTGCTGCTGGCCGCCGCGGTGACCGTCGCCCTGCGCCGCGTCCGGCGGGCCGCGTGACGGCGACTGACGCCAGCTCCGGTTCCAGGCCCGCGATCCGGTTCGACTGGACGCGGGCCGAGGCCGAGGCGCTGTACGGCCTGCCGTTTCCGGAGCTGCTGCACCGGGCCCAGATCGTCCATCGCACGAGCTTCGATCCGGCGGCGATCGAGACCGCCAGCCTCCTCAGCATCAAGACCGGCGGCTGCCCGGAGGATTGCGGCTACTGCTCGCAGAGCGTCCGCTACGACACCGGGGTCAGGGCGACGCGGCTGATGGAGGCCAGGGCGGTGGTGGAGCGGGCGGCCCAGGCCAAGGCCGCCGGGGCCGGGCGCTTCTGCATGGGCGCGGCCTGGCGCAGCCCGAAGGACCGCGACCTCGACCGGGTCTGCGAGATGGTGGCGGGGGTCAAGGCGCTCGGGATGTCGACCTGCGTCACCCTCGGCATGCTGACCCGGTCACAGGCCGACCGGCTGAAGGCGGCGGGGCTCGACTACTACAGCCACAACGTCGACACCTCGCCGGAATTCTACGGCCGGATCATCACCACAAGAACGCTGCAGGACCGGCTGGAGACGCTGGAGCATGTGCGCGCCGCCGGCATCAAGGTGTGCTGCGGCGGCATCGTCGGCATGGGCGAGACGGTCGACGACCGGCTGGGCCTGCTGCTGCTGCTGGCCAGGATGGATCCGCATCCGGAGAGCGTGCCGATGAACCTGTGGAACGAGGTGGCGGGGACGCCGGTGATGGAGACGGCGGAGAAGCCCGACCCGATCGGCTTCGTCCGGCTGGTCGCGGTGGCGCGGATCCTGATGCCGCGCAGCGTGGTCCGGCTCTCCGCCGGTCGGCAATATATGAGCGACGAGCTGCAGGCGCTGTGCGTCCTGGCCGGCGCCAATTCGATCTTCCTCGGCGACGTGCTGCTGACCACGGCCAATCCGGGGCTCGATCGCGATGCCCGGCTGCTGGACAAGCTCGGGCTCAGGGCGGTGACCGGAGGGCTGGCGCCGGCCTGACTCTTATCGCGGCCACGCCGCCATCGGTTGGACGGATTCGACGATATGGACGCCGAGCTCCGCCCAGCGGGCGAAGGCCTCCTCGGCCTGCGGGGTGAAGTCGAGCGCCGGGATCGGCCGGCCATCGGCGTCCAGCTCGACCACTGCCGACATGCAATCGCGCAGGACGTAGATCCGGCCCGGCAGCCCCGGATCGAGAATCCGCATTCGGGCCAGCAGGTCGTCGACCGACCAGTGTACGCAATGGCTGGAGGCCTGGCCGGCGATCACGATCCGGTCGGCGCGCAACAGTTCCAGCAGCGCCGTATCATTCAGCGGCTTCACCAGCCGCCCGCCGTCCCAGCGGTCCGGCACCTCCGGCGCGAAGGCGGAATAGCTCTCGCTCCAGGGATCGTCGCCCTTGATGATGACTGGCGTGGGCGCGTTGCGCAGCATGGCGTGGAACAGCCAGGCCTCCTGGACCAGCCCCGGCATGGCGTGGCCCTCCGACCCGATCAGGCAGTGGTCGGGCCAGATGATCAGGGCGTTGCGGCCCTGCCGTGCCAGGCTGCGGACATAGTGCAGCAGCTGCCGCTCGACCCAGGCCGCGCCTTCTGCCGCGGCATTGGCGGGCAGCAGCGCCAGCACGCCCGGGCTCGGCCGCAGCATGTCGCCGGCCAGCATCTCCTCGGTGATCACCGTGAAGGGCTCGGGGGCGCGACCGTCGGTGTCGATCCAGAACGAACGGTGAAAGATCTGCAGCGGCGTGTGGGTGTCGAAGGTCGGGACGATCCGGTCGAGGGCGCCGAGGTTGCGGTGGATGAAGGCGGCGATCCTCGCCGTGTCCTCGACCGCGCCGCGCCCGGTCCGGCCGCCGACATAGAGCGCGCCCTCCGGCAGGCAGAAATCGCGCTGCAGGTCGATCAGAAGCAGGTCGGTCCGTCCCCCTCCGGCCGTCTTGACCTCGCCGCGCCAGCGCTCGGCCGCGGTGCGCAAGGCTTTGAGATCGGGCCGATACGACCAGTCTCCGGCCTGGGCCGGATCGAAGAAGGGAGGGAGTGTCGCGCTCATGCCGGCCCCAGTGCTGCCGCGACAGATTAGTCAGCGGGGCAGGGCCATGGAAAGGCCGTCCGTCCATCCCCCAATCGTCGGGGATTGCTGTCCTAGCGCCCGTTTCGCCACCTTGAACGGCAAATGCGGACGTCGATCGGCCCGGGATGCGGCATGCCGACAGGGGTCAGCGTTGGCAGCGGCGGCGAGGCCCAGGGCGACACCCTGTTCGGCGTCGAGAACGTCTCCGGCAGCCAGGGCAGCGACAGCCTCTACGGCAACGCTGGCGCCAATGTGCTGCAGGGATGGAACGGCAACGACCTGCTCGTCGGCCGGGCCGGCAAGGACACGCTCACCGGCGGCGCTGGGACGGACCGCTTCCAGTACACTGCCCTCGGCGACAGCGTGATCGGGGCCAATGCCGACCGGATCACCGATTTCAGCCACGCCCAGGGCGACCGCATCGACCTGTCGGGCATCGACGCCGGCATCGGCGCGGCCGGCAACCAGGCCTTCCGTTTCCTCGGCACCGGCGCCTACACCCACCATGCCGGTGAGCTGCACTATTTCCACAGCGGCTCGGACACCGTCCTTTCCGGCGACGTCAATGGCGACGGCGTCTCCGATTTCAACATCGTCCTCTCCGGCCGCCTGACCCTGGTCGCCGGGGACTTCACGCTGTAGCGGAAACGCGACGGGCCGGCCTCCAGGAGGCCGGCCCGCATCCATGACAGCAGGTTCTTCTTACTGGAACAGGCTGGAGACCGACTTCTCCTCGGCGATGCGCAGGATCGCCTCGGCCATCAGGGGGGCGATGGTGAGCTGGCGGACATTATGGCTCAGCCGCACCGCCTCGGTGGCCAGGATGCTGTCGGTCGTCACCATCTCCTTGATCGGCGAGGCGCCGACGCGGGCGACGGCGCCGCCCGACAGCACGCCGTGGCTGATATAGGCGTAGACCTCGGAGGCGCCGCGCTCCATCAGGGCGACGGCGGCGTTGCACAGGGTGCCGGCGCTGTCGGCGATGTCGTCGATCAGGATGCAGCGGCGGCCGTCGATGTCGCCGATCACGTTCATCACCTCGGACACGCCGGCCTTTTCGCGCCGCTTGTCGATGATGGCGAGGTCGGCGTCCAGGCGCTGCGCCACCTGCCGGGCGCGGACCACGCCGCCGACATCGGGCGAGACGATGACCAGGTTGTCGCTGGAGAAGCGGCTGCGGATATCCTTCACAAACACCGGCGCGGCCACCAGGTTGTCCAGCGGGATGTCGAAGAAGCCCTGGATCTGGCCGGCATGCAGATCGAGGGTCAGCACCCGGTCGGCGCCGGCGCGGGTGATCAGGTTTGCCACCAGCTTGGCCGAGATCGGCGTGCGCGGGCCGGTCTTGCGGTCCTGCCGGGCATAGCCGTAATAGGGCATCACCGCGGTGATCCGGCGGGCCGAGCCGCGGCGCAGCGCGTCGATGGTGACCAGCATCTCCATCAGATTGTCATTCGCCGGGAAGCTGGTCGGCTGGATCACGAACACGTCCTCGCCGCGGACGTTCTCGAGGATCTCGACGAAGACCTCCATGTCGGCGAAGCGCCGCATCGGTGCCTTGGTCAGCGGGATTTGCAAATAGGCAGCGATCGCCTCGCAGAGCGGGCGATTGCTGTTGCAGGCGATGATTTTCATAGGGAGCGGCTCGGTGGTCTCGGGCGGTGGCCGGGGCCGGATGCGGCTGCGTATATCCCGCGCGCACCGGGGTGTAAACGGACTTCGCGCAACCCTGACCCCGAATTGTCACATCATCATCAGCACGCAGCCGCCGAGCAGCGCCACGACGATGAATAGGAACAGCGTGATCAGATGCGGCATGGTTCTCAGCCCGTCAGCAGAATCGCCGAGATCTGCCGGCCATAGTCCGGCTCCTTGCGCAGAGTGGTGCGGCGATAACTGAAGAACTGGTCCTCGCGCGCCAGCGTGTCGAGCCCGGTGACGGTGACGTCGCGCAGCCCGGCGCGGCGCAGGCGATGCGCGACATAGCCCGGCAGGTCGAAATGGGGCCGAGGCCCGGCGCCGCTGCCGGGGATGCGGAAGAAGCCGGCGCTGTCCGGGTCCTCCGCCAGGAACCGGTCGCGGAATTCCGGGCCGACTTCGTAGCTGTCCGGGCCGATGCAGGGGCCGACGGCCGCCGCGATCCGCTCCGGCACCGCGCCGAGCGCCCGCATCGCCGCGACGGTGGCGTCGGTGACGCCGCCGAGCGCGCCCTTCCAGCCGGCATGGGCGGCGCCGATCACCCCGGCCTCGGCATCGGCGAACAGGATCGGCGCGCAGTCGGCGGTGAGGATGCCCAGCGCCAGGCCGGGCCGGTCGGTGACCATGGCGTCGGCCTGGGGCGACGACTCCGGCGTCCAGGGCCCGGTCACGGTCGCGACGTTCGGTCTGTGCACCTGGTAGACGGTCAGCAGCGTCTCGGCCGGCCCCAGCTCGCGCCGGCAGCGGTCGCGATTCTCGGCCACCGCCTCGCGCCGGTCGCCGGAGCCGAAGCCGCAGTTGCGCGAGGCGAAGATGCCCTCGCTGACGCCGCCGGTGCGCGGGAAGAAGCCATGGCCGATGCCGGGCAGGGCGAGGGCGTCGACGGTGATCACGAGGCGGGCTCCGGCCGATGCGGACGAGGACGGAATAGCATCGCCGGCGCGGTCACGGAAACCCCGCCGGCGCGCCGAGGCCGGGCGCGGTCAGGGCCAGGGCCTTGAACAGCGTGCCCATCTGCTGCGGCCCGGCCAGGCGCTCGACCGCAGCGTCGATCTCGGCGGCGCGGGCCGGGGAGGCGTTCTTCAACTGCGCCGCGCGGGCGTGCAGCCCCAGCGACTCCAGGAATGCGCCCTGGGTCACCGGGCCATGGGCGGCGGCGCCGGCCTGGGTCGCGGCGGCGGCCAGGGCCTGGAAATCGACATGGGCGGTCAGGTCGGCCTCGCCCGGCGCCTCCAGCGGATCGGCGAAGGCGTGGCGCCGGATCGCCTGAAAGCTGTCGCCCGGCGCACTGCTGGCAGGGCCGTAATCGACGATCAGCGCAGCCCCGCCCTGCTGCGTCAGGCGCCGGCCGAGCAGGGCGGCGTGCGACAGCCCGGCCGGGCAGGCCTCGGCGATCGACCCCTCCGATGCGCCCCGCACCGACTCCGGGATCAGCGCCAGCCCGGGGTCGGCGCGGGCCGACAGCTCCCAGCGCAGCCGGCCGGCGGTCTCGTCCCAGCCGACCAGCCGCTCGTGCCAGCCCTTGGCCCCGCGCTGCCATTGCCGGATCGGCAGGGCGTCGAAGAACTCGTTGGCGACCACCAGCGCCGGCCCGTCCGGCAGGTCGGCCAGCCGGTCCAGCCAGACCGGATCCGCATCGGGCAGCCGCGCCGCCTGGGCCGCCCGCAGGGCCGGGCTGGTCTCGACCAGATGCAGCCGCAGCGCGGCGCGGAAGCCGGGCGCGGCGCGGCCAATGGCGCGCAGCGCGTCCTGCATCAGCGTGCCACGGCCGGGGCCGAGCTCGACCAGCAGCACCGGGTCGGGCGCGCCCATCCGCTGCCACAGGTCGGCGCACCACAGCCCGATCAGCTCGCCGAAGACCTGGCTGATCTCCGGCGCGGTGGTGAAGTCGCCGGCGGCGCCCAGCGGGTCCTGCCGGATGTAGTAGCCATGCCGCGGATGGCCCAGCGCCTCGGCCATGTACTGCGCCACCGTCAGCGGGCCGTCGACGGCGATGCGGCGGCGCAGCAGGTCGAGCAGCGGGGTCACGTGCTCGGCGAGGGGGCCGGGGCAGGGGCCTCGACCGCCGGTCGGCGGGCCGCCCACAGCACGACGGCGAGACCGATCAGAATCATCGGGATCGACAGCTGCTGGCCCCGGGTGAACCAGTCGGTGCCCATCAGATAGCCCAGCTGGGCATCCGGCTCGCGCACGAACTCGACCAGGAAGCGCGACAGCCCGTACCAGGCGATGAAGGTGCCCAGCACGATGCCCGGCTTGGCCCGGATGCGCGGGCTGGCGGCGAGCGGCAGCAGGATCAGGAACAGCAGCAGCCCTTCCAGCCCCGCCTCGTACAGCTGGCTGGGGTGCCGTGGCGCCGGCCCGGCATTCGGGAACACCATGCCCCAGGTCACCCATGGCTCGGTCACCGCGCGGCCCCACAACTCGCCATTCACGAAATTGGCGATGCGGCCGAAGAACAGGCCGATCGGCGCCGCGGCGCCGACCACGTCGCCCAGTAGCAGGGGCGAGAAGCCGCGGCTGCGGGCGAACAGGATGATCGCGGCGGTGACGCCGAGGAAGCCGCCATGGAAGGACATGCCGCCATGCCAGATCTCCAGGATCGACAGCGGTTCCGCCAGATACTCGTCGAGATTGTAGAACAGGACATAGCCGAGCCGGCCGCCCAGGATGGTGCCGACCACCGCCCAGGTCAGGAAGTCGTCCAGCGCCATCCGGTCGGGCGGCAGCGTGGTGCGGCGGGTCAGCCACAGGGCATAGCGCCAGCCCAGGATGAAGCCGGCGATGTAGGCGAGCGCGTACCAGCGGATCGCGATGGGACCGATCTGCAGGGCGACCGGATCGAACCAACCCATGTCTGTTCCCGTTCCGGGTGGCGGAGCGTGCCTTATAGGCGCGCGGTCCAGCGTGTTGCAACGCGGGGAACCGGCCGCCATATTGCCTGATGATGATGATTTGTTCCGGATACCGCCCGACATGCCCTTCGACACCAAGCTGATCGACGATCTGGTCCGCGTCGCGACCGGAGCCTTCGGTGCCGTCGCCGGCGTGCGCGAGGAGGCGAGGACCCGCCTGCGCGAGCAGTTCGAGCACGTCCTGTCGCGGCTCGACGTGGTTACCCGCGAGGAGTTCGAGATCGTCCGCGCCCTGGCCCAGCGGGCGCGCGAGGAGCAGGAGCTGCTGGCCGCCCGGGTGGCGGCGCTGGAAGCCGCGGCCAAGCCTGCGGCTCCGAAGCGGGCGGCCCCGGCAGCTGCAACCGCGGCCGCCAAGCCTGCCCGCAAGGCCAAGGCCGCCCCGGCGGAGGCCCCTGCGCCGAAGGGCCGCAGGCCTCGGGCCAAGGTTGCAGACTGAATTTCGTCACAAATCATCCACAACTTTTATCGCGACGGCGGAGCATATCGATTGCGCCCATCAAGCCCTTGTGCGACCGTCGTCTTGGAAAGGCTGTAATGGTTAACACCACTACACATTGGGTATTGGCCGAGCGCGAGCGCCACCGGTGCGCATCGCCGCGGTACGGGAGCGGAGGATCATGACCACAGCGTCCCAGACCTTCGAGGAAGCCGCCTTCACCCAAAACCCCCTCGACACGCTCGAGGAAATCATCGGCGCCAATGATTGGAGTTTCGAGCGCGCCAGCAACGAGGAGATGCTGGCCGAGGTCGCCGGCCGGTGGTGCAGCTATCGCCTGTTCTTCTTCTGGCAGGAGGAGATCAGCGCCATGCAGTTCTCCTGCCAGTTCGACCTGAAGGTGCCGGAGAAGAAGCGCCGCGACGTGGCGGAGCTGCTCGGCATCATCAACGAGCGGATGTGGCTCGGCCATTTCGACGTCGACTCTGAGGAGCTGACGCCGATGTTCCGGCATACTACGCTGCTGCGCGGCGCCCAGGCGGCAAGCCAGGAGCAGCTCGAGGACCTGGTCGACATCGCGCTGACCGAGTGCGAGCGCTTCTACCCCGCCTTCCAGTTCATCCTGTGGGGCGGCAAGAGCGCCAGCGAGGCGGTCTCCGCCGCGATCCTGGACACGGTCGGCGAAGCCTGACGCGGTTCGGCCGATGCGGCCCTGACGATGAGCCCGGCTTCTCGCGAAGCCGGGCTTTTTCGTGGTGCGGAGGCTGAGAGATAGCGCGATGGCGCGGCGGACGCCCAGGGCGGTGCGGTTGAAGCCGGCTTCGGCCCGGCCGGCGCGGTCGGGATCGCCGGTCTGCACGGCGGTGACGGCCTGGGCCTGGAAGGCGCGGGCCAGCTCCAGGCCGAGCTCCCTCAACTCGGACAGCACCTCGGCGTCCCGCTCGTCCGGGGGCGGCGGGGCGACAGAGGGAGTTCCGGCTTTGATGTCATTGACCATTCCAAAAATAGAACATAACAGGAACAAAAAGTCCAGCGAAATCAGTTCTCGCCATGTCCTGTCCCCGGCAGGTGCACGGCCGGGGTTCCGGCCGGCGGACGACGACCGTGCCCTCTCGCGCGGAATCGTGCTAGGTCGGCACTGCGCTGATCGTGGGGAGTGCGCATGCCCAAGATCGATATCGCCGCCGTGCCGGAGCGCAAGGGCTCCGGTTATCCGTCCCCCTTTGACGCCCCCTGCGCCGACCGCATCCGGCAGCGCCTGGGCGATGCCGCGGGGCTTGCCGATTTCGGGGTCAACCTGATGCGCCTGCCGCCGGGCGGCTGGTCCAGCCAGCGCCACTGGCATTCGGCCGAGGACGAGTTCGTCTATGTGCTGCAGGGCGAAGTTGTGCTGGTCGAGGATGGCGGCGAGACAGTGCTTCGCGCCGGCGACTGCGCGGCCTTTCCGAAGAACTCCGGCAACGGCCACCACATGATCAACCGGTCGGGCGCCATGGCGGTCTATCTCGAGGTCGGCTCGCGCTCGCCCGAGGACGTGATCACCTGCTCAGACGTCGACATGATGAGCCCCAGCACCGACGGCCGGTTCCTGCATAAGGACGGCACGCCCTACTGACCCGGAGGTGACGATGACCGAGGTCCTGATGTTCCACCACGCCCAGGGGCTGACCCCGGGACTGCGCGCCTTCGCCGACGTGCTGCGGACCGCCGGCCACACCGTGCACGCGCCCGACCTGTTCGACGGGCGGACCTTCGGCAGCATCGAGGAGGGGATGGCCTTCATCCACCAGGCCGGATTCGACGAGTTGCGGGAGCGTGGCGTCCGCATCGCCGACGCCCTGCCGCCCGGGCTGGTCTATGTCGGCTTCTCCTTCGGCGTGCTGCCGGCGCAGAAGCTGGCCCAGACCCGGCCGGGAGCGCGCGGAGCCCTGCTGTTCTATTCCTGCATCCCGATCAGCGGCGACTGGGCCTTCGGGCCCTGGCCGGACGGTGTGCCGGTCCAGATCCACGGCATGGACGCCGACCCGGTCTTCGTCGGCGAGGGCGACGTCGACGCCGCCCGCGAGATCGTCGCCAAGGTCGAGGATGCGGAGCTGTTCCTGTATCCGGGCGACCAGCATTATTTCGCCGACAGCTCGCTGCCGTCCTATGACGCGGCGGCGACCGCGCTGCTGACCAGACGGGTGCTCGGGCTCCTGGATCGCGTCTGACCCGCCATCGATTGTGCTGGGAATCCGATCAATCGGATCTGCACAATCTATTTGTCCCATCTAGAGCGGCATTCCATTCTGTCTGCGATCCCGACGCGGCAGGCGGCCGGCCGGGTCCACATTCGTTTTGCCTCTCCAGCAGACGCCGGCACCGGGCCGCGGCCCGGGCGCTCGGCCCGGTTCCGACATCCCGACGGGAGCAAGACCATGGAATATCGCAAGCTCGGCAACAGCGGCGCGGTGGTGACGGCGTACTGCCTCGGCACCATGACCTTCGGCAAGGAGTCCGACGAGGCCACGTCCTTCGCGCTGATGAATGACTATGTCGAGGCCGGCGGCAATTTCCTCGACACCGCCGACGTCTACAGCGCCGGCGTGTCGGAGGAGATCATCGGCCGCTGGCTGAAGAGCCGGCCGGGCATCGCCCAGGACCTGGTGATCGCCACCAAGGGCCGGTTCCCGATGGGCGCGGGGCCAAACGATCTGGGCCTGTCGCGCAAGCATCTGGGGGCGGCGCTCGACGCCTCGCTGCGGCGCCTGGGCGTCGAGCAGGTCGATCTCTACCAGATGCACGCCTGGGACGCGCTGACGCCGCTGGAGGAGACGCTGCGCTTCCTCGACGATTCGGTCCGCAACGGCAAGATTGCCTATTACGGCTTCTCGAACTTCCTCGGCTGGCAACTGACCAAGGCGGTGTGGCTGGCCAAGGCCAACGGCTATGCGCCGCCGGTGACGCTGCAGCCGCAATACAACCTGCTGGTCCGCGACATCGAGCACGAGATCGTGCCGGCGGCGCTCGATGCCGGGATCGGGCTGCTGCCGTGGTCGCCGCTGGGCGGCGGCTGGCTGTCCGGCAAATACAAGCGCGACCAGATGCCGACCGGCGCCACCCGCCTGGGCGAGAACCCGCAGCGCGGCATGGAAGCCTATGACGCCCGCAACGCCAGATCGACGACCTGGGCGGTGATCGGCGCGGTCGAGGACATCGCCAGGGCGCGCGGCGTCGGCATGGCGCAGGTGGCGCTGGCCTGGGTCGCGGCGCAGCCGGCGGTGACCTCGGTCATCCTGGGCGTCCGCACGCAGGCGCAACTGGCCGACAACCTGGGCGCGGCAAAGTTGGCGCTGACCGGCGACGAGATCGCCACGCTTGACGCGGTCAGCCGGCCCGAGATGGCGGAATACCCCTACGGCACCGGCGGCATCAACCAGCGCCGCCGCAAGATCGAAGGAGGGCGCTGACCCGCGGCCAGCGCCGCCCCGTTCAGACCGCCCGGCGCTCGGGCGGGGCGGTGCCGTCGCGGGCCGGCCCGGAGGCCATCGCCTCGAACACGCCGTCGCGTCGCACCAGGGCGTGGAACAGCGCCGCTGCGACATGCAGCAGGATCAGCGCGAAGAAGGCGAAGGCCAGGTAGACATGCGCGCTCCACAGCAGCGCATGCAGGCCGGCATCCTGCGGCAGGATCGGCGGCAGGGTCACGCCCTGGAACAGCACCACCGGATAGGCCGCGGCGGACAGCATGCCCCAGCCGATCAGCGGCATGCCGATCATCAGCAGATAAAACGCATAGTGCGACAGATGCGCGGCCAGCTTCATCGGCTCGGGCAGGTCGGCCGGCAGCGCCGGCGCGCCGTAGCGCAGGCGCAGCCCCAGGCGGATCAGCACCAGCACCAGGATGGCGATGCCGAGCGGCTTGTGGATCGCCACCAGCGTCAGATGGTTCGGCATGACGGTGGACACCATGCCGACGCCGATGAACAGCATGGCCAGGATGCAGATGGCCATGAGCCAGTGCAGCAGGCGCTGGAACGCGGTGAAGTGCCGGCGACCCGAGGTCATGGCTTGGCTCCCGGATAGGCGTCGTGTTCCGCGGTGCGGAGATCGTAGGACCGGGCATAGGCGGCCGACCGCGCGGCCGGGAACGGGTCATCCGAGGTCCTGATGCCGGCGGGCAGCACGGTGGGGTCGAAATTGATGTCGCGGCACGGGCCGTCCAGCTCTGGTTCGATCTTCTGCACCACCAGCGTGCCGACCTCGACGGTGCGGCGATCCGCCGGCCAGGCCTTGGTCGGGTCCGCGGTCGGGTCGCCCGGATTGGCGACCGTGACCGCCAGGGTCCAGCGCTGCGGCCCGGCGGCGACGCGCTTGACGATGTCCTGGTCGAGGAAATCGGGGCCGAGCTTCGCCAACTCCTCCGGGGCCACCGGCACGGTCTGCGCCGCGGGCAGCAGCGACCAGCGCACCGTGTGGTCGGCGTCGGACCCATCGGTGAAGACGAAGCTGTTGAGGCTGTTGAACCGGTCCTCGGCGTAGCTGCCGGTCCAGGGCGCGCTCTGCGCCCAGGCGACGAAGGCGCCGAATGACGGATGCGCCGCGGCGAAGGTCTTCATCGCCTCCGGGTCCTTGCTGCCGGAGGCGGTCAGCAGCTCGTAGAAGTCCTGCGGCGTCGCCACCGGGAAGACCGGCGGATCGATCATGGCGCTGCGCCATTCCTGCCCGTCCGGCGTCGCGATGCGCAGCCCGATGCCGCGCACGCGGACCGTGGCATCCGCGGCATTCGGATTGGGAGTGGCGAGGTTGAGGCGCCCGAGGGCCGGGTACTGGCCCTTGGCGAAGACCTGGGCCTTTGAAAGCTCCGCCCCGGCGCCGTTGGACTCGAACACGCCGGTGAAGCAGATGCCCTTGGCGTGGTTGCGGCGATGGCCGGGCGCCGCGCCGCCGGGCGGCGCCAGTGCCGCCACCAGCTTGTTGGGAGTGAGGCGCTGGGGCGAGAGCCAACCCGCCGTATAGGCGAAGGCTGCGCCGCCGACGCCGACGACGGCGGCGATCAAGACCAGCGACCCGAGAGCCGAGCGCCCGGGCGATCGTTGCTGCATTCCATCCTCTCTGTGCAGGGACTCGAGCCCTCGCTCCGAGGGCATTGCCTTTTCGTCGGACGAGGTGGAAAGGTTGCCCAGCCTGAAATTCACTTTGCCGTCCGGAAGGGGCGCCCGCCACTGTCGGGGGGGCAGGGACAGTGGCGGGCGGTGGACATCAGCGGTGTCGGGGGGAGAGCCGCTGTGCATTGAGACGATAGCGGACCGAGCCCGCCCGGATTATCGGACATGCGATCAGGGCGGCCCATACCTAGGGATAGGTCAGTCCTGCTCGCGGGCATCCCCGCTGGCTTCCAGCTTGCGGCGCAGCGCCGTCATGACGCCGTGCGTCGTCGCGATGTCCTCGACCCGGAGCCCTTCGGCCAGCCCGTCGACCCAGGGCGCCTGCAGGCGCATGGCGGCGTCGAAGATCTCTCGCCCCTTGTTGGTCAGCACCACCAGCTGTGCCCGCCGGTGATGCGGGTTGGGCTGGAACGCCACCAGCCCCTCCGCCGCCAGGTCGTTGACGATGCGCTGGACGTTCTGGCGGTTGGCGCCCATGTCGCGCGCCAGCCACGCTACCGGCTGCGGCCGGTCCGCCGCGACGATGGTGCCGAGGACCTGCCAGCGGGCGCTGGTCAGGCCCAGCCCGGCGATCAGTCGATCTCCCGCGGCGAGCACCCGGTTGTTGAGCCTGAACAGGTCGAGGAAGAGATCGGTCAAGGCGGTCCCCGCCGGCGTTCGCGTCGGCTCGATCATATGTCACCATACGGTGATATTGACATCATAATGTCAATGTGGTGTGTTGCGGTCACTCCAGATTGACATCATGCAACCATATTGGACGGAGAATGTCATGTCACAGATGCGTCCGCTCGATCCTACCTTCCCGATCGACCGGCAGATCGCTATCGAGGCCTCGCCGGTCGTGCTGGTCAACGTCTTCACCATGGACCCGGCCGACGAGCAGGCCTTCCTCCAGGCTTGGCGGGGCGATGCCGAGATCATGAAGCGCCAGCCGGGCTTCATCTCGACCCAGCTGCACCGCGCGGTCGGAGACAGCCCGACCTATCTGAACTATGCCGTCTGGGACTCGACCGCCGACTTCCGGGCCGCCTTCATGAATCCGGAGTTCCGGGCGAAGCTCTCGGCCTATCCGGCCTCGGCCGTCGCGTCGCCGCATCTGTTCCAGAAGATCGCGGTGCCGGGCATCTGCGTCGCCTAGCCGCTATTTGCCGGCGGCGACGCTCTGGGCCAGCAGCTGGTTGCGGATCTCGACATGCGGGTACCCGACCACGGTGACCCGGCGACCGCTGGCGACCCGGCCGGGCTGGTCGGGCGGCACCACCACGGTCCAGGCCTCGGTCGGGGTCTGCAAGCGGAACGAGGTCACGCCGTCGCGGCGGGAGACGCCGTCGATCCGGCCGGTGACGGTGATCGGCGTGCTGGTCGCGTATTCGCGCGGATCGGTCGGGGCCGCGCCGCCCGCGACCGCCGAGACCGCGGGATGGCGCAGGTCGGGCGCCACCGGCGACCGGCGCGGCTCTTCGACCCGGGTGTCGGGCGGTACCGGATAGGGCATCGCCTTCTCCGGCACGGTCGCCGGGGGCACGGTCGCCGAGGGCGGCATGGTGGGCTGGATCACGGTGGTCTGGGCCCAGGTGGGCGACGCGGCCACCAGGCTGGCGAGAAGCGCGGCAGCCGCGCGGGGGAGGGTGACCATGGCTTCGCTCTCCAACTTCGGCGCCGGGCGATGACCCGGCGACGGGAACCGTGAGCCTCAATCTCCGGCAAAGCCGGGATCTCCGCAGCTTAAGAAATGCAGAACATCCGTCCATGTTCCGGCATCCGGTGCGCGCCGGGCCGCGAAGAACCTTGCGCCCATCCACGGCGGCGCCATGATGGCGCGTCTCGATGGAACGGGGAGCGACAGGGTGTCCGATCTCTTGCTGGTCGGCTGCGGCCGGATGGGAAGCGCGCTGGTCAAGGGCTGGCTGGCGGGCAACGCCGCCGACCGGATCTGGGCGGTGGAGCCGGCGGATCTCGGCCTCGCCGATCCACGGCTGCACCATGTCCGCGACGCCGCCGGCCTGCCGGCCGACCTCGCGCCGGAGGTGGTGGTGCTGGCGGTGAAGCCGCAGATGATGCCCGAGGCGCTGCCGGCCTATCGCCGCTTCTCTGGTCCCGGCACGCTGTTCCTGTCGATCGCCGCCGGCCGCACCCTGGCCTATCTCGAGCAGGGGCTGGGGGCGGCGGCCGCGGTGGTCCGCGCCATGCCGAACACCCCCGCGGCCATCGGCCAGGGCATCTCCGTCCTGGTGGCGAATGCCGCGGTGACGCCGGACCAGCGTCGCCGCGCCGAGAGCCTGATGCAGGCCGCCGGACAGACCGCCTGGATCGAGGACGACGCGCTGATGGACGCGGTCACCGGCGTCTCCGGCAGCGGCCCGGCCTATGTCTTCTACCTGATCGAGACCCTGGCCGAAGCCGGCCGCGCCGCCGGCCTGCCCGCCGATCTCGCCATGCAGCTGGCGCGGCAGACCGTGGTCGGCGCCGGCGCTCTGGCCGGCGCCGCGACCGAGAGCGCCGCCGACCTCCGCATCGCCGTGACCAGCCCGAAGGGCACCACCCAGGCGGCGCTCGACGTGCTGATGGCGCCAGACGGGCTGCAGCCGCTGATGACCAAGGCTGTCGCCGCAGCGACGCGCCGCGGCCGCGAGCTGGCTTGATGGCGAGCAGCGGAGAGCGGGTCGCCGCGGCGCTGGCGGCTGCGGGGCACGCGCTCGAGATCCGGGTGTTCGACTCTTCGACCCGCACCTCGGCCGATGCCGCGGCGGCGATCGGCTGTGATGTGGCGCAGATCGCCAAGTCGCTGGTGTTCCGCGCCCGCGGCAGCGCCCGGCCGGTGCTGGTGATCGCCAGCGGCGTCAATCGGGTCGACGAGGCGGCGGTGGCCGCGGCGCTGAGGGACCGGATCGACGGTGCCCGGATCGAGCGCGCCGATGCCGGCTTCGTGCGTGACGCCACCGGCTTCGCCATCGGCGGCGTCGCCCCGGTCGGCCACGCCGTGCCGCCGCATGTGGTGATCGACCGCGACTTGCTGGCGCTGCCGCGGATCTGGGCCGCGGCCGGGACGCCGAACTCGGTCTTCGCCCTAACCCCGGAGCAGCTGGTGGCCCTGACCGGCGGCGTGGTCTCGGACATCGCGAAGCGCTGAATCGGTGCCGGCTCGCCTTCCTGCCGAATTGCGCTAGATTGGAACCGATTGCGTCGGTTCCGTGCGGGGCCGGCGCGGGGGGCCGCAAGGCCAAGCGCGAGGGCCGGGACCATGCCGAAGAAGGCCGATATTGCGAACCATGTCGTCACCACCGCGGTCGACCTGGCGGCGGAGAAGGGGTGGCGTGCCCTGACCCTGGCGGATGTCGCCCAGGCGGCGCGGGTGCCGATGTCGGCGCTGTACCGCCACTGCCCGACCAAGCCGGAGCTGCTGGCGGGGTTCAGCCGGATGATCGACCAGGCGGTGCTGTCCGAAGGCCTGCCGGGCGCCGATGAAAGCCCGCGCGACCGGCTGTTCGATCTGGTGATGCGCCGCTTCGACGTGCTGTCGGCCCATCGCGCCGGGGTCAAGGCGATCCTGCGCGACCTGCGGCTCGACCCGCTGGCCACCCTGCTGCAGGCGCGGCAGCTCGAGCTGTCGATGCGCTGGACGCTGCAATCCGCCGGCATCTCCACCGCCGGGCTGCTCGGCCGGGCGCGGGTGCAGGCGCTGTGCCTGATCTACGGCCTCGTGCTGCGGGCCTGGGAGCAGGATGATTCGCCGGATCTCGACCGCACCATGAAGGCGCTGGACCAGCGGCTGCGCCAGGCCGAGCAGTGGCAGAACACCTTCGGCCGCCGCCGCGGCGAGCGCCAGGCGGAATCGCCGGTCCAGCCGCCGGCCTCGGCCGGGCAGGAGCCGACGCTGCACTGATTGAGAGTCGCGCTGCGCTGAATGACAGCTTTGCTGCGGCGCACAAATTTATTTTGCACTGCGGTCGACCCCGTGTAAGGTGCTGCTTAATTGTGCAACCAGGAGTTGGGCCATGAGCAAGGTGCCGCCAGTCTGGGACGTCGATTTCACCAAGCTGCTGAGCGAGTTCAAGGTGCCGGGCGTCGATCTCGACGCGGTGCTGCAGGCCCAGCGCAAGAACATCGAGGCGCTGACCGCCGCCAACCGCACCGCGGCCGAGGGCGTGCAGGCCTTCGCCCGCCGTCAGGGCGAGATTCTGCGCCAGAACCTGGCCGAGCTGCAGGGCCAGTTCTCTTCGCTCGCCTCGCCCGGCGCGCCGGACGAGAAGCTGGCGAAGCAGACCGAGCTGGCGAAGACCGCCTTCGAGAAGGCGATCGCCGACATGAAGGAGCTGGCCGAGCTCCTGGCCAAGTCGAACACCGAGGCCGCCGAGATCGTCAGCAAGCGCGTCAGCGCCAGCTTCGACGAGCTGAAGGGCGTGCTGAAGGCCCCGACCAAGCGCTGATCCCAGTGTCGTCGTGAGACGATGAAGGCCGCCTCCGGGCGGCCTTCTTGCGTTCCGGGTGCCGGCGCGGCAGGGTGCGCCCCGGTCTCGCAGAGGGCAGCATGACGATCAGCTACGACGATTTCGCCAAGGTCGACATCCGGGTCGGCACCATCGTGGCGGTGGAGCCGTATCCCGAGGCGCGCAAGCCGGCCTACAAGCTGACCGTCGACCTGGGGCCCGAGATCGGGCAGAAGCGCAGCTCGGCCCAGCTGGTGGCGCTGTACACGCCGGAGACGCTGCTCGGCCGGCAGGTCGCGGCGGTGGTGAATTTTCCGCCGAAGCAGATCGGCCGCTTCATCTCCGAGATCCTGGTGCTGGGCTTTCCCGATTCCGAGGGCAACGTCGTGCTGGCCGCGATCGAGCGCCCTGTGCCGAATGGCGGTCGGCTGTTCTAGCTCTGCGCGGTTGACGCGGCGGCGCGTCCCGCCGATCATCGTCGCGATCGCAGGATCAGCCATACCCTTCACGTGACTGGCGAGACGGGGAGCACCCCGAGGGAGCGTGTAGGACCGTTTCGATGCCGCTCGCCTGGGCAGCCTTCCTTGGAAGCTGGTCGGGCGATTCGTGTCCAGGCATCGAAACGGAGCAGTCCCCATGGAATATCGGCACCAGCCAGACCCGGCCGATCCCGACCTGCGCACCCGCTTGGCCGCCGCCGATCCGGAGGCCGCCGCCATCCTCGAGCGCGAGGAGCGCCGGCAGAGCCAGGGCGTGACCCTGATCGCGTCGGAGAACCACGCCTTCCCCGAGTTGCGGCCGCTGCTCGGCTCGGTCTTCGCCGACAAATACGCCGAGGGCCAGCCGCGCCGCCGCTACTACGGCGGCAACCTCCATGCCGACGAGATCGAGGAGCTGGCCCAGGGCCGGGCCCGGGCGCTGTTCGGGGCCGAGCATGCCAATGTCCAGCCGCTGTCCGGCTCGCCGATGAACCAGGCGGTGTATTTCGGCCTGCTGGCCCCGGGCGACACCATCCTGGCGATGGATCTGTCGCATGGCGGCCACCTGACCCATGGCGCCCCGGTCTCGGCCATGGGCCGGATCTTCCGCTTCGTCCGCTACGGCACCGTGGCCGACGGTGGCTTCGACTTCGACGCGATCCGCGAGACCGCGCGGCGCGAGCGGCCGAAGCTCCTGATCACCGGCTTCTCCTCCTACCCGCGCGACATCGACTATGCCGCTTTCAAGGCCATCGCCGACGAGGTCGGGGCCATCACCATGGCCGATGTGTCGCATATCGGCGGGCTGATCGCCGGGAAGGCGCTGCCGAACCCGCTGGCGGCCGGCTTCGACGTCGTCACCACCACCACGCACAAGACCCTGCGCGGGCCGCGCGGCGGGCTGATCCTGTGCCGCGAGCCGTTCCGCAAGGCGATCGACCAGGCGGTGTTCCCAGGGCTGCAGGGCGGCCCGCATATGGACCAGGTCGCGGCGCTGGCCACGGCGCTGCACCTGGCGGCGCAGGAGGAGTTCCGGGCCTATGCAAGCCGCGTGCTCGACAACGCCCGGGCGCTGGCCGCGGCGCTGCAGGCGCGCGGCGCGCGGCTGGTGACGGGCGGCACCGACAACCACCTGATGGTGGTCGATGTCGCCGCCAGCTTCGGCATCGACGGCGACGAGGCGCAGCAACGGCTGGACCGCGTCGGGCTGGTCTCGAACAAGCAGGTGGTGCCGGACGAAACGCGGCCGCCGCTGCGCCCGTCGGGGCTGCGGCTGGGCACGCCCGCCGTCACCACGCGGGGCATGCGCGAGGGGCAGATGACGGCGTTGGCCGACCTGATCGTCGACGCGATCACCGGCGCCCGGCCGGAGCCGGCGCTGGCGAATGCGGTGCGGGATCTTGCCCGGCGGTTCCCGATCCCGGGGTAAAGCCGAGTGTATCGGGTTCGCGACCGCGAACCCGATATCGGTCCTGACATCGGCTTGTTGGGCTCGCGTGGCGAACCAACCGACGCCGTGCGCGTGAGACGGCGATCCGCTCAGGACGGGTGCGGTGTCGGCGCGTAGAGTCGAAGCGGCTCCTCTCGCAGCGGCGATATCCGTGCCGATCCGCCCTTCGAGCGGCCGAGCGATCCATCTGGTACCATCGATTACCCCCATCTGGATCTAACGGCCGCGACCGAAACCCCGCATGCTGCAGGCGACCCGGCATCGGCCGGGCCGTCGCGATGCCCCGGCATGGCCGGGGAGAGGGGGCGCGATGTGCGCGACCTGCCCTGCGCCGCCCGGCTCAGGGAGTCAGAAGGGTGGTTTCGATCCGGGCCGCCGGCGCGATCGCGCGGATGCCGTCGGCCAGCTCGCGGCCGACCGCCTCCAGCGCCGCGACCGGCATCGGCGCCAGCCGCTCGATCACGAACCACATCTCCCTGGTCGGCAGGTCCAGGCGGGTGCGCGGGCCCTGGCGCCAGTTCCAGCGCCGGCAGGTGACGCCGCGATCGTCGCGCCAGACCACCTCGCCCGGCTCCGGATGCTCGATCGCGGCCTCGCCATTCGCCAGCATCTCGAAGGTCTCGTCACCCACGGCCCGCACCAGCCGCGGCGGGCCCTGATAGGCGGCCAGGTCCTCGCCGCCGATCGGCACGGCCCAGCGCACGCTCAGCGCGTTGTACAGATCGACCATGCGGTTGATCGGCGGCAGCCCGCCGTCGCGCTGGGCCCGCTTGCGCAGCGCCTCGGCCGAGCAGGGCGTGCGCTGCGGCTTGGCGCCGAAGCCGCGATAGGCCTCGCGCCAGGCCTCCAGATGCGCCGCCGCCCAGTCCGGCCCCGCCGCCGCGGCCTCGCAGGCCTCGGCCAGCAGGGCGGCGCCGTCGGCATCGCTCGGGCCGTTGCGGGCGCCGCGCGCCACCAGGCTCAGCGCCACGAAATCGGGGCGCAGTGCCCAGATGGCGGGATCGACGACAGGCGGGGCGGACATCATCGGCTCGGTTCGCTAAAATGACCGGAAGGTTCACTGTGTTGAATAGGCCAAAATGACCGAGAAGGTCAATATAATGACCGACATCGCACCCGACGGCGCCGCGGCGGAGACGGTGGCAGTGGCGCGCCACGTCGCCGAGCTGCGGCGGGCGCGGCGCCTGTCGCTGGACGCGCTCGCCCGGCTGTCCGGCGTCAGCAAGGGCATGCTGGTGCAGATCGAGAACGCCCGCTCGAACCCCTCGATCGCCACGCTGTGCCGGGTGGCCGCGGCGCTCGGCGTCTCGGTGGCGCAGCTGGTGGATCTGGGCGGCGAGGATGTGGTGCGGCTGGTCGGGCCGGAGGAGGCGGCGCGGCTCTGGGCCGGGCCGGAGGGCGGCCTCGCCGTGCTGCTGGTCGGCAGCGAGGGACCGGACATGCTGGAGCTGTGGAGCTGGGAGCTGAAGCCGAAGGAGAGGCACGTCTCCGACCCGCACCCGTCCGGCACGCGCGAGCTGCTGCACGTCACTGCCGGCACGCTGCTGCTCGAGGTCGAGGGCCGGGCGCATGAGGTGCAGGCCGGCACCTCGGCCCTGCTGCACAGCGACCGGCCGCACGCCTATGCCTGCAAGGGCACGCGGCCGGTTCGCTTCACCATGGCGGTGATGGAGCCGCATGCGGCGCGGCGGTTGTAGAGGGGAATGAATCGAGGTCCGCCAGGTCAGCGCATAATGAATCGAGGTCCGCCAGGTCAGCGCATCCGGACGGGTCTGGATGTCGAGCGCCTTCACCTTGCCTCTCCCGCCTGGCGGGAGAGGTCGGACGTCCGCAGGACGGCCGGGTGAGGGCTGGTCCCGGCCTCGACAAACTCCCCTCACCCGGAGCCGCTTCGCGTCTCCGACCTCTCCCGCAAGCGGGAGAGGCACACTTGCGTCTTGGTACGGGGCTTGGATTGCTCGCCGGCCCTACGCGGCCATCCCGGCGAGCAGGACGTACTTCAGCTCCACGAACTCCTCGATGCCATGATGCGAGCCCTCGCGGCCGAGGCCGGATTCCTTGACCCCGCCGAAGGGCGCGACCTCGGTGGCGACGACGCCGGCATTGACGCCGACGATGCCGTAGTCCAGCGCCTCCGCCACCCGGAACACCCGGCCCAGGTCGCGGGCGTAGAAATAGGCGGCCAGGCCGAACGGCGTGGCGTTGGCCTGGGCCACCACATCCGCCTCGTCGCGGAAGCGGTAGACCGGGGCCAGCGGGCCGAAGGTCTCCTCCTGCGTCACCACCATCTCGGTGGTGGCGCCGGACAGCACGGTCGGCTCGAAGAAGGTGCCGCCCAGCGCGTGGCGGCGGCCGCCGGTGACGACCGCGGCGCCCTTGGCCGTGGCGTCGGCGATGTGGCGCTCGATCTTCTCCACTGCCTCCATGGTGATCAGCGGGCCCTGGACCACGCCGGGCTCGGTGCCGTTGCCGACCGTCATCGCCTTCACCTTCGCGGCGAAGCGGGCGACGAAATCGTCATAGACCGCGTCCTGGACGTAGATCCGGTTGGCGCAGACGCAGGTCTGGCCCATGTTGCGGAATTTCGAGGCCAGGGCGCCCTCGACCGCGGCGTCGATGTCGGCATCGTCGAACACGATGAAGGGCGCGTTGCCGCCCAGCTCCAGCCCGACCTTCTTCACCGTGTCGGCGGCCTGGCGCATCAAGAGCTTGCCGACCTCGGTCGACCCGGTGAAGCCGACGAACTTCACGGCCGGGTGGCCGGTCAGCACCTTGCCGATCTTCGGCGCGTCACCGGTGATCACGTTCAGCACGCCGGCCGGCACGCCGGCGCGCACCGCCAGCTCGGCGAGGGCGAGAGCGGTCAGCGGCGTCTCCGGCGCCGGCTTGATCACGGCGGTGCAGCCGGCGGCCAGGGCCGGCGAGACCTTGCGGGTGATCATCGCCGCCGGGAAGTTCCAGGGCGTGATCGCCGCGACCACGCCGATCGGCTGGCGCATCACCAGGATGCGGGCGTCGGCGCGGTGGCTCGGGATGGTCTCGCCGTAGATGCGCTTGGCCTCCTCGGCATAGAACTCGACGAAGGAGGCGGCGTAGTCGACCTCGCCCCGCGCCTCGGCCAGCGGCTTGCCCTGCTCGCTGGTCATGATCAGGGCGATGTCCTCCTTGTTCGCCAGGATCAGGTCGAACCAGCGGCGCAGGACGGCGGAGCGCTCCTTGGCGGTCCTCTTCGCCCAGGGGCCGAAGGCGGCCTCGGCGGCCTCGACCGCGTCGGTGGCCTCGGCCTCGCCGAAGCGGGGCACGCGGCCCAGCGTCTCGCCGGTCGCCGGGTTGGTCACCGGATCGACGGCCTCGCCGATCCAGGAGCCGCCGATCAGGGCCTGGCTCTTCAGCAGGGTCGGGTCGTTCAGGGTCAGGGTGGGCATCAGGGCCTCACGAGGTCACGGAACGGAATGCTCTTGTGGCGAGGCCGCACACCCCCTCACCCGAAATCGCTGCGCGATTTCGACCTCTCCCCAAGGAGAGGTGAAGGGGCGGCGCTCGTTCCCTCTCCTCGGGGAGAGGGAGGGG
>NZ_VCCH02000057.1 GCF_005938675.2 Mycobacterium sp. KBS0706
CCTCCATCAGCCACAGCAGCAGGGTGGTCAGGCGGTCGAGGATGGCGGCCGGGCCGACACCCAGATCCGCCGCCTCATGATGTTCGACCAGCAGCCGGCCGGTCAGGTCGGCGACGCCGACGGCGATCGAGGAGCGGTCGAGCGCGGCCACCAGCAGCGCGCCGGCATTGCTGCGGAACTGCAGATGGCGCGGCGCCCGGCCGCGGCCGGGCTGGCCGAGGTCGCCCTCCTCGACAAGTCCGAGCGACTCCAGGATGGCGAGCCGGTCGGCGACCACGGCGCGGCCCAGCTCGGCCTCGTGCTCGAGCTCCAGCCGTGTGGTTGCGCGCCCGCTGCGGATCAGGGTCAGCAGCTGCGCCAGGCTGGCATGGGCCGCCTCGATCGTGCGCGGCCGCCCGACCGATCGGGCCGGCTTTTCCTGCTCCGGGGCGGCCTGGCTGCCGGGGGGACGACCCCTTGTCATCGATGCGGCTCCTTCCCTCTCGGGATCCGAACCAGCCATCAATGAACCGGAAATGTCGTTGATACAATATGGGTTTCGAATTTTCCGACAAAAGTCCGTCTCTTTATGCGTCGGAATTGTTTGACCGCTCGCCGAATCGATTGCAATAGTATTCGCAACGGACGGAAAAACCATCGACACGGGTTTGCAATTCGCCGACCTCCGGCGGTGCAGACCTGGACGACGCGACAGCGCGAAGGCGCTGACCCGAGGGAGGAGAGCCATGTCGCTCACCACAGATGGGGAGACGCTGATATTTGGGTGTGCAATGCCCATACTCAGATTTCTCTATCCGGGGTCTCTCGCAATCTCGATGCCTTCGGGCGTCAGGGCGCAATCTACAATGAATGTGAAGAAACGCCTAAGCTGCAATCGGTGAAACGACGGCCGGTCAGCAAGGCTCGCGCGGGCTGTCGATGGCCCTTTCGGAACCACCCGGTTTTCCACTGACCACCGGTTGCGCCGAATGACGGCAGCCTGATCACTGGCGCCCGCCGACCAGCTTCGCGCTCCTCTCCCGACGGTCCACTCGGCACCGATGCCGGTCGCGTGCCGGATGGCCGCGCCACATCCACCCGCAACATGAAGCCATGGAGGAAGTGCATGTGCGCTGACATGGGGATGAGCCCGGACCGGCAGGGCCGTGCCGGCCTGTCGCAGCCTGCCGCAGGGGAGGCGGGGTCGTGACGGCCGCTCTGGACGCAGGCATGGAGGCATCCGGTGCCCGCCGGACGAATCTCGCCTCGGTCGACCTCAACCTGCTGGTGGCGCTGGAGGCGCTGCTGGAGCAGCGCAACGTGACCCACGCCGGACAGCGCGTGGGCCTGAGCCAGCCGGCGATGAGCCGTGCGCTGGCGCGGCTGCGGGGCATGTTCAACGACGACCTGCTGGTGCGCACCTCCGCCGGTCCGACGCTGACGGCGCGCGGCGAGCAGCTGCGGGCCAGGCTGCCATCCGCCCTGGGGGTGATCCGCGAGATCCTGGTGAGCCGCAGCTTCAGGCCCGAGGAGGCGAAGTCGAAGGTCACCGTGGCGATGCCCGAGCACCAGGCGCTGGTCCTGCTGCCCCGGCTGCTGCCGCGCCTGCGGTTGCGGGCGCCGAACCTAGACCTCGTCGTCAGCCCCCTCCTGGCCGGTTCGCTCAAGCGTCTCGAAAGCGGCGAGATCGATCTCGCCATCGGCCAGGTCGACGGCACGCCGTCGGGCTTCTTCCGGCGCACTCTCTACACCGATCGGTTCGTCTGTCTGCTGCGCCGGGATCATCCGTCGCTGCAGCACGAGTGGACGGCAGATCGGTTCCTGGCGCTGCGCCATGCCGTGATCTCGCCAGGGGCCGAAGGCGGTTTCGGCCAGATCTACGACGCGATCGCGAACCTCAATCTGCCGGACCGGGACCCGCTGATCGTGCCCAATGTGATGGCGGCGCCGATGATGGTGGCGGAGAGCGATCTCGTGCTCACCGTACCGCGCCGGGTGGCGATGCGGGCGGCGGCGATGCTGCCCCTGACGGTGGTCGAGCCGCCGGTCGAGCTGCCCTCCTACGAGGTCTCGCTGATCTGGCACGAGCGCCATCATCGCGACGCCGAGCACGGCTGGACGCGCTCCGAAATCGCCGCCGCCGCCACGGAGGTGGTCCACAGCCTGGCCGAGCCGCCCGCCGCCCGCGTCGCCTGACCCCGGCCTTCATCCGCCGCCGGCGGCAAAGGCCGGCGTCGGCCGCCTGGCGGCCATGACTCAAGGCGGAGCGCCGTAGTCCCGAACCCAGCTTGCCACTCGGGTCGTCGCGCCGCTCTCCCACCCCCTGCCGTCTCGCAAGCGGGAGAGGCCATGGACTCGCAAGCCGGTCGCCAGCGTCTTCGTCCCATCCCGTTGCCGCCGGCGTGCGATCGGCCGCCGTGCCGCGGTCAGAGCGCGAAATCGGCGGCGACCAGGGCAATGGCGCCGGTGAGCTGGATGTGGAAGTCCGAGACGCCGTCGCCATCGACGTCGCCGGCGACGGTGGTGACGTTGGGGGCGGTGACGGCGAATCGCAGCTGGCCGGCGACGCCTGTGAACAGGGCGGTGCCGATGAAGCTGAAGGCCTGGTTGCCGCCGGCGATGGTGTTGGCGTCGATCGCCGCCAGGTCGATCCTGTCCGCCTGGGCGTGGCTGAAATCGGTGATCACATCGGCATTGGCGCCGACCGCGCTCTGCGCCGTGCTGGCGTAGACGAAGCGATCCGCCCCTGCGCCGCCGGTGAGCGTGTCCTTGCCGCCGGCCCCAGTGAGCACGTCGTCGCCATTCCAGCCTTGCAACGTGTTTGCGTTGGTGTTTCCGACCAAGCTGTCATTGCCCTGGCTGCCGGAGAGATTCTCGACGCCGAGCAGCGTGTCGCCCTCGGCCTCGCCGCCGCTGCCGAGGCCGGTGACGAGGCTGACCACGACCCCGGCCGCGCCGGTGTAGTAACTGGCGGTATCGCTGCCGCTGCCCCCGTCGAGCTCATCCGCCCCGGCGCCGCCGCGCAGCACGTCGCCGCCGTCGCCGCCATAGAGCGCATCGTCGCCGCCGAGCCCGTTCAGGGCGTCAGCGCCGCCGAGGCCGTTGATCTCGTCATTGACCAGCGTGTGGCCGTAAAGGGCATTGGCCTCTTCGGTGCCGGTGACGATCCCGTCGCGCGGATCGATGATCTGGGTCCGTACCTCATCGGTTGCGGTGCTGTGCCATTCCACCACCAGCCGGCCGTCGGCCAGCGCCGCGACATGGGGGTAGAACTGGCCCCCGGGTCCGTCGGTGCCGGTGTTGACCGTGAACTGGCCGCCGACCCGGGCGCCGAAGGCGTCGAAGCGCTGGCCGACGATATTGTAATCGGCGGCGCTGGCGCCCGAGGATGCGTCGGACCAGACGGCGACGAAGCCGCCATCCGGCAGGGCGGTCAGATCGGGAAAGGCCTGATGGGACGCGAAGATCGAGTTGACCAGGAACTCGGCGCCGACCTCCGCGCCGTTGGCATCGTAGATCTGGGCATGCACGCTGGCGCCGCTCCGGTCCTGCAGGGTGGTCGAGAATTCGTTCCAGGCGATGACGAAACCGCCATTGGCCAGCGCGATCACAGGCGCCGGGTTGTCGCCTGCGAGGGGGGCGTTCGAGGTGTTGTTGACCTGGGTCGAGGCGGTGATGGCGGTGCCGTCCGCCGCGAAGACGCGATAGCGGTGGTTGTCGCCGCCATTGTGGTCGAGCCAGGTGACGACGTAGCGGGCGCCGTCGGCGATCGCGGCAATCGAGGGCGCGTCCTGGATTCCGGCCGCCGCATCGCTGTTGACGAGCGCGGCGCCGAGCCTGATGTCGTCGCCCGACTTGTAGGCGAAGCGAAAGCCGGCGCCGAGCGCAGTGATCGCACTCTGGCTTTCGAAAACGGCAGGGGCGGCGACGCTTTGCCCGGACTCGAACGTGCCGTCGGCCCCATAGGTGTTCACCCACGCGTTCTTGTCGCCAAGGATGGATTCGGTGAAGCTGACGGCGAAGCCGCCATCCGCCAGCGCGGTGACCTGCGGCTCGGAGTAGAACCCATCCGGATCCGCGCCGACAACCGCGATCTGGTCGCCGACCGCGCTGCCGAGAGCGTCAAAGCGCTGAGCCTGGACCTGCTGAGGCGCGCCGTCATCCGCCCATACCACGACGTAGCCGCCATCCGCGAGGCCAACGACATCCGACCCGCGGATTGTGGAACTGCCCGTCCCGACGACCTTCTCACTGCCCCATTTCCGTACCGGCATGACGATCTTCCCCTTCGATGGTGTCGAGCCCGGCGATCGGCCGGGCATAGCGGGCTAACCTGCCGCGGAACGGGGCAGGCGACATCGCCCGGACAGGAGATGCGCGCTGGTCCTATCTGATCTATGATGATGGGTTTTCGATCACAGAAGTTTCGAAGTCATCCGGCCATGGCCGCCGGTCCCGGCATTCAGTCCCGCCTGACCCATTTCACCGGCACCACCCATTCCACCACCACATCCTCCATCGGCGGGGCGTTGTAACTGTCGAGGGTGAAATAGCCCGGGCTGGAGCCGCGGCGCAGCACCTTGACGAAGGTGCGGCCGTCGGCGAGGCGGACCACCACCTCGCGGCCGATCAGCCCGGCGGGGTCGCCGGTGGCGTCGGCGCGGCGGTAGTAGATCGTCTCGCGCTCGAGATAGCGCGGGAACATGGAATCGCCCTCGACGATCACCGCCACCGTCATGTCGTCGGCGCCGGGCGGGGCCTCGACCTCGTCGATCCGCTCCGACGACGCGTCGCCGTCGAACAGATGCACCTCGGCGCCGGCGCCGACCTTGCCGACCAGGCGCACGGCGCGGGGCGTGCCCAGCACCTCCAGCTCGCTGGTGCCGAAGGCCTCGGCCGCCAGCCGAATGTAATCGGCGGTCAGCCGCCGCTCGCCGCGCTCGAGCTTGATCAACTGGCCGCGCGAGACGCCCATGGCCTCCGCCGCCTGCTCATGCGTCCAGCCCCGGGCTTGGCGCAGCCGTTTCAGTCCATTCCCCATTCTGGGCATCTTGCGTGATCGGATTCGATTTGTCATTCCCCAATATGGGAAATATCCGCTTGACAAAATTCCCCATATTGGGGAACAATCATCTTAAGGCATTGGTCTTTTCATGCCGTTCAGAAGCCGAACCGGATCATCCCGCGGCTGAATTCCATTCGGAGCTGCATCATGTCCTTCGCATCCACTCTCGCCGGCCCGACGGCCGGCCTCGCCCTCGCCTTGACTCCGGTCCAGCCGGACCCGGCGGCCGCCCAGGCGGAAAACCCCTGCGCCCCCTATGATATCGTCGCCGCGGCGCTGAACGAGCGCTTTCACGAGGCCCCGGTGGCGCGGATGCTGTCCGACCGCGGCTTCCTCATCGAGATCCTGGCCTCGGCCGACGGCGCCAGCGTCACCGTGCTCGGCATCCAGGCCAACGGCACCGCCTGCGTGCTGGCGACCGGATCGGGCTTCGCCCTGGTCGACCCGGCGGCGGCGCCGGCGCCGGGGACGGACGCCTGATGGGCGACGCGATCCGGCTCAGCGACCGGACCCGGACGCTGTTTGCCGTCATCGCCGCCGCGGCCGCGGCCGCGGCGCCGACACCCTCGACCCCGGAGCTCGAGGCGGCGCTGGAGGCGGCCGGGCATCGGATCACCGGCAATCCGGGCCTGATCGGCAGCGAGCTGCGGCGGCTGCAGCGGGCCGGCCGGATCACCGTCATCGGTCGGCAGAGACGGCGCGTCTTCGAGATCGCCGGCACCGGCCAGCGCACGGTGAGGCGGCCTGCCGCCGGGACCAGCCCGGCGCTGGCCGCCGCCCTGGCCCGGACGACGCTCCGGCGCCAGGCCGCGCAGGCGGGGTGGCCGCGGCCGACCAGCGAGAGTGCCGCCGCCTACGACGCGGCGGTGCGGCGCCGCGAATTCGCCCGCCACGAGCATCCCGAGCCTCCGGGCCCGCTGGTCCGGATCCGCCCGCCGGTCCGGCGGTCGCCCACCGGATGTGCCACCGCGCTGATGGCGCTGTGGTGAACGGCGGTCAGATCCGGGCGGCGGCGGGGCCGCTGAAATGGGCGTCGCGGAACGCCGCGAAATCGCGGCGGAACTGTTCCAGCCCATAGGGCTCGGGCGGGTCCGGCGGCGTCCGGCGGGTGATCGCGGCCAGCACGCAGTCCTGGACCCGGTCCAGGCTGCCGCCGTCACGCGCGATGCTCATAGCCAGGGCGATCCATCCCACCTCCAGCGCCGAGGGCCGATGGCCCTCCTGCCAGTTGAGGAGGTAGATGCGCAGCCAGGCATGGATCGCCTCGGCCTGTCGTGGGGTCTCCGACATGCGACCTCCGTGCTCTCCCTAGAGCAAGGGGGCGAGTCCGGACATTGTTCCCGATCAAAGGGATGAGGCGGCGTGCCGGCCGCCGACACTGCCGAATTTCCGAAATCAGCAGGGGGACATGATGGCGCGACACAGAACCGGCCGTGGCAGGACGGCTGCGGCCGGCCCGCAGGATGCGGCACGAGAGACGCCGGAGCGGGCCCGGCATGCGGCCGGGATCGTCGACCGGCCAACCGGGACCGCGATCGGCGCCCCGGTCGGCCGCCTGGTGCAGGCGCCGCTGGACCGGCTGGCGGCGCGGGGAACGATCAGCCCGCGCATGCATTCGGCCGGGCAGCGGCTGCGCGATCACTTCGAGATCGGCGTGGTGGGGGCGCGGAACTGCAACAGCGAGCTGCTGTCCGGAATCCGGGGCACCGGCACCGCGCTGGCCCCGAGCGAGGTGCAGCTCGGGGCCATCCGCGCCTACAAGGCGGCGCTGCGCTGCCTCGGCGCCCATGTCGGCGCGGTGGTGGAGGCGGTGTGCTGCCACGAGGAGGACATCACGGTCGTGGCCGACCGGCAGGGGCGCCATCGCCACCGGGTGATGGGCGTGCTGGAGGACGGGCTGAAAACCCTGGCCGACCATTACCGGCTGACCGGCCGCGACGATCCGGCGCCGGGATGAGGCGAGACGGGACCGCTGAGATGGGCACAGTGATCAGTTCGGGGCCGAAACAGCGGCATCCGGGCCTGATGACAGCTTCGACGAGGGCGGTCAGTCGCGACCACTCCTCATGCATGAAACGTTCAAGCGAATCGAGGCATCTGTCCGGTTTGGCGACGGGGGCACGAAGAGCGCGTTGCCCAGACGTGTGCCTCCATCGATCCACCGCGTTTCGTGTTCGCTTTTTGTTCTTGACGCGACGTGCCGTCACGTGGCATAGTTCAGGCACAGTCAGAGAGTTGCGCCCGCCCGGCATCGCCGCGGCGGGCGCTTTCGTTCCGGAAAAGGAGGGCGGGGCATCGAGGAATGCGGCGACAATGCGCTCTGAGCGACTTTCCGCGCCTGGCGGGGCGAGGCCGGCGGCGCCGGCGCTCGACCCGCTCAGCCGCGGATCAGGCGGCTGCCTGGACCGCGGACAGCTTCCAATCGGCGCGGTTTTTCCGGGCGAAGGTCCAGATCTCGACCGTCTCGGTCGGCTTTTCGGCATCGCCCTCGATGACCCGCCCGGTCGCACGGTCGCGCGTGGCATCGATGCTCGAATACCGCAGCGCGACGGTCGCGTAATCCGTGTCGGCCTCGCGCCAGGATTCGGCCAGGTCGCCCTGCAGCAGGCGGACATCCGACACCTCGTTCCTGACGCCGCGGGTGGCGTTCTCGCCGAGCTCCTCGGCGAAATACGACATCACCTCCGGGGTCGTGCGGGCGCGAAGGCCGGCGAAATCCTCGGCGCCGTGGGCGGCCTGGATCTCGCCGAGCAGCCGCTCGAAAGCGTCGAAGTCGGAACGGTCGAGGCCGACCTCGTCGCGCGGTGCCTGGCGCGCGGCGCTGTCGGGGCGCCGGGAACCGCCCGAACCCGCGAGCCCCGGCGCGAGATCGCCGCCAGCCTCACGGTGCATGCCGGACATCGCCGGGCCGGCGAAGGCGGGACGGCCGGCGCGGCCGAAGATACGCCGGAACGCCATGACGGCCAGGAGGATCAGGCCGATCTGCAGCACCAGCCCCATCAGCCCGGCGACGCCGCCGAAGCCGTGGCCGAGCAGCATGCCGACGAGGCCGCCGAGCGCCAACCCGCCGAGGATGCCGCCGAAGCCGCCGAACCGGCCCGCCGCCGGGCTCTGGACGCCGGCCATCGGCTGGGCCTGGCCCGGCTGGGCGGCCTGGGTGCGCGGCGTCATGGTCCGGTCGATCGGCGCCGCGGTGCCGGGCGCGGTGGGCGGCGCCTGATAGGTCCGCACGCCGCGGCTGCCGAAGCCGCCCGAATTCACGCGCCGGGCGTCGGCCTGGTCGACGGCGGCCAGGAGCACTCCCAGCCCGAGCACGAGGCTGGCGACGATTCTACCGAAGCGGCTGCGGAAAGGGCTCATCTCTGGTCCGGGATCCATGCTGTTCTCGGTGCCTGTCGCATATGGGGATCCGCGGTCCCGATTTGAGGGGCGCCTGCGGGCGAAACCCGGCGCGGACGGGCCGGCATCCAACGATCTCCTCTCATGTTCGCTTTTTGTTCTTGACGCGATGCCGCATCACGTGGCATAGTTCAGGCACAGTCAGAGAGTTGCGCCCGCCCGGCACCGCCGCGGCGGGCGCTTTCGTTCCGGAAGGGGGCTGGGCGATTGCAATGAAGCGCACGGCCAAGCAGATGAAGTTCGTCGAGGAGATTCTCGTCGACGGCTACGGCGACCGGGCGGCGATCCGGGCGGGATACAGCCCCAAGAGCCCCAGGTCTTCTGCGTCCCGCATGCTCAGAGATCCGGAGATGGCCATCGCGGTCCTCAAGACGGCGGTGGCTCGGCGGCAGAAGGGCGGGCGGCTCAAGAAGCGCGTGCAGGGTCTGCTGCTAAAGCTAGCCGGCCGTGTCGACGTGCCCGGCATGGACAAGGCATTCCGTCGGCCCGTGAAGGAGGCGCGCCGCAGCCTCGGCCGCCTCTGCGTGCCGGCCGCCGGGGGCAGGACCGGCCGGGCCAAGGTGCCGATGGCGCCCCGCCTGCCGGACGATCCGCCGCCCGAGCATTTCGGCGTCTTCGCCGAACTGCTGCCGCCGGCCCGGTACAAGGGCGCCTATGGCGGGCGCGGCTCGGGCAAGTCGCATTTCTTCGCCGAACTGCTGGTGCGGCGCTGCCTCAAAGGTCCCGTCCGGGCGGTGTGCATCCGCGAGGTGCAGCGCTCGTTAGACCAGTCGGTCAAGCGGCTGATCGAGGACAAGATCCAGACGCTCGGCCTGGGTGGCCATTTCCGGGTGCAGGCTGACCGCATCTATAGCTGGGCGCGCGCTTTTGGATGACGGGGCACCGGTTTTGGCAGATCGAGCCTTTACTTCGTTTACTTGCCTCCCCATAGCGACGCGCGCGCTTTGGGTGGAGGGAATGATCGGGCGGCTGGATCTGAACGATGCGTTAGCCGCTGGCGATGGTCCGCAATGGATGAGCAGCGCAACTCAGGGCATTGCTCCAGACGCATTTGGTCCGCGCCAATGCCGGCCACTGCTCAGGTGTCCTTAAGCCGGACGCGGGCCAGGCTGGCCGAGATCGGCCCTGTTTGCGCGGGCTAGGGCCATCAGAGGCGGCCCAAACTAGCCATCAAACTCAGCATCGGGAAGCAGATGCGCCTGAGATTCAAGAATGGCGTCGGCGTCTCAGGGGCGACCCGAAGCCACCCAGCCGCGAAGCTCCTCAAGCGTATAAGGCTCGAGAGTCCCCTTTCGATGCGCCCTTCGATGACAGGTCGGACAAAGGATTTGGAGGTGCTCGGGTAGCGTGGTGCGCCTGCCCATGGACAGCGGTGTTGGATGGTGCGCATCGAACATCGCATGATCATCGTGAGTGAACGAACACGCCTCGCAAGTCGACCGACCATACTTCGCTAGGTTCAGATGCTTCGCAGCCGTGGCGACCAGAGGATCGCGCTCGATTCTCAATTGGAGGTTCCAGATCCGCTCGCCCTCTTCAACACCGGTCGACGCCGGAATCGTGGGTAGTCTCTCCCCAACCAGCCTCGGCGTGCCGGCATCATAAAAGTTGCTGGGAGAGGGAAGCGCCGCCAGTTCGACTGGCCAATCGCGCAGCGCTGCCCAGAGGCGCCCCATTGCGCCATCGGGATGGACGATCCCATCCTGCGCTCCCACTAGAATAGTACGATCTGGGAATCCTAAATCCTCGATCAGGTGCGGTGGGTCGACAAAGCGCCACACGTCGTGCAGGGCCAGAGCTACAGGCCACTGCGCCAGCTTCTCAACCTCAGCCGGATCGGTCACGAGCTTTTCGGTAGGACCATAGACGAGTGCTGCACGGGCGAGGTTCAGCACCCGGCCTTCCAGCCCCTCGCGCACGTTCGCACCTCCGCCGATCGCAACGATAAAGGGCCGCGTCACAGCCCGGCGGGCGGCACCAGCAGCCACCGAGAAATAACTTTTACTTCCGATCTCCCCACGGCGTCCGAAGCAAATCACATGCGAACCGAGTACTCCATAGACGGCCTTAACCCCCATGAGTAGTTCAGGGATAGCGACCAGATCGTGTAAGGTGGACGTTCTCTTCTCGGGTCGGTCAAGGCCCCCTGCGTCGACTATGATTCGCCGCAATCTGGCTTCGTTCGTCGAGCCTATATTGTCCGCGGGCCAGTACCCTTCGATGTGGGGCAGCTTCATCGTCTGCATCACGGATGAGATATTTCGCATCCGAAATTCGATAGAGCTTTTCGTCCGACGAGAAAGCGAACTGGCAAGGAGCTTCTCGCGGAACTTCGCTTTTACGTAGGGCGTATGTGATAGCTCAAGGCGCAGCATGGCGAGGTAGGCAGTGACCGCTGCTGCAAGTTCCTCGTCCGTCCACTCCTCTTCGCTCGCCATCGCCTAGAATTGCCTTTAAGGCCCTTGCTGGTTAATGAAAGCGGCAGCATACCATCTGGGGCGCCTGCTGACGTTCGCCGAAGCGGTCAGATCGCTGGCCGCAGACTCACCCCCACCGGTATCGCTCTTGGCGGTTCGTATCGCGCCCGGCTTGGGTGCGCCATATCCTGCCACCACGCTGGCTTCTCAAGAGCGGAGATCTCCGAAAACGATTATACAAGGATTCGTTGAGCAATGACCCTCCACGGGATTTCTCTGCGAAGCGCAGCGCACTGCGCAGCAGATCTACTCCCTGCGGCAGCCGCCGCCGAGGAGGCGGTGCGGAGTGTCTTCTCAGGCACCTCTACCGCCTCTGCCAGCCACAGCAACATCGGCGCACATTGAATGTGGTTATATGCGTACTCGGCAGAGCGACCCCGCAGTGTGCTCCGATTGTAAGCTCCTGGCCCGTCATATTCGCGTAACCACCCCAACCAATGCTCTTGCTGGGTGGAGTACCAAGTCACTCTTCCCGGTCGACCGGTGGAGAGCTCCTCCTCAAGGGCCGAGCTTATTGGCAGTGGAGCGTTCAACATTTGAACAATCCGGGCGAGTTGATCAGGGCTCATTTTCGTACAGTCGGTGTGGAGTCCCCTTGATCATATCATCCTCGTGAGGAGCTGAACTCACGCCGATCGAGTGCCAGCTCGGTCGACCCAAGTTCGCCATAAGCGGCAACTGCTCCCCGTCTAGGAACCGGTCGTCGCCTAAACCCTTCCTCTCGACCAATTGGCAGCCCGCGGTGGCTGCGCTGAGTGCCGGCAAGCGGACATTGAACAAGCCCGCCGGGAGGGGACATGACTTCGGGCGGCTCGTTGGCGACGATCGACGGCCGCCTGGCCGTATCGACGCGGGGATCTCTGCGCCCTCATCACGGGATGGTCACCCATTCAGTGGGTGCACTTTTAGGTGCGGCTCGTCTGCAAGGGGCGGCAACTCAGGATGGCTCGGCCGTCCGGGCGTCCAGGCCTAGGCCCCACAGCGGTGGGAGCTGGCCGCCCGACCGCGAATGTCTCGCTGACCTTCTCGACGTCGCAATCATCTGAACTTCCACAACTCCGAATTGTAGCTAGCGGTTTCCCAGGACTGGCGTATGATCTGTAATATTCCATTGCCCGATATGTGCCCGACATCGTTAAGGAATTTCCATGACAAAGCATGAAGATGCGCCAAGACCTTGTGAAGTTGATATCGATTCAGTTTGTCCAGCCGGATCAGTATGGCGGAGATCATGATGCGTTTTCCAAGTGCATATTGGTAAGTGCCGATCATTGACACTACCGTGCAAGTTGGTTCAGTGGGGTTCGGAGCGGCCTTGTTCGGCATAAGGCAGCCGGCGATCCGCGTGGCAGTTCGCCTTTGCGCCATCCGAGGTTTTTTATGCAGATCCGGAGTATAGACATGCGCTAGGGATTCAGGCTCGAATGCCCTCTCTGTTTAGACCAGCAAATATCGATGCTCTTCGAAAATAATTATAATGCTGTGATTCGGTGCGGCCCAGGAGGAGCCAATATGTTCATGCAATCCGTTCGGATTAAGAATCTGCGCGCGTACCTGGACGAGACGATCAATTTAGAAACATATACATGTCTTGTCGGCGCGAATGGCGCAGGAAAGTCAACCGTTCTTTGCGCGCTCAATATTTTTTTCCGTGAGACCGAGAGCGCGAACACAAACCTAAGCAGCCTTGAAAAGGAGGATTTCCACAGAGGTGATACCGACACGCCGATTGAGATCACAATTACGTTTTCCGACTTGTCAAAGGCAGCCAAACTGGACTTCGCCGAATACTGCCGGCAGGACGTTCTTATTGTCACCGCGCGGGCGGAGTTTGACACCGGGATCGGCTCGGCCACCGTGAAGCAGTATGGAAACCGTCTCGCCATGGCCGACTTTGCCCCCTACTTTCGCCTTCTCGGCGATGGCGCGAGGGTGGTCGAGTTGCAAACGGAGTACGGCAAGCTCCGCGAAGTCTATCCCGCATTGCCGGCCGTCAAGGTAAAAGACGCCATGACGACCGCCTTGCGGGAGTACGAGGCAACGCGCCCGGGAGATTGCATCCTGATCCCAAGTGAAGACCAGTTCTATGGCGTCAGCCACGGTCAGGGGCTCCTCAGAAAATACCTGCAATGGGTTTATGTGCCGGCTGTAAAGGATGCCGCGGGTGAACAATCCGAGAGCAGAAATTCCGCACTTGGCCGTCTCCTCGCTCGCACCGTGCGTGCACAGGTCAATTTCAGCGAGAAGCTGGGCAGACTCCGGATCGAGGCCGAAGATAAATACAAGGAAATGTTGGTCGCCGAACAGGGTGCCTTGGACGCGATTTCCCAGGCGCTGCAGGGACGCCTCGCAGAGTGGTCGCACCCAGAGGCTACGGCCAAGCTCGTGTGGCACCAGGACCCAAGGACATCGGTGAGGATCGAGGAACCCTTGGCCCGACTGCTCGCTGGCGATGGCGAATTCGAAGGATCGATCGCCCGGTTCGGCCACGGCTTGCAGCGGTCATACATCATCGCGCTGCTACAGGGACTCGCAGCGACGGATGACGAAGAAAGCCCTCGCCTTATCCTGGGCTGTGAGGAGCCGGAACTCTACCAGCATCCACCACAGGCGCGGCATCTCGCAAACGTCCTCCAAACGCTTAGCGAGAAGAACTCGCAGGTAATCGTCTGCACCCATAGCCCATACTTGATCGACGGCAGCAGCTTTGCTCGGGTCCGCGTGGTAAGAAAGCTTCGTAACGACGGCAGAGCGACGGTACGATCCTGCTCGATCGCCGAATTGGGCGCAGTATATGCTGAGGTGACGGGCGACTCACCGGTGGCGCATGATGCTGTGCTCGTCAAGCTGCATCAGGTTATGCAGCCTCACCTTAGTGAAATGTTCTTCGCGCCGAAGTTGATCTTGGTCGAGGGTCTGGAGGACGCCGCCTATCTCAATGCCTGGTTGGTCCTCTCCGGCCGGTGGGAAGCCTTTCGGGCGCGGAGCGCCCACATTGTGGCAGTGAATGGAAAGAGCGAATTAATCCGCCCCGCGATTATCGCGGCCAAGATGGAAATACCCGCCTTCCTGATCTTCGATTGCGATGCAGACAAGCTCACGCACAAGAACCCGGATACCGAGAAGTCCATTCGCGGTGCCCATGAGCGTGATAATAGGGCACTTTTCCGTTTGGCGGGCAAGCATGACCAGGAGCCATTTCCCGAAGATCCGGTATGGGGCAACAGTTTTGCGGCTTGGCCTTTCGACCTCGCTCACACGGTGAAAGCCGATGCAATGGATCACTGGGACGCCGCTGGCTCCTCCGCCTCAGCCACTTTCGGCGGGATCGGCGGTCTGCAGAAGAATACGCTGCACATCGGCGGACGCCTGAAAGAGCTTCAGAAGCTCGGAGCCAATACCGCGACGCTTGACCGGCTCTGTGAAGCCATCGTCGCCTTTGCTTCGCAGCCTTAGTGGCTCCCGCAGCGCTGGAGATTGAACCTCCCTGCTTATGACACAAACCGGGCAAACTGTGTCGGACGACCATGGGCTCTATGAAAAACTCCGTGTAGGTTGATGGCTGTGAATTACAACTTCGAAATTTTGCTTCCGGCCGACTTCGAGGATCTGGCTCGCGATCTGTTAGGCGCGGAGCTTGGCATTCGATTTGAGGCATTTGCGTCCGGACCGGACGGCGGCATGGACGGCCGACATAGTGTGGGAGGCCAGTCGTCCGTCCTGCAGGCGAAACACTACGCCCGGTCGTCCTTCGCCCAGTTAAAAGCCATCATGCGCAAGGAACGAGGTTCGATCGACCGTCTTCAACCAGTGCGCTATCTTCTAGCGACCTCGCAGCCGCTGACACCGAACCGGAAGGCGGACCTGGCTTCCCTTATCGGCCCGTGCCTGAAGGAGCCCGGTGACATCTTCGGTCGACGGGACCTCAACGGTTTGCTCCGACGCCATCCTACGGTCGAACGGGCCCACATCAAACTTTGGTTGGCCAGCACAACCGTGCTCGACACACTCCTTCGCTCGCCATTGTACGCCAAGACTGCGGCAACCCGAGACGAGATTGCGGCCAAGGTCCGTGTATATGCTCCCAATCCTAGCTTCAATGCTGCGCGCGCCAAGCTTGAGCGGCAGCACGTGTTAATCATATCTGGCCCTCCGGGCGTCGGCAAGTCGACCTTGGGTGAAATGTTGATTAATACCTACATCAGTGAAGACTGGGACTTTGTTGCCATTCGCAGCCTTGAGGACGGATTCGCCGTTATCTCGGACCGGCGAAAACAGATTTTCTTCTTTGACGATTTTCTGGGCCGCATCGCATTGGATGAGCGCGCCCTTGCGGCGACAGATTCTGAGCTTGCTCGCTTTATTCGCCGAATTCGTGGAAGCAAGAATGCCCGCTTCATTCTCACAACACGGGCCTACTTGCTGGAAGACGCGCGGCGGCTCTCAGAACATTTGGCTGACCCACACATTCGGATCAGTACCCACGTATTGGACGTCGGGGCCTACACTCGCCGGGTCCGAGCCCGAATTCTGTACAACCATCTCGCCGTCGGTGGCACGTCGGCGGCTCACATCGCTGCTCTTGTCGAGAGCGGCCGGGCGAAAGAGATCGTTGACCACAACAATTACAATCCGCGCGTTGTGGAGTGGATGACCGACCAACTCACCATGCAGGGCATTGCGCCGGAGAGATACGTCGAGGAGTTTGTAGCGACCCTAGCCAAACCCCACCGTCTTTGGGATGCTGCGTTCAAGGCGCACATCGCCCCCCGCAGTAGGCATCTGCTCATTGCCTTGTTCTTCAGCTCGCAGTACGGGGTCGAGATCGAGGATCTCCGTCGCGCATTCGTCCCGCTGCATCGGGCACTCTGCCAAGCGCACGGCGTCGCTTCCGATCCAAAGGACTTCGAAGACGCACTCAAGATTCTTGAAGGCGGCTTTGTCACGATCACTGGCGCGCAGGCGAGCTTCGTGAACCCTTCTCTGCGTGACTATCTAGCGCAGTACTTAGATGACGAGGCCCTCTTGCTCAAATGCGCCGCAGCCGCTCAGACGGCCTCGTGGGCGGATTCTGTCTGGAAGCACGCATGGAAGTGCCCTAGTGTCCAATCTCGGCAGGAGCTGGCGCTCTCTTTCCTCTCCGTTGCTCAGCGTTTTACTGTACTTCCGGTGTACCGGCGCATCAGTAACCAACCCCTAACCCTTAAGATTGCGGATATGAGCTTGGCAAGACGAGTCGAGTTGCTTTTGGAGTGGTGGCGGGCGAGCGATGATCATCGGTTTGTCGAGGCTGCAGTGACGACTTTGCAGGCGCCGCCGGACCGGTTCAGCCCATGGTTGGACGGAGCCGCCTTAGTCAAGTTGCTCGCGGAAATCCCAGACGACGATTACTTTGAAGGTCTGCCGCACCGAGAGATCTTGGCAAATTTGGCCGATGACCGCGTCGTCGCCTTGCTAGAGAACGGTATGGCCAGCGATGACTTGACCCGGATCGCGGAGGCCGTGAATCGCAGTCGAGCGAGTGCGGCTGTACTGACCGCCTTGGACGCAGCGATCCGTCACGAAATCGAGGAAGTCGAAACCATCGTGGCCGATATGGACTCCGAGTCAACTCTGGAGGAGCATATGGACGCACTTGGCCGACTTGGTCCCATTGCCGGGTTGCCGATCCCTGTGGTCGAGCGTGCCCTCGAACAGGTCAAATCGCGCATCGCCCAGCTAGAGGCCGAAACGGAGGAGGCGACTCCACCGGTCGCCGTCTCACAACGGCGCGATTCCGACAAGTTCGATGACGTGGCTTTGAACAACCTCTTCTCTTCCTTGCTGTCGGTCTAGCCGAAGAACTGGGAGACCTTGCGCCAGGACCGAGCTCTTCCCTATTGTCCCTGTCCGTCTTCGACGGATTTTGTCCGCTTCGCGCTGCCCTTCGCGTCGATCTCCGCCGCGACCCGGGACAGTAATGCCTCTGCGGTTTCGCTGTCGTCGGTTCCATTGGCCGGCCAGATTGTGCGAGTGAGGGAACGATCGGGTGCGCCCTCGACCGGGCTCGGCCGTGTCTCGCGCCAGCTGATCTCCACATGAGACAGCCGCTCCATCAGCAACGATCGCCCCGGGAATCGACGCTTCAACAAACGCAGCGGGCGAAGGCGCCGCTCGACCAGAGCCAAGGCCTCCTGTTGGAACGCGACGAAGAGCGCATCCGCGACCACGGCGTGCAACTCGCCGTTGACGGCTTCGATGCGGCGTTCCGCGGCGTCGTGCTCGACCTGCGCGCGCCGGCGTTCTTCCTCCAGCAGGGCGATATCCTGCCGCGCGTCGTCAATCAGCGCCTGCTGGACCGCGTTATGATCGCGGCGGCGCTGAACCTCAGCAGGGTCGGGGCCGGCAGCCGTGCCGCTGAGCAGCGATGCCAGCCGGCCGGCGGGCCGTGGATCGTGCAGCGGAAGCTTATCGACTTCCGCCGCCGCAACCGTCGCCGCAAGTTCCTCCAGGCGCCGGTTGACCAGGCCTATATGGTCCGTCGCCTCGGCACGCTGTGCCTCGATGGCGCGCCGCCGTTCCAGGATGGCGCGAATATCGTCTCGCGCGCTGGAATCTGTAATCAGATCGCCGCTCGGGCGGACATGCTCGACCATATCTTCTCTCCATGTAAGCCGGGTCATGGCCGGCGAGTGTGATTTCGTGGGAGGGCCACGGAGCGGCCTCGGCATGGCTACGGCACTCATTCCCGCGCCCGGCCGGTGTTCAGCCGTCCTGTCCCCGTTAGCCCCCCGTTAGCGACAACGCCGGACCGGAAGCCTCGCCATCACCGGGCCGCCGCCGCCTCGACCCGCCCTGATTGCGGACACGACGGACCCATTGCTCCGATGTCTGTAGATCCCTGGCGCATTCGGCGGTTCCGCCGGGGTGTGCTAAAATGCTCCGCATCTTCGAGCCGATCCCACCGCGAAGCGGCACATACTGGCGAGTACCGCCCCAGCGCTCACAGATGACGCGCGCGGCCGCTAGCCCGACCAGGCGCACAAGCACGCTCGACTTTGACAGGCGGTCAAGCGAGGGGATGTCGACCGTGCAGCCGCCCCTAGCATCCGACAATGACACTGCCTGCTCGACGTGACCGGCGCGCGCAAGCTCGTACAGGATGCCGGGAAACCATTCGGGTGTGATCGAGCGCTCACCCATTGGCGGTCGAGCCCCAGCGGGTGAACGGCTGCATCCCAATCGTCGAGCGGACGCGCCGGACCCATTCTTCAGTCACGCCCGTTTGCCGAGCTATCTCGCGCGGGCGCAGGCCATTGTCCAGGTGCTGAACGATGGTAGCTTTTAGGCCGGGTCGCTCGGCGCAACGCGCGAAGTAGACGTGGCTCGGTCCGAATGCCTCAGCGAGGACGCGCGCGGCATCCATTCCGACAAGCCTGACCAGCGGCGATGTCGGGCGTAGATTGTCGATGCCCGGCACGTACCGTTTCAGGCCACCCCACTCCCGCGACAGCCGCTCCGCCTCGGTCGCAAAACCTGCGTCGACCAATGACGTGTAAACTGCGCCTAGGTATCCCCGGAAACCCGTGTCGCCGTATCGATTCATGAAGCGTTGCGCCCTCGCTCAACATCTGCCCCAATGGTTTGGGGGAAAGCGGGGTATATGTATTGACCCAACGGGTTGGGTTAGATGCCGAAAGCGTTTCGGGGTTGCTGCCCGAGCTGCTTCTATATTTAATGTGACTTGCGTCACCCGCGCCAGCCGACGCACTTAGGGACTCGACGCCCCTTGAGCGCTCGATCTGTCCTCCGGATCGGGCGCTCTTCTCATTGAGCCGGTCTGGCACTATACCGCTGAGAGCTGCCACGACTGAGCCGCACCGCCCGGCATCGTTAAGGCGTGGGGCCTATCAGGGGGCGGGTACCTGATTTGAAGTCACGACGGGCCGCTCGTCCGTGCACCAGAGGGTCGCGAGGCGGGCCAGGGTCCGGGTGCCCGATCTATTGTCGCGGATTTACGAGCTTCGTCGCCTGCGAGCTGAAAAGACTGAACCAAGATCTCCGCGCAGACTTCAGCTGGGAGCGTTGCGCGGAGTTCTCGGCGGCTCAACAAGCTCTGGCTTAGACGCTTGATCCCAGCGCGGTTAAGTCGCCTACCGCCTTCGTCATTGGCACTCTGGCAGGTTCTTTTGCGGACACCTCCAGCAGAGCCGTCGGCCGTTTGCTCCGCCTCCCATTGCTGATGTTCGAAGCCGTTCCGAACTCCTCCGGAGCGGACATCCCCGGCGACGAATTCGAGCCCGACAGCGACCCCTTGGGCCGGGAGGCCGGATTGTCCCTGTGGCGGCCCAAATCGGGCCTTTGCCAACAGACGAGTCTGTCCGAAAGTCCGCCGCATCGGCGAAGCCGTAGACCAATCCAGAACAGCCAGCCAAGCCCTGATGATACAAGTTGGACAAATGCGAAGTAGTTGGGGCAAGCTCGTAGGGGATGTCGCGACTCGACGACATTGCGCGGCCGCTACACGATATCCTCTCAGACGATCACCGTCGATGAGTGCCGAAGATTGACCGCGCCCGCTCTACGATCTGCAACAGCCGGAGCCAAGGCTGCGCTCGATGGGTACGAGTACCAGCTCGGCGTCTCGGTATTCGCCGCTCTGCGGTTGATGCTAATCACCAAGTCGGCGACCCGGATCACGCTCGAACCCGCCAATGAAGAAGATCTGGAGTCGGATCTCGAACCTGCGACGCCTGGCCGTATCCAACCTAGCGCGAATATAGCAGACGGCTATAAGCTCGTCGTGCAGGTGAAGCTCCGCAACAGCGGTCCCTGGACAATCACCGACTTCGACGCGTTGCTCAGGTGCGGCACGACTCGTCGACCGGCCAAGCACCACCTCGACGACCCAGGCACGCGCTATCTGCTGATCACCAACGCCGATGCCACCGGTAAGGCCCGCGACCTGCTGGTACATGGCTTGGAGGAATGGCCGGAAGACCGACCTTTCCCGGCGAGCCTCTCGGGGACATTGGCCCATAAACCTGAAGGTCGGGTCGCCATTTGGGGCGTTCTCACCGAGCGTCTCTTGGACTTGGAGATCAACGACATCCTCGGTTCTCTTATGCGGGTGCCACATAGCAGGCAGGCCGAGTGTCGCGCGCGGCTGCGGGACGAGGCTCGGCGGCGAATGGGCGGCACGAGCCGGGGCGTTTGGACGCGCGAGGAATTGCTGAGCGTCATCCGCGGCTGCGGCGGTTATTTGGCGAGCGCTCCCCAACTCGAGGCGTTCGTGCCACCGGCAAACTACCAAGCCCTAAGCGATCTGCTCGAACGGCGGAATGCCCTCGTCATCACCGGACCTTCGGGAACGGGCAAGACCTGGACCGCGCTGGCGTTGGTTGATCAGGCGCGGCAGCGACCTTCCGCCCCTGAAATCATCCAGGTCAAAGTCAACAACGGTCCATCGAGCACGCGGACGCTGACCGACACCGGCCCGAAGCTCTTCTACGTCGAGGATCCGTGGGGGCAGTATAGCTTGCGGGGCGGCGCCGACGCTTGGACTGAGCAACTGCCGAGACTGTTGCGTGAGGCGCATGCTGGGCATCAGTATGTCATTACCTCGCGTAACGACATGCTCGGTCTGGCTAAGGCTGACGAGCGTCTCGCCCGCTGGACCGTCGTGGTTGACGCGGACCAATATCGGGATGGCCAGCTCGCGGACATCTACGACAAACGCCTGGAGCTGTTGGCGACGGACCTGCAAGCTAAGGCGCTGGATTTCCGCACGGACGCATTGGAAGCGCTCGAAACGCCATTCGAAATTAATTTGTTTTTTACTTACATGGCCGATGGTCCGGAGCCGGATGAAGTTGACCCTGCTTTCTATCAGCGAATACTCGCGCTAGCCCATCGAGAAGCTGTAGAAGACGTCGTTGTTTCCTATCTAAATGCCAGCGATCAGACCGGCTGGTCGGCGATCATATGGGCATTGCTTGCGGCTAGATCGCAGTTTGACCGCAGTCAGTTGATCAGCCTTAGCCGCCAATTGCGAGTCACTGGCCCGGCGTCTTTTGATGGGCTGGAGAAGCTGGTGAACCGGCTCGTTGCCACGCGCCATCTGCGCCAGCCGGGCCAAACCGTTAGCTTCTCGCATCCTAGCGTCCGCGCCGGTTTCGAGATCTTTATCAAGGAGAATTGGGCGCGCAGCGAAGCGACCTTAGCGTCCCTGATCTCCGCCTTAACTCAACTCGGCGGTTCGCAACGGGACTGGGCGCTCGAGACCGCGGCCCGTTCGTTCCAAGCGATTGCCGATCTCGTTGCCGGCGCTGAAAATCTCGATTCGGAATTTGAGGCCGAAAGCGCCAGTCGCGCTACGATCGACGCCTGGCTGGAAGAGGGCTTGATCGATTCGAAAGCCGATTTCCGATCCTTACTGCAACTGGCGTCCGACGTCGGCACGCGAACATCGACCCCGTCAGAACTTGCGCGATGGTTCATCCAGGGTATACGGCGTGGCGGCCAGTTTTTCCTCGACGATTGGCAGCCGCCGAGCTTTGACGACGCTTGGTATAGGCGGATCTCGGCCGATCCACGGTCGCTCGTTATCGCGGATCGTTTTGTTCGTGAGCAGTTGCCGGAGGACCGGGACGGCTACGGCGACAACTTTTCAACCGAACTCGATCGTATCGCGACCGGCCTCACGCCGGCCTTTCTCGCGGCGGCGCGTAAGGTGGTTACCTCCGGCTTCGACAGAAATGTCGGCGCGGTGGCGACTGGCGCAGTGCGAGACCTCGACCGTTACGAAGAGGTGCTTGAGGCAGCGCTCGATGAACTTGCGGACCTTCGCCGATCCTATGAGCGGGAAGGCAGGGAACAATGGCGCGCGATTCAGGACGGGGAATGCGACGCAGCGGATGAGGAAGGCTACCAGTTCCAGCACGAGGGCGATGACTACGCCGCCCGCGTTCTTGTGGCTGCCTATGTAAAACGAGTTAGATCACTGGGCCGCTGGGAGACCTTAGCAGAGCATCGCCGAATCGTCGAATTCGGCCGCGTGTGGGCCGACGACGTCATGCGAGCCAACGGATCGGTCTCGCTGGAGGAACTTCGGACCCTCATCGCTATCACGGGGTCCAGCAGCGACGAAGACGGGGCCTGGGACGCGGCGCGAGAGCATTGGAAAGCCTCGCTCTTCTCTGACCTTGTACAGCGGATCCTTTCGAATCCCGGCGACAAGGACTTGCGCGGCGCGCTCGCCTTTTGCGCTTTGATGAAAGCGCCAGCTGCGCTTCCGCTGTGCTTTGAGCGATTGGCTGCCACACCTGCACTTTTCGTGCATCTGCTGGTGGACGTGCACGCAGCGCAGCGCCGCATTTCGAGCAAAACGCGCGCGCGGCGAGTCCGGCCGCTCTTAAAGCTGCTTCCAAGTGTGGCGCTTGAGATATTTGCGGCCCTATCGGTCGAGGGTAAGCCCCTATCGGCGGTCGACCAAGAGACGCTAGTCCTGCTGGAGCGAGCGGCGGAAACAGCGGCGCCCTTCGTACTCGACGTAATCGTGCCGATTATGATCGCCAGTGGTGCCGCCCCGTCAGCCGCCATCCGTCGCTGGCTTGTCGAGACCACGGACAATCGACTGGCTAAGGCCGCGGCAGACGCCGCAATCCGCATCCAGGATGACGCGCTCGTGTGGCTCGCGCTTGGGCACGCGCGAGCTGACGCCCGTGAGGCAGCCATCACCTATCTTGCAGCCCGGCTTCCAGATCCGCTGCCGCCGCGCCTACTGAACCTCTCGTCCGATCCGGGTTGCAGGGTCCGACGTACCCTAGTTCGCATTGTTGCTCGCCGGCCGCGCGTTGAGCATCAGAGCGTTCTCCTCAAACTGATTGACGACGTTTGGTCGGACGCCGAAGCCTTTCACAACGAGCCGCCGTCGTACCCCATCGCACGTGAAGCGGTTGTCGCGCTCGCGACCTACGGGGGCCTTTCGGATGAAATTGGGGAAGCCCTGTTGGTTCGGGCCGAACGCACAGACGACCGGTCGCTTGGGATAGTGGCGTTAAACACCGCTGCCCAATGCTGTAGCCCTGCAATCCGCAAAAAGGTTTGGGACCTATCCTTCATCGACCAGCCCCGCTGGGTCCGCGTCGACGCAATCGACGCCTTAAGTCGATCCGATGTGGTCGAGAGCGAGATTGTCGAAGCGATCACCCCCAAGCTCCTCCACCGATTACCGCCGCCCTTGGCGGCCTCCGCCTGCGTACTTCTCGCGACTCATGGTCGGGTCGAGGCCGTGGTTGAGGCGATGGAGCGGATTGCATGTTCGGCCAAGCGGCGCGCGCTGTTGCTGCTAGGCGTCCATGGCCTTGCCGACCGCGACCGCCCTGCTGCGCTCGGGCTCCTGACGTTACTCGGACCAAATCATCCCGGGCGGCGGCTGCTCGATCTCGCCGATGGCGAATGCCTGCCGAAAACAGTGCTCGACGATCTTGGCCATATCCGCTTTCGCAAGGCCGTCCAGAGCTGGCTCGATGACAAGATCGCAAAGAACTAGAACCTGTCGACCCGGCTCGGCGCGAGGCGGCCGCACAACGAACCACGCCGCGGTGCCGACTGAGCCGCAGTGGAGCAGGGCGCAGCGTTCGCCGTAGCGTGGATATTCACCGTCTTGCGCCGTCGAATCGACTGCGCTAACGTTCTGGTGGGCGTCGAAACCCATTACACAAGGCGGTAGAGCACCGCCGGACGGCTATGGTCGTCGAAGGTGCTTTTTTTATGCCCGGATTCCGGGCGCGGCCGGATTTGGGCCGGGAGGCGGCGGCACATGTCCAGGGGGCAACCCTAAAAGCTGTCGCGCCGTTCCTTGTGGCGGTTTCGAACTCCCGGCTCGCTCCGTCCGGAGCGGGTCCCATGCGCCTTCGAAAGCGCACGCAAGGGAACCGGACCATGTTTCACCTTCTCTCGCCGACGTATCACGACGATCCCCTGTCTATCCTCGACGATCTCTCCGCCGTCGCCGAGGCGCTCGCCTATGGCTTCCGGGACAATGAGGCTGCCGAAGCCACCGACGCCCGGCGCGGCTACGGCCTGATCGCGTCGGCGTTGAGCGCGGCACTTCTCGATGTTGGAACCGTGGTCAAGGGACAGACCGAAGGCTTTCGTCGGGATCGCGTTGCTGAGATGGCCCAGCGGTATGGATCGACGGAGCAGCCGCGACGGATGGGCGCTCCTGACCTGACGGAGCCGGTCGGCGATGACGCTCCGAGCCCCGAGGAATTGCTTGCCGAGGCGCGCAGAGCTGGGCAGGCCCACGACGCGGAAATGGGTGGACGCAGACGCATCGTCCGCGCCGGCTGATCCTGCTCCATCGAGGGGCGAGGCGGACGCTTCGCCCCTTTTCTCATGCCTGACCACGAAGGGAGCACGTCATGCACGACGGTGGCTTTTCCCTGACCGTCTCGATCCCCGTCGCAGAGTGGACGCGCATCAACCACCGTCTGCGTTACATCGAAGCGGCCCTGATACAGATGCTGCGCGGCGGTCGCCGCCTGAAAGAGTGGTTCACGCTTGCCGACCTGCTGGCGCTCAACCTTCCCGGCCTTCCGACGACGCGCCAGGGCCTCAGTCGCCGGGCGGCCCAAGAGGACTGGCCACGCCGGATTGGCGCCGGCAGGGGCGGCGAGCGATACGAGTTCCATTTCTCCGGCCTGCCCAAGCGGGCGTTCGAGGGGCTGATTGATGGCATCGTGGCAGCGCCGCTTCGGTCGGATGACGAGCCGGACGCACCCGCCATTCAACCGGCACCATCAGCGCCGCTCCCGCCGGTTGTCGCGAATGCGGAGCCGGTGTGGATGCTGCCTCTGATGAGAGTGCTGCGGGGCGGGCGCAAGATGACGTTGGAACAGGTGATGCGGGAGCTTCCCAAGCGCCTCCCTTCCGGGGTCAGTTGCCCCACTCGGGACGAGGTGAGGATTACACTACGCCGACTTGGCTTAAGCGCCTGACAGCCCGCGTTAGCGGCTTCAACCGGGGGCGGTGAGCGACTCACCGCCCCCCTTTCTATTGCGGCAGACTGTGTCCGACCCGCATCAGCGGAGCCAGTAGTACTGTGCCGCGTTAGTAACGTTGAGTATTCCCCATCCGCGAGGCGGATCCGGTGGAAATCAATCCGTCCGGGCGAGTTCCCACTTCCGCCAAACTTGACCCCATATGGCGACACGAAGTGCGGCATCTAAGTCATTGGAATTCGGCAAGGTTGGCGCAACTGGCAAGAGTTCCGGGCGTTGCCAACCTTCGTTTCCGGAAAGGTTGGCCGAAGTGGGAATCCGACGGCGGAAGGCCTCGACATTGGCTCCCCGTCGCTCAACCGCAGGCGCCAGGCCGATCTCACCCCTGATCAGAGCCCGACCGTTTACTTTCAAACGTGGTTCGTCGGCGCTCATTCCCGTGCAAAAGCGACCGCCCAAGATTCGCACTTTTGCTCATTTCGTCTAAAATCGCGCTTTGGCAGAAATCCCCTTCAGCGCCCCGAGAAGGGACGATTTTTCAAGCGCTTAGGGACGATTTTTACGAACTCGGAACTGTGCCAAAGCGATCACCCCCCTACAGCATCCTCGGGCCCGGCGGCGGCCGGATCATCTTCCAGGGCATGCAGAACCACACGGCGGAATCGATCAAGTCGCTGGAGGGCTACGACATCGCCTGGGTCGAGGAGGCGCAGTCGCTGTCGGCCCGCAGCCTGGAGCTGCTGCGGCCGACCATCCGCAAGCCGGGGTCGGAGCTGTGGTTCTCCTGGAACCCGACCCAGCCGAAAGATCCGGTCGACGCGCTGTTCCGCGGCCCCGTGCTGCCGCCGGACTCCCTGCTGGTCAAAGCCAATTATTCGGAGAACCCGCATTTCCCGGCGGTGCTGCAGGCGGAGATGGAGTGGGACCGCGCACGCGACCCGGACAAGCACCAGCATGTCTGGCTGGGCGGCTATCGCCGGGTCAGCGAGGCCCAGGTGTTCAAGAACTGGCGGGTCGAGGCGTTCGAGACGCCAGCCGACGTCCGGTTCCTGCTCGGCGCCGATTGGGGGTTCAGCACCGACCCGACCGTGCTGGTGCGCTGCTTCGTCGTGGGGCGGACCCTGTTCGTCGACCACGAGGCCTATCGCGTCGGCTGCGAGATCGACCGCACGGCCGATCTGTTCGACACCATCCCGGGGGCGCGGACATGGCCGATCGTCGCCGACAGCGCCCGGCCCGAGACGATCAACTACCTGCAGCGTCATGGCTTCGGCAACCTGCGGCCGGCGGTGAAGGGGGCGGGGTCGGTGGAGGAGGGCGTCGCCTTCCTGCAGAACCACGACATCCTGGTGCATCCGCGCTGCCGGCACCTGATCGATGAGCTGAGCCTCTACAGCTATCGCACCGACCGGCACACCGGCGAGCTGCGGCGACAGCTCGAGGACCGCGAGAACCACGTCATCGACGCTCTGCGCTATGCCGTCGAGAGCCGGAGGCACAGCACCTACGACGCCTCGATGCGCTGGGTCTGAGACCGCTCGATACCGCGCCCGGGGCGGCCGCCTGACGGCGGCCTCGAAGCTTCCGGTGCTCACGGACCAATGTCCGCTGCGCTCCGGTTCTCGAAACCACCGCCATTCGACTCACCCAAGGCGCGGTCTCGAACGGTCTCCGGAGCGAGGCCCATTCGGCGACCGCCGTTCGACTTTCGGAGGCCGGCCTTGTTCCTGGACACGCTGACCAACCTCGTCGCCGGGCTGTTCACCGGCAAGGACAAGCTGGCGCATGACCGCTTCGGCCTGGTGCCGCAGGATCGCGGCCAGCTCGACGCCGCCTATCGCGGCGACTGGATCGCCCGCAAGGTGATCGACGTGCCGCCCTTCGACATGACCCGGGAATGGCGGCGCTGGCACGCCGCGCCGGAGCAGATCGCGGCGATCGAGGCGGAGGAGGCGCGGCTCGACGTCCAGCGCAAGGTGGCACGGGCGCTGCGCCTGGCCCGGCTGTATGGCGGCGCCGCCCTGGTGCTGGGAGCCGGCGACGGCGACCCGGCGCAGCCGCTGCCGCCGCTCGGCCGCGGCGCCTTGCGCTACCTGCACGTCACGCATCGCTGGGAGATCATGCCCGGCGAGATCGATCGCGACGTGCTGTCGCCCGGCTTCGGCGAGCCCGGCTGGTACCAGGTCGCCTCCGCAGGGCGAGGCGGCGTGCGGCTGCATCCGAGCCGGGTGGTGCGCCTGGCCGGCGCCGAGCTGCCGGACGGGGCGGGCACCGACGGCTGGGGCGACAGCGTGCTGCAGGCGGTGATGGACGCGATCCGCCAGGCTGGGCTGGCCGCCCAGGGCGTGGCGACGCTGATCCATGAGGCCAAGCTCGACGTCATCCGCATCCCGCAGCTGACCCAGAACCTGGCGCAGGCCGATTATGCCGAGCGGCTGGTCGAGCGCTTCACCCTGGCGAACACGATGAAGGGGCTGGTCAACGCCCTGGTGATCGACAAGGAGGAGGAGTGGGACCGCAAGCAGCTGAGCTTCGCCCAGCTGCCCGAGATCATGCAGCAATACCTGCAGATCGCCGCCGGCGCTGCCGACATCCCGGCCACCCGGCTGCTCGGCCAGGCCCCGGCCGGGCTGAACGCCACCGGAGAGGGCGACATCCGCAACTACTACGACCGGATCGCGGCGGAGCAGCGAGTGACCCTGGGCCCGGCCCTGCGCCGGCTGGACGAGGCGCTGATCCTGAGCGCGCTGGGCAGCCGGCCGGCGGAGATCCGGTCCGAATGGGCGCCGCTGTGGCAGCTCGGGGCGGGGGAGCGGGCCGAGATCGGCCTGAAGAAGGCGCAGGCGAGCGAGATCTACGCCCGGACGGCCCTGGTGCCGCCCGACCAGCTGGCGGCCGCGGTGAGGGGGCAACTGGTCGAGGACCGGGTGTATCCGGGGTTGCCGGAGGCCGATTAGGTCGCGCCCCGCGGCCGGCATCGCCCGGCTTTCGGCGAACATTAATTCAACTTCGATGGAGATGATTCATGACCGTGAGGACATCGTCCAATCCGCTCTATTCCAATCTGGTGACGGCCGCTGCGGCCGCCGCGAGCACGGGCCTCGTGATCGACAGCCCCGTGACCCTCAGCTCCAGCCTGTCCATCGAGGTCCCTGTGGAGGTGGAGCCCGGCGGTGCGATCAAGGTCGCGGACGGAATGACGCTGACCTTCACCGAGCCCTTCACGGCTCCGCCCATCCGGATCTTCATCCGGGACCCCGGCTGGGGCGGCGCCGTGTTGTTCGGCAACGGAAACGTTGAGATTCCAACCACGATCTACGGCGACAACCCAGCCACTCCCGAATACGATCCGAATATAATGATGGCGCCGGAGATCCGCGAAGCGGTGTGGGTCACCCCTTCCTGGTGGGAGGACGACACCTACAACGACACCGATGCGGTGAACATTGCGCTGGGCTACAACCGGGTCCGGTTCACCAGACGCTACCGGGTGACCTCGGTGAAATCCGAGGCGATCTATCAGATGATCGACATGGCCGGCTTCTTCCTGCACGGGATTGCACCGACGCCGAAGCCCGATCCGAATAACCCCAATGCGCCCATCAAACCCAGTGTCGAGGCGGTGCTGATTCTTCGCAATTGGCGCGACGGCAGGATGTTCAACGCAGGCATCACCTCCGACGGCGACCAGAAGGTGCCGAAGCATGCTTTGAACTACAAATGTGGTCTGCTCTGCGACAGCGAGGCGGCGACGCACGAAAACAGAACGCAGTACAGCTACATCTATGGCCTGCGGATCCAGAATATGATGACCGGCATCGCCTGGGGCCGGTATTCAGGTGATCCAACCGCGCCGGGTGATGCTCAGGAACGCCGGAATCAGAGCGAATTCCACATTTACGACTATTCTCCGCGCGGCGTTCTGGCACCTTTCGTCGGAAACGCCTCGAACGCGTTTCTGCAAATCCACAATTCGATCCTTGGAGCGGAGCAGAACGAGGCCTCGACGAAGGGCAGCGGCACCGGATGGTGGAGAGATGAGGACGGCCGGACGGTGGTCAATCTGGTCGGGTCGCTCCGGCTGACCGGCGGCAGCATCCAGCGGGCGATCACGGCCGGCTACAACCTCGAGGGTGGAGACATCGTCGTCGAGAACTGCGACATCGAGCGTGCCTGTAGCGACAAACTGACCGGCGACGTGACCTATCGGTCGTGCCGCAACGGCCATTATGGCTGGCCCAACACGGTCCCTTCCCCACCGCCCGTCCCCTTCAAGGTCGCAGCGGGTGCGACCGGCCGGCTACTGCTGGAAGATATGGTGATCCGTCGTGACGAGGGGATTGCCAACGGAAGCTCGCACAATCTGGTCGATGCCAGCGAGGCGCCGAACTATGAGATCGTGTTCCGAGACACTGTGGTCAAGCAGTGGCGCATCGGGGCGAACACCGCGTCAAGCTATCTGGTCCATGGCGGCCGGGTGCTGTTCGGCGACCTGACGGTCGACAACAGTGGCTCGACCGCCGCTTCGTATCGGCTTCGCGAGGGGGCGAACCGCCTTACCACTGCCGATCCGACCGGTCGCGCAATGTCGACCGTCAATGATGATCTCTCCCCGAAGGGCGGCTGGGTCAGCATCGGTGCCAGCAGCGGCGGATTCCACCGGATCACCTCTGACTTGCCGCCGGACGCGACCGAAGCGATCCGGCTCCGTGCGACGGGAGCGGGTGTAGAGATCGTGACCGATAAAGCCTTTCCGGTCGAGAGCGGGCAGAGCCGGATCGTCGATTTCTGGCTGAAATACACCGGGGCCACCGGGTCACTGCGCGCTGATCTGCGCTGGTTCGACGCCAATCCCACTCCCGGTCTCATCAGTCAGTTCGTGCTGCTGTCGCAGGATCAGGCGCGGCTTGCCGACAATGGCTTCTCGAACTGGCTTCGGTTCCGTGCCGTCGGCAAGGCGCCGAACGGGGCCGTGGCAGCGAAGCTGTCCTTCTATCTCGGCGCCGGCGCCGACCTGATGATCACCGACATCCGGGTCATCTGATCCGCCTTTGAAGGCTGTCTTCCAAGTGAGTAGGTCGGGCTCGCGGAAAGCGAGTCCAATCTACATCTTTGCCCCCTTTTGCCGTCATTCCCGCGAAAGCGGGAATCTCCTTCAGATTGATCGTGACGAGATCCCCGCTTTCGCGGCGATGACGGTTGTTATTGGCGGTCGACTTGCGACGGCGCCGCCCATATCCCAGGGAGATCCCATGCTCATCACCGATACGGTGACGCTGGTCGGCGACCGGCGCACCACGCAGGACGGCTATCTGGTCGCGGCCGTCCGCGTCGCCCGCACCGGCGTCCAGACCTACAGCGGCGCCGAGATGGGCCGCACCGACCTCGCCGCCGTGCGGGTCTGGCGGCCGGAGGAGGAGGTGTTCGCCGCCGACGCCCTGGCGTCGATGGCGCACCGCCCGGTCACGCTCGACCATCCGGCCGAGCCGGTCACCGCCGCCAACTGGAAGGCGCACGGCGTCGGCCAGGTCGGCGGCGAGGTGGCGCGGGACGGCGACTATATCCGCGTGCCGCTGGTGCTGATGGACCACGCGGCCGTCGACGCCGTCGTCGCCGGTAAGCGGCAGCTCAGCGTCGGCTACGCCGCCGAGATCGACTGGACCCCCGGCACCACGCCGGCGGGCGAGGCCTATGACGCCGTGCAGCGCCGGATCCGCGCCAACCACCTGGCGGTGGTCGACGCCGCCCGCGCCGGCCCGGCCTGCCGGATCGGCGATGCCTGGAATGTTGCGGCGCCGATCCCGCCGGCGGCGCCCGTGGACGAGGTCGCGGCGTTGCGGGCCGCACTGGAGGCCAAGGACGGCGAGATCGCGGCGCTGACCGCCCGGTTGCGCGACGCCGAGCCGAGCCCGGCCCGGCTGGACGAGGCGGTGGCCGCCCGCGCCCTCCTGCTGGCCGAGGCCCGGCGGATCGGCGGCGAGACGCTGGCGGTCGAGGGCCGCGGCGAGGCCGAGATCCGCCGCGCCGCCGTGGCCGCCCGGATCGGCGACGCCACCGTCCGCGACATGAGCGACGCCGCGATCGAGGGCGCCTTCCGGGTGCTGGCCGCCCCGCCCGGTCCTGCGGGCCCGACGGGCCCCGCCCGGCCCGATCCGCTGCGGCAGGTCCTGGCCGAGCGGCCGGTCCCGGGCGATGCCCGGACCGAGGCGCTGCGCCGGCGCGACGCCCGCCTGATCGGTGCCTGGAGAGCTTCCCCCGCGGCCTGAGCCGCCCGCTTCAGAGACGTCTTCACAACACTCCACTTTCCCTCATCGTCATTCCCGCGAAAGCGGGAATCTCTTTTTGGGCCAATACGTTGCGAGATCCCCGCTTTCGCGGGGATGACGAGCGTGGAGGGTGTGAGGAGCCTTGCTTCAGCGAAAGGAGAGACGGACATGGCCGTCGTGCAGAACAGCTACAGCGAGACCATGCGCCCGGCCGTGGCCGGCATGGTCGCCAACCTGACCAATGCCGATGCCGACACCCGCATCGTCGAGACCGCCGCCGGCATCGGCTTCGGCCTCGCCGTCGGCCAGGGCGCCGGAGCCCGCGGGGCCGTGCTCGGCGCCGCTGCGGCCGCCGGCTTCGTCGGCATCTCGATCCGCGACGTCGTGCTCGACCCGCGCGACGGCGACACCTACCGGCAGGGCGCCAGCAGCGCCGTGCTGACCGAGGGCGACATCTGGGTGGCGACCGGCGGCGCCGTCGCGGCCGGCGACAATGTCGTGTTCGAGGCCGCGACCGGCATCCTGTCCAGCCTGCCGGCCGACGCCACCCATTTCGCCATCGCCGGCGCCCGCTGGATGACCGGCGCCGCCAATGGCGGCCTGGCCGTGGTGCGCCTGGGCGGCGCGCTGCCCTCGGCTTGATCCGGACCTTCCGATCGCCCAGCCCTTCGAAGGAGCCTTCCATGTTCGCATTCGACGCCCAGCAGGCGCTGGGCTTCCTCGTCTCCCAGACCGCCAGCATCGAGGCGCAGGTCTACGAGATCCAGTATCCCGACATCCAGTATCCGGCGCTGCTGCCGGTCGACACCTCGGCCAATCCCTGGGCCAGGAGCGTCACCTTCTTCTCCACCGACAAGGTCGGCCAGGCCGACTGGTTCAACCACCAGGCCAAGGACATCCCGCTCGCCGATGTGGAGCGCGCGCAGCACGATCGTCCGATCGAGATGGCGGCGATCGGCTACCGCTACACGCTGCAGGAACTGGGCCAGGCGATGATGGTGCCGGGCACCAATCTTTCGGCGGATCGGGCCGCGGCCGCCGTCCGTGCCTATGAGGAGTTCATGGACGGCCTCGCCCTGCGCGGCGTGCCGCCGAGCGGCGTCGCCAAGGGCTGGACCGGCTTGATCAACGACCCGAACGTCACCGCAGGCCCCGTCGTCAATGACGGCAGCGGGACGTCGACCCTGTGGGCCGACAAGACCCCCGACCAGATCCTGCGCGACATCAACGCCCTGCTGACCGGCGTCTATCAGGGCTCGCTCACGGTGGAGATGGCGGACACGCTGCTGCTGCCGGTGGCGCGGTTCACCGCCCTGGCCGACACGGCGCGCAGCGGCTTCTCCGACACGACCATCCTCGAGTATCTGCGCCGCAACAACACCTACACCGCGATCACCGGCGCGCCGCTGACGATCCGGGCCGTGCGCGGACTGGAGAATGCCGGGGCCGGCAACGCCGCGCGGATGGTGGCCTATCGTCGCGACCCGCAGGTGGTGCGGCTGCACCTGCCGATGCCGCACCAGTTCCTGGCGCCGTCGCCGTCCGGGCCGCTGACATTCGACGTTCCAGGCATCTTCCGCACCGGCGGGGTCGAGATCCGGCGGCCGAAGGCTTTCCGCTACGCCGACGGCATCTGAGCCGCCTGTCCGATCATGCGCCGGGGCGGCCGTCTGACGGCGGTTTCCGCGCTTCCGGTGCTCACGGACTTTAACGTCCGCTGCGCGCCGGTTCTCGATACCACTGCCAGCCGACTCACCCCGAACGCATGCTCGGACAGGCTTCGATCTCTTCCTTATTCTTCGGAGAACGGCCATGCGCATTACCAACATCTCGCCCGGGCCGCGCTTCCTCCATGCGCAGGGCGAGGCGCGGCTGCTGGAGCCGGGCGAGACCGCCGAGCTCGAGCTGAGCGCGGCGGAGACGGCCGGCGTGCGGCGGCAGGTCGAGGCCGGGGTGCTGGCCTGGGCCGAGCCGCCGGCGGCCAAGCCGCCGGCGGCAGCCGGGCCGAAGGCGGCGCACCGAGGGTTCGGCAGGCACTACATCATCGGTGCCGGCGGCGAGGTCCTGGCCGGCCCGCTGCGCAAGGAGGACGCCGCGGCAGAGCTGGCCCGGCTTCTGGGGCAGGGAGGCTGACGATGGACGAACCGACCCCGGCCGATCTCAAGGCCCGCTTCCCGGGCTTCGCCGCCGTCGCCGACGCGGTGGTGCAGTCGGCGCTGGCCGAGGCGGCGCTGCAGGCCGGCGCCGACTGGGCCAGCGAGGCCGATATCCGGCTCGGCCGGCTGCTCCTTGCCGCCCATATCCTGACCCTGGACGGGCAGGGCAGCGGCGCCGAGGCCGCAGCGGCGGCCGCCGGCGGGTTCCTCCGGATGCGCAGCGGCGCGCTGGAGCTGGAGCGCGCCGACACGGCCGATGCCGGCCCCGGCGCGCTGGGCTCGACCGGCTACGGCCGCCGCTTTCTCGAGCTGATGCGGCGCAACGTTCCGGCTGTCACGGTGGTGTAGCCGTGGACGGGCAGCGGCAGCCCTGGAAACGCCGCGTCTGGCTTCCCAGATTCTCGGACACCATGTTCCATCTATGCTACATATTCAAACGACCGAGTGACGTCAGGAGCAGATCATGAGCGCCCCTGCGACCAAGATCGAGAAGCGCAAGAGCGACGGGACCAAGATCGTCTATCCGGCCAAGCCGGGTAAGGTGCAGGATTTCGATGCTCTGTGCAGGAAGGTCATGGAAATGACGAAGGACGCTCGTGCCGTCCTCGCCAAATGAGCCGTTCTGGCTGACGGCAGAGCACCTCGTCCGCATCAACCAGCTGGAAGTCGAAAAGACCGGAGAGCCGCATCTGGTGCGCGATCCGGGGCTTGTCGAAATGGCGGCCTACCGGCCTCAAAACGTCCGTTGGTACGGCGGCGAGGAAGATGTCGTCCGTCTCGCCATCGAGTTGTTGATGGGCGTTGCTCAAAATCACCCCTTCGAGCAGGGAAACAAGCGGACGGCGCTGACCGCGGCGCTCGTTTTTATCGACCAGAACGGATACAGCCTCGATTTCGGGCGGGACACGACCTGGCTCGGTGAACTGGTGCTGGCGGTGATCGAGCATCGTACCGATCTCGGTCAGCTCGAACAGGCGATCAGAGGCTGCATCGTCGATCCTCCGTAGTCGTATTCGTCATCCTAGCGTGTGCAGCAGGGCCGCCTCCGGGGCGGCCCTTCTCTTTCAGGGAGGTCCCAATGCCCGTGCTCGATGGCGCCATTCGGGCGGTGTTCGGCGCCGCCTTTGCGCCGCTGCTGCTCGACGGCACGCTGCATGTGGCGGCCAAGGACGCGGACGGCCAGGTGATCCTGCCGCCGGTCTTTGCCGATATCCCGGTCAAGGGCCACCGCGACGAGGTCGGCGACCGGCAGCGGGCCGACTGGAACATCCCGGACCGGGCGGTTCGGCTGATCGTGCTGCAGGCTGGCGCTACCGCGGCTCCAACTCTCGATGACGAGATCACACTGGCCGGCGGCCGGTGGCGGATTGGCGCGGTCGAGCGCGACCCGGCCGGCGCCGCCTGGATCCTGACCGGGATGCCCGCCCGATGACCCGCGTCACCGGCGTCGACCAACATCTCCGGCGATTGGCGCAGAGGGCCAAGGCCGTCCGCCAGGAGGTCGGCAAAGCCGTGGTGATCGCGGCGGAGCTTGTCGCGGCGGAGGCGGTGGCCAGCATCACCGCCGACTGGATCAGCGGGCCGGACCATGTCCCGTCCGATCCGGGCGAGCCGCCGAATGCCGATACCGGCCGGCTGCACGGTGCGATTGCCGTCGTGCGCCGGGCAGAGCTGTCGGCCGACGTGGTCTCGGCCGCGCCCTATGCCGATCTCGAATTCGGCACCGCCCGCGCGGCCGCCCGCCCCTATCTGCGACCGGCCACTGCGAAAAAGCGGCGGGACGCGGTCGCGTTGATCGTCCAGGCCGTCCGTCGAGGTCGGGCGGTCGAGTGAAGCCCGTCATGCCGCGGGGTCTGCTTCGCAGGGAGGTTGAGCCATGCCCTGGTTCCGTTTCACCGCCGATTTCGACTTCCGGCCGTCGCGGCGCCTGACCCTGGCCTACAGGGCGGGAGCGACGCTGCTGGTCCCGACCGCCGCGGCGGAAGCGGCGGAGGCCGCCGGCGCCGGCCGGCGAGTGCCCAAGCCGGGCCCGCGGGCTGGGGACGACCATGAGCGGCCGTGACCTGTCCGGCCCGCTGCGCCGCGCGATGATCGCGACGCTGCAGGCCGATCCCGGCGTGGCCGCGCAGGTCGGCACCCGGGTCTACGACTATGTCTCGACGGCGCCGGCCTATCCGTTCCTGCGCTGCACCACGGTGATCGCTTCGCCCTGGGAGGCGACGGGCGGCGTTCGCGGCAGCCTGGTCCGGCTGCAGGTCGATGCCTTCACCAAGGGCTACGGCCGGGCGTCGGCCGAGCCGCTGGCGGCTGCCGTCGTCGCGGCGCTGGACGAGGCCGATCTCGCGCTTCCCGAGGGCTTCCTGGTGTCGCTGCAATGGCGGCAGACCCGCATGCTCGACGACCCGGCGGAGCAGGGCGTCGTCCATGGCGTGATCGAGTTCGAGACCATCGCGGCGGCATAGCGCCGTCGCTTCATCCCATGCCGCCCGCCGGCATGCCCGGCCCCGCCACAGTGCGGGGCCTTCGCGTTCGAGGAGATCCCGATGGCCCAGGCCAAGACCTTCCGCTTTTCCGACGTCATGATCCTGCTCGGCAACGGGGCGACCCCGGCCGAGGTCTTCGCCGCGCCCTGCGGCCTGACCGAGCTGGGCATGACCATCGCCAGCGACACCAATGAGAGCATCATCCCGGACTGCGACAACCCGGACGATCCGGCATGGAAGATCACCGACATCACCGCCCTGCAGATGACGCTGAGCGGGCAGGGCGTGCTCGACCGCGCCGCCCGCAAGACCTGGGAAGACTGGGCGTTCGGCGGCACCGAGAAGACTGTCCGCTGGGTCTACGACGTCACCGCGGCGGATTTCGGCGGCTACTACCAGGCGCCGGCGATCCTGACCAGCTACCAGGTCACCGCCCAGCGCGGGCAGCGGGCGACGGTGCAGATCGCGATCACCCTGAACGGCAAGCCGGCCTGGACGGCGGCCGCCTGATGGCCGGGCAGCCGAATATCGCCGCCGAGATCGAGCTGGCATGGGCGGACGGGACTTATCTGTTCGCCCTCAAGCTGAAGCAGATCGAGGAACTGCAGCGGCTGTGCAATGCGGGGCTGGGCGAGATCGCCCAGCGCCTGCTGGTCCAGCGGCGCTGGTATGCCGGCGATGTCGTCGAGACGATCCGGCTGGGCCTGATCGGCGGTGGCCTGCCGGCGGTGCGGGCGCGAGAGCTGGTCGACATCTATGTCGACGGCCATCCGCTGGCCGACCCGCGCGATCCGGCCAATCCGCTGGCAACGGCGCAGGCCGTCATGATGGCCGCCTATTTCGGCGTCGCCGACGCGGCGGAGGAGCCGGAGGGAAAAGCCGAGGCCGCGGCGGGCGACGGGACGGATGGATCGACGTCGCGGCCTTCACCGGACAGGCCCTCGCGCTCGGCATCTCGCCGCTCGACATCGGCCGCATGAGCCTGGCCGAGTTCCTGCTGGCCGGCCGGGCCTATGCCAGGCTGACGGACCCCGCCGGGGTCCCGGCTGCGGCCCCGCCGACCGACGACGCCTTCGATGAGATGCTGGTCAGGGCGCGGGAGACGGGCTTTCTTGCCGGGTAGGAGCGGCTGAGCGGCTCCTCAGCGACAGAGTTCGCCGATCACGGTGATGCTGTCGTTGAGCACCTTCAGCCTGGCATCGAAATCGCCGGTCAGCGCGGTGGAGACGCCTTCCAGCCGGGTGGTCACGTCCCGAATGCCCCGGAAATCGGCCTCGTCGAACCCCTTGTACTTGGCCTGGAGGGCAAGAAGCGCGCCGGCAAGACTCGGCGGTTGCGCCAGGAGCACTTCGCGCTGCTCCAGCAACGTCCGCTCGAGCGCACCGGTGCTGTTGAGCAGTGCCTTGAGGGTGGCGCATTGCTGCGGCGTGGCGGCGGAAGCGGATGCCGGGAGGGCGATTGCGGCCGACAGAATGGCCACCCGGATGGCACCAAGTTTTCCGAGAAAGTTGCCGATCAATTATTTTCTCCCCCTAAAATAGAAATACAGCCTCTCACGAATCCTTTCCTGTGTCGAGCCCGGTTCTTGCGGAGAAGCCGCCATGCCCCAGACCGCCGATCAGATCGTCGTCGAGGTTACAGCCGTCGTTGGCCAATACAACCAGGCGATGGTCCAGGTCGCCAACGTCACCATCAACAACATGAAGAAGGCCGAGGACGCCGCGGAGAAGGGCTCGGGGACGATCGGCAAGGCTTTGGAGTCGATTTCGGGGCGGGTGCCCGATCTGATCAGGAACCTGGCCGAGGGCCAGAACGCGCTGCACCTCTTCCTGCAGGAGGGGGCGCAAATCCTGCCGATCTTCGGACCCTGGGGCGTGGTGCTGGGCGGCGCCGTCGGGGCAATCGACGCGATCGCGGCCAGCATGGGAGCATTCGAGACCGCGGCCGATCGAGCCAAAGCGGCCCAGGACACGTTCAATGCGGCAATGGAGGCCACGAGAGGGAGCTTCAGCGAGCAGGAACAGGACGCCCTCGACGCCTCCCAGGCTCTCAGCCTCGTCGAGCGCGGTCTGCTCGGCATTGCCAGGACGAAGGTCGAGGAGGCCGTCAAGGCGCAGGCGGCGACGTTCAAGGACGTGCAGGCCAGTGCGAGCGAGGCCGGTCGGGACATCGCAAACACCATCCGGGCACAGCAGCAGGAGCTGGGCGTCGCCACCGACGAGACCAGGCAGAAAGTCCTCGATCTCGCCACCGAACTGCAGAACCCGAAGCTGAGCTCCCGGCAATATGATGCGATCGTCACAGCACTCCGCGAGCTGGGACCGGCAGCCGAGCAGACGGGAATCAGCACCGAGAAGGCCGTGACGGCCGCCAGCGACGCCGGCGATGCCGCAGCGAAGCTGGAAACGAACAACAAGGCTCTCGTCCTTACCCTCGACCGCATCAACGAGCTGAACACGACCGGTGCCCAGCTGTTGCGCTCGCTTGGCTTCAGCGCGTCCGAGGCGGCGGGCGGGATCGAGAGCCTTACCGGCGCGATCCATGCGTTCATCGGCGAGAGCCTTCGATCTGCTCGCGCCAGCGAGCTCGCCAAAGGGGATGTTGAACGCCGTGTGGCGCAGATGGAGGCGGAAGCCGCCGCCACGCTCAAGGGCGCCGACGCCAAGAAGGCCTATGACAATCAGCAGCGCATCACGACGGCCCAGCAATCTGCCTTCAACGACGAGGTGGAGAAGACCGGAAACGTGTTGAAAGCGCTGGCACTCAGTGAAAGGGCCCGGATCGCGACGCAGAAGCAGATCGAAGGAGAAGCGGCGATCGCGGCCCGGCCCAGAGCGGTGACCGCGGCCAAGCCCAACGCCGGCGCGAAGGGCGAAGCATCCGGGAACGACCCGGTGGCCAGTCTCCAGCAGCAGGCCGATCTCAACGAGCGGCTCCTCCTGGTCTACAAGCGGGGCACCGGCGCGCAGGCGGCGATGAGGGCGCATATGGAAGCCCTGAACACCGCCCGGCAGCGTGGCCTCGAGCTCGGCACGGCCGAACATGCCCAGTATGTCCGGCGCTACGAGGACGAGGCGGCGCGCAAGCAGCGGAGCGATCAGCTCCTCGCCGACTATGCGGAGGCGAACGGCGAACAAGGCGGTCGAGGCCGCAATGACCAGCCAGGAGAAGTACGAGGCCGAGAAAGCCAAATACGAGCGCTGGCACAGGGAGGGGGCACTCACCGACGCCGAATACTCGCGGGTGCTGGAGAAGCTGAACCTGGAGAACCAGGGCTATGTCGAAGGCATCCAGGCCATCGGCCAGGCGATCCAGAGCGGCATCCAGGGAGCGACCAGCTTCTCCGACGCCCTGACCAAGGTCGGGATGGCATTGGCGCAGATGCTGCTGCAGGCGGCGCTGTTCGGGCAGGGGCCGCTGGGCAAGGCGTTCGGGAGCCTCACCGGCCTCAGCGGCGGCCTGCTCGGCCTCGCTTTCGGCGGCAGCGGCCCCGTCGGCTATGACGGCGGGACCGGCCTGGGCCCGATCGGCCCGGGCGGCATCGCCGGCCACGCCGCCATGGGCGGCCAGGCCCTGCCGGGCCGGCTGTACGAGGTCGGCGAGACCGGCCGGGAATGGTTCGCGCCATCGGTGCCCGGCCAGGTGATCCCGAACCACGTCATCAAGGCGGCGGCCGGGGGCGGCGGCGGATCGAGCCAGCCGATCACCTTCAACATCTCCATGGCCGGCGCCAATGGCGATCGCACCATCGCCGAGATCGCCGCCGGGGCGGTGAAGAGGGGCCTGGCCACCGTGCCCGAGATCAACCGCCAGCACCGGATTCGCTTCTCATGATCATCTATGACTGGCCGGCGGTCCTGGTCGCCAATGCCGAGACCTTCCGGATCGACGCGCGCAGCCGCTCCGGCGGCGAGACCATCGCCGGCCGCGAGCAGGTCGTGACGTCCAAACTGGGCCGGTGGGTGGCGACGCTGACCGTGCCGCTGCACACGCCGGCCAAGATCCGGGCGATGCGGTCGCTGCTGCCCGGCTCGACGGCCGGACCAACGCGGTCCGCGTCGGGCCCTGCGACTGCCGCAACGGCAACCGGCTGATCCCGACCGTCGGCGGGATCCCCTACGATGACGACAGCCTGCATTCCGACGGCGCCGGCTTCATGCAAGGCGGCGCGCTGCCGGTGATCGCGAAAGACAAGGCGGCGGCGGCTGGGGACATTCAGATCACGATCGAGAACGGCTCGACGCGGATGCCGGTGCTGGAGGGGTCGTTCCTCGGCGCCGGCGGCTGCCTCTACGTCACGGTCGGCGCCACGGCGCTGCCCGATGAAAAGACCCTGCTCGACATCCGGCCGAAGCTGCGGACCGCGCTGGCAGAGGGAGCGGTCGTGGACTGGTGCCATGGCCGTGTGCCGATGCGCCTGTCGGCCGACGACAGCGGCGCCTTCGAGCTGCAGCTGGCCCGCACGGGGACAGCGACGCTCGATCTCGTGGAGGTGTGGTGACATGGCCTTCTTCCCACCACCGCCGCCGACCCACGAGGATCCGATCCGCGCCCAGGCGCGGGGCCAGCATGTGGTCTGCGCCCTGTTCGTGACCTTCGCCTTCAATGGCTGCGCCCTGCAGGTGTGGGAGGGCGACGGGCCGATCAGCCGCGGCGGTGTCGACTGGATCGGCATGGGGCAACGGGTCGACGGCAGCGGCAACCCGCTGCAGTCGATCGACGGGCTGGAGCAGGCGGCCAACGGCACCGCGCCGCAGCTGAGCCTGACGCTGAACGGCGTCGACTCCACCGTCGTGGCGGCGGCCAAGAGCACGGACCCGGACAAGATCGAAGGACGCGACCTGACGGTGCAGATCGGGTTCTACGACGCGACCATCCCGGGGGGCCTGGTGCCGCTCGGCGATCTTCTCACGCTCGGCATCTGGACCATGCAGAAGCCCAGCTTCACCGCGACCGGCCCGACGCTGCGCACCATCACGCTGCCCTGCGAGACGCTGTTCGCGCAGCGAAGCCGGGCGCCGTTCGGGCTGCTGACCGACCGGGACCAGCAGCGCCGATTCCCGGGCGACCTCGGCTGCCAGTTCCCGCCGAAGCTCGTCGACCGCGACGTGGCGTGGCCGCGTCACTGACCCAGGAGGCATCCATGCAGTTCGATGAACTGTGCGCCCTCGTCGGCGCGCTGCGGGACCGTGTTGCCGAATTGGAGGCCAAGGAGGAAGCGCGGGCCGAGCGCGAGGCGAAGTCGGTCGCGATCAATGGCGGCCTGTCCGGCAACCCGCGCAGCCCGGGCGGCAGCAGGCCGATCAGCGTGGCGGATCGCAACCGGCTCTCCTGATGGCCTCGCTTCTCGCCGACCTCGCCGCCCACCAGCGTGTGGGCAACACGATGCCGTTCGTGCTCGGCAGGATGGATTGCAGCCTCTGGGCGGCGGACTGGGTGCTGCAGCAGACCGGAATCGATCCGGCGGCCAGCTGGCGTGGCGCCTATCGCACCGAGCGCGAATACGCGCGGCTGCTGCTGGCCGAAGGCGGCCTGGTCCGTGTCGCCGCGAACGCCATGAGGCGCATCGGTGCAAGGCTGGTTGCGCCGCCGGACGCCTGGGCCGGCGACATCGGCATCATCGTCACCGGGAGGGGCCCGGCGCTGGCGATCCGCGGGCAGCTCGCCTGGATGGCCAAGACCGGCGACCAGTTGTCGACCACGCCGCACGCTTCGTTCGCCTGGAGGTTCTGATGCCGGCTGCACTTCCTCTCGCGATCGGTGCGGGCAGCGCCTTCGTCGGGGCCGCCGGTGCGGCGGCCGGCGCGGCCGGTGCGGCCGGCTTCCTCGGCCTGACCGTGACCGGGTGGACGGCTATCGGCGTCGGCCTGTCGATCGCCGGGACGCTGGCGCAGACGCTGCTAGCCCAGACGCCGGACAAGCCGAAGATGCAGGACGGCGACGTCAGCATCAAGCAGGCGATCCCGCCGCGGACGCGTCTGTACGGCCGCCAGCGCCTGGGCGGCGTATTCCTTTATTACGACAGCACGCCGGACGGCGATCTGAAGACGTTGATCTGCCATGCCGCGCATGAGTGCGACGCGCTGGAAGAGCATTGGCTGAACGACGAGCGGGTGCAGGTCGACGACGGTGTGGTCACCGATGACCCATGGGGCAAGTTCGAGGTTGTCACGATCGTGCATTGGTCGGGCGCGCCGGACCAGAGCATCACCGACATCGACGACGATTTCTGGACGACGGATCACCGTGGCCGTGGCCTGTGCTGCACCTATGTGAAGTATGCCGACCTCAAGGACGAGGATCAGATCAAGGTCTTCCCGTCGGGACCGCCTCCCTATCGGACGGTGCTGCGGGGCGCCAAGGTCTTCGACCCGCGCGAGGAGGGGACGGGGCCCGGCGACCAGGAGATAGATGACGAGACGACCTGGAGCTGGTCGGACAACGCGGCGCTGGTGGTCCTGGACTACATGACGCGCCTGGAGCGGGGCGTTCCGGTGGGCTTCGGCGTCGCGCTCGACCGGATCGACCTGGACAGCTTCGCGGCCGCCGCCGACATCTGCGACCAGGAAATTCCGCTGAAGGCCGGCGGCGTCGAGCCGCGCTGGCGGGCCTGGGGCGCCTACGAGCTGACCGAGGACCGCAAGGCGGTGCTGCAGGACCTGCTCGACGCGTGCGGCGGCCGGATCATCCAGGGACCCGACGGCAAGCTCGGCCTGACGGTCGGAGCGCCGGGTTCCACCGCGGCGGTGACGCTGACCGAGGAGCACATCCTCGAATGGGACCTGAACCAGGGCAAGCCGGCGATCGAGCGGATCAACGAGGTGCGGGCGACCTATGTCAGCCAGGCCTGGGAATGGGCGGAGACCGAAGCCGGCATCCAGCTGGACCAGGCGGCGATCGACCGCAACGGCGTCGAGAGCAGCCAGATCAAGCTGCGCTTCGTTCCGTCCGAGAGCCAGGCGCAGCGCGTCGCCAGAGAGGTTCTGAGGCGCGGCAACCCCTCGCATACGGGCCGCATCCGGACGACGCTCGCCGGGCTCGATGCCTGGGGCGAGCGGTGGATCCGGCTGCAGATCGCCGAGCTCGACATCGACGCGCTGTTCGAGATCACCGGCATGAGCCTGAACCAGGCCGACATGACGGTGAGCCTGGAGGTGACCAGCTACGACGGCTGGTGGGAGTGGACCGCGGAGACCGACGAGCAGGACCCGGCCGTGCCGCCGTCGGACGGCGACGATGATGGCGAGATGCCGGTGCCGGAGCACGTCGCGGTCACGATCGCGCACAGGCTCTACAACATGCAGATGCCTGTCGCGGTCGGGGTCGTCACCTGGGATCCGCCGCCCCGGTCGGTTTATGTGGCGAAGGCCCGCTATCGGCCGGTGACCGATCCCGTCTCCCCGTGGCAGCCGCTGCCGGTGGCGCAGGACGACAACCAGGTCGAGACCTTCCCGCTGGAGGACGGCACGGCCTATGAGGCGCAGGTGCGCTTCATCGGGCCGCGTGGATCGGGCAGCGACTGGTCGCCGCCGGCAAGCTTTACGGCGGTGGCCGATCCGGTGGCGCCGCTGTCGCCGACCAACCTGACGGCTCAAGCGAATACGCCGGCGGTCGGGCAGGTGACGGTCTCCGCCAAGGCGCCGAACGACCCGAAGCACCTCTCGCTGCGCTTCTACCGGAACGGCAGCAACGCGTTCGGACCGGACAGCGGCGCGACGCTGATCGATGGGCCGCTGTACTGCGCGCCGCTGTCGACACAGAGCCATGTCGAGACGGTCGCGCCAGGCGACTGGTGGTACTTCGCGACCTCGGCCAACTGGAGCAACGTCGAGAGCGTCCCGGCGGGCGGCGTGCTGGCGGAGGTATCGCCCGCGGCGCCGGCGATCACCAGCCCGGCCGGGCCGATCGGCAGCTACGACAAGCGGCCCGTGGTGGCCGGCAACGGCGCTGTGGCCGGAGCATCGATCAGGCTCTACGCCAACGCCGTCCAGGTCGGCACCGCCACGGCGGCCGGCGACGGCAGCTGGACGGCCACGCCCTCGACCGATCTCGGCACCGGCGCCAACGCCATGACGGCGACGCAGACCGTCGGCGGCAACGAGAGCGTGGCGTCCGGCTCGGTGACGATCACGATCGTGGCGATCGACGCTGATGCGTGGGCCTATATCGCCGCGATGACGGCGCGGCCGACCTATGCCCGGCAGACGCTGATCAAGGATCTGGTCGAGAGCCTGAAATCGGCCGGGGTGTGGGCGAAGCTGGACGCGCTCTATCTGCTGGCGGCGCATGACGCGCAGGCCGCGCGGTTGAACGCGAAGGCACCGGCGACCTTTGCGCTGACGGCCGTGTCGTCGCCGACGTTCACTACGGACCGCGGCTACACCGGGACGGGCTCCGGGGTCACGCCGGGCGGCTATCTCTCAACCGGATTCAACCCTTTGACCGCCGGCGGCCACTACGGGCTCAACGACGCTCACCTCGCGGTCTGGGTCCGCACCGCGTCGAGCTCAACCACCAACGGCGCCATGTCGGAAATCGGCAACGGCCAAGCCTTCATCAGCAGCAAGAACGCCACCGCCGGCCAGATCGTCACCCGACTAAACGACAATGTCTCAACTGGCGTCGCGGCCGGCACGCCGAACTCCACCGAGTTCTTCTGCCTGTCGCGGGCCGGGTCAGGCGCCTATTCGCGCTACCACAACGCCACGTCGCTCGGCGACCTGTCGCAGGCCAGCACATCCATCTTCAACGACCTCCTCTATCTGCTGCGCCGAGGCACGACAACTTACAGCGACGCTCAGGTCTCGGCGGCGTCGATCGGCGGCGCGCTGACGCCGGCGGAGGAAACCGCCCTCTACAATGCCAAGCACGCCTACCTGGTCGCCGTCGGCGCCGCCTGACATTTCGCCGCCCTGGCGGCTTACATGACAACCTGATGGAGCGATGCCGCTATGGCCACCCCGAACGTCGACGAGATCTGGGCGGACTACAACCCCGACGGCTCGGCTCATGAGCCGAACAAGGTGGATGTCCGCCGCTGGGGCCGGTTCCTCGAGGCCATCTCCACGGCCGCCGGGATGGAGACTTATCCCAACAAGGCGGCGATGAATGCCGACCTGACGCAGGCTAATGGCCAGCCGGCGCTGCTGTGGTCCGATCCGACCCCGGCCAACAACTTCCCGACCGTCTGGGTCTACAACGACGCCACCGACACCTGGATCGCCGGCACCGATCGCATTCAGTCGCTGAAGGACCTCGTCGACCTGATGCACGCCACCATGCGTCGGGTCGTGGTGCTGTCGAACGAGATCATCATCGACCGCCTTAACGTGCTCGGCGGCGGCACCTGGCAGGTCTACATCCCGCGCGCGATCTTCATCGACACCCCTGGCGCGACGGCGAGCAACATCACTGCCGCCAATGCCGACAGCACAGAAAAGCCTGGCTGGTGCAAGTTGACGATTCCGGCGACCCCGTCAATCCAGCGGAGCTTCGTCTACCTTGACCGGGCCGACAACACCTTCAAAGTCATCGGTGCGACCGGCGGCGACTTCACTCTGCCGGCTACGGGGGCGGATCAAATCGTCCCGATCATCACGTTTCCGGCCACGAGCGCCGGCTATTGGTCGCCGTACCGGGTCCGCGACCTTAGCCCGGCCAGTCAGATCTCGGGCTTCGCGCCGTTGACGCCGATGGTCCACAGCCGGGCCGAGAACAAGGTGCTGATCCCCAGCGCCACGGTCCGCAGCGAGGCGGCGATCTTCAGCCACACGGTGGCGGCGACCGACCGCTACGAGGCCTTCGACACGACGGCGTCGAACACCGCCATCATCACCTATTGGTGGGACTTCCGGACCGGCGTGAACCAGTACAAGGCTACCGCCGGCGGCGCTACGCCATTCCAGGTCGACCCGACGATCGGCATCCTCATCGGCTGGAGCTGGGGCGGCGAGTTCTTCTCGCCGTGGCCACACATCGGCCGCATGGGGCAGGGGCTCGGCAAGAACGACTTTGCCTGGGGCAAGGGCGACCGTCTGCTGTCGTCTCCCTTCGTATGGGAGAACAAGCCATCGCGGCTGGAGATGGTCGACGTGGCCGACGCGGCGCTGATCGCCGCCGGCTTCGGCCGCGCCATCCGCTCGATCGATTCGGCCTTGGCGTGGCCCTACATCGGCGACAAAATCCCGGACAATCGAGCCGGCAAGCCATTCTTCGCCCGGGTCTGGCTAGAGGCAACCGTCGACAACACCTATGGCGCTCCGACCATCCGGTTCCTGAAGTCCAACGGAACGACGGCGCAGAGCATCCCGCTGGTGCTGGAGAAGACGATCTCGAATCGGGCGGCAATATACAGCATCGCCTCGACGGTACCGGACTGGCAGGTCAACAACCCGGGCGCCGGTGAGTACACCTATGTGCTACTCGGCACCGGCCTGTCCGGCGGCACGCCGGAGGTTCGCGTTGCCGGCGTGCAGTACGCCTTCGGCCAGGGTGCGCAGTGGGTCGAGAGGAACGACTTTCCGACGACCCCGGCGAATGGCATCCGCCTCTCCAACCTGGAGGCCCAGGCGACGGTGACCGATCCGATGCCGTCGATCCTCTATGGTGAAGATCTGTGGCTGATCCTGGGACGGAAACAGTTGCTGCACATCGACAACCTCTATGAGAAGCGGACCGAGCGGAAGGGCGTGCTGACGACCCTGTCCGCCCCCAATCCGAACATCAACGATCTTGCCGCCAAGCCCTATGAACAGACGAAGGAGGCGGGCTCCTTCGTCATCGATCCGGGCGAGCTCGGCGCCAGCGCAAACCTGTGGGCGCATCGCTACAGCGATCCCGCCGGCGGGGCTGGGCTCGGCCGGTCCTATCGATCGGCGGCCATCACAGTTCACAAGGCCGCGGTGTCCGGGGCCGGCGCGGTCCGCGTGATGGGCATCGGCGACAGCATCATGTCGCAGACGCTTTCCCTCTATGTTCAGTCGATCCTATCGGCCCGCGGCAATTCGGTGACGATGTCCGGCACATGCGGCCTGAACGAGGGGCGCCCAGGCTCAACCATCACCGACCATATCCGGGCCCGCACCAGCTATCTGACGCCGGTCACCAGTTTCTCCGGTTATCTCGCGGCGACCCTGGCCGAGAAACAATTGATGGACCCATGGACTCGCCCGTCGGTCGGCGGCGACCCAGCCGGCTCGATCTACAATGGCCGCATTTACGACTTTTCCTACTATCTGACCGGCACCGGCATCACGCCGCCGACACACGTCTGGATCTGCCTCGGCACCAATGACATCGGCTCATATGCGCCGAGCGAGGCAGCGGAGTGGATCGAGAAGGGGATCATCATCATGGTGGGCTCAATCCTGGCCGCAGTGCCGGGGGTCAAGATCGCGCTCGCGCTGCCGACCCTGCCGCGGATGGCTGCTGGCGACGCCCGTTGGAACGATGCCTATGGCCTAGCGGTGCGTAAGATCCTGAAGTTCAAGCGGACGCTGGCCAATCCGCAGGTCAAGGTGCTGCCGATCTGGGCCCACATCAACCAAGTCACGGCCTTCGCCAGCAGCGAGGTGGTGGTCTCGACCGACGCCGACACGGGCATGCAAACGCTGGACAACGGCGACATGTTGCACCCGTCGCAGGCTGGCATGCATCAGTATGCCGAGGTGGTGGCAGCCTGGGTGGCGAACACCTTCGACGGGACCTGATCGGCGGTTGCGTTCGCCCTGTGGTGCGGGCACCATCCGCCCGTCGTAATGGCGGCCAGGAGGAGGGTCGGGCGGAGTGAAGCGCGCAATTCGGGCCCTGCTCCGCTCGGCGCCGGCGAGATTGCTGGTACGCTGCCTCATGGTGGTAGGTCGCGCATCCTCAAGCCTGGCGAGCGCAGCCAAGACGGCCACGCTGTTCCCGCGATCGGAGGATTGCTTCTGCCATTGGTCTGCGGAGGTAAAGAACCCCAGCTACATCAGTCTTGGGCGGGGTGTAATCATCGGTCCGCGCTGCACGATTGGTGCCGCCTCGGCGATACATCTGGGCGATCACGTGCACCTATCGAAGGGCGTCTATGTGGAGACCGCTGGTCTCGATTTCTCGGCTGCGGCGCCCTATCCGCACGTGCATAAGCCGATCGCGATCGGCGAAGGCGTCTGGGTCGGTGCGGACGCAATTGTCCTCGGTGGCGTTACGATTGGTGATCGGGCGGTGATCGGTGCGGGTGCAGTCGTCAGCAGAGACGTCCCGCCGGACACGATTGTAACCGGCCAGCCAACGCGGCAGAGGCCGAGGTGATGTGTCCTTAAGCCATCACCTCGCGGCCCATTGCGCGTGGCCTGCTTCGCGCCACCACGATGGCAAGCCAGAGAGCTCCGAACGCCAGATTGTAGAAGATCCCATAAGCTGACATGAATGTGTTCACGACGATGGCCGATGCCACCTGCATGACGAAGGCAATATAAAGCGGGAGTACTGCTATCTCGCCGGCCAGCACCCGGCTGCGAGTCCACGAGATGAGAGCCCCGAGCAGAAAACAGAAGACTGGAGCGAAGGCGCCAAAATCGACAAAGAACGGCCCGAACATCGTCGTGTAGATGCCGACCCGCGGGGTCGACATCGTTACCAAGTTACCATCGTAGTCCAACCCCCAAAGAGCGTGGGCCAGTCGGACAAAAATAGAAAACGTATATCCACCCCATTGCTCGCCATTATGATAGTGCTCGGTTAGATAAACAAATTCGGGAACGCCGTGAAGAACATACTGAGCGAAGGTAGTTCCAATGAAAACGGTGTCGCGTCCCCAATCGGAGAGATTTGCTACAAACCTGAAATAATCTGATGTTACTGGTACCATGTGTGTGAAGGCAGATAATTTAATAGATTTCTCTATATTCAATCCGAATTCACTAATTCTGGCAATGAATAGTATTCCACCAAGGTAAAGAAGAGTCAAAACAAACGCGATGCAGAATGCGATGATCTTCTTTGATGTGTGTGGGAAGATAATGAGGCGGGAAATCAGCAGCATCCCGATGCTCATAAACATACTGGATCGGGAGCCGATTACGATGGTAAGAACAGGCCATAGCAGAGCCAATCCGATGCTCATCCATGCTCGACCGACTCTTGCGCCGTTCCGGCGTCCCACCGCGTGGAACATGTAAGGTGCCAACGTGAACGGTATCAGCAGCGTTGAGGCCATTGAGAAGGCACTAGCGCCGGCTGTTTCGATCTTTTCTCGATTCTCGAAAAAGCCGACGTCGACCGACAAGCCGCGCAACACCGCCCAGTCGAAGATTCTTAGCCCGATGCCCAGCAATCCGAGCGCGAAGGTGACTCGGTATAGGCGCGTCCACTCATCCGGATCCGCCGGCCGGCTCGTACGCGTGCGTGACTCGAATAGTACGAGCCCCAAGAGCAGGCTAACGAGGCATCCACCAAGAAGGATGTAGGGATAGGTGGCGGGCGACGTGTACATCTCGACCGGTGCAAGCCAGTAGATGGTCAGCCAGGCCACGCACATCCACAGCAGCACGCTGACGGGTGTCAATGCGCGAGGGTTGATCAGGCTGTATTCGGCAAGCCGGGTCATATGCAATTCGCCACGATGAATCTGGCCGATCTTGGCCGCTCCCGGCGTTGAACGCCAGCGCCTTTCGCCCGCCTCCGGCGGGCTTTTTCATGCCCGGAAAGGAGGAGCGGATGCAGGAGGTGCTGCCGCCGGAGAACATCGTCATCCGCAAGGACAGCCCGGCCGCCTGGGTCTATCGGATCTGCTTGTTCGTCGGCCTGGCCGTGATGGGCGGCCTCGGCTACCGCATCTCGGAATCGATTCTGAGCCGGCTGGACGGCCTGTTCGGCGTGGTCGCCAAGGTCGACCAGCTGGCGAAGGACCAAGCCGAGGTGAAGGTCATCGTCGACCAGTTGGCGAGAGACCGGGCCGGCTACGCCGCCGCGGCCGATTTGCAGGGGCTGACCGGGCGGGTCGACAAACTGACTGGCCGCGTTGACGCCATTGAGCCGCTGCTCAACAGCCTCGTGGCGCCGGTCGAACGCCCCCGGCCGGCGAAATGAGGCCATCATCCTGCTGCCGGCGCTGGGCGCGTATCCGGCCGAGGTTGTCAAGCGCCCGGTGATGGCGCCGGTCGACCGGCCCGGCCGCCGAACGACATCACGATCCGATGCGGCGGGGAGTGGGAGCGATCCGGCTACGGACCGCGGCGGCCGAGCAGATCGCGGCGCGGCAGGAAGCCCAGGCCGCGGCCGAGGCGGCGACCGCGGAACGCGACCGGCGACGGGGCGGGGCGGGGCGGTGCAGGTCCTGCACCGGCTCGGCTTCGGTCTGCAATCGGCTCGCCGGCCTCGACGTCCGCCTCATTTCGGCGGCTGGCCTTGGAAGACGATGCCGCCCTGTGGGCCCACGGTGCCGCCGAGGTCCTTCACCAGAGGTTCGGCGGCCCGGTCCAGCACGCTGGGCTGCTTGGGCTTCGGCGGGGGAGTCGGCCCCCACTCGCCGGAGCACGCTGACAGCCCGGCCAACAGCATCGCGGCCCCGATCTTCGGCAGCGTGTTCATGTCCACTCCCCCTTGACAGTCGCACCGATGCTAGCGCCTGCCGCGACCCAGCGGCAGAGACAATCCGTCAACCAGCCCCGCCTCGCGCGGGGCTCTTCCATTCCAGGAGACCGCCATGGCTGGACAGACCCGCGGCGAGCGGAATCTGAACCCGGGGAACATCGAGCGGAGCTCGGCCAACAAGTGGCAGGGCCGACTCTCCGACGCAGACTACCGCAACACCACCGAGTACCGCCAGAACGGCGCCCGGTTCGAGGTGTTCTCGGCTGTCGAATGGGGAATCCGAGCCCTGGCCGTGCTGCTGATCGCCTATCAAGACCGGCACGGCCTGCGGACGATCAGCAGCATCATCAATCGCTGGGCGCCGCCGGGCGAGAATATGAGCTCGGCCTATGTCGACCATGTCGCCCGGCTGACCGGCTTCGGGCCGGACGCCGTGCTGGACCTGCACGGCTACGCCCACCTCGCGCCGCTGGTGCGCGCCATCGTCACCCACGAGAACGGCCGGTGCGTCTACAGCCAAGCCACCCTCGACGACGGGCTGTTCCGCGCCGGGGTGAAGCCGCCTGGCAAGGTGGTGTCTAGCCGTGCCGCAAACGTGGCCAAGACAGCCGCTATCGCCGGCGGCGGCAGCATCGCGCTGGTCGGTGCCGTCACCGACGGGCTGCAGACGGCGGCGCCGGCGATCCCGATTATCCGCGACATCGCCGCGTTGCCCTGGTGGCTGCTGCTGGCCGGCGGCGCGGCGGCCACGATCGCCATCATCGTCTGGCTGGCGCTGAGACGGAAATGATCGCCGCGGCGTGGGCCTGGTTCGCCGGCTCGAAGCTGGGCCGGTGGATCATCGCTGCCGGCGCTGTGGTGCTGGCGATCGGAGGCGCCCTGCTGCTCGGCCGGCGACAGGGTCGCCAGGCGCAGGAACGGGAACAGGAGGCGGAAGATCATGAAGCCTATCGCGACGCGGTCGACACGCGGAACCGGATCGAGGATCGCATTCGCCGCGCTGGTGACGGCACCGCTGCTGACGAGCTGCGGAAGCGGTGGTCGCGCGACTGATTGCGCCTGGGCTCGGCCGATCTACACCAGCCAGGCCGACAAGCTGACCGATGGTACGGCCCGGCAGATCCTGGCACAGAATGAGACGGGAGCGGAAATCTGTGGGTGGAAGTGATCGTTGTGTCGGATAAAGGCATTGCGCCGCTGCGCTCGCGTTGGCAGACTGACGCGCTCGATGCGGGGAAATTCGCGACAAGTTTTTTCGAAGAGCTGCCCTGATGAATATGGTCAATGGTCATGAAGGCATCGCTGGAGAAGCGCAGTCGCTCGACAAGCAGCACTATGACAATGAAGTGCAATACTTCGAGGTTCCCGGATTCTTAGACCGTCATGAAGCCATGATGCGAGAGTATCAGGCGTCATTTAAGCCAAAGTTGGCCCACTATGCCGCGAAGCGAGGAGGCATCCGAACGCTCGAACTTGGGGCCGGCACGTGCACGATGTCGTTGATGCTGTCGCGAGAGCCGTGGGTCCGGTCGATGCACTGCTCGGATATATCTGCAACGCGGATGTCCGCCCTGGCTGACCGCATTGCTGCTCGTGTGGGCGGAACGACAGAGCGGATGACGTTCTCTGAAGCAGACTTCACCGACCCGTTGAGTTTTGCGGATAAGTCATTCGAGGTAGTTTTTTTTGATTCGGCGCTTCATCATTCGCGAAATATGTGGACGACGCTGCGTGAATGTCATCGTATTCTAGCTGATGGCGGATTGCTTATCGCACAAAGAGAGCAGTACCTTGGTCGGCTCACTTATGGACCGATTCTGCGCCGCATTCTTAGATCACGACAGGTACGAGATGGAGTGACTGAGAATGCATACTTCAAGGAGCAGTACAACTACTATCTGCGGGCGACTGGTTTCCTTCCGTCGTTTGTTCCAGTCTCGCATGGCCGACTCCACTATATAGCCCCCCTCAACGGCTGGGTGCACAGCAAATGGACGATCATCGCAGAGAGGATGACGCAGGCGCCGTACCTCGGATGAGTCTGACCGACAGGCGCCCCTTCCTCGAGCGGCTTGAGGAGGCCCTCGCTGAGCCTGAGGGTCAACGAGATCCAGAATGGCGAGCGCGCCGGGTCGCTGAGTGTCAGGTATACAGCAATTCCATGCTATGGATCTGACGAGATAAAATGACCATTGCGGAGTTGCGCAGAGTAGGGTTGAAAGTTTCTTCCTTCCTCTTTGCGTTTGGATTTAGCAAAGGCATAGCGTTTGCTGGGCCTCTGCTATTGTCGCAGTTAATGGCTATCGAGGATTATGGCGCGATTGAGTTTGGGTTGAGTGTCGGCGTGGTAGTTTCGCAGATAATGAGCCTTGGGGTAACCGGGGCTATTCCTCAAATGGTACTTGTTAGAAAAGACCGGAAGGTCTTAGATATTTTGTTCTTCCAGACCTTCGTGACCGGAATCTTATCATTTTTGGCTGCAGCCGTCGTCCAGGCTTCTGGCTTCGGCTGGCCCGGGACATTCGCCTGTATCGCCGTGGCGGGAGCTGGTGCTCAAATCACCAGCAGCGTGTACTTTCGGGCTAAAGGCTGGCCATACGTGATTATGCTAGCCGACAATCTTTCTCTGTATGTGTTTATATTAGTCGGTTTTGTTATTTTAATTGGTATTGGTACGCCCGATACACGTTCCGTTTCTATTGGATATGGTGCGGTATTCACAGCTGTACTGGTGGCTGCGGCGGGCGGCTTGATGGTGGCGGTCCGGCCAAGCTTCTTCGCGGCCTATGGGGAGGCGATCTCAATTGGCTTCTTTATGATGGTAAATTCGATTATCTATGTTGGCTTGGCGAATAGTTCCAGGATTTTGATCGGTACGTTCATGTCTTTGGAAGATGTTTCGCTGTATTCTATTTGTTTTCGTTTGTCGGCTTCTATAATTCTTGTTCACTCGATTGTCGTCACTGCATATTTTAAGAAGATGTATGAAGGCGATCCTGAGTGGTTTGACTGGTTTTATACAAGGTGCTTGGCGGCGATGCTGACCGTTGCCGTTGTGCTGGTATTGGCGTTCGATCTGTTCGCTGGCAGGTTGGTTTCGTCTTGGCGCGAGCAGATACCGCACCTGTCGGTGATTCTTCCGATCACCTGCATTCAGGCGATCTGGTGGGTGTCCATGTCGCAGATTGCCCTGCGGCTGGATCGTGCGTTGATCACTCGGACAGCAACGGTGTGGCTGGGGGGCTGCGTTGCACTCATGGTCGCTTCCCTCGCGATCCTGGATGCTGTCGGACTTTTGAGCCTGATCAGCGCGAGTTCCGTTTTCGCCGCGACCCTCCTGCTCGCGGTTCAGATTCAGTTGCATCTTCTGCGGCGCAGCGGGGTGAATTTGCGGCGTACCAGGTTGGCCATTTGGGCGCCTCTGCTATTGGCGCCGGCTGCCTTTGGCTTTGCTGGCTAAGACGGGCGGCGCACAGAGACGTGGGTGGGAGCGAGGTGGAGATCCCTGCTAATCGCCGTGACCAACTCCGCACTCGGGTTGCAGGTCACATTTCTCGACAGTCATAGGACCGCCCGGGCAGGATGGGCTCCGGCGGCGGCGGAAGGCGACGGATGAGCGGGCAGGGGGCAGGGCAGGGCAGGCGCCGGGCGGGCCGGCTCGTCGTCTTTCTCCGGGATGCCGCCTGGCTGTCGGCCGAGCGCGCGCAGGCCTATGTCCGGGTCCTCGCCGTCATGCTGGCCATCGTCGCCGTCGGTTGGGTCGCCCTGTCGCGGGACGGGGTCACCGTCGCCGGCTTTCCGCTCGGGTCCGATTTCGTCAGCTTCTGGGCGGCCTCCGGGCTCGCGCTGGACGGGCGGCCGGCAGCCGCCTACGACCCGGCGGCGCATTACGCCGTGCAGCGGATCGCGGTGCCGGCGACCGACGAGAGCTACTACGCCTTCCTCTACCCGCCGGTCTTCCTGCTGGCCTGCCTGCCGCTGGCGGCGCTGCCCTATCTCTGGTCGCTGACCCTGTGGCTGGGCATCACCGGCCTGGCCTATTGGCGCTGCCTGCGCGCGCTGCTGCCGCAACGCTGGGCGGCGCTGCCGATCCTGGCCTATCCGGCGGTGCTGATGAATGCCGGGCACGGCCAGAACGGCTTTCTCTCCACCGCCTGCTTCGGCGCGGTGATGCTGGCGCTGGACCGCCGGCCGGTGCTGGCCGGAATGGCCTTCGGCGGGCTGGTGTTCAAGCCGCACCTGGCCGTCGTGGTCCCCGTCGCCCTGGCGGCGGCCGGACGGTGGCGGACACTGATCGCCGCCGCGCTGTCGGCCTCCGCGTTGTGCCTGCTGTCCTGGCTGGTCTTCGGCACCGCCGTCTGGCGGGGCTTCCTGGCGCAGACCGCGCTGGCCCGCGCGGTGCTGGAGCAGGATCTGGTCGGCCCGGCGAAGATGGTCAGCCCCTTCGCCGCGGTCCGGCTGCTGGGCGGCGGCGTCGGCACCGCCTATGCCGCGCAGATTGCCGTCGGGCTGGCGCTGTGCGGGCTGCTGTGGGGCATCCGCCGCGCCCGTCCGTGCGGACTCGATCTCGGCGCGCTGATGGCGGCGATGGCGGCGCTGGCCTCTCCCTTCCTGCTCGACTACGATCTGGTGCTGCTGGCGCTGCCAATGGCTTGGCTGATGGCCTCGGCGCAGCGAACCGGCTTCCGGCCGTGGGAGAAGACGGTGCTGTTCGCGGTCTTCGTCGCGCCGCTCGTCATCCGCACCGTGTCCCTCCAGCTCGAGGTCCCGCTCGGGCCGCCGGTGCTGGCCGCCTTGCTGTTCGTGGTCGCCAGCCGCGCCCTTTCGCCCTGCGAGCCCAACCAGTCTTCGGCATCATGCGCATCGCCCTGCTGATCGCGGCCATCGCCGCCTTCCTCGCCGGAATCGGAGCCTGGAGCTTCGCCATCACCGGCGACCTGGCCGGGATCGACGGCGGCCGGGCCGTCCGCATCGCCGCCGCCGCGGCGGTGGCGGCCGTGCTGCTGATCGGCGGCTTCGTGGTCCTGATCCTGCGGGGACGGTCCCGCGACCGGAAGCGCCGCTGACCCGGCAGGCACGGGGGTTGCGTCGGCCGCCGGGCTGTGGCCGGATGCCGGAAACCGCGGGAAGCGCAGCAGAACCAGGGCATGGCCGACGATCCGATGACCGAGCCGCCGCAGCGGGTGGGGTTCCTCCTGGTGCCGAATTTCTCGATGATGGCCCTGTCGGCGGTGCTGGAGCCGTTCCGCGCCGCCAACTGGGTGGCGCGGCGCACGCTCTACGAGTGGCG
>NZ_VCCH02000058.1 GCF_005938675.2 Mycobacterium sp. KBS0706
AGCTCCTTGCCCAGCGTCTCGCTCTCGACCGTGAAGGGACCGGAGCCGATGATCTTGGTGGCGTCGCCAAGCTCGTCGAACGGCCGCGCCAGGGTCGCCAGCGAGACCAGGCCGGACCCGATCACCGAGGTGCCCTGCAGGAAGCCGGGCGACGGCTTCCTGAAGAAGAAGCGCACGGTCTGCGGGTCGACCACCTCGCTGCGGTCGTAGTTGTTGATGACCTCGGACACCGGCAGCTTCAACGCCGGGTTGCCCTTGCCATAGGTGTCGTAGTTCTTCGCCACCGCCGCGGCGTCGAGCGGCGTGCCGTCGGAGAAGGTGACGCCCTTGCGGATCTTGAAGGTGTATTCCGTGGCGGCAGCGTTGACGGTCCAGGACTCGGCGATCCAGGGCTTGATCTCGAGGGTCTTGGGGTCCTGCCAGGTCAGCTTGTCGGTGATCTGGTTCAGGATCCCGCCATTCGGATAGAAGCCGCCGGCCGGGGGGTACAGGTTGGTGTGGGCCTGCTGCTCCAGATAGATCAGCGTGCCGCCGGTGACCGGCGCCTCGTCAGCCGCAAGGGAAGGGCTTGCGGCCAGGGCGCGACCGCCAGGGCCAGCGCGCGGCCCAGATGAGTGTTGATCGACAAGATTACCCCTTCCGCATATGCGTGATCGCCGTGATTTTCGATTTTCCAACGTACTTTCAGCACGCAGAAATCCCGTACAGCCGGGCTCTCCGACCGTCCCGCTTGTTCGGCATAATTCACCGTACACTGCGTCTTTTTTGTAAAAAATTACAAATTTTATATGATCAATAGGATCGGCAAGCGCCCCCGCGAGCCATAAACTCGAAAGATTCATGTTGTCTGAATCATAATTACCAATTCATACTGAGTTGAAAGTTAATTTTACACATTTGATCAGCACATATCTCGGAAGACGCTCTCCCGAGACGCTGACGCCCCGCCCTGACGCCGCCGAGAGGGCCCCTTGCCGTAAGGACCAGAGGATGACCACGCTCAACGAGTATCTCGGCCAGAAGCGCGAGGCGATCACCGCCCGCAAGGCCCATGTCGCCGCCGGCGAGTCCGGCCCCAGGACGCTGACGGCGCGGGTGCGGGCCGAGGGGCGCAGCGGCGTCCGCCGCATCCGCATCCGCGACTTCCAGGTGATCAGCGACAGCGAGGCGGATTTCGCCGGCTACGACCTGGGGCCGAGCTCGCCGGAGCTGCAGCTCGGCGTGCTCGGCAGTTGCCTGACCCACACCTTCCTGATCCAGGCGGCGGCGCTGGGCGTGCCGCTCGACTCGCTGGAGCTCGAGGTGACCGGCACGATCGACCCGCGCGCCGGCTCCCCCGGCTTCGAGGCGGTGCCGATCTATCCGCACGGCATTCGCTATGCGGTGTCGATCGCCTCCCCTGCCGCGCCTTCCGAGATCGAGGCGCTGCAGCAGGCGGTGGAGCGGAACTGCCCGATCCTGAACCTGCTGCGCCAGCCGCAGGCGATCGCCGGCGAGATCCGGCTGACCCAGGCCCCGACCGCCGTGGCGGCGGAATGACGTCGCGACGAGGAGGACATCCCATGGCACGAATAGACCTGTCCCGCCGCGACCTGTTGCGCGCCGGCGGCCTCGCCGCGGCCGCGGCGCCGGTGGCGGCGCTCGGCACCAAGGTGTGGGCGCAGGGCGCCCCGGCCCAGCCGGTGCCGGTCAAGCTGGCCTGGAACGCCACCGCGATCTGCCTGTCGCCGATCCCGGTCGCGGTGACCCAGGGCATCTTCCAGAAGCACAATCTGGACGTCGAGCTGATCAACTTCGCCGGCTCGACCGACCAGCTGCTGGAGGCGATCGCCACCGGCAAGGCCGATGCCGGCATCGGCATGGTGCATCGCTGGCTGAAGGCGCTGGAGCAGGGCTTCGACGTCAAGCTGACCGCCAGCTCACATGGCGGCTGCTCGCGCCTGGTCGGCTCCCAGGCCGCCGGGGTGACGACGCTGGAGAGCCTGCGCGGCAAGACCGTCGGGGTCAGCGACCTGGCCAGCCCGGGCAAGAACTTCTTCGCCATCTATCTGACCAAGCACGGCATCGACCCGGAGCAGGAGATCACCTGGCGGCAATACCCGGCCAACCTGCTGGGGCTGGCGGTGCAGAAGGGCGAGATCCAGGCGATCGCCGACGGCGACCCGAACCTCTTCCTGCTGCAGAAGACCCAGCCCGACCTGGTCGAGATCGCCACCAACCTGTCCGGCGAGTACCGCGAGAAGGTGTGCTGCGTGCTGGGCATCCGCGGCAGCCTGATCCAGGACGACAGGCCGACCGCGGCGGCGCTGAGCCGCGCCATCCTGGAGGCGTCGGACTGGGTGGTGCAGCACCCGGAGGCGACGGCCGAGATCTGCACCTCGATGTCGACCGCCAGCGCGGCCGACCTGACCGCGGTGCTGCGCACCCTGACCCATGGCCATCACCCGGCCGGGCTGGAGCTGCGCAACGAGATCAAGGCCTATGCCGAGGACCTCAAGCTGGTGAAGGTGCTGCGCTCCAGCACCGACCCCGCGCTGTTCGCCGAAACCGTCACCGAGGACGTGCTGTCATGACCGACGCCACCGAATTCGCCAAGGGGGTCGCCCCCGATGTCCTCGCTTGATCAAACCCTGGCCGGCGCGCCGCCGGCCGCCGCCGCGCGGCCGGCCCAGCCGGACCGCCTCTGGACCGTCGGGTTCGTCGCCGCCGCCGCCTGGCTGGCGTTGGCGGCGCTGACCTGGCAATGGCCGAACCGCAAGGTCGGCTTCGCCGACTGGACCTACACCGCCGAGTTCGCGATCGGCGTCGCCGTCCTCGCCGCCCTGCTGGCCGCCACGGCGATGCTGGGCCGGCGGCTGGGGCCGGTCTTCGCCTGGATCAGGCCCGCCGGACCCTGGCTGGTGGCGCTGCCGGTGCTGTTCGCGGTGTGGGAGGTGGTGACGGCCAAGCTGGCCCTCCTGCCCATCCCGTTCTTCGCCCCGCCGCAGGCGCTGATCGAGGTCTATGCCGATGACTGGCCACGGCTCGGCGACAGCCTGGTCAACTCGCTCTGGCTGCTCGCCAACGGCTATGTCCTCGGCGCCGTCTCCGGCTTCCTGACCGGCGTCGCGGTCGGCTGGTCGCGGGCGTTGGGCTACTGGGTGCATCCGGTGCTGCGGCTGCTGGGCCCGATCCCGTCGACGGCGCTGCTGCCGCTGGCCTTCTTCTTCTTCCCGTCCAGCTGGGCGGCGGCGGTGTTCCTGATCGCGCTGGCCACCTGGTTCCCGGTCACCGTGCTGACCTGGTCCGGCGTCGCCAGCGTCGACCGGGCCTATTACGACGTCGCCCGCACCCTCGGCGCGGGCGGGCGCTTCCTGGTGCTGCGCGTCGCCATCCCCGCCGCCCTGCCGCATGTCTTCGTCGGCCTGTTCATGGGCCTCGGCGCGTCCTTCTCGGTGCTGGTCGCGGCCGAGATGATGGGGGTGAAGTCGGGCCTGGGCTGGTACCTGCAATGGGCGCAGGGCTGGGCCTCCTACTCCAACATGTATGCGGCGCTGATCGTGATGGCGCTGGTGTTCTCCGGCTTGATCACGCTGCTGTTCCGGCTGCGCGACCGGCTCTTGGCCTGGCAGAAGGGGGTGGTGCGATGGTAGCCGCGGCGATCCGCGAGGCCGCAACCGGGACGGAGGGCGCCCGGATCGAGATCCACGACGTCAGCCACCAGTTCGAGCTGGAGGGCGCGGCCCTGCCGGTGCTGGACCGGATCAGCCTGACCATCGAGCCGGGCGAGCTCGTCGCCCTGCTCGGCCCCTCGGGCTGCGGCAAGTCCACTTTGCTGCGGCTGGTGGCAGGGCTGGAGCCGCCGACCTCCGGCGCGATCTTCGCTGATGGCGCCGAGATCCGCTCGACCTCGCCGTCGCGCGTCGTGGTGTTCCAGGACCCGACACTGTTTCCCTGGCGCACGGTCTGGGACAATGTCGCGCTCGGCCCGCAGGCCCAGGGCCTGCTGCGCAGCCGGCGTGGCCGAGTGGACGAGGCGCTGCGGCTGGTCGGGCTGGCGGGGTTCGACCGCGCCTGGCCGCGCCAGCTGTCCGGCGGCATGGCCCAGCGGGTGGCCCTGGCCCGCGCTTTGGTCAACGACCCCAGCCTGCTGATCCTGGACGAGCCGCTGGGCAAGCTCGATTCCCTGACCCGCCTGACCATGCAGGGCGAACTAGTCGATCTCTGGCGTCGCCGCGGCTTCAGCGCCCTCTTGGTCACCCATGACGTCGAGGAGGCGCTGATCCTGGCCAGCCGGGTGATCGTGCTGAGCGACCGCCCCGCACGGATCCTGGCCGAGATCGTCAACGACCGCCCCTATCCCCGGCACCGCGGCGACCCGCATCTGGCGGCGCTGCGGCACGAGGCGCTGCGGCTGCTCGGCCTCGACGCCGGCTGGTGAGATGATGGAGAGCGCGCGCTACTTCCCCTGCGCTCCCCAGCTCTCGGGCACGGGCTGCGGGGCCGGGTGGCGCTCCGGTGCCGCCGCCCTCCAGCCGAGCTGCGGCAGGATGTGGCGCACCGCGTCGCCCAGGATCTGCTCGTACTCGAACGGCCGGAACTCGTAGGGCAGCTCCAGCCTCAGCTCCGACACCTCCGCCAGGACGGGATCCCGGGCCAGGGCTTCGAGGATCTGGTCCGACGTCCCGACGAGATCCGGCGCGAACAGGGTCCGCCGCTCGCCCTGGGGCGCCAGCGTGCGCTCGCGCCGGCTGGCGGCGTATTCGGTGTAGCGGGCCCGGGTCCAGGCATCGGCGCCGTCGAAGGGCACGATCACCCGGCCCAGGGCGACGCGGGCCGGGCGCGACCCGCTATAAGCCTCGCGATAGGCGTCGAGCTGCCGCCGCTGCGCGGTGAAGAAATCGTCGGTGTCCTCGCCCGAGGTGACGTTGCCGATCAGCAGGTTGAGACCGGTGCGCCCGGCCCAGCCGGCGGAGCGCAGCGATCCGCCGCCGTACCAGAGCCGGTCGACCAGCCCCTCGGCGACGGGCTGCAGACGGGGCCGATGGCGGCCGGCGGCGTTGACCACGACCCGGTCCGGATCGCCGAGATAGCTGCCGCGGAGGTTGTCGGCCAGGCGCTCCACCCTTCCGTAGGACAGGTCGTAGCCGGTCCAGTCGCCGTCGAAGATCCGCGGGCCCAGCAGGTCGGCATGCGGCGGCACCCCGGCGCTGAGCCCGACATTCAGCCGGCCGCCCGACAGCACGTCGACGGTGGCGAGGTCTTCGGCCAACCGGTACGGACTTTCATAGCCGATCTGGATCACCGCGCTGCCGAGCTGGATGCGGCGGGTGCGCTGGCTGGCCGCGGCCAGGAACACGGCGGCCGAGGACACGCCGGGCTCGAGATGCCGTTGGCGGATCCAGGCGCTGTCGAAGCCCAGCCGCTCGCCGAAGGCGAACAGCCGGAGCGCCTTCTCCAGCCCGTCCAGCGGATCGGCCTCCGGGAAGCTGCCGGGGGTCAGGAACCCCGCATGGTCGATCGATGCCATGGTCCGATTCCTCATCGCTAGGCCGATAGCGCCGGCCCATATACAGACTCAGTTGACAGTATGAAATCATATATGCGCAATAGTGATGTTGAAACTACAAATTATGCAGTTTTTTACAGTTATTAAGATCGGCGGACCGATAGGCGGACCGATAGGCGGTCCGGCGGCGCCCACGCAGCGACAGCGGATTGCGATGACCAGCCAAGACATCGACCTGCAGGACCGCCCGCGCCTCCTGCCCCGCCTGGCGGACGCCGCGCCCGATTCCGTCCGCCGCCGCGACCAGCCGGAGGCGCGCGACTATTCCCGCCACCGGGTCGTCGGCGCCCGCCACCCCGGCCGCACCGCCGGCACCCTTGCGGCCGCGGCCGTCATCGTCGCGGTGCTGCACTCGATCCTGACCAACGAGCGCTGGGAATGGGGCGTCTTCGCCGAGTGGTTCTTCGCCGAGCCGGTGATGGACGGGCTGGGCCGCACCATCCTGCTGACGGCGGCCGGCTCCGCCCTCGGCTTCCTCTTGGGCACCGGGCTGGCCCTGGCGCGGGTGTCGAAGTCGCCGCTGCTGTCCGGCCTGGCCTGGGGCTACATCTGGCTGCTGCGGTCGATCCCGCTGATCGTGCTGCTGCTGATCCTGTTCAACCTGGGCTACCTGTACGAGTCGATCCGGCTGGGCATCCCCTTCACCGACATCGTCTTCGAATACCCGACGGTCTCGCTGCTGGGCCCCTATGCCGCGGCGATCCTGGGCTTGAGCCTGAACCAAGCCGCCTTCTCGGCCGAGATCATCCGCGGCGGCATCCTGTCGGTCGACCAGGGCCAGCTGGAGGCCGCGGCGGCGCTGGGCCTGCCGCGCCGCCGCCAGGCCTTCCGCATCGTCCTGCCGCAGGCGATGCGGGCGATCCTGCCGACCGCCTTCAACGAGCTGATCGGCCTGGCCAAGGGCACGTCGATGGTCTACGTGCTGGCGCTGCCGGAGCTGTTCTACACGGTGCAGGTGATCTACCGCCGCAACCTGGCGGTGATCCCGCTGCTGATGGTCGCGACCGTCTGGTACCTGATCATCATGATCGTGCTGTCGGTCATCCAGTTCTACATCGAGCGGCACTTCGCCCGCGGCGCGCTGCGCACCCTGCCGCCGACGCCGCTCCAGCGGCTGAAGGACTGGCGGGCCGGCCGCCGGCTCGAGCCGGTCGCGGCCGAACCGCCGACAGCGCAGATCGCCCCGCCGGTCGCCACGGCGCTGCGGGGGGCCTGGCAACCGCTGTCCAGCGCCAAAGGCGAGGTCCGGGTCCAGGGCGTGTCGAAGAGCTTCGGGTCGCTGAAGGTTCTGGACGAGGTCAGCCTGACCATCCCGTCCGGCGACGTCACCGTGATCCTCGGCCCCTCCGGCTCCGGCAAGTCGACGCTGCTGCGCAGCATCAACCATCTGGAGAAGGTCGATGCCGGCTTCATCACCGTCGACGGCGCGCTGCTGGGCTACCGCGAGCGCGGCGACATCCTGTACGAGCTGAAGGAAGCCGAGATCCTGAAGCGCCGCGTCGATGTCGGCATGGTGTTCCAGACCTTCAACCTGTTCCCGCATCTGACGGTGCTGGAGAACGTGATCGAGGCACCGGTCGCGCTGCGCCGCCGGTCGAAGGCCGAGGCGACGGAGGAGGCCCTGGCGCTGCTGGCCCGGGTCGGGCTCAGCGACAAGGCGCAGGCCTATCCGCGACAGCTCTCCGGCGGCCAGCAGCAGCGCGTCGCCATCGCCCGCGCTTTGGCGCTGAAGCCCAAAGTGCTGCTGTTCGACGAGCCGACCTCGGCCCTCGACCCCGAGCTGGTGGGCGAGGTGCTGGACGTGATCCGCGCCCTGGCCCGCTCCGGCACCACGCTGGTGATCGTCACCCATGAGATCGGCTTCGCCCGCGAGGTCGCCGACAGCGTCGTGTTCATGGATGGCGGCCGAATCCTGGAGCAGGGCCCGCCGTCCCAGGTCTTCACCGCGCCGAACCACCCCAGGACCGCCGAGTTCCTGGCCAAGGTGCTCTAGCCCCTTCCCGGCCCCGCCGCCGGGTTCCCCACGCCGTCGCTTCCCGCCGGCCATCCCACAGCCGGTTCCACCAGACCAGAGATCAGGAGCCCACCCATGTCCATCCGCCGGACCACGGCCGCCGCGGCCATCGGCATCGCCGCCCTTCTCACCGCCGCCCTCCTCACCGCAACGGGCGCCGACGCGCAGACCAAGGCCTTCGACCTCACCCCGGACCAGGCCGGCCGGGTGCATACGCAGAAGGTCGATGCCGCGGTCGCCGCCGTCTCGCCCGGCTTCAAATTCGTCAAGGACGGTGTGTTCACCGTCGGCGTCAGCGTCGGCGACCCGCCGCTGAACACCTATGCCGTCGACGCCAAGACCGTGGTCGGCACCGATGCCGACCTGGCCTCGCTGGTGGCGGAGGCGCTGGGGCGGAAGGTCGAGTTCGTGCCGGTGGCCTGGGCCGACTGGCCGCTGGGCCTGGTCTCGGGCCGGTTCGACGCCGTGATCAGCAATGTGACGGTGACCGAGGCGCGCAAGGAGCGGTTCGACTTTTCGACCTACCGCCAGGACGTGCTCGGCGCCTATGTCGCGCTGAACAGCCCGATCCAGTCGATCAAGGAGCCGAAGGACATCGCCGGGCTCAAGGTCATCGTCGGCGCCGGCACCAACCAGGAAAAGATCGTGGTCGAGTGGGACCGCCAGAACGTGGCCGCCGAGCTGAAGCCGGCCGAGTTCCTGTATTTCGACGACAACGGCGCGTCCCAACTGGCGCTCATCTCCGGCCGTGCGGATGTGGAGATCAACCCGAACTCCCGCCTGGCCTATGCCGCGGCCGTCAGCGGCAAGACCCGCCCGGTCGGCGTGATCAACGGCGGCTGGCCGCTGACGGCGGACATCGCGATCACGACGCGCAAGGGCGCCGGACTGGCCGACGCCCTGACCCTGGCGATCAACGCGCTGATCGCCAACGGCACGTACCGCGCGGCGCTGGAGCGCTGGAACCTGACCGCCGAGGCGATCGAGCAGTCGCGTACCAACCCGCCCGGCCTGCCCAAGATCTGAACCAGAACCTGCGGCCGCGCCCATCGGGGTCGCGGCCGCCCTTCCCCGCCCCGAACAGGCAACACCGCGATGACTGACCGATTCCTCTACACCACGCCGCTGGACCCGCTGGCGCAGCCGCTGATCCAGGCCCTGACCCATGAGTACGAGACGCGCTATGGCGACTATTGGGGCGCGGGGGATGGGGTCAAGGAAATGAATCGCTATCCGGCCGAGCTGTTCGCGCCACCGGACGGCGCCTTCCTGCTGCTGCTGCGCGACGGTGCCGCCATCGCCGGCGCCGCCTTCAAGCGCTATGACGAGCACACTGCGGAGATGAAGCGGGTCTGGACCCATGTCGACCTGCGCCGCCAGGGCCTGGCGCGCCGGGTGCTGGTGGAGCTGGAGGCCCAGGCGGTGCGGCAGGGCTACAGCCGGATCTACCTGACCACCGGCTTCCGCCAGCCGGAGGCCGCGACCCTCTATCTCCGCTCCGGCTACACCGCCTTGTTCGACACCGCGATCGACCCGGAGCTCCATGGCAAGCTGCCTTTCGAGAAGGACCTCGGCGTTGTGGCCCCGGCGGTGCGGAAGACGGCGTGATCGCGTGGCCTCTCTCGCTCGTGAGGCTCTTTCAGGACAGCGACCCATCCCTTTGTCGTCATTCCCGCGAAAGCGGGAATCTCTTTCCGGTCAAGGTGTTACGAGATCCCCGCTTCCGCGGGGATGACGGGTGGGGAATTCTGAAAGGGTCTCGCTCGTGGGAGAAGCCACCCGAATGGCCTGCCCCTACGCCGCCAGATACCGCTCCGCCAGCGCCACCCAGTAGCGGGCGGCGACGGACAGGATCTCGTCGTTGAAGTTGTAGTTCGGGCTGTGCAAAGCGGCGCTGTCGCCGTTGCCGAGAAAGAGATAGCTGCCCGGCCGCTCCTCCAGCATGTAGGCGAAATCCTCGCTGGCGGTGATCGGCGGGAACCCGGCCTCGATCCGGTCGGCGCCGAACTGCTCCGCCGCCACCTGGCGCGCAAAGTCGGTCTCCGCCGCGTGGTTCACCAGCACCGGATAGCCGTGTAGGTATTCGATCTCGGCCGTGGCGCCGTAGCTCTCGGCCTGGGCCTTCGCCAAAGCGGTGATGCGCGCCTCGATCCGCTCCCGCACCTCCGGATTGAAGGTGCGGACGGTCAGCCGCAGCTCGACCGCATCCGGGATCACGTTGGCCGCCTGGCCGCCATGGATGGTGCCGACAGTCACCACCGCGGCGTCGAGCGGGCTGACATTGCGCGACACCACGCTCTGCAGCGCCATCACCAGCGAGGCCGAGGCCACCACCGGGTCGACGGTCTGCTGCGGCACGGCGCCGTGGCCGCCCTTGCCGACCACGCGGATCGTCACCCGGTCAGCCGCGGCCATGGCCGGGCCGGCGATGAAGCCGAACTGCCCGCTCGGCACGCCGGGCCAATTGTGCAGCCCGTAGACGGCGTCGCAGGGGAAGCGGTCGAACAGCCCGTCGCGGATCATCCGGCGGGCGCCGGCGCCGCCCTCTTCCGCCGGCTGGAAGATCAGATGCAGCGTGCCGGAGAAACCGCACCGCTCGGCCAGGACGCGGGCGGCGGTCAGCAGGCTGGCGGTGTGCCCGTCATGGCCGCAGGCATGCATCACCCCGGCCGTGCCGCTGGCATAGGGCAGGTTGGTGGCCTCGACGATCGGCAGCGCGTCCATGTCGGCACGGATGCCGACGCGGCGCGAGCCTTCGCCCAGCGCCAGCGTGCCGACCACGCCGGTGCCGCCGAGGCCGCGATGGACCTCGTAGCCCCAGGCCGTCAGCGCCTCCGCCACCAGGTCGCCGGTGCGCCGTTCGCGATAGGCCAGCTCCGGGTGGCGGTGCAGATCGCGGCGCAGCGCCACCATCGCCTCGCGATGGGCCTCGACGCCCGCGGCGATGCCGTCATCCGCCATCAGCGGACGGCCCGGGCGGGCTCCCGCGCCGGCTCTCCGGCATGGCGGCTCTCGCGATAGGGCAGGCCGAGATGGTCGCGCAAAGTCGTGCCGCGCAGCACCGGGTCGAAATGGCCGCGCTCCTGCAGCACCGGCAGGATGTGGCGGATGAAGTCGTCCAACCCCTGGCCCAGCACCGGGAAGCCGAGGATGAAGCCGTCGGACGCCCCCTCCTCCACCCAGCGGACCAGTTCGTCGGCCACCGTTTCCGGCGTGCCGATCAGGGTCCGCCGCGTCGCCGTCTCGAGCGCCACCTCGCGCAGGGTCAGGTTGCGCTCCCTGGCGGTGCGCTTGATGCTGTCGGTGGTGGCGCGGAAGCTGTTCTTGCCGATGTCGCCGAGATCCGGGAACGGCCCGTCCAGCGGATACTGGCTGAAATCGTGATGGTCGAAGAAGCGGCCGAGATACAACAGCGCCTCGTCGATCGACAGCAAATCGCGGATGGCGCGGTACTTCTCCTCCGCCTCGGCCGCCGTGGCGCCGACGATCGGCCCGATGCCGGGGAAGATCTTGACGTCGTCGGGCCGGCGGCCATGGGCCACCGCGCTGTCCTTGACCTGCTTGTAAAAGACCTTGGCGTCCTCGATCGGCCCGCCATTGGTGAAGACGGCGTCGGCATGGCTGCCGGCCAGCCGGATGCCGTCATCCGAGGCGCCGGCCTGGAACAGCACCGGCTGGCCCTGGGCCGAGCGGCCGATGTTCAGCGGCCCTTCGACCGAGAAGAACCGTCCCTTGTGATCCAGCCGGCGCATCTTGCCGAAGTCGGCGAAGCGGCCGGTGGCGCGGTCGCGGATGAAGGCGTCGTCGTCCCAGCTGTCCCACAGGCCCTTCACGACCTCGAGATACTCCTGGGCGATCTCGTAGCGCAGCCCGTGCTCCGGATGCTCGCGGCTGTAGTTGCGGCCGGAGCCTTCGAGCGGCGAGGTCACGGCGTTCCAGCCGGCCCGGCCGCCGCTGATGGCGTCGATGGTGGCGAATTGCCGGGCGACGGTGAACGGGTCGCTGTAGGAGGTCGACAGCGTGCCGACCAGGCCGATCTTCGAGGTCACCGCGGCCAGCGCCGACAGGATCGAGATCGGCTCGAACCGGTTCAGGAAATGCGGGATCGACTTCTCGTTGACGTAGAGGCCGTCGGCGATGAAGGCGAAGGCGATGCCCGCGGCCTCGGCCTTGCGGGCGTTGTCGAGATAGAAGCCGAAATTGACGCTGGCGTCGGGCGGCACGCTGGGGTGCTTCCAGGCATTCATGTGGCCGCCGGGGCCCTGCAGCATGACGCCGAAGGTGATCTGACGCTTGCTCATCGGATGATGTCCTTGGATGCGGGGCTCAGGCCGCGACTGCGGTGAAATGCGCCTTGGCCAGCAATTCGATCGAGGTCTGGCGCTCGGCGCCGTCGGCGATCGGGGTGTCGATGACGAATTCGCGCACGCCGTGCTGCCGGTGCAGCCGCTCCAGCTCGGCCCGTACGCGCTCCGCCGTGCCGTGGATCACGCTCGGCGCCTTCTCCTCGATCCGGTACTCGCGGGCGCCGGCCTGGCGGACGAATTCCTCGGCCTGGGCGACGCTGCCGACGGTGACGCTCTGGCCGGTGTCGACATGCACCTTGAACATGCGCAGGCCCGCGGCCAGCCGCTCGGCCCGCGCCTCGGTCTCGGCCGCGATCACGGCGACGGCGAGCAGCGGCGCCTTGCCGCCGCCGACGGCGCGATAGGCGGCGAAGACGCGCTCCAGCAGCGCCGGGTCGCCGTTCAGGTGGCCGGCATGGACGAAGGCCCAGCCCTCGGCCGCCGCCAGCTGCGCGCTCTCGACGCTGGCGCCCAGCAGGAAGCGCTCGGCCTTGACCGCCGGCCGGGGCGTGGCGACGACGCCGGCCAACGGGTCGGCGTCGGCGATGGTGTCGTCGAGGAAAGCGTCCAGCTGCGCCAGCTGCTCGGCAAAGGAGGGCCTGCGCGCCGGGTCGATCGCGCTCTGCAGCGCCCGGGTCGACAGCGGCAGCCCGCCCGGCGCCTTGCCGATGCCGAGATCGACCCGCCCCGGCGCCAGCGCCGCCAGCAGGTTGAAGTTCTCGGCCACCTTGTACGGGCTGTAGTGCTGCAGCATGACGCCGCCGGACCCGACGCGGATGCGCGTGGTGTGGGCCAGCAGATAGGCGATCAGCACCTCGGGCGAGGGGCTGGCCAGCTTCGGCGTGTCGTGGTGCTCGGCCACCCAGAAGCGGTGAAAGCCCCAGTGCTCCGCCCGCCGCGCCAAAGCGACGGTGCGCGCCAGCGCCTCGGTGGCGCCCTCGCCCTCGGCGACCGGGCTCTTGTCGAGCAGGCTCAACAGATAACTCATGCCGATCATCCCCGGGATGACGTGCGGGCAGGTCCGTGACGGGCCGTCATGGACACGAAGATTCGTGTTGTTATCTCAATAAATACACACTCTACTGTCAATAGAATATAAATTACACAAAATTACACCGTCCAATCTAATCCGCTCCAGGAGAGTCCCATGAGACGCCTTACGGCGCCGCTGCTCGGCGCCCTCTTGCTTCTGCCCGTTCTCGGCGGCGCCATCGCCGGCACGCCGCGCGACACCATCGTGGTGGCCAAGCAGATCGACCAGTTCATCTCGCTGGACCCGGCCGAGGCGTTCGAGCCGGGCGTCGGCGAGGTGACGGGCAACCTGTACGACCAGCTGGTCGGCTATCGCAGCGCCACCGACCCGACCATCGTCGGCGACCTGGCCGAATCCTGGTCGGTCGCCGATGACGGGCTGACCTTCCGCTTCACGCTGAAGCCCGGCCAGGCCTTCGCCAGCGGCAACCCGGTGACGGCGCAGGACGCCGCCTGGTCGCTGCAGCGCGCGGTGCGGCTGAACAAGTCGCCGGCCTTCATCCTGACCCAGTTCGGATTCACTCCCGACAACGCCGCGGACCGGATCCGGGCGGTCGACGACCGCACGCTGGAGATCCGGATCGACCAGCCGGTGGCGCCGACCTTCTTCCTCAACACCCTGACCGCCGGCGTGGCCTCGGTGGTCGATGCCAGGCTGGTACAGTCGAACGAGGCGCAGGGCGACCTCGGCAATGGCTGGCTGAAGGCCCACAGCGCCGGCAGCGGCCCCTATGCGGTGCAGCGCTGGGTGCCGAACGAGCGGGTGGTGCTGGACGGCAACCCGCATTGGCAGGGCAGTGGGGGGCAAGGCAGTGGGGGGCAGGCCACGGGGCCGAAGACGCCGCATCTGGTGATCCTGCATGTGCCCGAGCCGGCCAGCCAGCGGCTGCTGCTGGAGAAGGGCGATGTCGACTATGCCCGCGACCTGACCCGCGACCAGATCCTGGCCTTGAAGGATGCCTCCGGCGTGGCGGTGCAGAGCGAGGCCGGCGACCCGCTGCTGTATCTCGGCCTGAACCAGTCCAACCCGAACCTGGCCAAGCCCGAGGTGCGCGAGGCGCTGAAATGGCTGGTCGACTACAAGGGCATCGAGGACAGCCTGCTGAGCGGCACGTTCACGACGCATCAGAGCTTCCTGCCGACCGGCTATCTCGGCGCCGTCGACGACGCACCGTACCGGCTGGACGTCGACCGGGCCCGCGCCCTGCTGGCCCGCGCCGGGCTGCCCAATGGCTTTTCTGTCACCATCGACGTGCGCAACGTCGCCCCCTTCGCCGACATCGCCCAGGCGCTGCAGGCCAGCTTCGCCAAGGCCGGGATCAAGCTGGAGATCCTGCCCGGCGACGGCAAGCAGACCATCACCAAGTACCGGGCCCGTCAGCACGACATCTATATCGGCACCTGGGTGTCGGATTATCGCGACCCGCACAGCAACGCCGACGCCTTCGCCTTCGACAAGGATGCCGACGACGCCAACGCGCCGAAGACGCTGGCCTGGCGCAACCGCTGGCAAGATGCCGGCTGGAACCGGACCGTGACCGAGGCGCTGCGCGAGCCCGACGCGGCCAAGCGCGCCGCCCTCTACGGCCGGCTGCAGCGCGAGGTCCAGGCGGAAGGCCCCTATGTCCTGCTGTTCCAGCAGACCCTGGTGGCCGCCCACCGCACCGGCGTCGACGGCCTGGTCCTGCAGCCGAAGACCAGCTACGCCGCCGTGGTCAAGGCCGAGTGACCGGCCGCGCCGGCCGCCGCGGCGTCCCCGGAGCCTGACGGCAGAACGGCCGCGGAAAGATCCGCGGCTGTTCTTCACGATGCTCGGTTCGGGTCTCAGAAGTCGTAATCGCCGCCCGGCGCGGCCGGGGCGGCCGGCTTCTTCTCCACCTTCTCGGCGATCAGCGCCTCGGTGGTGATCAGCAGGCCGGCGACCGAGGCCGCGTCCTGCAGCGCGATCCGCACCACCTTGGCCGGGTCGATGATGCCGGCCTTCAAGAGGTCGGCGAACTCGCCCTTCTGGGCGTCGTAGCCGCGGTTGATGTCGGCGCCGTCGAGCAGCTTGCCGACCACGATCGACGCGTCGCCGCCGGCATTCTCGACGATCTGCCGCACCGGCGCCTGCAGGGCGCGGCGGACGATGTCGATGCCGACCCGCTCGTCGTCATTGGCGGCCTTCAGCTTCTCCAGCGCCTTGGTGGCGTAGAGCAGGGTGACGCCACCGCCCGGCACGACGCCTTCCGCGATCGCGGCGCGGGTCGCATGCACAGCGTCGTCGACCCGGTCCTTGCGCTCCTTCACCTCGACCTCGGTGGCGCCGCCCACCCGGATCACCGCGACGCCGCCGGTCAACTTGGCCAGCCGCTCCTGCAGCTTCTCGCGGTCATAGTCCGAGGAGGTCTCCCCGATCTGCGCCCGCAACTGGGCGATGCGGCCCTCGATCTCCCGTTTGCCGCCGGCCCCGTCCACGATCGTGGTCTCCTCCTTGGCGATCCGGATCCGCTTGGCGGTGCCGAGATAGTCGAGCGTGACATTCTCCAGCTTGATGCCGACATCCTCGGAGATCACCTGGCCCTTGGTCAGGACGGCGATGTCCTCGAGGATCGCCTTGCGCCGGTCGCCGAAGCCCGGGGCCTTGACCGCCGCGATCTTCAGGCCGCCGCGCAGCTTGTTGACCACCAGCGTGGCCAGTGCCTCGCCCTCGACATCCTCGGCGATGATCAGGAGCGGCCGGCCGCTCTGCACCACCGCCTCCAGCAGCGGCAGCAGCGGCTGCAGGGCCGTCAGCTTCTTCTCGTGGATCAGGATGTAGGGGTTTTCGAGCTCGGCGATCAGCTTCTCGGCATTGGTGATGAAGTAGGGCGACAGGTAGCCGCGGTCGAACTGCAGGCCCTCGACCACGTCCAGCTCGGTCTCCAGGCTCTTCGCCTCCTCGACCGTGATCACACCCTCATTGCCGACCTGCTTCACCGCCTGGGCGATGATGCGGCCGATCTCGGCCTCGCCATTGGCCGAGATGGTGCCGACCTGGGCGATCTCGTCATTGGTCGAGATCTTCTTGGCGCGGGCCTCGACCGCCTTGACCACGGCCTCGACCGCCTTGTCGATGCCGCGCTTGAGGTCGAGCGGGTTCAGCCCGGCCGCGACCGCCTTGGCGCCCTCGCGCACGATCGCCTGGGCCAGCACCGTGGCGGTGGTGGTGCCGTCGCCGGCCAGGTCGTTGGTCTTGGACGCGACCTCGCGCACCAGCTGGGCGCCCAGGTTCTCGAACTTGTCGGAGAGTTCGATCTCCTTGGCCACGGTCACGCCGTCCTTGGTGATGCGCGGCGCGCCGAACGACTTATCGATCACGACGTTGCGGCCCTTGGGCCCGAGCGTGACCTTGACCGCGTTGGCCAGGATGTCGACGCCGCGCAGGATGCGGTCGCGGGCGTCGGCGCTGAACTTGACGTCTTTGGCTGCCATGATGGTGTTCCTTCCTTCTCGCGGTCTCAGGCGGCCTTCTTCGAGGGGCGCTTGGCCGCCTCGAACACGCCGATGACGTCGGATTCCTTCAGCACCACGTAGTCGGTGCCCTCCAGCTTGATCTCGGTGCCCGACCATTTGCCGAACAGCACGCGGTCGCCGGCCTTGACGTCCAGCGGCTGCAGCTTGCCGGCCTCGTCGCGCAGGCCGGGGCCGACGGCGATCACCTCGCCCTCCTGCGGCTTCTCCTTGGCGGTGTCGGGGATGATGATCCCGCCCTTGGTCTTCTCGTCCTGGTCGAGGCGGCGGATCAGGACACGGTCGTGCAGCGGGCGAAACGACATGGATGTGCTCCTCGGATATCGGAAGGCGCGCAGCCGCGGCGACCCGCGGGGCAGGCGGCGCTTCCGGTTCGGACTGGAAGGGGTTGGTCGGCGGATCAGACCGAGCGACAGCGGCCGCGACAACACCGGCGCCCGGAGGCGGCCGGGATCGAGGCAGGCAGGCTGGCGAAAGCGGTCATCAGGCGAATCCGGCCGACGGCAATGGTGCCGACGAAGGTCGGCATGTGAATACCGTAGAAAATGTCATTTCCTTAAGTCAATATGAATTTTAATACATTATACTTATGTTCATATAACCAAGGGGACGAGCAGCACCGGCCGGGTGGGATCGCCGAACCGCTTGACCCAAGCCAAGCCCATATCCTGCTCCTCGCACAGCTCCGCCATGGTCGTCGCAATCCACCACGCAGGCAACCACCACAGGCGGCAGCACGCCGTAATTCAAAATTACACATTATAGATGTTTATTAGTAAAAATTTTACTCTTGATTCACATGTTATTCCGATGAACTACTGGAAAGGCGGTTTGCTCACAGCGATTGCCGCCAACCGCTCCCGATTTGCAAGGAGTGCGCGATGTCGCGCCGGCACCTCATCCTGAGTGCGTTCTTCTTCAATCCGCAGGGCGACCACCGCATGTCGTGGCGCCATCCCCGGGCGCCGGGCCGCGAGGTGTTCGGCCTCGACTACTACCGTGAGCTGGCCGAGACGGCGGAGCGCGCGAAGCTGGACACGCTGTTCATCGCCGACCATGTCGCGATCTGGGATTCGGTCGAGAGCGGCGTCGCCCACTACGCCAATGCGCGGCTGGAGCCGCTGACGCTGCTGTCGGCGCTGTCCGCCGTGACCCGCCATATCGGCCTGATCGCGACCGCGTCGTCCTCCTACAGCGAGCCGTACAACCTGGCGCGCTTCTTCGCCTCGCTCGACCATCTCAGCGGCGGCCGCGCCGCCTGGAACGTCGTCACCTCGGCGATGAACGAGGAGGCGCTGAACTTCGGCCGCGACGGCAATATCGAGCACGCCCACCGCTACGACCGGGCGGCCGAGTACCTCGACGTCGCCACGGCCCTGTGGGATTCGTGGGAAGACGAGGCGGTGCTGATCGACAAGGATTCCGGCTTCTACGCCGACCCCCAGCGGGTCCACCGCATCGACCATGCCGGGCCGCATTTCCGGGTGCGCGGGCCGCTGAACGTGCCGCGGCCGCCGCAGGGCCACCCGCTGATCGTCCAGGCCGGATCGTCGGAGGCCGGCAAGGATCTCGCCGCCGCCTATGCCGACGTCCATTTCGCCATCATCCGCAGCAACGAGGAAGGGCTGCGCTACCGCGCCGACATCAACGCCCGCCTGGCGCGGCACGGCCGCGCGCCCGACAGCTTCAAGATCCTGCCCGGCATCCTGCCGGTGGTGGCGGCGTCGGCCGCCGAGGCCAAGGAGCGGCAGGAGTTCCTGGAGACGCTGATGCTCGACAAGGTCGGGATCGACCTGCTGTCGAGCTGGGCCGGCATCGACCTGTCCGCCTATCCGCCGGACGGGCCGCTGCCGGACCTGCCGGACGAGAGCACCTTCAACGGCGGCCGCACCGCGCTGAACCGGGTCAAGGATCTGGCTCGGCAGAACGCCTCGATCCGCCAGATCGCCCGCAAGCTGTCGAACAGCGGGTCGGTGCCGACGGTGGCCGGCACGGCCAGGGAGGTCGCCGACCAGTTGGAGGCGTGGTTCGTCTCCGGCGCCGTCGACGGCTACAACCTGATGTTCCCGCTGCTGCCCGACGACTGGATCAACTTCACCCGGGATGTCGTGCCAGAGCTGCAGCGCCGAGGCCTGGTCCGGCAGGAGTACGAGCCCGGCACGCTGCGCGACCGCCTGGGCCTGCCGCGCCCCGCCAACCGCTTCGCCGCCGCCCGCGATGCCCGCCGCGCCGCCTCCTGATCACCCAGGGGAGACCCGTCATGTCCGTCGTGCCGATCCAACTTCCCCGCCTGGTGCCGCGCGAGAAATCGACCCCGCCGCTGTTCAACCTGCTGGCCAGCCCGAAGCGGATCCGCGCCGTGTTCAACGGCGCCACCATCGCCGACAGCCGCAGCGTTCTGGTGCTGCGCGGCAATCATTTCCTGCCGGTCTACTATTTCCCGCTGGCCGAGGTGCGGACCGAGGCGCTGCGTCCGTCGGACCACCACGAACGGCACGAGCAGGGCGGCATCGCCCGCTATTGGAACCTCACCGTCGGCGACCGCACCGCGGCCGACGCGGCCTGGGGCTATGAAGCACCCGAGCCGGCGGGGCTCGGCGCGCTGCAGGGCCACGTCGCCTTCCGCTGGAACGCGGTCGACGCCTGGTTCGAGGAGGATGAGGAGGTCTTCGTCCACGCCCGCGATCCCTATGCCCGGATCGACATCCTGCAGGGGTCGAGCCTGGTCGAGGTGCGGCTGGACGGCGAGCTGATCGCCCGCAGCGCCCGGCCCGTGCTGCTGTTCGAGACGCATCTGCCGACGCGCTATTACCTGCCGCCGGAGGATGTCCGGCTGGACCTGCTGCACCGGTCCGACAAGACCACGCGCTGTCCCTACAAGGGCACCGCCAGCTACTGGTCGGCCGAGATCGCCGGCCAGCGGCACCAGGACATCGCCTGGGACTATCTGACGCCGATCCCGGAGGCGATCCGGATCGCCGGGCTGATCTCGTTCTACCCCGACGCCGTCGACAGCATCACCCGCGACGGCGAACCCGTCGCCTGATCCCGCCGTCCCTGCCCTTCCCTTTCGACAAGCGAGACCGATCATGATCACGCGTCGCCGGACCCTCGATGTTTTACGCCGCCGCGCCGGCGCCCTGCCCTCCGCGCCGCTGTGGAACGCGGCGGTCGACGAATTCGCCGCCGGCGCCATCGGCCGCCGCGATCTGATGCGCTACGCCGCCCTGCTGGGCCTGGCCGGAACCGGGCTGGCGGCACCGGGCGCGCGGGCCCAGACGCCCGCGGGCAAGCCCGGCGGCACGGTCCGCGTCGGGCTGCTGACGCCGACCGGCGCGATCAACCCGGTGACCCTGGCCGACCCGCCGAGCATCGGCCTCGTGGCCCAGGTCGGCGAGTATCTGATCGTCGACGACCCGGACCTGACGCTGCGCCCGGGCCTGGCCGAGAGCTGGAAGAGCGATGCCGGCGCCAAGGTCTGGACCGTCACCATTCGCCGCGGCGTCAAGTTCCATGACGGACGGACCCTGAGCGCCCGCGACGTGGTCGCCACCTTCGAGCGGCTGACCGACCCGGCCACCGGCTCCCACGCCCTGTCGATCCTGGCCGGCATCCTGTCGAAGGGCGGCACCCGGCAGGTCGATGACGACACCGTCGAGTTCCGGCTGGACGCGCCGAACGGGAACTTCCCCTACCTGATCTCGTCCGACACCTACAACGCGGTGATCCTGCCGGCCGACTATGCCGGCGACTTCGAGTCGAACTTCAACGCCACCGGGCCGTTCAAGCTGGAGCAGTACACGCCGAAGGTCGGCGCCAGCTTCGTCCGCAACCCGGATTATTGGGGCCCGAAGGCGCTGCCCGACCGGGTCGAGTTCACCTTCTTCGCCGACGAGCCGTCGCAGGTGCTGGCGATCCAGGCCGGCCAGGTCGATATCATCAACTATTCGCCCCAGGGCGGGCAGGCGCTGCTGAACGACCCGGCCTACCGGATCCTCCGGGTCGGATCGAGCGCGCACACCCAGGTGCATCTGCGCACCGACCAGGGCCCCTTCCAGGACAAGCGGATCCGCCAGGCGCTGGCCCTGACCCTGAACCGCGAGGGGCTGGTGAAGGGGCTGCTGCAAGGCGACGGCGTGGTCGGCAACGACAGCCCGTTCTCGCCGCTGTTCCCGTCGACCGACCCGGCCGTGCCGCAGCGCAAGCAGGACGTCGCCAAGGCGAAGGCGCTGCTGGCGGAGGCCGGCGTGCCGGACGGCTTCGCCGTCACCCTGACCACGCAGAAGTTCGACGAGATCCCGGATTACGCGGTGCTGATCCAGAACGCGGCGCGCCAGATCGGCATCGCCATCGACCTGAACGTCAAGGACCAGGCGGCCTATTACGGCAAGGCCGTGTTCGGCCAGTCGGACTGGCTGGATTCCGTGCTCGGCATCACCGATTACGGCCATCGCGGCACGCCGAACGCGGTGCTGAACGCCGCCTTCCGCAGCACCGGCAGCTGGAACGCCGCGCATTTCAAGAACCCGGACTACGACCGGCTGCTGGCCGACTACACCTCGGCGCTGGACCTGCCGGCGCAACGCGCCGCCGCGGGCAGGCTGCAGGCCTTCCTGCTGGAGGAGACGCCGGTCATCATTTCCTACTTCTCCGACTCGCTGAAGGTGACCAGCGCGGCGCTCAGCGGCGTCCGCTACACCGCCATCTCGCAGCTTTACTTCGACCAGGCCTCCTTCGCGTGAGAATGGCCCGGCCCCTGCTGGTCCGGCTGCTCCAGTTGCTGGCCACGCTGTGGATCCTCAGCGTGCTGGTCTTCGCCGGCGGCCAGTTGCTGCCCGGCGATGTCGGGCGGGCGATCCTGGGGCCCTTCGCGGATGCCCGTGCGGTCGAGGCGCTGAACCACCAGCTCGGCGCCGACCGGCCCGCGGTCGTCCAGTACTGGGACTGGCTGAGCCATGCGGTGCAGGGCGATTTCGGCAACTCCCTCGCCTTCCGCCGGCCGGTCGCGCCCTTCGTCGCGACGGCGCTGGAGAACTCGCTGAAGCTGGCCGCGGTGGTGATCGTCGTGGTCGTGCCGCTCGGCATCGCCGGCGGCGTCGTGGCGGCATTGCGGGCCGGCCGGGCGCCCGACCGCGTCATCAGTCTGTTCGGCCTGTCGACCTCGGTGATCCCGGAATTCGTGTCGTCCCTGCTGCTGATCATGGCCTTCGGCGTGTGGTTGCGCTGGCTGCCGATCAGCGCCACCGCGCCGGCCGGGGCCGGGATCGGCACCCAGGTCACGCATCTGATCCTGCCGGCGCTGCCGCTGGTGCTGGTGCTGTTCGGCTACATCGCCCGGATGGCCCGGGCCGGGACGGTCGAGGCGCTGGCCGCCGACTACACCCGCACGGCCGTGCTGAAGGGTCTGCCGCAGCACACCGTGGTGTGGCGCCACGTGCTGCGCAACGCCCTGACGCCGACGATCGCGGTGGTCTTCACCCAGGCCGGCAACCTGATCGGCGGCCTGGTCGTGGTCGAGACCCTGTTCCGCTACCAGGGCATCGGCGGGCTGATCTACGGCGCCGCCAGGACCAAGGATTTCCCGATGCTGCAGGCCGGGGTGCTGGTCGCCGGCGCGGCCTATGCCGTGGCCGGGCTGGTCGGCGACGTCGTCGCCACCGCCCTCGACCCCCGGCTGCGCCGGGCCGCCGCATGACCGCGCAGACCGAATCCGCCATCCGCGTCCCGGCGCGATCCTTCGCCCCCTCCGCCACCCTGGTGGTCGGCATCCTGATCATTGGCGTCTGGGCCGCCTGCGCCGTGCTCGGCGACCGGTTCGTGCCGTTCGACCCCTACGCCGACGACCTGATGAATGCGCTGGCGCCGCCCTCGGCGGAGCACTGGTTCGGCACCGACCGCTTGGGCCGCGACGTGTTCTCCCGCGTCGTCGTCGGCGCCCGCGACATCCTGGCCGTGGCGCCGCTGGCGACGCTGCTGGGCGCGGTGCTGGGCACGCTGCTGGGCCTCATCACCGGCTATTTCGCGGGACTGGTCGACGGCGCGATCAGCCGCGTCCTGGATGCCTTGCTGGCCCTGCCGACGGTGATCGTCGCCCTGATGGCGCTGGCGGCGCTGGGCGCTTCGAATGTCACCGTCATCGTGGTGATCGGCCTGCTCTACGCCCCGCTGATCGCCCGCACCGTGCGGGCCGCCGTCCGCGCCGAGCGGGAGAAGGAGTATGTCGCCGCGGCCCAGCTTTCCGGCGAGAACCCGCTGACCATCATGCTGGCCGAGATCCTGCCCAATGTGTTGCCGCCAATCATGGTCGAGGTCACGCTGCGCCTGGGCTACGCTATCTTCTCGGTGGCGACGCTGAGCTTCCTCGGCTTCGGCATCCAGCCGCCTTCGGCCGATTGGGGGCTGTCGATCGCCGAGAACTACGCCCTGATCGGCGGCGGCTACTGGTGGACCGTGCTGTTCGACGGGCTGGCGACGATCTCGCTGGTGGTCGGGGTCAACCTCGCCGCCGACGGCGTCGAACGGGCCCTTGCCGAATGACCGCGCCCGACGCCCTGCCCCCCGCCGCCCTGACGATCGATGCGCTCGAAATCGCCTACCGGGTCCGCGGCCGGGACCGCGCGGTGCTGCGCGACGTCAGCTTCGCCATCGCGCCGGGCGAGGCCTATGGCCTGGTCGGCGAATCCGGCTGCGGCAAGAGCACCGTGGCCCTGGCGGCGATGCGCTATCTGCCGGCGAACGGGCACGTGCGCGGCGGCCGCATCCTGGTGGCGGGGCAGGACATCGCCGGTCTCGCCCCGCGCGAGTTGCGCCGGCTGCGGGCCGGGCCGGTGTCGATGGTCTACCAGGATCCGGGCCACGCCCTGAACCCGGGCTTGAGCATCGGCCGCCAGATCGCCGAGGCCTTCGAGACCGCGGGCGCCCGGCCGGCCGAGGCGCGCGACCGGGCACACGACATGCTGCAGCGGGTGCAGATCGCCGATCCCGGCCGGGTGATGGACCTGTACCAGCACCAGCTGTCCGGCGGCATGCAGCAGCGGGTGGTGATCGCCATGGCGCTGGCCGGCGACCCGTCGCTCTTGATCCTGGACGAGCCGACCACCGGCCTGGACGCCACGGTCGAGGCCGAGATCCTAGAGCTGATCGGCCGGCTGCGGCGCGAGTTCGGGACCGCGCTGCTGTTCATCAGCCACAACCTGCCGCTGGTCGGGCGGATCTGCGACCGCATCGGCGTGCTGTATGCCGGCGCCCTGGTCGAGGAAGGCCCGACCCGGGCGCTGTTCGACCAGCCGCGCCACCCCTACACCGCCGGCCTGCTGCGCTGCCTGCCCCAGCCGGGACGGCACAAGGCGCGCAACCGGCTGGACGTGATTCCGGGCGGGCTGCCGGCCCCCGGCACCGGAACCCGCGGCTGCGTCTTCGCCGAGCGCTGCGCCCTGGTCCAGCCGCGCTGCCGGGACGAGGCCCCGCCCCTGCATCGTCTGGTGGACGGGCGCAGCAGCCGCTGCCATCTGCACGACCGGACGCCGGAGCTGTTCCTGGCGCCGCCGCCCGCCCCCGCAGCGCATCCGGCGGCCGCGGCCGGGGGGCCGGTGCTGGCGGTGCGAAACCTGTCCAAGACCTACGGCCAGGCGAAGGCGCTGGACGATGTCAGCTTCGACCTCCGGCCGGGCGAGACGCTGGGCCTGGTCGGCGAATCCGGCAGCGGCAAGTCGACCCTGGCCCATCTGCTGCTGGGGCTGGCCGCCCCCGATCCCGGCGGCCGGATCGAGCTGGACGGCGCCGCCCTGCCCCCCCGCGCCGTGCGGCGCAGCCGGGCCCAGGTCAAGGCGCTGCAGATCGTGTTCCAGAATCCCGGGGCGTCGCTGAACCCGTCGCGCAGCGTCGGCCGGGTGCTGGGGCGGGCGCTGCGCCGCCTGGCCGGGCTGCGCGCCGCCGGCCCACGCCGCGACCGGCTGCGCGAGCTGGCGCAGGCGGTGCGGCTGGGGCCGGACCACCTCGCCGCCCGGCCGCGCCGGCTGTCGGGCGGGCTGAAGCAGCGCGCCGCGATCGCCCGCGCCTTCGCCGGCGAGCCGAAGGTGGTGGTCTGCGACGAGCCGACCTCGGCGCTCGACGTCTCGGTCCAGGCCTCGATCCTGAACCTGCTGGCCGACCTCCAGGCCCGGCGCGGCGTCAGCTACGTCTTCATCTCGCACGACCTGGGCGTGGTCCGCTTCCTGGCCGACCGGATCGGCGTGCTGTATCGCGGCCGATTGGTCGAGATCGGACCGGCCGACCGGGTCTGGTCCGGGCCGCACCACCCCTACTCCGAGGCGCTGCTGTCGGCCGCCGCCCACGGTGCGGCGGCGTCGATCCCCGCCGGTCCGGCGCCGGCCGCGGGATCGCCGGGTTGTCCCTTCCACAGCCGCTGCCCGCACAAGCTCGGCCCGGTCTGCGAGCAGGTCGAGCCGCCGCTGCGGGATGCCGGGCCGGGGCACGGCATCCGCTGCCACCTGGCCGTCGAGCAGTTGGAACGGATCGCGCGCGGCGAGACGCCGGCGAAAAGCGCCCGCCGGATGGCCTCATAGACCTCATTGCCCAAAGGAAGGCTTCCATGACGACGCATTTCAACGCCTGGAAAGTCCGCCTGCCCGCCGTGATCGCCGTGCTGGCGGCGCTGGCACTCCCCACCCCGGCGCCGGCGGCGACACCCAAGGACACGCTGGTCATCGCCAAGAACATCGACGACATCATCAGCCTGGATCCGGCCGAGGTGTACGAGTATTCGGGCGGCGAGCTGGTCAACAACATCTATGACCGGTTGTTCACCTACGAGCCTGGCGACTTCACAAAGTTGGTCGGCGACGTGGTCGAGAGCTGGACCATCGCCGATGACGGCCGGGCCTTCACCTTCCGGATCCGGCCCGGACTGATCTTCCATTCCGGCCGGCCGGTGACGGCAGGCGACGCCGCCTTCTCGCTGCAGCGCGTGGTCCAGCTCGGCAAGACTCCGGCCTTCATCCTGACCCAGTTCGGCTGGACCAAGGACAATGTCGCCGAGCGGGTCACGGCCAAGGATCCGCAGACCCTGAGCATCGCCATCGACAAATCCTATGCGCCCAGCTTCGTGCTCACGGCGCTGTCGGCGGCGGTCGCCTCGGTGGTCGATCGCGAGGAGGTGCTGGCCCATCAGGCCGGCGGCGATCTCGGCTCCGCCTGGCTGCAGAACCACTCCGCCGGCTCCGGCGCCTATCGCCTGGTCGGCTGGAAGCCGAACGAATCCGTGACGCTGGAGGCCAACCCGCAGTTCCACCGCGGCGCGGCGCCGCTGAAGCGAGTGGTGCTGCGCCATGTGCCGGAGCCGGCGTCGCAGCTTCTGCTGCTGCAGAAGGGCGACACCGACATCGCCCGCGACCTGACCCCGGACCAAGTCAAGACCGCTCAGGCCGATGCCGCGCTGGCGCTGGCCTCGAGCCCGAAGACCAACATCCAGTATCTCGGCCTGAACCAGAGCGTCACGGCGCTGGCCAACCCGAAGGTGCGGCAGGCGATCCGCTGGGCGATCGACTACCAGGGCATCGCCGCCAACCTGCTGAAGGGGCAGTTCATCGTCCACCAGGCCTTCTGGGGCCGCGGCTCGGGCGGCTCGCTCGACGACACGCCGTTCCACCTCGACATCGCTAAGGCCAAGGCGCTGCTGGCGGAGGCGGGCTATGCCAGCGGCTTCGCCCTCAGCCTCCACACCGCCAGCTCCTCGCCCGACACCGAGATCGCGCAGTCGCTGCAATCGACCTTCGCCCAGGCCGGGATCACCCTGACCCTGGTCCCGAGCGAGAAGAAGCAGCTGTTCACCAAGTACCGGGCCCGGCAGCACGAGGCGGTGCTGGTGCCGTGGTCGCCGGATTATCTCGACATCCACTCCACCGCCGACTTCTTCACCCGCAACACCGACGATTCCGACACTGCGGCGGCGAAGAACGCGGCCTGGCGCAATCACTGGCTGATCCCGGAGCTGACCCAGGAGACCGACGCGGCGCTGCTGGAGAACGACGCCGCCCGGCGCGCCGCCCGCTATCTCGAGCTGCAGCGCAAGGTGCAGGCGGACTCGCCCTATGTGGTGCTGTTCCAGCAGATCGAGCAGATCGCGCTCCGCCGCGACGTGAAGGGCTTCGTCCTGGGGCCGAGCTGGGACACGCCGGTCTACTGGCAGGCTTCAAAGTAATCCTTCGACCGCGAGAACCGACCATGCCTTCCGAGCTGTCGACGACCCGACGGAACCTGACCGCCGACGCGGCGCGCGACATCGCCCATGTCGTCCATCCTTACACCAACCTGGCGGAGCACCGGCAGGTCGGGCCGCTGATCATCGAGCGCGGCGAGGGCGTGTTCGTCCAGGACGAGCACGGGCGGCGCTATCTGGAAGGCATGGCCGGGCTGTGGTCGGTCTCGCTCGGCTATTCCGAGAAGCGGCTGGCCGAGGCGGCCGCCCGCCAGTTCGAGCGGCTGCCCTATGCCCCGATCTTCAACAACCGGTCGCACCAGCCGGGCATCGACCTGGCCGAGGCCCTGGTCAAGATCGCGCCGGCGGGGCTGAATCACGTCCTGTTCGCCAATTCCGGCTCGGAGGCGAACGACCAGGCCGGCAAGATCGTCTGGTACCACAACAACCAGATCGGCCGGCCGGCGAAGAAGAAGCTGATCGCCCGTTACCACGGCTATCACGGCGTCACCGTCCTGTCCGGCAGCCTGACTGGGCTCACCCCGGTGCATGCGGATTTCGACCTGCCGCTGCCCGGGGTCCTGCACACCGACGCGCCCAGCCGCTACCACTATGGCCACGACGGCGAGACCGAGGACGAGTTCCTCGACCGCATCGCCGGCAATCTGGAGGCGCTGATCCAGCGCGAGGGGCCGGAGACGATCGCCGCCTTCTTCGCCGAGCCGGTCAATGGCGGCGGCGGCGTGATCGTGCCCCCGCCCGGCTATTTCGCGCGGATCCAGGCGCTGCTGCGCAAATACGACATCCTGTTCGTGGTCGACGAGGTGATCACCGGCTTCGGCCGCACCGGCGAGATCTTCGGCTCCTTCACCTACGACCTGAAGCCGGACATCCTGACCGCGGCCAAGGCGCTGTCCTCCTCCTACCTGCCGATCTCGGCCGTGCTCCTGACCGACGCGATCTATGAGAGCCTGGTCGCCGGCAGCGCCAGGAACGGCGCCTTCGCCCACGGTGTCACCTATGCCGCCCATCCGGTGGCCGCCGCCGTCGCGCTGGAGACCCTGAAGATCTATGAGGAGCGCGACATCGTCGGCCATGTCCGGCAGGTCTCGCGCCGGTTCCAGGAACGCCTGCGCGGCTTCAGCGGCCATCCGATCGTCGGCGAGGCCCGCGGCGTCGGCCTGCTCGGCGCGGTCGAGTTGAGCCGCGAAGCCGGCCGGCGGCAACCCTTCGAGGCCAAGTCCGGGCTCGGCCGCTTCGTCGCCGACCGGGCGCTGGAGCACGGAATCATCCTGCGCAATCTCGGCGACGCCATCGCCTTCTGCCCGCCGCTCATCATCACCGAGGACGAGATCGACCTCCTGTTCGACGGCTTCGCCAGGGCGCTTGACGAAGGGCTGGACCATGCCCGCCGGGGCGGATGGTCGTGACGACCTGCGCGACGACCTGCGCGTTCGTCGAATGGCCCGAGGGGCTCGAACCGGCCGGCGCCCGGTGGGACGTCCTGCGCCGGCAAATCGAGGCGTTGCGGCCGGACATCCTGGTCACAAACGAGATGCCGTTCGGTCGGTGGCTTCCGGATGCGGACAGCTTCGACGCCGATGCGGCGCATTGCAGCGTGTCTTTGCATGAGCTCGGGATCGATGCCCTCGCCGCGATCGGGGTGCCGGCCGTGATCTCGTCCCGGCCCGTCTGGGCGGGCGACCGGCTGGCGAACGAGGCTTTCGCCCTCGCCGGCGGCCGGGTCACGCCGCTGCACCGCAAGCAGTATTTCCCCGAGGAGGCGGGCTGGTACGAGGCGACCTGGTTCCGCGGTGACGCCGGCGGCTTCGCCATCCATGAGGTGGCCGGCCTCAGGGTCGGCGTCCTGCTCTGCACCGAGCTGATGTTCAACGAACGCGCCCGCCGCTATCGCCGCGCCGGGGCAGATCTGATCGTGGTGCCGCGGGCCACGGGGCTGGCGAACGCCAGCTGGTTCACCGCCGGCGCCATGGCGGCGATCGTGTCGGGCAGCTATGTCGTCAGCTCGAACCGTGTCGGCGACGGGGCGGGCGGCCCGGCCTTCGGCGGCCGCGGCTTCGCCTTCGCTCCGGACGGCAGCCCTCTCGCTGAAACATCGGCCGTGGAGCCCGTGAAGATCATCGCCCTGGATGTCGCGGCCGCACGACGGCAGAAGGCGGAATATCCCTGCTATGTCGCCGACGCCGATTGAGCGGCCGTCAATGTCAGGGCACGACCAGCAACGGCAGGTCCTGCCGCTCGGCTGCCGCCGGCTCGTCGAAGCCGAAATGCTCCATCACCAGCGAGGTGCCGTCGTCGATCGCCTGCTCCAGCGCTGCCCGGGCGCGTGGGGCGTCCCCCGCCCGCAGCGCCTCGAGCAGGACGTCGTGATTGTGCCGGCCGCCGGCCTCGAGCCGCGGCTGCGGATAGAGGTAGTTGAAGCACGGTCCGATCTGCATCCACAGCTGCTCGATCAGGCCGAGCAGCGCCGGCATCCCGGCGAGGCCGTAGAGGGAGAAGCGGAATGCCCGGTTGGCCTTGAGCGCGTCGCCGGCCCGGCCATCCGCCTTGGCCGCGCGGAAGGCCTCGTTCAATCGGTCCAGCGTCGCGAAACCGTCCGCGTCGATCCGGCCGCACGCCGCCTCGACCGCCAGCCCTTCCAGTGACTTCCGGATGGTGGCGATCTCGCGATAGCGCTCGCGGGTCACCACCGGCACCTGGAATGCCTGCGCCGGCGCCGCGTCGAGGGCGCCGGCCGCCACCAGCTTCAGCAGCGCCTCACGCACCGGGGTCAGGCTGGTCCCGAGCTGGCGCGCCAGCTCGCGGGTGTTCAGCCGCTGGCCGGGCCTGAGCGCACCGGACATCAGCGCCTCGCGCAGCTGGCTTTCGACGAAGGCCGTCAGGCTGGCGCGCGGCGCCTCGCTCAGCACGAAGCTCACCACCGTTTCTCCATCGCCGACACCCCGCGCACCCTCGTCAACTCGACCGGCAATATAGCCGTTGTCGGCCTCGGATACATGATATATCGTATTTTCACAGGCGAGGATGCATCGCCGAAAATAATCCCATAAGAAATTTGTCTTTCTTGCTCGTGGCCAACAGGCCCGTTCGGAGGAACAGGATGAGGACTTCGAGGCAACTGGCCGCTGCGGCCCTTCTCGCCTGGGCGGTCGGCACGGGCGCCGCCTTCGGCAACGAGTTGGTGATCGCCCGGCCGGTCTCGCCGGCGGCGATGGATCCGGGCTTCCTGCGCGAGGCGGCGACGATCGTCGACAACATCTTCGACACGCTGGTGCTGCGCGACCCGGACATGAAGCTGGTGCCGGGGCTGGCCGAATCCTGGTCGGCGGTCGACGACACGACCTGGGAGTTCAAGCTGCGGCCCGGCGTGCGCTTCACCAATGGCGAGCCCTTCGACGCCGCGGCGGTGAAGTTCACCCTCGACCGCATCCTCGACCCCGCGGCCAAGGCGCCCACCATTTCCTACATCCGCACCATCGCCGGCGTGGACGTGGTCGACGAGCACACGGTGCGGATCCGGACCACGGCACCGGACCCGCTGCTGCCGACGCGGATGAGCCGCTACCCCGCCTATATCGTGCCGCCGAAATACCTGCAGGAGGTCGGGCCCGAGGCCTTCGCCCGCAAGCCGGTCGGCACCGGCCCCTACAGGCTGACCGAGTTCGTGCCCGACGACCGGGTCGTGCTCGAGGCCAATCCGGATTATTGGCGCGGCAAGCCGGCGATCGACCGGGTGGTGTGGCGGCCGATCCCGGAAGCGACCGCCCGCGTCGCCGCCCTGCTGACCGGCGAGGCCCAACTGATCGAAGGCGTGCCGGCCGAGATGGTCGACACGGTGGGCCAGAGCGGCGACGCCGACCTGATCCAGGTCAAGAACGGCGGGCTGACCATCTATCTCGGCCTCAAATCCGCGGCCAAGCCGCTCGACGACGTCCGCGTCCGCCAGGCCCTATCGCTGGCCATCGACCGCAAGGCGATCGTCGACAACTTGCTGCACGGCCTGGCGACCCCGAGCGGCACCCCGGTCGGGACGCATGATTTCGGCTACCTGCCGGTCGATGCGCCGGCCGCCGACCCGGCCAAGGCGAAGGCCCTACTGGCCGAGGCCGGCTACCCGGACGGCTTCGAGATCCAGATGCAGGCGCCGCGGCGCTACATCAACAGCGCCGAGGTCGCCCAGGCGATCGTCCAGCAATTCGCCGCGGTCGGGGTCAAGGCCGCGCTCGATATCCCCGAATGGTCGGTCTATTCGCAGAAGGTGCCGGCCGGCCAGCAGGCGCCGGTCTACATGCTAGGCTGGGGGTCGACCCAGACGCTGGACGCCGATGCCGCGACCTATGCGATACTGCGCTCGGGCGAGCCCTATTCGACCGTGTCGCTGCCGGATCTCGACGCCCTGCTCGACCAGAGCCGCCGCACCATCGACCCGGCGGCACGGGCGGAGGTCCTGCACAAGATCCAGACCGTGACCGCCGAGCAGGTGCCGGTGATCCCGCTCTACCAGGAGGATTCGCTCTACGCCAAGAGCAAGTCGGTCGACTTCGTTGGACGGCCGGATGCGCGCATCCCGGTCTACGACATCCGCCTCCATTGATCCGTGCGACGCCAGCACGGCGGCGGCGCCGGAGCTTCACGGGCGACGTCCTGGTCGGCGCCCCGCTGCTGCTCGCCGTGCTCGCTCTGGCGGCCTTCGGCCCGCTGCTGTGGCCGCCGGATCCGATCACCGCCGACATCACCGCGACCTTCAAGCCGCCGATGACGGTGGTGGCCGGGGCGCTGCACCCGCTGGGCACCGACCAGCTCGGCCGCGACCTGCTGGCCCGCATCATCGCCGGCACCCGGCTGTCGCTGGTCATCGTGCTGCTGGCCGGGACCATCGCGGTGATCCTGGGCACGCTGCTGGGGCTGGTCTCCGGCTTCTTCGGCGGCTGGACCGACCGGATCGTCATGCGCCTGGTCGACATCCAGCTGTCGATCCCCTTCATCCTCTTGATCCTGCTGGTGGTCGCGGTGGTCGGCCCCAGCATCCTGAACCTGGTGCTGATCCTCGGCATCACCGGCTGGGCGATCTTCGCCCGCATGGCGCGCGCCAAGACGCTGGAGGTCAAGGCGCTCGACTTCGTCCGCGCGGCGCGGGCGCTGGGCGTGCCGACCTCAGGCATCCTGTTCCGCCACGTCCTGCCCAACATCCTGACGCCGCAGATCGTGCTGATGACGCTCGACCTGCCGCGGCTGGTGGTGCTGGAGGCGTCGGTCGGCTTCCTCGGCCTCGGCGTACAGCCGCCGACCGCGACGCTGGGCAACCTGATCGGCGAGGGCCGCTCGTACATCCTGATGGCGGACTGGATCGTGCTGTATCCCGGGCTGGTGATCGCCGCGCTGGTGGTCGGCTGCAACCTGGTCGGCGACTGGCTGATCCGCCGCACCAACGTGCGGATCGACTGAGGCGCCGATGACCCGCTATCTGCTCGACCGCGCCCTGCAATCCGTCGTCGTCCTGCTCGGCGTCTCGGCGATCGTGTTCTTCGCCCTGCACCTGACCGGCGATCCGGCGGCGCTGATGCTGCCGCCCGACGCGACCCGGGAGGAGATCGAGCGGTTCCGCACCGCCATGGGCTTCGACGCCCCGCTCCTGCTGCAGTATCTGCGCTATCTCGGCGCCGTGCTGCAGGGCGACCTCGGCACCTCGCTGCGGTTCCAGCAGCCGGTGCTCGGGCTGGTGCTGGAGCGGCTGCCGGCCACGGCGCTGCTGGCGGTCGCGGCCCTGGCCTGGAGCACCCTGGCCGGCTTCCTGCTGGGCATCGTCGGCGCCATCCGCCGCGACAGCTGGGTCGACCTGCTGGTCCGGCTGGTGGCGCTAGCCGGCCAGGCGGTGCCGGTGTTCTGGCTCGGCCTGCTGCTGATCATCCTGTTCTCGCTGCGGCTGCGCTGGCTGCCGACCAGCGGCTATGGCGAGCTGCGCCACCTGGTGCTGCCGGCGGTCTCGCTCGGCGCCTATTACATGAGCGCGGTCACCCGGCTGGTGCGCGCCAGCCTGATCGAGACGCTGGACCAGGACTACATCCGCACCGCCCGCGCCAAGGGGCTGTCGGCCTGGGGCGTGGTCACCCGGCACGCGCTGCGCAACGCCATGATCCCGGTGCTGACGGTGCAGGGCATGTATTTCGCGGCGCTGCTGGGCGGCGCGCTGGTCACCGAGATCATCTTCGCCTGGCCCGGCATCGGCCGGCTGGCGGTGCAGGCGATCCAGAACCGCGACTTCCCGCTGGTCCAGGCGGTGGTGCTGTTCGCCGCCGTCACCTTCGTCGCCATGAACATCCTGGTCGACCTCGCCTATGCCGCGTTGAACCCGAGGATCCGGCTATGACCGCGGTGGCTGAGACCCTCGACCTGCTGCGCGCCTGGACGCCGATCCGGTCGGTCGCCGGCGACCGGGACGGGCTGCCGCGGATGGCCGCGGCGCTGTCGGACTGGCTGGTCCACGAGCTCGGCGCCACCCTCGTTCCCGGCGCCGCCGCAGCCGATCCGCCGATCGTCCACGCCCGGCTCGACCTCGGCGCGCCGCGCACGGTCGTGCTCTACAACATGTACGACGTCATGCCGGCCGACCCGGCGGGCTGGAGCGTCGATCCCTTCACCGGCGGCGAGGCGGAGCTGCCGGGGCTCGGCCCCGCCTTCCTCGGCCGTGGCACCGAGAACAACAAGGGCCCGCTGGCCGGAATGCTGGTCGCCGCCCGGCGCCTGCTGCAGGCGGGCCGGCTCGGCGTCAATCTCGAGATCCTGGTCGAGGGGCAGGAGGAGAGCGGCAGCGGCGCGCTGCGGCGCTATCTGGCCACCGATCCCTGCCCGGCCGGCCCGGCCGATGCGGTGCTGTTCCCGTCGCTCTGCGAGTATGGCGGCGGACCGCCGCGGATCTATCTCGGCTTCAAAGGCATCGCCACCGGCGAGATCCGGGTCGAGGGCGGCGCCTGGGGTGGGCCGGCAGCGGCGATCCACAGCAGCAACGCCCCCTGGATCGCCAACCCGGCCTGGCGGCTGGTCTCGGCCTTGGCGGCCATCGCCGGCGGCGACACCGGCACGATCGGCGAGGTCGCGCTCGACACTGAGGCGCAGGCGATCACCGCGCGTCTGGCGGAACGGTTCGACCCGGAGGCCGAGCTGCGCTTCCGCCTCAGCCGGCGCTATGCCATCGACGGCACGGCGGAGGAGAGGCTGGCGGCCGTGCTGGCGACCGCCTCGCTGAACCTGTCCACACTGCGCACCGACCCGCCGGACGGCAAGGCGGTGACGCCGCACGCGGCCGCCGCGGGATTCGAGTTGCGGCTGCCGCCGGGCCTCGCCCCCGATGCCGCCTTGGACGACATCCGCGGCCGCCTGCGCCGGACCGGGCTGTCGGACGGTGTCGCGATCGACCTGGCCGATGCCTATCCCGGCTGCCGCTTTCCGGAAGCCGCGATCGGCGTGGCGGAGCTGGCCGGCACCTATCGCAACCTCGGCGCCGAGCCGCAGATCTGGCCCTGGGCGATCGGCAGTGCGCCCGGCTATGCCTTCGCCCGTATCGCCCCGGCCTTCCTGATCGGCGGGCTGGGCCATGGCGGCAACGCCCACAGCATCGACGAGTTCGTGACGCTGGACGGCCTGTCGCGCTTCCTGCGCTCGATTGAGGGCTGGCTGCTCCGCCTCGGCGCCCCTTCCCTTCCCGACACTCCAGGACGAGAGACATGACACCGGACGACTTCCCACGGGTCCCGCTCGGCTTCTTCCCGACTCCGATCGAGGCGCTGCCCCGGCTGGGGGCCGAGCTGGGGATCGAGCTGTCGATCAAGCGCGACGACTATTCCGGCTTCGGTGGCGGCGGCAACAAGGTCCGCAAGCTGGAATTCCTGATGGCCGAGGCGCTGGCCGACAAGGTCGAGGTGATCATCACCACCGGCGGCCACCAGTCGAACCATGCCCGCATGGTGGCCGCCGCCGCCTGCAAGTTCGGCATGAAGGCGGTGCTGGTGCTGCGCGGCAACCCGCCGGCCGAATTCCAGGGCAACCTGCTGCTCGACCGGCTGTTCGGGGCCGAGCTCGAGTTCCTCGAGCCCACCGCTTACTTCACCCAGGTCGACCCGCGGATGGAGGCCCATGCCGCCGCCGCCCGCGAGCGCGGGCAGAAGGCGCAGATCATCCCGCTGGGTGGTGCCAACGCGACCGGTGCGCTCGGCTATGTCCGGGCGGTGGCGGAGATGGACGCACAGCTCCGCGCCGCCGGCCAGGCCGCGCCCGATGTCGTCGTTGTCCCCGCCGGGTCGGGCGGCACGCTGGCCGGGCTGCATGTCGGCGCCCGCCGGTACTGGCCCGGCACCCGCGTGATCGGCATCAGCGTCAGCCGCGACGCCGCCTGGTTCCAGCAGCGGATCTCGGGCATGGCGGCCGACTGCGCCCGGCTTCTGGGCTGGGACCAGGCCTGGTCGCCGGCCGACATCTCGATCGAGGACGGCTTCGTCGGCCCCGGCTACGGCATGCCGTCGGAAGGCGGCGTCGCCGCGATCCACCGCATGGCGCGGACCGAAGGCGTGCTGCTGGACCCGGTCTACACCGGCAAGGCGGTGGACGGTCTGACGGCCCTGTGCCGCCGGGGCGAGATCCGGCCGGGATCGCGGGTCGTCTTCGTCCATTGCGGCGGGTCGCCGGCGCTGTACCCCTTCGCCAAGACGTTGATCGAGGCGTGAGGCGGTCATGGCCGAGGTCGAGCTCCGCCACCTCTCGCGCCGGGACGTGATCGCGCTCGGCGGCGGCGACATCGCCCGCGCGGTCGAGGACGTGACCGAGGTGTTGCGCCTGATGCGGGCCGGCGAGGCGGCGATGCCGGCCGAGACCGCGGTCGCGCTGGCGGGGTCGCAGCAGGCCAAGGCCTACGCCCTGGCAGCCCGGGTCGCCGGCCGGTTCGGCGCCGCCGGGGTGAAGTGGACGGCGCACCGGCCGCCAGCTTTGGACGGGGCACCGCAGATCCTGTCGCTGACCCTGGTCAACGACCTCGCCACCGGCCGGCCGCGCGGCCTGGTGGAGAGTGCTCTCCTGACCGCGACCCGGACGGCGGCGGTCTCGGCCCTGGCCCTGTGCACCGTCGCGCCGCAGCGGCCCCGGCGCGTCGCCGTGCTCGGCGCCGGGGTGCAGGCCCGGGCGCATCTCGCCATGCTGGCGGCGCTGTTCCCGACGGTGGAGGAAGTCGCCATCTGGAACCGGAGCCCGGACCGGCGGAAGGCCTTGGTCGCGGCGATCCGCCCGGCCGCGCCCTGGCCGATCCGCCTCGCCGACGACCTCTCCGAGATCACCTCGGGCGATGTCGACGCCATCCTCGCCTGCACCGGGGCGCCGCAGCCGATCCTCGGCCGTGGCGCGGTCCGGCCGGGGCGGATCCTACTGCAGATCGGCTATCACGAGGTCGAGTTCGACGCGATCGACGATGCCGACGCGGTCGTCGTCGACCTGTGGGGCGACTTCGCGCGGACCAGCGCCAAGAGCCTGTTCCAGATGCACCGCGCCGGGCGGTTCCCGGCGGAGCGGGTGGCGGCCGACCTCGCGGCGGCGGTGCTGGACGGCTGGCGACCGGCGCCGGGCGCCGCCGTCTACACGTCGAGCTTCGGCCTGAACGTGTTCGACATCGCCCTGGCCGCCCGGGTCCTGGCGCGGGCCGAGGCGGAGGGCATCGGCTGGCTGCTGCCGATGTCGGGAGACGAGAGAGGAGACTGGCCATGGCCGTGACCATCGGCGCCGCCGAGCTGCGCGACCGGCTCACCGCCGGCGAACGCCTGATCCTGGCCGATGTGCGGCCCGAGGCGGAGTGGCGGCGGGCCACCATCCCCGGCGCGATCGGGCTGAACGTCTACGACTACTTCATCCCGCAGAGCGACAGGCCCGGCATCGCCGCCATGGCGGGCGCCGCGGCCGGCGCCTTCGCGGCGGCAGGGATCGACGGAAGCGTCCCGGTCGTCCATTTCGAGCAAGCCACCGGCATGATCTCGCCGCGCGGGCTGTGGTTCCAGGAGTTCCTCGGCCTGCCCGGCGGGCTGATCCTCGACGGCGGCATCGACGCCTGGATCGCCGCCGGCGGCCCAACGCAGCCCGGGACCGGCCCGGCCTTGGCAGTGGCAGCCGGCGCGGCCCTGCCGCAACCGCCGGCGCCGCGGCTGGACCTGGTCGCCACCATCGACGAGGTCGCCGGGCTCGATCCGGAGCGGACCACGCTGCTCGACGTCCGCCGCCGCAGCGAGCATGAGGGCAGCTTCGTCCATCCCTGCTGCGCCCGCCCCGGGCGCATCCCGCACTCCGCCTTCCTGTTCTGGGAGGATCTGCTGGACGGCGGCCACTACCGGCCGGCAGCCGAGATCGCCGCCCTTGCCGCGGCGGCCGGGCTGTCACCGGACCGAAAGGTGATCACTTATTGCCACCGCGGTGCCCGCGCCGCGACGGCGCTCTACGCGCTGCGGCAGGCGGGGTATCGGGATGTCGCGGTCTTCGTCGGCTCCTGGCACGAATGGGCGGCGCGAGCGGACCTGGCGGCCGAAATGGAGTAGCCTTCCGTCATGGCAGGCCCATCGGGCATTCAACCCCGGTGGGCCAGTCTGACAGGCTGTGTTGCCGCCCGGACAGACGGCCTTGGCAGGTCGAGGTTGGAGCGGAAATCGCCGCCGGGATAATCGGTATCCAGCAACAAGCGCTTCCGCAGCTCCGGAAGCAGGCCGTTCAGCAGCAGATCCTCCTGATCCGGATTACCAAGGCCGTGCAGCGAGATGACATCGAGCACACCGGCCCGGAAGCGTTCCTCGATCGCGTCGGCGAGCTGTTCCGGCGTGCCGGCAACCGACCAATGGCCCGTCTCCTGCGCCTGGATGATGAGCTCACGGAGGGTCAGACCCCGCTGCGCATAGCGCCGGAAAACCTCCACGCGCCCGCGCCGGCGATTGATGCTGTCGACCTCGGGCAGCAGGCTGTCCGGAAGCGGCTGGTCCAGGGGCAGGTCCGACAGGTCGATGGTGCCGCCGAGCATGTCGGCCAGCTTGAGGCGGCCCTGCTGATAGTCGATCTTCTCGTGCTTCTCACGAAGCCGGCGGGCGACGTCGGTTTCGGACTCGCCGATGACGGAATGAAAGGAGTTCATCACCAGCGGCAGATCGGCGGCCCGCCCGAATCCCCTCGCCTGCCGACGGAGCTCCGCCACGAAGGCGACAGCCTCCTCGAGGGTGGGCTGCGATGTATAGACCACCTCGGCATGGCGCGCCCCCAACGTGATGCCCTCGGCGGACTGGCCGGCCTGGAACTGTACCGGCCGGCCTTGCGGTGGAGGCGGGACGTTGAGCGGGCCCTGAACCTGGAAGTGCTCGCCGTGATAGTCGATGCGGCCCAGCTTGCCCGGATCCACGCTGATCGCCCCGCCCTTCCGGCGCACGGCATCCGGGTGGTTGGCGTCGAACAGCGCGTTGACGATCTCGATGAACTCGCCGGCCCGCGCATACCGCGTCGCCGGATTGGGCAGCGCGCCGCCGAAATTCTCCTCGCCGACCGAGGATGTCACCGCGTTCCAGGCGGCACGCCCGCCGCTGACATGATCGAGCGTGCCGATCAGGCGTGCCAGGTTGTAGGGGTGGTGATAGGTGGTCGAGACGGTCGCGACCAGGCCGATCCGTGCCGTGACCTGGCTCAAGGCCGCCAGGGCGACGATCGGCTCCTGGGTTCCGGTCGTGCCGGACAGGCCGACGGGGTCCGCCTGCAGCAGATCGGCCGTGAACAGGCCGGTGATCTTTTCCGCCTCCGCCTTGCGCGCGAGCTCCGCGGCCCGGCGCGCGCCGGTCACCGGGCTGAGGTCGCCGGAGGCGAAGACGACATTGCCGGCCCCGACCAGGGTCTTGAGGCGGCGAGAACGATCGCCAGGCATGGGTGAACTCCTGATGTGGCTGTCTAATTCCGCAGCAGCGGCAGCAGCTGGTCGCCCTGCCGCCTGATCTCGAACAGGTACGGCGTGTCCGAGAGCACGAAATGCGTGATGCCCAGATCCCGGTATCTGCGCAGCGACCGGGCGACGTCCGCCGCCGAGCCGACCAGCCAGGTGGTGCCGGCGCCGCCGCCGCCGAACCGGCCCGGCGCGGTGTAGAGGTTGTCGTCCAGCACCTCGCCGCGCGCATGGGCGTCGAACAGCCGCTGCTGGCCCACTGCGACCGACTGCCGATGGTCGTGCCAGCCGGCGCCCTTGATCCTGGCCATCTCCGCGACCTTCGCCCGGGCATCGGCCCAGGCCTGCTCCGTGGTGTCGCGGACCAGCGTGGTGATCCGCAGCCCGAACTCCAGCGGCGGGAGGTAGCGGTCGAGCTGCCGGCTCAGCGCCTTGAGGCGCTCGATCCGCTCGCGGACGCCGTCGAGCGGCTCACCCCAGAACAGCTGGACATCGGCCTCGGTGGCGGACACCCGCTCCGCCGCGTCCGAGGCGCCGCCGAAATAGAGCCTGGGGTGCCGCCGGTCGCCACGGAGCTGGATGCGCGGCGCCACGGTGGATTCGGTCACCCGGAAATGCTCGCCCTCATGGGTGACGCTCTCTTCGGTCCACAGCCTGCGCACCAGCCGCATGAATTCCCGGGTCCGGGAATAGCGCTGCGCCTGGTCGCCCTCGCTGTCGCCGTAGGCGGCGAGGTCATCCTTGCCCGACACGATGTTCACCCGCACCCGGCCACCGCTCAGGTGATCCAGCGTCGCCGCGGCGGATGCGAAGGGGGCCGGCTGCCAGTATCCCGGCCGGATCGCGATCAGCGGCTCGAAGGTCGTCGTCCTCGCGGCGAGGGCGGTGGCGACGGTGAAGGTGTCGGGCCGGCCCCAGCCGGTGCCGATCAGCGCGCCCTTCCAGCCATGCGCCTCCAGCGCCTGGGCGTGGCCGGTCAGCGTGTCCAGGCTGTTGTGGTTGTCGACGGCGGTGTCGCCGCGGTGCCCGGCCTTGACGTCGTTCGGGATGTACCAGAGGAATTCGGAAGTGCCGCTCATGAGGGCCTCTACTCGCTTGGAGCCGGCTGCTTTTCCTGCGCGAGCCGGCGGCGCTCGCCGTGTCCGCCGGTTCGCAAGCCGAGATTCCCGCGTAAGGTCGGGTGTTCGTAGTCCTGGCGGAACACCCCCCACTCCTGCAGATAGGGCACCACCTTCTCGACGAATTCGTCGAAGCCGGTGGGTGTCAGATGCGGCGCGAAGACGAAGCCGTCGGCGGCGTCCGACTGGACGTATCGGTTGATCTCGCGGGCCACGGTCTCGGGCGTGCCGACGAAATGCTGGCGCGCCGTCACCCGGATGATCAGCTGGCGGATGCTGAGCCTGTCGCGCTCGGCGATCTCGCGCCAGGCGCGGGCGGTCTCCAGCCGGTGGTCGTAGCGGGCGGCGCGGCCCTGAGAGATGGCCTGCTGGGACACGTCGGGATCGACCTCCGGCAGCGGGCCATCCGGGTCGTAGGCGGACAGATCGCGGTTCCAGACCTGCTCCAGGAACACGATGGCGTTCCTCGGGCTGACCTGCTGCAGCCGGATGGCGGCCAGCCGCTCCTGCGCATGCTGTTCGCTGTCGCCGAGGACGAAGGCGGCGCCCGGCAGGATCTTCAGCTCGTCCGGATGGCGGCCATATTGCGCCAGCCGGCCTTTGACGTCCCGGTAGAAGGCCTGGCCGTCTTCGAGGGTGCCGTGACGGGAGTAGATCAGGTCGGCCTGGGCGGCGGCGAGCTCCCGCCCCGTGTCGGAATCGCCGGCCTGCGCGATCACCGGCGCACCTTGAGGCAGCGGCGACAGGGCGGTGCGCCCGGCGATGTCGACATGCTTCGACCTGACGGCGAAGTCTCCCTCGGCCCAGATCCTGCGCGCGGCCTCGAGGAACTCCCGCGCCCGCTCGTAGCGCTCGGCGAAAGGCAGATGGTCGCCCCGCCGGAAATTGGCGCCGGTGAACGCCCCGGGCGACGTCACCATGTTCCAGCCCGACCGTCCGCCCGAGAGGATGTCGAGCGTGGCGAGCTGGCGCGCCAGCGGGTAGGGCTCGTTGAAGGTGGTCGTCAGCGTGCCGATCAGCCCGACATGACGGGTGATGGCGGAGAGCGCGGTCAGGATGGCCAGCGTGTTCGGGCGGCCGGCCACGTCGAGCTCGTGGAAGCGGCCCTTCTGCTCGCGCACCCGCAGCCCTTCGGCCAGGAAGATGAAGTCGAACCTGCCGCGCACCACCGTCTCGGCGAAGTGCCGGAACGAGGAGAAGGCGATCTGGCTGCCCGCCGCCGGATCGCTCCAGACGGTGAAATTGTTCACGCCGGGGAACTGCGCCCCGAGGATGACCTGCTTCTTCGACATGATCGGCTTCCGGTGTGCGGTCAGGCGGCGGTGGCGTAGCGGTTGATGGCCGGCGGCAGGCCGAGCCGTTGGCGCAGGGTGCCGCCCCGGGCGCCGAGCCCGGCCTGGCGGAGGGCGGGAAGCAGCGTCTCGACCAGTTCCGGCAGGTCGCGGGGCAGGAAGCGGACGCCGTCGAGGCCCGCCGCCGACCATTCCGCGACCCGCGCGGCCAGGCCCGCCGCTTCGCCGGTCCCGACGGACACGTCGGCGAAGCGCAGTGGGCCGCGACCCCTGGTCCTGTCGCGAAGCTCCTCGGCGCCGGGACGCAGGAAGACGAGATCCGCCGCGGCGGCAAGCGCCGGATCGTCTCCTGCCGCGAAGGTCGTTGCGACGACCGGCTGCCCCTGCGGCGGGCACGGCGTGATCGAGGGGCCGAGCACGCTGAACCCGGCGCCCTTGAAGTCGATGCTGTGCAGTTTGGCGCCATCGAGGAAGCGTTGGCTCTCCGGGTCGCGGATCACCGCGTCGTCTTCCCAGCTGTCCCACAGCCGGCGGATGACCTCGACCGCATCCAGCGCGTCGCGGCCGAGCGCTGCCGGATCGCCCGCCGGGAAGCCGCCGAGGCGGCCGATGGCGCGTCCGGCCTCGGCGGCACGTTCGCCGCGAAGCGGCTGGACCAGCAGGCCCGCCCGTCCCTCGGTCACATAGTCGAGGGTCGCGATGGCGGTGGAGACGTGGAAGGGTTCGAGGACATTCACCGGAGCACCTGCGAGGATGCCGATGTCGCGCGTCCGGGCGCCCAGCCAGTTGGCGAGCAGCACGGCGTCCGGCCCGTCGCCTGCGGGCCGGGCGAACCCGTCCTCCAGCGTCACGAAATCCGCGGTCCCGTCGATGCGCTCCGCAACCGCGCTCCAAAGCTCCTGCCATCCGGTGCCGCGGGAGCCCTTCAGCGCCGCCACGTCGAGGCCGAAGCCGAGGCGGAGTCCAGCCTTGTCCGTCATGCTCTGTCCCATGTCTGGAGGATCACGCCGCCGTCTCCCGTTGCGCGAGCCGGGTGGCGATCTTCGCTTCCTGCTGCGCCTTGATCGCGGTCACGCGGGCGGTGGCGTCCTCGAAGGAGGCGGCGGGCCCCGGGACCGGCGAGCGGCCGGGCTGGCCGGCCCTGGCGCCGATATGCTTCTCGAAGGGCAGCGAACGGTACAGCTCCGGATCGGCCGCGGGATCGAACAGCGGCCGATAGCCGAGCGAGAGATACAGCGCGGTGGCCTCCGGCTGCCGGAAGCCGGTGGTCAGATAGGCGCGGGTGTAGCCTTGCGCGGCGGCGCTCTCCTCCAAAGCGAGGACGATGCGGCGCGCCAGGCCCTGGCGCCGCAGGTCGCCGCGGGTCCAGACGCGCTTCACCTCCGCCGTCTCGTCGTCATGGCTCATGAAGGCGCCGCCGGCGATCGCCTCGCCGCCGCGCAACAGCAGCAGGAAGTCCCCGAACGGCGGCGCGAAGGCCTGGGGCGGATAACGGAGCAATTCCGCGCGGGCGCCGCCCGGACGGCTCAGGTCGCCGTAGCGGCCGTCATATTCGCCGATCAGGCCTTCCACCAGCGGCTGTGCTTCCGGGGCCAGCGGGGAGGAGTGGATGATGATGATGTCGCTCATGCATGCGTCCTGGGCGATCAGGCTGCGGCCGCGGGGGCCAGGGTCGGCACCGCGTCGAGCAGCGCCTGGGTGTAGCTGTGGCGCGGGGCGGCGAAGACCGCGGCGACGTCGCCGGACTCGACCACCCGGCCGCCCTTCATCACCACCACGCGGTCGGCGAGGTGATGGACGACGCCGAGGTCGTGCGAGATGAACAGCAGCGAGGTGCCGGACTCGGCCTGGAGCTCGGCCAGGAGGTCCAGCACCTGGGCCTGGATCGAGACGTCGAGCGCGCTGACCGGCTCGTCCGCCACCAGCAGCTGCGGCCGCGGCGCGAAGGCCCGGGCGATCGCCACGCGCTGGCGCTGCCCGCCCGAAAGCTCGCGCGGATGGCGGTCGAGGAAGGTGGGGCCGAGCCGGACCGCATCCAGCACCTCCCGCACCCGCCGCCGTCGCTCGGCGCCGAACACCTGCACCGCATCCAGGCTCTCGCCGACGATCCGCTCGACGCTGTAGCGCGGATCGAAGGAACTGAGCGCGTCCTGGGCGATCAGCTGGATACGGGCGCGGCGGGCGCGTCGGTGCCGCTCGTCCAGCTCGCTCCAGGGCTGGCCGTCGATCAGCACCCGGCCGGCATCGGCGTCAACCAGGCCCAGCACGATCCGGGCCACCGTGCTCTTGCCCGATCCGGACTCGCCGACGATGCCCAGGGTCTCGCCGGCCGCCAGCGCGAAGGAGACGTCGTCGACCACCAGCGCCGCCGCGGCGCCGGTGCCGTAGCGCTTCTGCAAGCCTTCCGCCGCCAGCACCCGGCGCTGGGGATCGATCCGCTTGGCCGGCAGCGGGAGGCGCGGCCGGCCATGCGCCCTTCCCTCCCCAGACGCCGGTGCCAGGCGATGGCCGCGCGAGGCGGCGGAGGGAACCGCGTCGAGCAGCTGGCGCGTATAGGGATGGGCCGGCGCGGTGAGCAGGTCGGCGGTGCGCCCCTGCTCGACCACCTCGCCGTCACGCATCACCAGCACGCGGTCCGCCAGCCGGGAGACCACGGCCAGGTCGTGGCTGATCAGCAGCAGCGTGTGGCCGGCCCTCTGCCGCTGCTCGAGCAGCTCGAGGATCTGCCGCTGCACGGTGACGTCGAGCGCGGTGGTCGGCTCGTCCGCGATCACCAAATCCGGCTGCCCGGCGATCGCGGTGGCGATCAGCGCGCGCTGCCGCAGCCCACCCGAGAGCTGGTGCGGATATTGCCGCAGCCGGTGCTCCGGATCGGGGATTCCGACCGACTGCAGCAACGCCGCGGCGCGCCGATGCACCTCGCTCCTTCGCCGCAGGCCGCCCCGGGCACCGAAGGCATCGGAGAGCTGCTGGCCGATCCGCCGCAGCGGGTCGAGCGAGACCAGCGCATCCTGCAGCACGAAGCCGATCCGCCGGCCGCGCAGCCGGCGCCAGTGCCGCTCCCGGTACCGCAGCACAGTCTCGCCGTCGATCTCGAAGGCGTCGGCAGTGACCTCGGCCCCGGGCCCGGTCAGCCCGACCAGGGACCGGGCGGTGACCGACTTGCCGGAGCCGGATTCGCCGACCAGGGCGACGGTCTCGCCGCGATGGATCGTCAGGTCGAGCCCGCGGACCACGGCCGCCTTCCCCGCGGCGCCCGGGAAGCGGATCGTCAGGTTGCGGATCCTGACCAGGGCGTCGGACGCGGTCACCATACCCTCCTGCCCTCGAAGGCGGCCTGCCAGCGACGCCCGAGCGCGCTGACCGAGATCACCGTCAGGGTGATGGCGATGCCGGGCCAGACCGCGACCCACCAGGCGTTGCGCAGGTAGCTCCGCCCCTCGGAGAGCATCGCGCCCCATTCCGGCACCGGCGGCTGCGGGCCCATGCCGAGGAAGCTGAGCCCGGCGGCGCTGATGATCGCGGTGCCGAGGCCGATCGTGGCCAGGATCGGCACCTGGGCCACGGCGTGCGGCAGCACATGGCGCCAGACCAGGGTCGCCCGGGTGAGGCCGAAGGTCTTGGCCTGCTCGACATAGCCGGATTCGGCGACGACGAAGGTCTGGGCCCGCACCACCCGGGCGAAGCGCGGCACCGACGCCACGCCGAGGGCGACGATCAGATTGACGGTGCCGGGGCCGGTGAAGGAGATCAGCACCAGCGCCAGCAGCAGGTCCGGAAAGGCGGAGACGACGTCGAGGAAGCGCGTGATCAGCTCGTCGACCAGCCCACGCGCCAGCCCGGCGAGGAGCCCGAGCAGCGATCCGACGACCACCGCGATCAGCATGGCGCTGACGCCGATCAGCAGCGAATAGCGGGCGCCGTGGACGACGCGGGAGAACACGTCGCGGCCGAGCTGGTCGGTGCCGAACCAGTGGCCGGCGCCAGGCGGAAGCTGCGCCTGCAGCGGATCGGCCGCGATCGGATCGACGCCGGTGAGCAGGCCGGGCGAGACCGTCGCCACGGCGGCGACCAGCAGGAAGGCCGCCGCGGCCAGCAGGCCGGGATGGCGGAGGCCGGCGAAGAGCCGGCGCGGGCGGAGCGCGAGGGATGCCGCGGTCATGTCGCCCCCCTCACCGGCTGCGCACCCGCAGGCGCGGATCGAGGACCAGGTAGAGGAGGTCGACCAGGGTGCTGAGCACCACATAGATCGCCGCCGAGAAGATCGCGACCGCCAGCACCACCGGCAGGTCCTTGCCGAGCACCGCGTCGACCGTGACCTTGCCGAGGCCGGGGCGCCCGAACACCAGCTCGGTGATCACGGCGCCGCTGAGCAGCCCGCCGACCAGCCAGCCGGTCAGGGTCACCGCCGGCAGCGCGGCGTGGCGCAGCCCATGCCGCAGCCGCAAGGTCAGGCCGCTGGCGCCCCAGCTGCGGACGGTCAGGGCGAAGGGTTCCTCCAACGCGCGCTCCAGCCCCTCGCGCAGGACCTGGCCGACCACGGCGCCGAGCGACAGCCCGAGCGACAGCGCCGGCAGCACCAGCGCGGCGAAGCTGCGGTCCCCGGCCACCGGGAACAGCTTGAGGGTGAAGCTGAAGACGAACAGCAGCACGATGCCGAGCCAGAAGGACGGCGTCGACACCAGCACCAGCTCGACCCCGCCGGCGATGCGCCGCGCCCAGGGGCGGCCGGCGGTCAGCACCGCCGTCGCCACGGCGAAGACGACCGCCACGACCAGCGCCGCGGCGGTCAGCTTCAGGGTCGGCCAGAGCTGCGACTGGATCAGCGGGCCGACATCGGTCTGCAGCATGTAGGAGCGGCCGAAATCGCCGTGCAGGACGCGCCAGAGATAGCGCAGGTACTGCACGATCAGCGGGTCATCGAGGCCCCATTCGGCGCGGACCGCGGCCTCGACCTCCGGCGTGCGGATCTGCTCGCCGATCAGGAGGTTGACGATGTCGCCCGGCGCGATCTGCAGGCTGGCGAAGCTCAGCGTCACCGCGGCCCACAGCACCAGCACGGCCGAGCCGACGCGGCCCAGGATCTGCGCCGGCAGCGAGCCGCGCCCGCCGCGCGACCGGCGCCCGGTGGCCAGCGGCGCCGGCCGGATGGTGGTGGAGTTCTCGATCGTCATGCTGCCCTGCTCCTGTCCGCTGCGGACGGACGGCTACCGGCTGACCCAGATGTCGTAGGCGCTCTCCGGCAGCTGCTTGAACGGGCGGAAGCCGACGCCATGGACATGCGCGGCGGCGGCGATCTGGTCCTCCGGCTCGTAGAGCGGCAGGGCATAGGCCTGCTCGATGATGGCGAAGCGCTGCAGCCGCGCGTAGAGGTCGAAACGGGTCTTGTGGTCCAAGGTGGCCGAGGCCTGCCGCAGCCAGGTCAGCAGCTCCGGCGCCGCGGCGCGGCTGTAGTTGATCGATCCGCCCTGGTCGATCGGCAGGTAGTGCAGCTCGATGTCGATCGCGTCGGTCGGCGTGTTGGAGTTGGCGATCGAGCCGAACCTGCCGGTGGCGCGCCGGTCGGTGTAGGTGCCGGCGTCGACATAGGCGATGGTCAGGTCGATGCCCGCCTGCTGCCGGGCCTGGGCCTGCAGCGCCTGCAGCAGCACGTCGCGCTGGTCGCGCACCGTGGCCTGGGCCTGCACCACCTCGATGCTCAGGCGCTGGCCGTCCCTGGTGCGGAACCCCTCGGCGTCGCGGCCGGTCCAGCCGGCCTCGTCGAGCAGCGCGTTCGCCTGCTTCGGGTCGTGGCCGTAGCTGCGCTCGATGCCGGCGTCGTAGAACTGCGTGTCGATCGGCGAGGTGATGCCCCAGGCCCGCGTCCGCTCGCCGCGATAGACCGACTGCAGCACCGCATCGACGTCGATCGCCGCGACCAGTGCCTGGCGCACGCGGATGTCCTGGGTAGGCCCGTAGGCGGTGTTGAGGAACAGGGAATAGGGCGTGCCGGTGTTCAGCGCCTTCTGGTAGCTGAACTCCGGATCGTCCCGGAACACCGCCGCGTCATTGCCCGGGATGCCCTCGATCAGGTCGACCTGCCCCGAGCTCAGCGCCCCGATGCGCACCGAGGATTCGGGCAGGAAGCGATAGGTCACCTCGTCGAGATAGGCCGACCCCTGATGCGCCGCGTTGGACGACGCCCAGCGATAGGCCGGGTTGCGGACGAAGTGGATCTCCTGACCCTTGATGTAGCGATCGAGGATGAAGGGCCCGGTGCCGGGCACCTCCGGCCCGCCGGCCTTCAGCTTCGGCGAGGCGAAGGCGGTCGGGGAGAGGATCTCCAGCCCCGCCGCGAAATCGAGAAACGGGGCGTAGGTGTCCTTCAGGGTCAGCTCCACCGTCCTGGCGTCGACGGCCTTGGCCTCGGCCAGATGGGACACCGGGCCGGCGCTGGCGCTGCCGGAATAGGCCGGGTCCTTGAGCCTGGTGAAGTTCGTCACCACCGCGGCGGCGTCGAGCGCCTGGCCGTCGCTGAACGAGACGTCGTCGCGCAAGGTGAAGCTGTAGGTCTTGCCGTCGTCGGACACCTTGTAGCCGGTGGCGAGCCACGGCACGTAGCCGCCCTCGGCGGTGCGGGCCAGCAGGGATTCGAAGACGTTGCGCAGCAGCAGCTTGGTCTTGTCCTGCCCGTTCAGATGGGGGTTCAGCGTCGCCGGCTCGGTCTCCACGCCCCAGGTCAGCGAGCCGCCGGTGACGGGCGTGTCCGCGGCCGCGGGAAGGCTCCTGGCGCCGAGAGCGAGAACCGAGACGCCGAACGCGGCGGCGACGGCGAGCCTCCGCAGATGCTTGCTCAGGACCAAGATGACGTCTCCTTGCTGGCCGATCGGGCGATGACGGATGCGGGCTAGCGGTCGAGCCAGATGCCGTAGGCGTTCTCCGGCATCTGGTGGAACGGGCGGAATCCCTCGCCATGGACATGCGAGGCAGCGGCGATCTGGTCTTCCGGTACGTAGAGCGGCAGCCCCAGCCCCTGCTCGACGATGGCGAAGCGCTGCAGCCGGGCGTAGAGGTCGAAGCGCGTCTTGCGGTCCAGCGTCGCCGCGGCGGCCTGCAGCCAGTCCAGCACCTCCGGGGCCGCGGTGCGGCTGTAGTTGATGCGGCCGCCCCGATCGACCGGCAGGTAGTGGTACTCGATGTTGAAGCCGTCGCCGGCCGGCGTGGTCGAGTTGAGGATGGCGTCGAACCTGCCGCTGGCGGTCCGGTCGGCATAGGTGCCGGGATCGACATAAGCGATGGTCAGGTCGATTCCCGCCTTCTGCCGCAGTTGGGCCTGTAGCGCCTGCAGCAGCACGTCGCGCTGGTCGCGCAGCGTGGCCTGGGCCTGGGTCGCCTCGATGCGCAGGCGCTGGCCGTCCTTGGTGCGGAAGCCCTCGGCGTCGCGCTCGGTCCAGCCCGCCTCGTCGAGCAGCGCGTTGGCCAACTGGGGATCGTTGCCGTAGCTGCCCTCGATGCCGGCGTCGTAGAGCTGTGTGTCGATCGGCGCGGTGATGCCCCAGGACCGGGTGCGCTCGCCGCGGTAGACCGACTGCAGCACCGCGTCGACATCGACCGCCGCGATCACCGCCCGGCGCAGGCGGACGTCCTGGGTCGGGCCGTAGGTCGTGTTGAGATACAGCGTGCAGGGCGTGCCGGAGTTCAGCGCGTGCCGGTAGCGGAATTCGGGATCGTCCCGGAACAGCCCGGCATCGTTGCCGGAGATGCCCTCGATCAGGTCGACCTGCCCCGAGCTCAGCGCCCCGGTGCGCACCGAGGATTCGGACAGGAACCGGTAGGTCACCTCGTCGAGATAGGCCGGCCCCTGATGCGACGCCGTCGCCGGCGCCCAGTTGTAGGCCGGGTTGCGGACGAAATGGGCCTCCTGGCCCTTGACGTAGCGGTCGAGGATGAAGGGCCCGGTGCCGGCCACCTCGGGCCCGCCGGCCTTCAGCTTCGGCGAGGCGAAGGCGGCCGGGGAGATGATCTCCAGCGCCGCGACGTAGTCGAGGAACGGGGCATAGGCGTCCTTCAGCGTCAGCTCCACCGTCCTGTCGTCCACAGCCCTGGCTTCGGCCAGGTGTGAGATCGGCCCGGTGCTGATCGCCGCGGAATAGGCGGGGTCCCTGACCTTGGTGAAGTTGGTGACCACGGCAGCGGCGTCGAATTTCCGGCCGTCGCTGAAGGAGACGTCGTCGCGCAGGGTAAAGCTGTAGGTCCTGCCGTCGTCCGACACCTTGTAGCCGGTCGCCAGCCAAGGGACGTAGCCGCCGTCGGCGGTGCGGGCCAGCAGGGATTCGAACACGTTGCGCAGCAACAGCTTGGCCTTGGCCTGGCCGTTGAGATGCGGGTTCAGCGTGGTCGGCTCGGTCTCGACGCCCCAGGTCAGCGACCCGCCTTGCACCGGCGTCCCCTCGCCCTCCGCCAGCGCGGCTTGGCTGCCCAGCACCGCCATCGCGACGCCCAGGATAGCCCCGATCAGCCCCGTTCTCGCCGTCACAGTCATCCCCTTCCCGCCACGTCCGGGCCGAACGGCCGTTCGCACCAAGGCCTGAGTCATTTCACGACTAACGTGAGTGAGTCAAAATGTTATTCACGTCATGATGTAGAATTTTTGTCCGTATCAACACTTACGCATTGCATATATCGAAAAAACAACGATCATCGTCGGTGACTCAGGCTGCCCTCTCTGGATCGGATCGGCAGCCGTCGGGCGGCGTGATGCGAAGACGCCCTGCCCGGATCACGCCACGAGACAGCGCGAACCATGTGGGCAATCCGCCGATGACCATGTTCTCCGCGTCCCGAAAGCCGGCCGTCTTCACCGTGCCGGAGCGCGTCGCGACCCCCGCCGCGGCCGGAGTTCCGGAAGCGGATCTGGTCGACCCGCGCCGGGAGGGCGTCGTCCCGTCCAGGACCTCGCGCGTGCCGCGCTGGCTGCAGCGCCTCGCCGGCCCCGTTCTCCTGCTGATCGTGTGGCAGGGCCTGGCCTCGGCCGGACTCCTCGACCTGCGCACGACGCCCAGCCCGCTCCGGGTGCTGGACACGGCGATCGCCCTGATCGCCTCGGGCGAGTTGCAGGGGCATTTGCTCGCCTCGCTCGACCGGGTGTTGCGCGGGCTTGCCGTCGGCATGTCGCTCGGCGTGATCGGCGCGCTGGCCTCGGGTCTCTCGCGCCTCGGCGAGAGCTTGGTCGACGCCAATATGGAGGTGCTGCACGCAGTCCCGAACTTCGCCTTCCTGCCGCTGCTGATCGCCTGGCTCGGCATCGGCGAGGAGCCGAAGGTCGCGCTGGTCGCGCTCACCGTCTGGATCGCCGTCTACATCAACACCTACAGCGCCATCCGCAATGTCGATGCCGGGCTGATCGAGGCCGCGCGATCGTTCGGCGTGCGCGGCCGGGAGCTGGTGACGGCAGTCGTCCTGCCGGGCGCCCTGCCCGGCTTCCTGGTCGGGCTGCGGCTGGCGCTGACCTCCGCCTGGCTGGCGCTGATCTTCGCCGAGACCATCAACGCCAAGACCGGGCTCGGCCGGATGATGAGCGACGCGCGCGAGTATTTCCGGGTCGACGTGATCTTCGTGCTGATCGCGGTCTATGCCGCCCTGGGCCTCGGCTCGCTGTCGCTTGCCCGCGCCCTGGAAGCCCGGCTGCTGCGCTGGCGGAGGGCGTTCGATGGCGCTTGAGACCGCAGCCGTCGTCGCCCGCGACGTCGTCCGGTCGTTCCAGGATCAAGCGGTGCTGCAGGGGGTCGATCTCGACATCCTGCCGGGCGAGTTCGTCGTCCTGCTGGGCCGCAGCGGTTCCGGCAAGAGCACCTTCCTGCGCGGGCTCGGGGCGCTCGACGCCGAGGTCGAGGGCTTCATCCGCGTCCCGCGCCGCCGGGCGATCGTGTTCCAGGACCCGCGCTTGATGCCGTGGCTGCCGGTGCTGCGCAACGTCACGATCGGCCTGCCGCAGACCCGGGAGACGCGGGAGCGCGGCCTCGCCGCTCTCGAGGAGGTCGGCCTGGAGGCCAAGGCGAAGGCCTGGCCCCGGACCCTGTCGGGCGGCGAGGCTCAGCGCGTGGCGCTGGCCCGGGCGATGGTGCGCGAGCCCCAGCTGCTGTTGCTCGACGAGCCGTTCGGCGCCCTGGACGCGCTGACCCGGATCCGCATGCACGCGCTGCTCCAGGACCTGTACCAGCGCCACCGGCCCGCCGTGCTGCTCGTCACCCATGATGTGGACGAGGCGATCCTGCTCGCCGACCGCGTCCTGGTTCTGACGAAGGGACGGTTGTCGCTGGACCTTCCCGTTGGTGTCGACGCGCCGCGCAGCCGGTCCGATCCGCGGTTCGCCGCCCAGCGCCGCCGGTTGCTCGCCGAGCTCGGCGTGACGGCGGACTGAACCAACGATCCGATCTGAAAGGGGGAACAACAGCGTGACCGACCCGCATTTCGCAGTCCGCGGACGGACCAATCTCTCTCGCCGCGCGTCGCTGATCGCCGGCCTCGCAGCGCTCACCCTCGGCGTCGGGCTCGCCGGGACGGCCCGGGCCGAGGACCTCGCCGCCCGCCTCGCCGCCGCGGTCCCACCGGGGGTGCGCCTCGTGATCGCGGAGCAGAACGACCAGGCCTCGATCCCGTGGACGCTGTCCAAGGCCTCGGAGGGCGTCCCCTACGAGGCTGAGTTCGCCAACTTCAACGGCGGCCCGGCGGTGCTGGAGGCCCTGATCTCCGGCGGCGCCGATATCGGCTATATCGGCGAGGCGCCGCTGCCGATCGCGATCGCGGCCGGCGTCGAAGATCTCGTCGCGGTGGCGCTGAGCGCCAATCCCGGCACCGCCGGCAACTACTATGTCGTGGCGCAGCCCGATTCCGGCATCCGCTCGGTCGCCGACCTGCGCGGCCGCACCGTCGCCTACCCGCCCGGCACCGGCCGGCACATGGCGCTGGCCAGCATCCTGCACAAAGCGGGGCTGTCGCTGGAGACCGACGTCAAGGGCGTCGAGCTCGCCGGCGCCGAGGTCGCCCCCACCTTCTCCTCCCGCGCGGTCGATGCGGCCGTCGTCCTCGGCCAGCAGTATTTCCGCATCGGCGAGCCGCCGATCCTGGCCGACGGCCGCGGCCACAACTGGGGCTGGAACATCATCGTCGTGCACAAGACGCTGCTCGACGACCCTGCCAAGACGGCCGCGGTCGCCGACTTCGTCCGCCGCGCGGTCCAGTTCTACAACTGGCAGCGGGCGAACCCCGACGCCTGGATCCAGGCAAGCTATGTCGGGCAGCAGGGGCTGACCTTCGAGCAGGGCAAGCGCCTGTTCGAGAATGACGGGCTCGGCTCCTACTACCTCGTCGACGACCGTGCGGCCGAGGTCTTCCAGGAGATCGCCGACGGACTGAAGGCCACCGGCGCGCTGAAGCGCGACATCAGGATCGCGCCTTACCTGGACCCGCGCTTCAACGACATCGTCGCCTGGCAGAACCAGGCCGACGGCGTCGTCCCGCGCGATCTCATCCAGCCCACCCACTGATCCCCCCGCAGCCGCGCGCGCTGTCGCACCAACGATGGAGACCGCCATGACCAACGCCACCCTCGCCGTCTCGACGCCCGCGCCGGACGCCGAACCCCGCCACATCGGCGTGCATCCCCTGACCGGGCTGATCGGCGCGGAGATCTCGGGCGTCGACCTGACACAGCCGCTGGACGCCGCCGTCGTCGACGAGATCAAGGCCGCGCTGCTGAAGTGGAAGGTGGTGTTCTTCCGCGACCAGCCGCTGACCCATGACCAGCACGTCGCCTTCGCCAGCGCCTTCGGCGCCCCGACCGTCGGCCATCCGGTGTTCGGCTTCGTCGAGGGGCATCCGCAGGTCTATTCGGTCGCCCGCGACCGCTTCGCGGAGCGCCATGTCGGCGAGCCGCTGATCCGCCCCTGGACCGGCTGGCACACGGACGTCACAGCGGCGGTCAACCCGCCCGCCGCCTCGATCCTGCGCGGCGTCGACATCCCGCCCTATGGCGGCGACACGCTGTGGACCAATCTCGCCGTCGCCTATCAGGGCCTGTCGGAGACTCTCCGCGCCTTCGTCGACACGCTCCGCGGCGTCCATTACTTCTCGCCGCCGGAGGGCCAGGAGGCGACCGACTCCTTCATCAAGAAGAACCAGGCCCGTCCGCTGGTCAGCGAGCACCCGCTGGTCCGCGTCATCCCGGAGAACGGCGAGCGCGTGCTGTTCGTGAGCCCGTCCTTCCTGAAGCGCGTGACCGGACTGCACCCGCGCGAGAGCCAGCAGCTGCTGGAGCTGCTGTTCGAGCACATCGCGCGGCCGGAATATACCGTCCGCTTCCGCTGGCAGCCCGGCAGCATCGCCTTCTGGGACAATCGCGCGACGGCGCATCTGGCGCCGCGGGACATCTACAGCCTGGATTTCAACCGGCAGCTCTACCGCATCACCCTGCGCGGCGAGGTCCCGGTCGGGGTGGACGGCCGTCCGTCGACCGCGATCAAGGGCGAGCCCTTCGAGGCCTATACGCCGAGCAACGCCCACTGACTGCCCTTGTGCAGCTCGCGGTTGCGGAATTTCGCGGCCAACGACCCGGAGAAGGTGAGACATCCGCCATGCCGAGAGTCTTCAACAGCATCGCCGAGCTGATCGGGAACACGCCGCTTCTCGAGCTGCACAACTACCGCCGCAGGCGCGATCTCCCCGCCCGGATCCTCGTCAAGATCGAGTCCTTCAATCCGGCAGGCAGCGTGAAGGACCGCATCGCCTGGGCCATCCTGAAGAACGCGGAGGAGACCGGGAAGCTCCGCCCCGGGGACTTGATCGTCGACGTGACCAGCGGCAACACCGGCATCGGCCTGGCCGCCGTCGCCGCGTCACGCGGCTACAGGGCGAAGTTCTACGCCAGCGACAACATCAGCCCGGACAAGGTCAAGATCCTGCGCCTGTTCGGGGCCGAGGTGGTGCCGGTCAGGAACGAGTTCTTCCTCGACCCCCAGGCCCTCGAGAAGATCACCCTTCGCATCCAGGAGGAGAACCCGGGCGCGTTCTTCACCGACCAGCTTGCCAACCCGGCCAATCCGCGGGTGCATTTCGAGACCACGGGACCGGAGATCTGGCGCGACACCGACGGAGCCGTGGACATCCTGGTCGGCGGCGTGGGGACCGGCGGCACCCTTTCGGGCAGTGGCCGGTTCCTCAAGTCGAAGAAGCCCGGACTGAAGGTGGTGATCGCCGAGCCGGCCGAGGACTCCCTGCCCACGGAGGAGAACCCGTATCCCGCCCAGATCGACGGAGTGCACAAGGTCACCGAAGTGCCGCCCGAGCAGTTGCCGAGGAACTTCGACACCGGCATCGCCGACGAGGTCATCGCCCTGAACACCCGGGATGCCAAGGAAGCGGCGCTGGCGCTGGTGGCGGAGGAAGGCATCTTTGCCGGCGTCTCCTCCGGGGCAGCACTGTGGGCCGCGACCCGGCTGGCGGCGCGGCGGGAGAATGCCGGCAAGGTCATCGTCGCCATCCTGCCCGATCTCGGCGAACGCTACCTGACGTCGTTCTGACGCCGCTCCGGTCCGACCTTCGGTGCGCCCGCCCTTGCTGGCGGTCCCGACCACTCCGCGCCTGGAGCGGGGCCGGGCACCAGGCGCGGTCCTGACCACTGCTTGCAACTGGTTGCGGGTGATTTGAACCTACGAGTGCAAGTGGTTGATTTTGTTGGCTCGCCTCCCGAGCCCAAAAAGCAAAAGCCCCAGCAACTCAATGAGTTGCTGGGGCTTTTG
>NZ_VCCH02000059.1 GCF_005938675.2 Mycobacterium sp. KBS0706
GCGGCCGCAGGACTCTGTCCAGAGGTGGCCCCCGCTGCTGGGGGAGGAGGAGGTCCGGAACCTTCTGCTTCGGACGTTCGGCCAGACGCGATGGACCCAGGACAGCCCGATCGTGGCGGATGTCTGGATCGGCTACCTGCGCATCGCCGAGAAGGCCGCACGACGGCGCATCCTGGGGCCCCGGGATCTCGCCCTGGACGTCCTGCTGACGCCATGGACCGGCGTCACGCCCGGCCAGGTCGCGTTGTCCCTGAGGGAGCGCCTGGTATCGGAGACCCTTGCGCGGGCACGCATCGCGACGAGCTCGACCCGGGTCGTGGCGGAGATCGATTTTCAGGCATTCGTGCAGGCCGTGGTGCCGCTCACCGGCTGGTGGCAGGACCTGTGGAGCCGTCTGACATCGTTCGGAGGCGCAGGAGTGGCACGCGTCAGAGCCCCGGACAAGTCGGATGCCGCGACCCTGCTCGCAGACTACCGAGGCCCTGCGCTCGAATTGCTGCGCTACATGACCATTGTCGGCTTCGTGGCGCGATTGCAGGCGGCGAGGTCCGCGGCGGAAATCAAGGGGCTGCATGAAGTCGCCGGACGCCTGCAGCGCAGCTTCGACATGACATCTCCTGCCGCAGGACGCCAGGCGACGGGCGCGGATCTCAATTTCCTGTTCGACGGATTCCGTGACGTCGCCGGAGCTAGCCTGCAAGCAGCCGAGGCTGCCGAGGCAGCCCCGAAGCCTGGGGAGGCCAAGATCTGGCTCGCCACCTGCAACAGGGAGGCATCGCAAACGATATTCGACTCGTGCAAGACGGTGAAAGCCGACGCCGCACAGCGGGTCTTCGACACGGCCGGAAAAGGCATCACGATCGCGGTCATCGACGATGGGATCGATGCTCGGCACGCGGCTTTTCTGAGGCGGGCCGACCCTGCTGTCTCGCAGCGCCTGAAGTGCGGCCCTCCATTTACCGAAGCAGACCTGGAGTCCTCTTCGCGGATCCAGGCGACCTATGACTTCTCGGTCCTGAGGGATATTCTGGCTGCCGGAGCAAACGGCGACGCGGCGACTGTCCGGCAACTTCATCCGCGATCCACTAAGATCGACAAGCTGGTCTCCGCCGCCGTGGATTATCTCAAGATCCGGGCCGATACCGGCCGGGGCATCGACTGGGCCCTGGTGTCACCGCTCATCCTCGTCCCGCATGACGACAACTATCAGCCTCCGGCCGCCGACCACGGCACGCATGTGGCAGGCATTCTTGCCGCGGACCTGCCGAAGCCGGACGACCTGGCGCAGCCTCTGTACGGGATGTGCAAAGAGCTGAGCCTGTACGACCTGAGGGTCTTTGCGCCGGATGGAAGCGCGGACGAGTTCGCCATCGTCTCGGCCATCGAGTTCGTCGGCTGGCTGAACCGCGATCGCGCCAGTCCCGTCATTCACGGCGTGAACCTCTCTCTGGCGCTGCGCCACGATGTCGACAGCTTTGCCTGCGGCCACACGCCCGTCTGCGACGCCTGCAACCAACTGGTGGGAGCAGGGACCGTCGTCGTCGCGGCGGCCGGCAACACTGGATTCGATGGCGAGCCGGGCGAGGCGAAGCAAAGTCTGGGGACCGGTTACCGGACGGTCAGCATCACCGATCCGGGCAACGCGGAGGCTGTCATTACCGTCGGATCCACCCACCGGCGCGATCCTCATGCCTATGGCGTCAGCTACTTCTCGAGCCGAGGCCCCACCGGCGACGGTCGACTCAAGCCCGACCTTCTTGCGCCGGGGGAGAAGATCACCTCGACCATCCGGGAAAACCGGACCCAGCGGCTCGACGGCACCTCCATGGCAGCCCCGCATGTATGCGGGGCCGCGGCTTTGCTGATGGCCCGTTATCCGGAACTGATCGGTCAGCCACGCCGGATCAAGGAGATCCTGATGAAGACAGCGACCGATCTCGGCCGCCACGTCGATTTCCAGGGCGCCGGGCTGCTGGACGTCCTGCGTGCGCTGCAACTGGTCTAGGGAACGAAGCTCATGACTGTCGTTTTTGAAGCGCTCAACACCCTGTATGGAGACTGCCTGCTGCTGCGGTATCCGGGGCCGGACGGCAATGAGAGGCTGTGGATCGTCGATGGAGGGCCGAGGTCCGAACGTGTCGGCGAGGCCAGCATAGCCGTCTGGCGCGACGTGCTGCTGCCACGGCTGCGGGCCTTGAGCCCGAACCATCCGTTGCCTGTTGCGCTCGGAATGGTCAGCCACATCGACGACGATCACATCAATGGAATCTTGAGGATCACTCAGGGGCTCGTCGCCGCCTCCCCGGCCAACCCGGCCGAACTCGTCTTCAAGCGGTTCTGGTTCAATTCCTTCGACGCGATCGTTGGCCCGACGCCGTTCACCGCGCATCGGGCGAGCGCGACCCCGGCCGCGCTCGCGGGCGCGATCCTGCCCCAGATCGGCGGAGGGGACGGAGAGGCCGTGATTCAGAGCGTGGGGCAAGGAATATCCTTGAGGGCCGATCTCGAAACGCTGCATCTGGGCGGAAACCAGCCCGTCAACGGCCTGATCTCCGCGAAGGAGGGGCAGGCGTCCTACAATATCGACGGTGCCAAAGTCACGGTGCTGGGACCGCGGCAGAAGCAGTTGGACGAGTTGCGCAAGGATTGGCTGAAGGCCCTCTCGAAGCCGACCAAAGAGGCCCGCGAGACTGCGTTGCTTTCGCTGTTCCTGCCGGAGAGCAAGTTGGATCATGCCGTCGCCAATCTCTCGTCGATCGTGGTCTGGGTGGAAGTCGCGGGCAAGACGCTGCTGCTCACCGGCGACGCCCGCGGCGACGACATCGTCAAGGCCTGGTCGGAGTTGGGGCTTCCGCCGCCGCCGGTAGCGCTCGATATCCTCAAGCTTCCTCATCATGGCAGCAGCCGGAACAATCCGGAGAGTTTTCTCGATCATTTCGCCGCAACACACTACGTGTTCTCGGCGAATGGAAAATATGACAATCCGGACCCGCCGGTCATCGAAGCCGTCGTGAAGAAGCATGGGATGCGGCCCATCGTTCTTCACTTTACCAATGCGGATGTGATGTGGTCGGCGCCATACAAGCTGGAGAAATCAGGAGCCGCCGTTCAGTCTCTCCCGGCGATGCTTTCCGCCCTGCAGGCCGCCTATCCGGGACCGTGGTCGTTCCGGTGCCGGCCACACGAAGCGCCGGGCGTCGCCATCACCCTGGATGCCTAGCTGTTTCGGGAACTCTGCCCGCCCGCACCTCATCTGGATGGGGTGACGGCAGCCGGGACCGGGGGGGACGAGCACGGCGGATCCCGGCTTCCCGTTCCGGGGATCTGCTCAGGAGCGGCCGCTAAGATCGGCGCCCTCAGATCGGGATCGGGTTGGCCTTGGCGAAATGGCAGGCGGCAAAATGGCCGTCGCCGACCGGCGCCAGGGCTGGCCGCTCGCGGGCGCAGATCTCCTGCGCCAGCGGGCAGCGGGTGCGGAAGCTGCAGCCGGACGGGACGGCGGACGGGCTGGGCACGTCGCCCTGCAGGATGATGCGCGTCTGCGGCCGGTCGGGGTCGGGCTCCGGCGCGGCCGACAGCAGCGCCTGGGTGTAGGGATGGTGCGGCGCGCCATACACCGCGGCCTTCGGCCCGGTCTCGACGATCCGCCCGAGATACATCACCGCGACCCGGTCGGCGATGTGCCGCACCACCGCCAGGTCATGAGCGATGAACAGGTAGGACAGGTTCTTCCGCTCCTGCAGGTCCTGCAGCAGGTTGACGATCTGCGCCTGGATCGAGACGTCGAGGGCCGAGACCGGCTCGTCCGCCACGATGAAGGCGGGATCGACCGAGATCGCCCGGGCGATGCCGATGCGCTGGCGCTGGCCGCCGGAGAACTGGCGCGGATAGCGGTCCATGGTGGCGGGCGGCAGCCCGACCTGGCGCAGCAGCTCGGCCACCTTGTCGCGCCGCTCCTTGCGCGACCGCACCAGGCCGAACACCTCGAGCGGCTCGGCGACGATGTCGGCGACGCTGCGCCGCGGGCTGAGCGAGCCGTAGGGGTCCTGGAAGATCATCTGGACCTGCCGGCGCATCGCCCGCATCTGCCCGCGCGACAGGCCGGTCAGGTCGGTGCCGCCGACGAAGACCTGGCCGGCGCTGGGTTCGATCAGGCGCAGCAGCAGCCGGCCGAGCGTGGACTTGCCGCAGCCGGATTCGCCGACCAGCGCCAGCGTCTCGCCGCGGCGGATCTCCAGCGACACCTCGTCGACCGCCCGCACCGCCGGGCGCGGCCGCCCGAAGCTGAGGCCGCCGCCATCCTGGAAGGTCTTGGTCAGCCCCTCGGCCCGAACCAGGGTCTCGGTCGCAACGGCGCTCATCGCATCGCCCTCGCGCTGGGTGCCGGCTCGGCCGGCAGCGCCGCGGCCGTGACCCAGCAGGCCGCCCGGTGCTGCGGGCCGAAGTCGAACATCGGCGGCCGCTCCACCGCGCAGCGGTCGACCCGCAGCGGGCAGCGCGGCTGGAACGGACAGCCGGCGCCGAGGCTGCCGGCCTGCGGCACCGAGCCGGCGATCTGGTACAGCCGCCGCCGGTCGTCGTTCAGCCGCGGAATCGACTGCAGCAGCCCCTGGGTGTAGGGGTGCGACGGTCGCCGGAAGATCGAGCGGACATCGGCATCCTCCACCACCCGGCCGGCATACATCACGATCACCCGCTCGCAGATGTCGGCGATGACGCCGAGATCGTGCGAGATCAGCAGCACCGCCGTGTTCAGCGTGGCGCGGATCCGCTTCATCAGATCCAGCACCTGGGCCTGGATGGTCACGTCCAGCGCCGTGGTCGGCTCGTCCGCGATCAGCAGCTTCGGGTTGCAGGCGATGGCCATGGCGATCATCACCCGCTGGCGCATGCCGCCGGAGAACTGGTGCGGGTAGGCTCCGAGCCGGCGCTCCGGGTCGGGCATGCCGACCAGCCGCAGCATCTCGACCGTCTTGCGGCGGCGCTCCTCCCGGCTGACGGGCTCATGCAGCAGGATGGCCTCGCCGATCTGGTCGCCGATGGTCATGACCGGGTTCAGCGAGCTCATCGGCTCCTGGAAGATCATGGCGATGTCGCGGCCGCGGATCTCCGGCATCTTCGCCCGCGGCAGGGCCAGCAGGTCGGTGCCCTCGAACAGGATGCGGCCCTGCGCAATGCGGCCCGGCGGCTCGGGGATCAGGCGCAGGATCGACAGCGAGGTCATCGACTTGCCGGAGCCGGATTCGCCGACGATGCCGAGCGACCCGCCGGCCTGGATCTCGAAGCCGACGCCGTCGACCACCCGCAGCGGCGCCGCTTTCGGGCCGAATTCGACGGCCAGACCCTCGACCTTCAGCAGGGGCGCGGTCACGAGGCGGTCTCCGGGTCCAGGGCGTCGCGCACCGCATCGCCGAACAGGTTGAAGGCGAGGACCACGCAAGTGATGGCGAAGCCGGCGCCGATGATCGGCCAGGGCGACCCGAACAGGTTGTTGAGGCCGTCGCGGATGATGTTGCCCCAGCTCGGGTTCGGCGGCTGGGTGCCGAGCCCGAGGAAGCTGAGCGAGGCTTCGAGCCGGATGGCCGAGGCGACCCACAGCGTCACCAGCACGACGATCGGCGCCGCGATGTTCGGCACGATGTGGCGGAAGATGATCACCGGCGTGCTGACGCCGACCGCCACCGCGGCCTCGATATAGGGCTCCTGCTTCACCGACAGGGTCTGGGCCCGGGCGACGCGGGCGAAGCCGGGCACGAAGGCGACCGTCAGCACGGCGACGACGTTCCAGAAGCCGCCGCCCAGCGCCGCGGCGATGATGATCGCCAGCAGCAGTTCCGGAAAGGCCAGCAGCAGGTCGACGAGGCGGGAGATGACCCGGTCGACCACGCCGCCGAAATAGCCGGCGACGACGCCCATCGTGGTCCCCACGATCGCCGCCAGCACCGGCGACAGCAGCCCGAAGATCAGCGAGTTGCGGGACCCGTAGATCATCCGGGACAGCACGTCGCGGCCGAACTGGTCGGTGCCGAGCCAATGCGCCCAGGACGGGGTCTGGTTGATCTTCAGGATGCTCTGCGCCAGCGGGTTGTAAGGCGCGATCCAGGGCGCCAGCACCGCCACCACCAGGAAGACCGCGATGATCAGGGCGGCGAAGATGGTGGCCGGGCGGCCCATGACGATGCGCAGCAGGATTGCCAGCCGGTTCGGGGCTGGGGCAATAACATCTGCGGTGTCGATGATCGCGGCCATCAGCTCACCCGGATCCGCGGATCGACCACGATGTAGACGAGGTCCATCAGCAGGTTCACCAGCACCACGAACAGGGCGAAGACGATGACGCCACCCTGGATGACGGCATAGTCGCGCTCGGTAATCGCGCCGATCAGCAGCTTGCCGATGCCGGGCCGGTTGAACACCAGCTCGATCGCCACCGAGCCGGACAGCGTCGCCAGCAGGCTGAGGCCCATGCCGGTGGACAGCGGCAGCAGCGCGTTGCGCAGCCCGTGCCGGTAGATGACGCGGCGCTCGCTGGCGCCCTTGGCCCGCGCCGTCCGCACATAGTCCTTGCCGAACACCTCCAGCAGCGAGGTGCGGGTCAGCCGTCCGAGGAAGGCGGCCTTGACGAAGGCGAGGGTCAGCGCCGGCAGCACGATGTGGTGCAGCCGGTCGACGAAGCCGTCGCCGCCGCCATTGATCGGGAACCAGCCGAGATTGAGCGAGAAGGTGATCAGCAGCAGCGCGCCGAGATAGAAGTCCGGGATGGCGTAGCCGATCAGCGAGAACACCCGGACGCCGGAATCCGCGGTGCGGTTGCGGTGGGTTGCCGCCAGCACGCCCAGCGGGATGCCGGCGGCGACGCCCATCACCATCGCCGCGATGGTCAGCTCGATCGTGTAGGGCAGGTTGTAGACCAGCAGTTGCAGGACCGAGGTGTTGTTCATCAGCGACCTCCCGAAATCCAGGGTCAGGACGCCGCCGAGGAAGTTGAGGTACTGCTGCCACAGCGGGACGTTCAGCCCCATCTTCTCGCGGAAGGCCGCCAGCTGGTCCGGCAGAGCGTTGTCCCCCAGCGCCGCCAGCGCCGGGTCGCCGGGCAGGATGCGCATGCAGACGAACACCAGCGTCAGCACCAGCAGGATGGTCGGAACCGCATCCAGCAATCGCCACATCAGATACCGCACCATGGCGGGGCCCCTCCCCTGCGGGGTCAGACGATGGTCTTGGTCGCCCGGTGGAAGCGCCAGCGCGCATAGCCGCTCTTGATCGGGTAGCCGAGATCGACATTGCCCCGGCGCGCGGTGGTGAAGGACAAGGTGGACAAGCCGATCAGCGGCAGGTCGCGCAGCACCTGCAGCTCGATCTTGCGGCAGATGTCGTCATAGGTCGCGAAGTCGGTCGCCTGCAGGGCCTGGGCGAGCAGGTCGTCGATGCCCGGCATGACCACGCCGTAGTGGCTGTAATTGCCGCCGCCCTTGCCGTCCGACTTGACCTCGGATTGCTTCGACAGCTGCTGGAAATACAGCTGGGTCGGGATCGGCGGATAGCTCGAGGAATGCATCGCCAGGGTGTTCTTGTCCGACCGGTTGTCGGCGTGATAGGCGGTGTGGTCCTCGATCCGCAGGTCCATGTTGAAGCCGGCCAGGCGGATCTGCTCCTGCACGATCAGCATGGTCGAGGAATAGTCCTCGCGCTGGCTGCACAGCGACGGGAAGCTGATGCCGTCCGCGAAGCCGGCCTCGGCCAGTAGCGCCTTCGCCTTGTCCGGATCGTAGGGGTAGCGCAGCTCCTCCGGCAGATCCTCGGTCTTGAAGCCGGCCGGGAAGAAGTCGGGCTGCAGCCCCGCCATGGTGCCACCCATCGGCGCCAGCGCCTGGGCCACGGCCGGCCGGTCGATCGCATGCATCAGCGCCTGCCGCACCTTCAGGTCGTCGAAGGGCTTGCGGGTCAGGTTGACATGCAGGGTGTTGAACGACCCCGGCACCGTCATGTCGATCTTCAGCGTCGGGTCGCGCTGCTGCATCGAGGCGACCCAGCCGGGGGCGCGCACCGCCTCCATGATGTCGATGTTGCCGGACAAGAGGGCCAGGGTCCGCGCCGAGGTGTCGGCGATGTAGACGCATTCGACGGTGCTGATCTTGGCCTTCGGGCCCCAATAGCCGTCATGGCGCTTCATCACCGTGCCGACCTGGGTGTCGAACTTGGTCAGCTCGTAGGGGCCGGTGCCGACGGCGTCGGTGCCGAAGGCCTCGCCCATCTGCTCGGCCGCCTTCTTGCTGACGATCGAGGTGTTGTTGTTGAACACCGAGGTGCCGAGGAACAGCGCGTCCGGGCTCTTCAGGGTGATGGTCACCGCATAGGGCCCGTTCGCCACGACATCGGCGATGTTCGACAGGATCGTGACGTTGGTGCCCGACGTCATCGCCCGCTTGAACGAGTAGACCACGTCCTCCGACGTCATCTCGCCGAAGCCCTTGTGGAACTGCACGCCCTGGCGCAGTTGGAAGGTCCAGGTCTTGGCGTCCGGCGACGAGGTCCAGCTGGTCGCCAGCGTCGGCAGGTACTCCTCCGGCTTGATCGCGAAGGCGCCGTCCTCCGGGCGGACCAGCTGCTCGTAGATCTGCTCGGTCGCCCAGTTGTCGGAGCCCTGGGTCGTCAGGTTCGGGTCGCTGTAGCGCGGCCCCTTCGCGGCGATGCCCATGCGGATCACATCCGCGTTCTGGGACGCATCCTGCGCCCGGGCGCCGCCGAAGCCCGCCAGCGCCGCGGTCGCGACGCCGAGCTGAAGCACATTTCGCCTGCTGAATCCCATGGCCGTCTCTCCCTTGTCTCTTATCGACGCCGGTCAGCGCCGCTTGTTGATTTCCGCCTCGTCGACCTCGAGCCCGAGCCCCGGGGCCTGCGGCACCACGAAGCGGCCGTCCACCGGCCGGGGCGGATCCTTGAACCCGATATCCATCCGGCCCGACGCGTCGGCGTATTCCGCCGGCTTGGTCAGATGCATGAGCGCCGCCAGCACATGCAGGTTGGCGACATGGCCGATGATCGGCTGGGTCTGATGGGGCACCAGCTCGACCCCATGGGCATGGCAGATCGCGGCGCATTGCATCAGCCCGGTAATGCCGCCCATCTTGACGATGTCGGGCTGCACCATGCGCACCCCGGCATGGATGATGTCGACCAGCGCCTGCAGCGTGTAGGTCTGCTCCGCCGCCGACACGGTGATGTCGAGCCGCTGCGCCACCTCGCCCATGCCGCGCACGTCGTAGTGCTGCACCGGCTCCTCGAACCAGACGTAGCCGAGCTCCTCGAGCGCGCGGCCGACCCGCATGGCGCCACCGACCGAGTAGCCGTTGTTGGCGTCGAAGGCCAAGGGGAAGCTGTCGCCGACGAGCTGGCGCACGGCCCGGGCCTTGGCGATGTCGCCCGGGATGTCGAGGTCGAGCATCGAGCGGTCGCCGTCGCGGCGGATCTTGATCGCCGCCGGCGTCTCGCGCCGCCAGCGCGCCTCGACCACCCGCACCGTCTCGTCCACCGTGCGCCCGGCATTGCCGCCGATCGAGGCGTAGAACGGCACCTCGCTGCGCCAAGCGCCGCCGAGCAGCTTGTGCACCGGCAGGCCGAGCGTCTTGCCCTTGATGTCCCACAGCGCGATGTCGACCGCGGCCAGGGCGCCGGTCAGCGCGCCTTCCGGCCCCAGCTTGATGTTGCGGTGGAGCTGCCGGTCGTACAGCACACCGGTGTCGAAGGCGTCGGCGCCGACCAGACCCGGCGCCAGGTCGCGCTCGATGATGCCGATCGAGTGCTGCCCGCCCTGCATCGGCGAGGCCTCGCCCCAGCCGACCACGCCGTCCTGCGTGGTGATCCGCACCAGAGCGCTGCGCCGGCCGGGCGGGTCGCCGGGTTGCCAGCCGACCTGGAAGGCTTCGATCGATCTGATGGTCGCGCTTGGGGCCATAGGTTCGCTCCCGCGTCGAGTGGGTTACCTTACTCTCTTTGCATCCGTATGCAACACCGCTGCAGGCGGATGGTCACGCATAGATCGAGGTCCGGCGGAACCGCGCCGCCACCCGGGCGCCGTCGACCACCAGGAGCTCCTCGGTCTCGAAATAGTGCCGGCCCTTCCGCTCATAGGCGGCGGTGACAGTGCCGGAGGTGGCGAGGCGCTGGCCGGGCGACACCGGCGCGAAATGCTCGGCCTCGCCCGACACGAACACGACCGGTGCCGGGAAGCGGAAGCTGCGGTTGGCGTCGAACATCGTCCGCCGGATCAGGCAACCGGAGTGGACCAGCCCGCCGGCGAGATACAGCGGATGGCGCTCGTCGAAGGCATCGAGCGAGCGCCGGAACTCCTCCCCGGTCAGCACCGCGTTGCGCGAGCCGAGGCGCGTCCCGACCGCCATGCCGCCGGGGTCGACCGCCCGCGGCGGGTCCGGCAGTGGCAGGACCGGGCAATCCGCCACCGGGGGTGGCACCGGATCGGCCAGGGGCATCCCCACCCAGCCGGTCGCGACCTCCTCGCCCTCCTCGTTGCGCAGGCTGACCTCGGATCGGCGGTTGGGGCCGGTATCCGCCAGGGCCGAGACTTCGGCCGTGAGCACGTCGCCGTCATAGACCGGCCGGCGGAACCGCGCGCCCATCCGGCCATGCCGCAGCCAGTCGACACCCCAGGAATCGACGGCGATGCGGCTGATATGGCCATAGACGAAGGCCCCCGGCACCAGGGCCGCCTTGAAGCCCATGCGCCGCGCCACCGCGTCGTCATGCACCGAGCCGCGATAGCCGGGATCGTCGTCGAGGCGGATCGGGATGCGCAGCGTCCTGGGGAAATCCATGGTCAGGCCCCCGGCCGGGGTTCGGTGGCCATGGCGCCGCTGGCTTCGGCCGCCGCGACCTCCTCCGGCGTCAGGCCGAGGATGTCGCGCAGCACGCGATGGTTGTCGGCGCCGAAGCGCGGCGCCGCCCGGCGCTGGCTGCCCGGCGTGGCGTCGAGATGGATCGGCAGGCCGGGATGCGGGTGGCGGCCGGCATCGGCATGCTCCAGCACCGTGAAGAAGCCGCGGTGCGCCAGGTATTCGCTGCGCGCGAGGTCCTGCGGGGTCTGCACCGGCGCCGCGGGAACACCGGCCGCCTGCAGCCGGGCCGCGACCGCGTGCTTGTCCTGGCTGCGCGTCCAGTCGGCGATGATCGCGGTCAGTGCCTCGATGTTCTGCTGCCGCACCGCCAGCGTGGCGAAGCGCGGATCGGCGGTGAGGCCGGGCTGCCCGATGACGCCGCACAGGGCCTGCCATTCCGTCTCGGTCCCGGGGGCGATCGCCACCCACTGGTCGTCGCCGCGCGCCGGGAAGGCGTCATGCGGGGCGGCATAGGGCGAGCGGTTGCCGTTCGGCGCGGGATCCTGGCCGGTTTCGATCGCCGCCAGCAGCTCCGGCCCGATCAGCTGCATCGCGGCCTCGACCTGCGGCACCTCGATATACTGCCCCTCGCCAGTGCGCTGCCGGTGCAGCAGCGCCGTCAGGATCGCGGCTGCGGCGTTGAAGCCGCCGATCGGGTCGAGATAGGAGGGGCCGGTGGTCTCGGGCTGGCCGCCCGGATAGCCGATCATGCTGGACATGCCGGTCGACATCTCCATGGTCGGGCCCAGAGCGGCGTAGCGCGCCATCGGGCCGTCGGCGCCGAAGGCCGGCAGCTCGGCCACGATGATGTCCGGCCTGATCCGGCGCAGGCTGTCATAGTCGAGGCCGAGCTTGGCCAGCGTGCCGGGGCGGAAGTTGCAGATCACCACGTCGCTGACCGCCGCCAGGCGGCGGATGATGTCACGCCCCTCCCCCGTCTTCAGGTCGAGGATGCAGGACAGCTTGTTGACGTTCTGCGAGTTGAAGTGGAAGGCGCGGTCGTAAGGCCGGTCTCCGGGCACGCCGTCCGGGAAGTTGATCGGGTTCGGCACCTCCTTGTTGAGGCGCCAGGAATTGACCCGGGTCGGGGATTCGACATGGATCGGCTCGGCCCCGAGGAAGCCCAGCACCCGGCCAGCCATCGGCCCGGCCCAGGCGGTGGTCAGCTCGAGCACGCGCAGGCCCGCCAGGGGACCGGTTCCGGCAGGGGCAGCGCCCCTCCCCGGCCGTGGGGCGGCCGGCATCGGCGCCCTGCCATTATCGGCGCCGAGGCGCGGCGCGGCGGAGCGGACCCGGCGCGGCGTGCCGCCCAGCCGGAACGGCGGTCCGAGGATCAGCCGCCCCTCGGCCGTCTGCCAATAGCCCCGCGCGGCGAGATGGGCGCTGCCGTGCAGCTCGGTCGGGCGATAGGCCTTGGCGGCGATCACCTCCTCCCGCTGCAGCGTGGCGACCAGCTCCTCGGCGCTGAGATCCGCGACCTTGTCCTGGATGATCGCGAACAGCTCCGCCCAATGGGCCCGGCGCGGGATCGGGGCGGCGAAGCGCTCGTCATGCTCGATCGGCCCGAGCCCGAGCGCCCGGCAGACCGCGGCCCAGCGATGGTTGTAGATCCAGATGCAGACCCAGCCGTCGCGGCAGCGCACCTGGCCGGCCGGGATGTTCGGGTCGCCCCGGCCCTTCACCGTGCCGTTGTAGATGTGCTGCAGCACATAGGGGAAGCACATCGCCGCGGCGGTCTCGGCCTCGTCCACGACGACGGCCTGGCCAAGGCCGGTGCGCTCGCGGGCGAACAGCGCGGCGGTGACCCCGACATAGGCGGCGAGGCCGGCGGCGAAGGACGCGCGGCGGCCGCAGCCATGCAGCGGCTCGCGGCCATGGGCGCCGTTGTTGTGCATCATGCCGGACAGGGCCTGCAGCACGATCTCCGGCCCCTTCCAGGCGGCGAGCGGCCCGTCGGCGCCGAAGGGGCTGACCACCGTGGCGACACAGCGCGGGTTGAGGGCGAGCACCTCGCGCGGCTCGGATCCCGGCGGCAGGATCGCGACATCGGCACCGCGCAGCAGTTCATCGAGGGCCTGCCGCCCGGCGGCGCTGCCCGGGTCGAGGCTGACCGAGCGCTTGCCGGTGTTGAGATGGAAGAACAGCAGCGATCCGCGATCGCCCGCCTCGCCGAACGGTGGCTGGCAGCGCAGGGCCGATCCCTCCGGCGGCTCCACCAGCACGACCTCGGCGCCGAAATCGGCCAGCAGCCGGGCGCAATACTGGCCGCCGACGGTCTCGGACAGGTCGACGACGTTCAGCCCCGCCAGTGCAGACATCGCCGCGTCGCCTCCCTGTCCCTCGCTTTGACCGGAACGGTATCGAGTCTTGCATCCGTATGCAATACCTCTGCATAGTGCTGGAGACGATCACGGCCGGGCGGGATTCCGCCCGCGCCCGTGCTATGGCTGCGGCGGGCGACAGCGAAGGGAAGCGACCTTGAGTTCCGGAGACCTGCGCAAACCGATTACGGCGCGCCAGCTGGCGCGGATGATCGGCGTCAGCCAGTCCGCGGTCTCGCGCGCCTACACGCCCGGCGCCTCGATCTCGGGCGAGATGCGCCAGCGCATCCTGACCATGGCGGACAGCCTGGGCTACAGCCCCAACGCCATCGCCAGCACCCTGTCGAAGCGGCGCAGCAACATCGTCGGCATCGTCGTCTCGGCGATGCAGAACCCGTTCTACCCGGTGCTGATCGAGAAGCTGTCGCGCGGCCTGCAGCAGGTCGGGCAGCAGAGCCTGCTGTTCAACCTGACCCATGGCGCCGACATCAGGCAGCAGCTGGCGGCGCTGCGGCAGTACAGCGTCGATGCCGTGGTCATCGTTTCGGCCGCCCCCCTCTCCGGCGCGGCACTGACCTGGGCGACCGAGGGCCGCACGACGATCATGATCAACCGCACGGTGCCGGATTCGAGCCTGGCCAGCGTCTGCTGCAACAATGCCGACGGCGCCCGCGCCATCGCCGACCATTTCCACGCGCTGGGCCGCCGCCGGGTGGCGTTCGTGGCCGGCGTGCCGCATGCCAGCGCCAATCTCGAACGCCAGCACGCCTTCATCGCCCGGCTGGCGGAGCTGGGCATGACCCTCACAGCTTCCGTCGCGGGCGGCGAGTACAGCTACGAGGCCGGCTACCGCGCGGCGCTCGAGGTTGCCCGCAGCAGCCGCACCGACGCGATCTTCTTCGCCAACGACATCCTGGCGGTCGGCGGCGTGGACGCGCTGCGCGACGAGCTGGGCCTGTCCGTGCCGGGCGACGTGGCGGTCGCCGGCTTCGACGACATCGCCATGGCCGCCTGGCCGCGCTATGCGCTGACCACCTTCCGCCAGCCGCTCGACGCCATGGTCGAGCGGACGGTGCTGCTGGTGACCGGCAAGGCGGAGCCGGCCGAAGGCAACGTCCATCTGCTGCCGGGGGAGCTGATCGTGCGGAAGACCACCGCCGGCTGAGGCGACGGAACGGAACCGCCGAAACCTTCCTCCCAGCCTGGCGCGGCCCCTTCCCTCTTCCCGCCCCTTTGATCGTCATTCCCGCGCAAGCGGAAGCTCCCTCCGTCGGGCCGGGACGAGATCCCCGCTTTCGTAGAGCGGGGATGACGAGGTCTTCGGGACCAGCAGGTTCCATGGAACCTATCATGAACGAGAGCGAAACGACTGCGCAATGAACATTACGTGAACATCTGTCCCGCCACAGGTCACGTGTTTTCGCCCGGGGCGCCCCCGCCACTGAATTCGGCGTTGCCGGAGGACGCCATCGGAATTTCAGCTAATCTCAGCGGCCCTTGAGATCGACTCTTCGATTCTTTTCCATCCAGGGGGCGGTCCCGCTGGATGGCCACGCCCCTGCGGGGCTCGCCATGACGGGTCAGTGTCTTGGGCTGTCGGTTCAAGCCATCATCAGGCCATCGAGACATGACTCCATCGCCCCGCTTTCTCGACCTTCCCGATCGCCTCGCCGAGGACCGCACGCCCCGGGCGGTGATCTTCGGGGCCGGTCACGGCAGCACCTATCCCGGCCGGGACAGCAGCGGCCACGCCCTGGCCGCCGCCGCCATCCGCGCCGCGAGCCAGGAGGATGCCGGGCTGGTCGAGCACTGGGATTTCGATCTCGGCGGCCCGCTGTTCGACGGCGGGCCGACCTGCTGCATCGACGCCGGCGACATCCCGACCGCCCTGCACGACAATGCCGGCAACCGGGCGCGGATCGAGGCGAAGACGCGCGAGATCCTGGCCCTGCCGGCCGTGCCGGTCCTGCTCGGCGGCGATTGTTCCGCGACCATCCCCTTCCTCGCCGGCTTCGCCGATCACGGGCCGGTCTGGATCCTGCAGATCGACGCCCATATCGACTGGCGCGACGAGCTGCACGGCGAGCGCCACGGCTATTCGAGCCCGATGCGCCGGGCGAGCGAGATGCCGAATGTCGCCGGCATGGTGCAGGTCGGCCTGCGCAGCGTCGGCAGCGCCCGCCTCGCCGAGATCGAGGCGGCGCAGCGCTACGGCAGCCGCTTCGTCACCGCCCGCGAGGTTCACGCCGGGGGCGTCGACGCCGCCCTCCGGCATATCCCGGACGGGGCGCGGGTCGTCGTCACCCTCGACTGCGACGGCCTCGATCCCGGCATCATGCCGGGCGTTGCGGCGCGGACGCCCGGCGGTCTCACCTACACCCAGGCGATCGACCTGATCGCGGGCCTCGGCCGGCGGGCCGGGATCGTGGGCTTCGACCTGGTCGAGCTCTATCCCCCCGCCGACATCGACGGCCTGTCGGCCCTGATCGCCGCACGCCTTCTGGTCAATGCGATCGGCACCATCGTCCGCCAGGCTTGAAAGCCGGGATCTTCGCAATCCAATGGCGGCACCCGACCTGTCCCCAAAGATCCCATCTCACGACAGAGGCGCAGTCCAACGCGAATGGAGGGCGGCTGAAACTGCACTGCAGCGAAATCCATCAGGCTGCGGCGCGTCGAGCAGCTGACGTACCCTGCAAGACCGGCTCGCCGATCCATTGCCCGGTCAAGTCGCCAGCAAGCGCCGCGGCACCGATACTATCGTATAGTTCCGTGGTGGCGGGGGTTCATGCATGAATCGCTCGTTGCCGCGTTTCTCTCCGCTACCCGGCGAGGGGTTTCGTCCCTCCAGGCGGCCACACTCACGGCGCAATGGGAGCCTTCCTGGCGCCAGTTTATCGACCTCGGAGCGCATAGACGAAATCGGAGGAGGATATGATCAAACTATTCGTTGCGATTTCAGCGGTGGCGGTCCTCGGGATGACAGGAGGATGTGCCGACCAGAAGACATCTCCGGCACAGAGCGCCGGGCCCGTCGCCTGTCAGGAGGTCGGGACGACCGGGTGCAAGCCGGATCCGTCCTTTGGCCGCCAGGGTATGGTGGGTTGCCAGGAGGTCGGAACGACCGGGTGCAAACCGGATCCGTCCTTTGGCCGCGAGGGTATGGTGGGCTGTAAGGAGGTCGGGACGACCGGGTGCAAGCCGGATCCGGCACTCGGGGTTCAACGGCCCCAGACCCCAGGCATGCCGGCTGGGACGTAGCAGCAGCCGTCAACAATCGCAGGGCGCGCCGGAAGGGCTGATGCCGCGGCGTCAGCCCACCCCGTTGCCGGATCCCGGCGCTACCAGCGGCAGGATCACGGTGAACCGCGTCCCCTGCCCCGGCGCTGAATCCACCGTGATCTGGCCGCCCAGGCTGGCCGTGACCAGGTTGTAGACGATGTGCAGCCCCAGCCCGCTGCCGCCGGCGCCGCGGCGCGTGGTGAAGCCTGGGCGGCGCCGACCGCTTCGTGTTCACCGCCGCGTCGCACAGCGCGGTCGGGGCCAATGCCGACCGGATCACCGATTTCAGCCACGCCCAGGGCGACCGGATCGACCTGTCGGCGATCGACGCCAGCACCGGCGTTGCCGGCGACCAGGCCTTCAGCTTCATCGGCTCCGGCGTCTACACGGGCGTGGCCGGCCAGCTGCGCCACGCCGTGGCGGGCGGCGTCACCACCATTGCCGGCGACATCAATGGCGACGGCACCTCCGACTTCCACATCCAGCTCACCGGCGCCATCGGCCTCGAGGCCGCTGACTTCGTTCTGTAACCAAGACCGGCACCGTCTTCGCCGCGGCCGAGGCATCGACCGCGGCGATTCCGTTCAGATTTCGGCCTTGCCGGCGCGGTCGAGATCTCCGGCCGCGACGGCGGCGGCGGCTTGGATCTGGAAGCTCCGGGGTCGCAGCCCTGCCGTCAGGCCGCCGTCATCCCGCCGCCGAGGAACATCTCGCCGATCCGGGGGTCGGCCAGGATCGCCTCGGCCCGGTCCCGCAGCCGGGTGCGGCCGAGCTCCAGCACCAGCCCATGATCCGAGATCTGCAGGGCACTGCGGGCGTTCTGCTCGACCATCAGCACGGAGACGCCCTTGTCGCGCAGGCCGGTCAGGATGGCGAAGGTCTCCTGCACCATCAGCGGCGACAGGCCGATCGACGGCTCGTCGATCAGGATCAGCTTCGGGTCCAGCAGCAGCGCACGGGCGATCTCCAAGAGCTTCTGCTCGCCGCCCGACAGGGTCGAGGCCTGGCGGTCGGCCTTGTGCCGCAGCATCGGGAACCGGTCCATCGCCGCCTCGATCCGCGCCGGCAGGTCGGCGACGCCTGTCGCCGCCACGCCGCCAAGCTCGAGATTGTGGCGGACGCTGAGCTCCGGGAAGATGTTGCGGCCCTGCGGCACGTAGCACAGGCCGAGACCCAGGAGGCGGCGCGGCGTGGCGTTGGTGATGTCGGCGCCGTCGAAGCGGACGCGGCCGGAGCGCGCGGGCAGCAGGCCGAAGACGGTCTTGAACACGGTCGACTTGCCGGCCCCGTTCGGCCCGATCATGGTGGTGATGGCCCCGCGCGCCACCTTGAAGCTGGTGCCGTTGAGGATGGTCATGCGGCCATAGCCGGCGACCACGTCCTCGAGCTCCAGGATCGGCGCGTCAGTGTCCAAGATAGGCCTCGATCACGTCGGGGTTGCTGCGGACCTCGTCCGGCGCGCCCTGGGCGATGATGCGGCCCTCGGCCAGGACCAGGATCCGGCTGCACAGCGACATCACGAATTCCATGTTGTGTTCGATCACCACGAAGGTCGCCCCCTCCTCCCGATTCATCGCGGCCAGGCGGTCCTTCAGTCCGGCCAGCATGGTCGGGTTGACGCCGCCGGCCGGCTCGTCCAGCAGGGTCAGCTTCGGCCCGGCCATGAAGGCCATGGCGGCGTCCAGGAGCTTCTGCTGGCCGTAGCTGAGGCCGCCGGCCTTGGCGTCGGCCAGGTGCTGCAGCCGGAAGAAGGCGATCATCCGGTCGGCCGCGGCGCCCAGCCCGGCATCGCGGCGGCCGAACAGGCGGGACAGCATTGACCCCTGATGCTCCTGTCCCGCCAGGATCAGGTTCTCGCGCACGGAGAGAAGCGGGAAGATCTGCAGCAGCTGGAAGGTGCGGCTCACCCCCATGCGGTTGAGGTCGCAAGGGCGCAGCCCGGTCACTGCTCGGCCATCGATCCGGACTTCGCCGGCGCTGGGCCTCAGTTGGCCCAGGATGCAGTTGAACAGGGTCGACTTGCCGCTGCCGTTCGGCCCGATGATGCCGAGGATCTCGCCCGGATGGACGGCGAAGGATACGCCGTCGACCGCGGCGATGCCGCCGAAGCTGCGGCGCAGGTCGTTGACCTCCAGCACCGGGCTCATCGCGCCGCCTCCCCGGCTGGGGCCGGATTGCGCCGGACCGAGTGGAGCAGCCGGTCGGCGAGGCCGAGCAGACCGGTCGGGCAGGCCGCCATCAGCGCCATTACCAGGAGCGCGTAGAGGATCAGGTAATAGCCCTCGGTGAAGCGCAGCCATTCCGGCAGCAGCACCGCCACCAGCGCGCCGAGGAAGGGCCCGAAGAAAAAGCCGGCACCGCCGACCACCACCATCAGCAGCAGGTTCAGCGACAGGCCGAGGCCGAACGGCGTCGGGTCGACGAACTGCACCAGGGGCGCGTAGAGCGCGCCGGCGAAGCCGCCGAGGGCCGAGCCGAGGGCGAAGGCGATCAGCGTGTATCGCCTGGTGTCGACGCCGAGCGACAGCGCCCGCACCGGGTTCTCGCGCAGCGCCACGAAGGCACGGCCCCAGGGCGAACGCAGGATCCACCACAGCCCGGCCGCCACCAGCACCAGCATGCCGAGGCAGAAATGGTAGAAGGCGGTGGCCTGGCCGGTCTTCCAGCCCAGCACCACCGGCCGCGGGATGTCGCTGATGCCGGTGATGCCGCCGGTCAGCCATTCCTCGTTGCGGAACACCAGATAGGCCAGCGTGGTGAAGGCCAGGGTGACGAAGGCCAGATAGTGGTGCTGCACCCGCAGCGCCGGGTAGCCAAGGATCCAGCCGATGGCGAAGCTGATCGCCCCGGCGGCCAGGAAGGCGGCGCCGAACGGCCAGTCCTGGGTGGTCAGGATGGCCGCGGTGTAGGCGCCGATGCCGACGAAGGCGGCCTGGGCCATCGACACCTGGCCGGCATAGCCGAGGGTCAGGTTCAGACCCATCGCGGCGATGGTCATCACCAGCCAGGTGCTGATCAGGTAGATGCCGTAGGATTTGAGGCCGAAGGGCAAGGCGGCCAGCCCGGCTATCGCCAGGGCCAGCGCCAAGCCGGCCAGGATGCGGCGGCGCCCGCTCATACCGTGCGCTCCTCGGCCCGGCCGAGCAGGCCCTGCGGCCGGAACAGGATCACCGCGATCAGCAGCAGCAGCGGCACGGCGGCGCGGTACTGGGCCGAGACATAGGCGGCCATGAGGTTGTCGATCACGCCCAGCAGCAGCCCGCCGGCGATGGCGCCGCGGATCTGGTTGAAGCCGCCGACGATGGCGGCGATGAAGGCGGCCAGACCCAGCGTCTCGCCATTGGAGAACTTGGCCAGGTAGATCGGGCTGACCAGCAGCGAGGCCAGCGTCACCAGTCCGGCATTGATCAGGAAGGTGTAGAGGATCATGCGTTCGACCGGGATGCCGAGGATGCGCGCCACGGTTGGGTTCTGCGCCGTGGCCTGCATGCAGCGGCCGGTGCGGGTGCGGCTGAGGAACAGCTGCAGCGCCACCACGGCAACCACGGCGACCGCGATCACGGCGAGGTCCTGCAGCGACAGGGTGACACCGCCGAGCGACAGGTCGCCGGCCGGCACCAGTGCCGGGAAGGTCTGGGCCTCGGCGCTGTAGAACTCCTTCACCGATTCCTTCAGGAACACGCCGAAGGCGATGGTGGCGATCACCAGCGGCAGCACGCCGTGGCGCAGCATCGGGTCGACCAGCAAGCGCTTGAACAGCACGCCGAGGATGATCAGCGCCAGCACCGCGCCGATGCCCACCGCCGGCCAGAACGGCAGGTCGCCGAAGCGCATCGCCGCCAGGATGAGGAAGGCCGGCAGCATCACGAACTCGCCCTGGGCGAAGTTGATGGTCTGGGAGGTCTGCCAGAGCAGGGTGAAGCCGATGGCGACGAGGGCGTAGATCGCACCCGTCGCCAGGCCGGAGGCGAGAAGCTGCAGGACATTCGCCATGGTGGGGATCCTCGGGCCCCGGCCCGCGCCGGGCGGGCCGGATGCGTGGGGCTACTGGCCGAGCTTGGGCAGGGTCTTGACGATCACCTGACGGCCGTTCTCGACCTCGGCCAGGAAGCTGACGCGGTCGACGTCGCCATTGGCGTCCCAGCTGGTGTCGATCAGGATCCCGGGCTCGTCCTGGGTGGTGATGGTCAGGCCGTGCAGCGTCTCGGCCAGCGCCACGCTGTCGACCTTGCCGATCTTCTGGGTGGCATAGCGCACGGCATAGACCGCCAGGTAGGCCTTGATGGCGTTATGGTCCGGCAGGTAGCCGTAGCGCGCCTGGAAGCGGTCCCGGAAGGCGCGGATGGTGTCGAAGGGCGCATCGGCCGACAGCCCGACATGGCCGCGGACGCCGTTCGCCGCGTCGCCGGCAAGGTCGATCACCTTCTGGTTCAGGAGCGTGGTCTCGCCGATCAGCGGGATGGCGACGGCCTGCTTGCGGGCCTCGCGCAGAAAGCGCGCGCTCTCCTCCTCATTGGTGTAGACGATGGCGGCGTCGGCGCCGGAGGATTTCAGCTTCACCACATCGGCCGCGAAATCGGCCTGGCCGGATTCGGTCGACAGGTCGGCCACCACCTCGATGCCATGCGCCTTCATCTGCTCGAGGATGGCGTCGTGGCCGCCCTTGCCGAAATCGTTGTTGACCCAGACCACGGCGACCTTCCTGGCCTTCAGGTCGTCGGCCAGGTAGGTCGCCAGCTTCGGCATCGCCGCCGCCTGGCTGATCGAGGTGCGGAAGATGTAGGGATTGCCGGAATGGGTGATCTCGGTCGCCTCGGCGCCGGTGAACTGCGGTACCTCCGCCTGCTGCGCCAGCATCATGTTGACCTTGACCGAGCCGGAGAAGATCGGCCCGAAGATCACATAGGGCTCCTCGTCCAGCGCCTTCTGCACCTGGGCGCGGGAGACGCCGGGATTGGTCTGGGTGTCGTAGTGCGAGACTTCGAGCTGGCGGCCGAGGACGCCGCCCTTCTGGTTGATCTCGTCGACCGCCATCTCGATCGCGTTCTTCCAGTTGGTGCCGACCGTGGCGCCGGCGCCCGACAGCTCGATCACATCGGCGATGCGGATCGGGTCCTCGGCCCGCGCCGGCCCGGCCAGGGCCAATGCCAGGGCGATGCCCATGCCGAAGGCGGTTCGCAGTCCCATCTCGTCTTCCCTCCCCTGTCAGCCTGTTGTTCTGCGGGTGATTCCGGCCGACTACCACAGGGAGGATCGTGCGACGAGGGGCCTGACGTCAAATATCGGACAAAAAGCGCAGCACGGCCGGATCAGCCGATCTCGCGGCAGGAATCGCGGACCACCAGAAGCGGCGCGAACACGTCGCGCACCGGCTCGGCCGGCGGTGGGCCGGCGAGCCGCGCCAGCAGGCATTCCACCGCCCGCTCACCGATCGCCTGCACCGGCTGCACCACCGCGGTCAGGCGGGGCGAGAAGGCGGTGCTCCATTCGAAATCGTCGATGCCGGCGACCGAGACGTCCTGCGGGCAGTTGAGGCCCTGTTCGGCGATCGCCCGCATCACCCCGATCGTGGTCAGGTTGCTGGTCGAGAAGATCGCGGTCGGCCGCGGCTGCCGCTGCAGCAGCGCCGCCGTGGCCCGCATCGCCGTCTCGATGTGGAAGTCGCCGCAGGCGGCGAGGTCGTCGTCGAGGGGAATGCCGGCCTCGGCCAGCGCCTCGTGGTAGCCTTCGAAGCGCTCCGTCGAGATCGAGATCCCCGGCCGGCCGGTGACGATGCCGATGCGGCGATGGCCGCAACGGATCATATGCTCGACTGCCAACCGTGCCGCGGCGCGGTTGTCGACGGTGACGGAGTCGAAATCGGCGAGGCCTCGCAGGGTGCGGTCGACCAGCACCGCAGGCCCGGTGACGAGGCGGCGGATCGCCTCGGCATTGCCGGGCTCGACCCCGCTCAGCACCAGGATCAGCCCGTCGGCGCGCTGGGTGCGCATCAGCCGCAGGGCGCGCAGCTCCTTCTCCGGGTCGTCGGCGGTGGCGCACAGCACCAGGGCGTAGCCGGCGGCGTCGCAGGCCCGCTCTGTCGCGGCGGCCAGGGCGGCAAAGAGCGGGTTGGTGATGTCCGGGATGACCAGGCCGATGGTGCGGGTGCGGCCGGTCTTCAGGCTGCGCGCCACGCCGTCCGGGGCGTAACCCAGCTCGTCGATCGCCGCCATCACCCGCAGGCGCAGCGTGGCACTGACCGGCGCCGTTCGGTTGATCACCGCCGAGACCGAGCCGATCGATACCCCGGCCCGGCTCGCCACATCCCGCAATGTCGTCATGATGCCCGAAGCCGTTGCCAAGTCCCGGATCGGATGATAGCCTTTCTGAAACGTTTCAGACAAGTCGACGGCGCCGGATCCCGAGCGATCGGACGGTCGCCGGGCTGCGACATCGCCGGGCCCCGAGCGGCCCAGGCCGAAGCATCGCGTCACGACAAAGGGGAGGACCGCCATGACCCGCCGCAACGGCACCACCATGCTCAGCCGCCGGACCGTCCTGGCCGCCGGCACCGCCCTCGCCGGCGGCAGCCTGCTGCCGATGCCGTATCTGTCCCGCGCCCGGGCGGCCGACGGGCCGCTGAAGTTCTGGCAGTTCTACGCGCCGGGCGGCGCTGTGCCCGGCCAGGTGCAGTGGTTCCAGGACATGGTGAAGGGCTGGAACGACAGCCAGGAGGTCAAGGTCGAGCTGGAATACATCCCGACCTCGCAATACATCAACGGCACCAAGCTGCAGACCGCCTTCGCCGCCGGCGAGGGACCGGACATCTTCCTGATCAGCCCCGGCGACTTCCTGCGCTACCACAATGGCGGCGCGCTGCTGGACCTCGCCCCCTATGTCGCGGCCGAGACCCGGGCCGATTATTACGACACCGCCATCGCCACCAGGCTGGTCGATGACGGCCTGTTCGGCCTGCCGATGGAGGTCGAGCCGATGGCAATCTATTACAGCGTCAAGGCCTTCAAGGAGGCCGGCCTGGGCGAGGCCGACATCCCGAAGACCTGGGACCAGCTGCTGGAGGTGGCCAAGACGCTGACCAACGACAAGCGCTTCGGCATCCTGTTCGAGACCAATCCCGGCTACTACCAGAACTTCACCTGGTACCCGTTCCTGTGGCAGGGCGGCGGCGAGATCGTCGGGAAGGACGGCAAGAGCGGCTTCAACTCCGACGCCGCCCGCGCCGCGCTGAAGTTCTGGCAGGACGCGGTCGCCCTGGGCGTCGCGCCGCGCAAGCCGCTGGGCTACGGCGCCAACGACATCGCCGCCAATCTCGGCTCCGGCTTCTGCGCCATGCAGAATGTCGGCATCTGGGGCATCAGCGCCCTGCGCAACGCCGACCCGAACTTCGAATACGGCGTGTTCAAGCTGCCGCTGCCGCCGGGCGGGCAGGACCGCACCGTCGCCGGCGGCTGGGCCTTCGTCGCCAACGCCAACGGCCGCAACACCGAGGCGGCGGGCAAGTTCTGCGCCTGGGCGCTGGGGTCGATGGAGCCGGGATCGGTGCAGCGCGTCGCCGACTGGTGCACCAAGGCCAAGAGCGACATGCCGCCGCGCAAATCGGCCTTCGAGAAGGCCACGGCAGACCAGGCCTATGGCAGCGGCGCGATGAAGAGCTTCGCCGAGCAGGTGTTCCCGACCGCCCGCGGCGAGCCGCGGGTGCCGCCCCAGGTCTACAAGGCGATCTCCGACGCCATCCAGGCCTGCCAGCTGAACGGCGAGGATCCGGGCAAGCGGGCCGAGATGGCGGCGCAGCAGATCGACAGCTTCCTGGCCGGCTACGACGGCGCGCCGATCCTATGAGGATAGCAGGACAGGTCTCGACGGCGGAACGTGTTGCCTCTCCCGCTTGCGGGAGAGGTCGGAGACGCGAAGCGGCTCCGGGTGAGGGCCTGCGGCCTCGATCACCGGAACCGCCGCGCCAGCATCGAGAACGGATTATCCGCTCGCTTGCGGCAAGACCTCGCCCTCGGCAAGACCGAGCCGTCCCCTCACCCGGACATCCTTCGGATGTCCGACCTCTCCCGCAAGCGGGAGAGGCAACGCGAGAGCGAGGGAGGCACCGGGAAGGATGGCCGGCGGCATGAGTGCGGCGTCTTCGACCGCGATTCCACAGACGGCAGCAACGGCGAAGCGCCGCCGCCTGTCGGCCCGGCACCGGGAGTGGATCGCCGGCTACCTGTTCGTGCTGCCCGACGCGCTGGGCCTGCTGGTCTTCGTCGGCGGGCCGATGCTGCTGTCGCTCAGCCTCGGCTTCTTCGGCGTCACCGGCTTCGGCGGATACCGCTTCGTCGGCCTGGCCAATTACCGCCGCATGCTGGCCGACCCGCTGTTCCTGGAGAGCCTGAAGGTCACCCTGCTCTATGTCGTGCTGCTGGTGCCCAGCCTCTATGTCACCGGGCTGGGGCTGGCCCTGCTGGTGCACCGGCGCAGCCGCTTCTCCGGCCTGTTCCGGACGCTGTTCTTCCTGCCGCACATGGTCAGCCTCGTGGTGGTCGGACTGATCTGGCAGGTGCTGCTGATCGACAAGATCGGCGTGATCAGCCGCCTGTCCGCCGCGATCGGGCTCGGCGGCCTGTCCTGGCTGGGCGACCCCAGCCTGGCGCTGTACGCCATCGTCGGCGTCAGCGTCTGGTTCCTGATGGGCTACTACATGCTGATCTTCCTGTCCGGGCTGCAGGACATCCCGCGCGAATATCTCGACGCGGCGCGGATCGACGGCGCCGGGCCGGTCGCGGCCTTCCGCCACATCATCCTGCCGCTCTTGCGCCCGACCAGCTTCTTCGTGCTGCTGGTGTCGACCGTCGCCGCGGTGGCCGGCGCCCAGACCTTCGACCTGGTCTATGTCATGACCAAGGGCGGCCCGGCCAACTCGACGTCCCTGGCGATCTATTACATCTACGAGCAGGCGTTCCAGTTCGGCGAATACGGCTACGCCGCCGCGATGGCCTCGGTGCTGGTGATCATCCTGCTGGCCTTCACCGCCATCCTGTTCCGGGCCACGCGTGGCGGGCGCTTCGACTATGACTGACGCCGCCACCCTCCCCGCCCGCGCCTTCCGCCCGGCCGGCGCGGTCTGGTTCCTGGCCTCGGCCCTGGCGGCAATCATGGCCGTGGCGCCGCTGCTGTGGATGCTGTCGATCGCCTTCAAGGGGCCGGACGAGGTCTTCGACCCCGGGCTGATCCCGGCGCGGCCGACGCTCGACAACTTCCTCTACGTCTTCACCGAAGTCGATTTCCTGCGGTTCCTGCTGAACACGCTGGTCGTCGCCGGGTCGGTGACGGTGATTGCGCTGCTGTTCCACTCCATGGCCGGCTACGCCCTGGCCCGGCTGCGCTTCCCTGGGCGCGAGGCGATCTTCCTCGGCATGTTCGCGACCTTCCTGATCTCGCTGCCGGTGATCATCGTGCCGCTGTTCATCCTGGTGCGGCAGCTGGGGCTGGTGAACTCCTATGGCGGCCTGATCATCCCGGCGATCTTCAACGCCTTCGGCATTTTCCTGCTGCGCCAGTTCTACCTGAACGTGCCGCGGGAGCTGGAGGAAGCCGCGTTCATCGACGGCGCCGGCTATTGGCGGGTGTATTGGAGCATCGTGCTGCCGCTGTCGCGGCCGATCCTGGCCGCGCTGGCGATCTTCTTTTTCCTGGCCAATTGGAACGCCTTCCTGTGGCCGCTGACCATCACCACCGACCCGGAGCTGTGGGTGGTGCAAGTCGCGGTCGCCAGCTTCCAGGCCCAGTACTCCGCCTCCTGGAACTACATCATGGCCGCCTCCACCGTGGTGGCGCTGCCGACCCTGCTGCTGTTCGTACTGTTCCAGCGGCAGATCGTGGAATCGATCAAGACCGGCGGCCTGAAATAGCCGTCCGCACGAGAGGAAGCATCATGCAGAGCAATGCCGGATTGTCGCCGCTGCGCGGCCTCGCCAAGCTGCGCCAGGCCCGCACCCGGCGCTTCTCCAGCTGGGACCGCACCGGGGGCAATGACGACCGGCTGCACATCGCCCCGGGCGAGACGGTGACGATCGCCGAGGCCTCGGGCGCGGGCGTCGTCACCCATATCTGGGTCACGGTCAACTGCGCCAGCCGCCACGCGCTGCGCAAGATCGTGCTGCGCGCCTGGTGGGACGGCGAGGCCGAGCCCAGCATCGAATGCCCGCTGGGCGACTTCTTCGGCATGGGCCACGGCCAGACCCGCAACTTCGTCAGCCTGCCGCTGCAGATGAGCCCGCAGGACGGCAAGGCGCTGAACTGCTATTTCCCGATGCCCTTCGCGGCCGGCATGCGCTTCGCCGTGACCAACGAGGCCGAGCACGAGCTGCTGTTCTACTACTATATCGACCTCGAGCTGCACGACGCGCTGGAGGACGGGCTCGGCCGCTTCCACGCGCAGTGGCGCCGGGCCGCGCCGCAACCCTTCGACGAGGCCGGCCTGACCAATGAGGAGGTGCTGTTTGGCGGCGTCACCACCGATGCCAAGAAGAACCACACCATCCTCGACGCCGCCGGCCATGGCCACTATGTCGGCTGCCTGCTGAGCGTCTATTCGCTGCGCCGGTCGCGGAACTGGGACTGGTATGGCGAGGGCGACGACATGATTTTCGTCGACGGCGAGCCCGGGATCTCGGTGCCCGATGCCGGCCGCAAGCGCCAGATCGCGGCCGAGGCGCCGCAGCCGGTGATCGCCGACCGGCCGGAGAGCGCGCCCGGCGCCAACGATGCCTGGCCGCCGACCCTGCACGGCACCGGCACCGAGGATTACTTCAACACCGCCTGGTGCCCGAACCAGGAGTATTCCGCGCCGTATCACGGCATCATCGCCGGCGGCGGTCCGAACTGGCAGGAGCCGGTGACGCTGTACCGCTTCCACATCGAGGACCCGGTGGTGTTCCAGCGCTCGATCCGCGTCACCATCGAGCGCGGCCACGCCAACCGGCGCGACGACGAGGTGTCGAGCACCGCCTTCTGGTACCAGGCCGAGCCGCACAAGCCCTTCCCGCCCCTGCCTGCCGCGGCGGAGCGGCTGCCGAGCTTCCGGGCACCGTTCGAGGACAGGGGCTGAGGCCGGCCGCAAACCGCGGCTCGGACGAAGCCGGGCGGCGTGGTCACATCCCGGCGCATCCTCCGCGATGTCGTCGCTCATGCTGCTGGTTTTCTGCCCCGGCGATCCTGTTCGTGCCGAACCTGATCTTCAGCCCGTGACCGCCGTGGACGGTCCCCTCCCTACGATGTCGGTGCCAGCATACCGTGCGGTTCCCGACGCTGCCGGACCGCGCCGATCCGCTCCGCATGCTGCTCGCCCCAATCGGCCAGGGGGCCCAGCGCCTGGTTGAGCGAGGCGCCGAGTGCGGTCACCGAATACTCCACCCGCGGCGGCACCTCGTGGAACGCCTCGCGGTGAACCAGGCCGTCCGCCTCCATCTCCCGGAGCTGCTGGATCAGCATCTTCTCGCTGATCCCCGGCACCAGCCGCTTCAGCTCTCCGAACCGGCGAGGCTCGACCTGGATCTCCCACAGGATCAGGGCCTTCCATTTACCACCGATGACCTCCAAGGCGGGTCCCAGGCCGCAACTGTAGGGCTGCTCTCCCCTCATGATGTCCTCACGTCCCGGAAGTCCTGCAAGGCAGCAATTCTTACCTCTGGGTAAGTACCTGACTTTTAAGTAGGTACTTGAGGAAAATCAAGGAGTCCATACCTTCCGCTCAGACCGAACGAGCCGAATCTCGGCGCAGCAGGAAGGGCGAGACGCATGGACGCCGAACCGACCACCATCGAGGTCCCCGAGGATGCTGCGGCGGACACGACCCTGCGGGTCAACGGCCGCTCATGGCACGTCAGGATCGATCCTCGCGTCACGCTCCTCGACGCGCTCAGGGACCATCTCGGCCTGACCGGGACCAAGAAGGGCTGCGACCGCGGCGAGTGCGGCGCCTGCACGGTGCATATCGACGGCCGCAGGGCGCTGTCGTGCCTGACGCTCGCGGTCATGGCCGACGGCCGCGAGATCACCACGATCGAGGGGCTTGCCGAGAGCGACCGGCTGCACCCCGTGCAGGCCGCCTTCATCGAGCATGACGCGTTCCAGTGCGGCTTCTGCGCCCCGGGGCAGATCATGTCGGCGGTCGCCTGCATCCGCGAGGGGCACGCCGGCTCGGACAGCGAAATCCGCGAGTTCATGAGCGGCAATCTCTGCCGCTGCGCTGCCTATCCCCAGATCGTCGCCGCGGTGCGGGCCGCGGCGGTTGCAACCGGGATCTGACCCATGCAGAGCTTCGCCTATGAGCGGGCAGCGACCCTCGCGCAAGCGATCGGGGCCGCGGCCGAGCCGGACACGATGGTGATCGCCGGCGGCACCGAACTCCTCAACTGGATGAAGGACGGCATCGCCGCGCCGCGGCGCCTCGTCGACCTGAATGGCCTGTCCGGCCTCGACCGCATCGCGATCGACGATCGCGGCCTCAGGATCGGGGCGCTGGCCCGGATGAGCGACGTCGCCGAGCATCCGGCGATCCGGCGCGACTGGCCGGCCGTCTCGCAGGCGTTGCTGCAAAGCGCCTCCGCCCAGATCCGCACCATGGCCTCGATCGGTGGGAACCTGATGCAGCGTACGCGCTGCCCCTATTTTCGGGCCGAGGTCGATCTGCCCTGCAATCGGCGCCGGCCGGGCAGCGGCTGCGCGGCGCTGGCCGGCGAGGACCGGTCGGCCGCGATCTTCGGCTGGACCGAGCAGTGCGTCGCCACCCACCCATCGGACGTGGCGGTGGCCCTGGCCGCGCTGGACGCCGTGGTGCATGTGGATGGCCCCGGCGGGCCGCGCTCGATCCCGGTCACGGACTTTCATCCTCTGCCCGACCACGGATCGGTCCGAGAGACCGTGCTGGAGCCCGGCGAGCTGATCACCGCAATCGAGCTGCCGGCCGCCGCCGTCGCGCGCCGCTCGCACTACCTCAAGCTGCGCGAGCGGGCGTCCTACGAATTCGCGCTTGTCGCGGCGGCGGTCGGGCTCGACCTCGACGGCGCGGTGATCCGCGAGGCGCGGATCGCGCTCGGCGGCGTCGCGGCGAAGCCATGGCGCCTGAGGGAGGCGGAAGAAGCCCTGCAGGGCGTGACGCTGACGGACGAGCCCGCCCTGCGGCGCGCTTTGGACGCCGGCTTCGCCGAGCCGCGGCCACTGCGCCGGAACGGCTTCAAGGTGGAGCTCGCCAAACGCGCCGTCATTCGGGCGCTGCAGATCGCGGGAGATGTGGCATGAGCGGCGGAATCGGGCAGTCGGTCAGCCGCCGGGACGGTCCGGCGAAGGTCACCGGCGCGGCGCGCTACGCCGCCGACACGCCGGTGGCCGGCGCGGCCCACGCCGTGATCGTGCCGGCGACGCGGCCCAAGGCGCGCATCGCGGGGATCGACCTCGGCCGGGCATCGGCCGCGCCCGGCGTTATCGCCATCTTCACGCATGAGAATGCGCCGCGCTTCGGCAAGGTGACCGTGGTGCTGGCGGAGGACAACCTGCCGCCCCTGCGGGGCGACCGCGTCCTCTACGAAGGCCAGCCCGTGGCGCTGCTTGTGGCGGAGACACTGGAACAGGCGACGGACGCGGCGCGCCTCCTCCGCGTCTCCTATGACGAGGAGCCGTTCGACGCGGATTTCCATGCCGATCCGGACAGCGCCGAGCCGGTCACCGAGTTCTTCGGTCTGCCGCTCGACACCGCCTGGGGCGATGTGGCGACGGCGCGGCAGGAGGCCGATGCCACGATGGAGGCCACGTATGTCACGGCCGACCGGCATCACAACCCGATCGAGCCCGGGGCGATCCTGGCGGTCTGGCAGGACGGGCAGCTGACCGTGCACGACGCGACGCAGGGCGTGGCGGAGGAACGCGAGGCGCTGGCCCAGGCGCTCGGGCTCGATCTGGCGCAGGTGCGGGTCCGGAACGACTTCATCGGCGGCAGCTTCGGCGCCAAGCTCTGGGGCCTTCCCCACCAGCTGCTCGCGGCGATGGCGGCGCGGGAGCTGGAGCGCCCGGTGAAGCTGGTGCTGACCAGGGCCCAGTCCTACACGGCCTCGGGCTACCAGTCGGCGACCCGCCAGACGGTGGCCTTGAGCGCCCGCGCCGACGGCAGCCTGACCGGCCTTCAGCACGATGTGGTCGCCGCCGGCGCCTTCATCGGCCACTATATCGAGGCGGCGGGCTGGGACACGCCGGCGATGTATGCGACGCCGAGCTTCAAGATCAGCCATCGCCGCAGGCGCCTCGATCGCGCCAGCCCGTCGGCCATGCGCTCACCCTTCGGCGGCGTCGGCCTGGTCCCGGTCGAGATCGCCATGGACGAGCTCGCCCATCGCCTCGACCTGGATCCGCTGGAACTCCGGCTCCGGAACTATGCCGAGACCTATCCGGCCGATGGTCGCCCCTTCTCGTCCAAGCGGCTGAGGGAATGCTATGCGGAGGGCGCGCGCCGGTTCGGCTGGTCCGGCCGGTCAGGGGCGCCGCGCTCCATGCGCGACGGGCGGGACCTGATCGGCTGGGGCATGGCGACCGCGGTGCTGCGGGCGTTCCGCTTTCCGGCCGCGGCGCGGGCCGGCATCGACCGCGACGGCCGGGTACTGGTCGAGACCGCCTCGCACGACGTCGGCCAGGGGCTGAGCACGATCCTCCGGCAGATCGCCGCCGACACGCTCGGGGTGGCGGTCGAGCACGTGGACCTGGCGATCGCCGATACGACGCTGCCCCGGACCACCTTCACCGGCGGCTCCTCGACCTCGATGAGCGTCGGCTCGGCGGTGCAGGCGGCGGCCACGGCCCTGAAAGAGCAGCTGATCGAGGCCGGCGCCAACGGGCCGGAGGGTTACGCCGGCACACTGGCGCGGCTGGGCGTCGAGCGGCTGTCGGCCGACGGCGAGTGGTCACCGGCCGACAATGAGGCGACCCCGCCGATCTTCAGCTTCGGCGCCGTGTTCGCCGAGGTGCGGGTCGACCGCGACATCCCGATCCCCAGGGTCAGCCGCGTTGTCGGCGTCTACGACGCCGGCCGGATCCTCAATCCCAAGACCGCGCGCAGCCAGATGACCGGCGGGGTCATCTGGGGAATCGGCCAGGCGCTGCTGGAGCGCTCGGAGATGGACACCCGCCTCGGCCGCTTCATGTCGAAGAATCTCGCCGGCACCCTCGTCCCGGTGAACGCCGATGTGGGCGAGATCGATATCGGCTTCGTCGAGACCTCCGACCCGCATGCCAGCCCGCTCGGCGCCCGCGGCATCGGCGAGCTGGGCGCCATCGGCATCGGCGCGGCGATCGCCAACGCCGTGTTCCATGCCACCGGAGTCCATGTGCGCGAGTTGCCGATCCGGCCGGAGCATCTGATGGAGTGACAGGCCGCCCTTGTCGCTGGCCGCAGCCGCAGGCTCACCCCTTCAGCCCGGTGTGCGCCAAGCCTTCGATGAACTGGCGCTGGGCGATCACGAAGACGATCAGCACCGGCAGCGCCGTCAAGGTCACCGCCGCCAGCTGGACGTTCCACATCGGCCCGCCATAGGCGTCGACATACTGGGTCAACGCCTGCGGCAGCGTGAATTTCTCGGTCGAGGACAGGAAGACGATCGGCTCGAGATACAGGTTCCAGCTGTGCAGGAAGGTAAAGATGGCGACGGCGCCCAGCGCCGGGCGGGCCAGCGGCAGGGCGATGCGCCAGAACAGCCCCAAGCGGCCGAGCCCGTCGATCCGCCCCGCCTCCTCCAGCTCCGGCGGCAAGGTGATGAAGAACTGGCGCATGATGAAGGTCGCCAGCACGCAGGGCGCGCCCAGGATCGGCACCAGGATCAAGGGCCAATGGGTGTTGACCAGGCCGAGCCCCAGGAAGAAGCGGAACAGCGGCACGATCGTGACCTCGCTGGGCACCAGCAGCGCCAGCAGCACCACCATGAACACCAGGTTCTGGCCGGGGAAGCGGATGCGGGCGAAGGCGTAGCCGGCCAGCGAGGCCACAGCCATCGTCCCCAGCGTCACCACCGCGGCGATGTACAGGCTGTTCCAGTATTGCAGGGCGAAGGGCTGCAGCGCGAACACCTGGGCATAGGCGTTGAGGTCGAGGCGGCGCGGCAGCAGCGCCGGTGGGAAGGCGAAGATCTCCTGCACCGGCTTGAAGGAAGAGGTCACCATCCACCAGGTCGGGAAGACGAAGGGGATGGCCAGCACGCACATCAGCCCGTAGATCGCCAGGCGCGCCCGGGGAGAGAGCTCAGCCCTCATGGAACACCCAGCGGCGGCGCAGCTGCCATTGCGCAAAGGTCAGCACCGCGACGATGGCGAACAGCAGCACCGCCAGGGCCGAGCCGTAGCCGAAGGCGTGGAACTGGAAGGCCTGCTGGTAGAGGTAATAGACCAGCACGGTGGTCGAGATGCCCGGCCCGCCCTGGGTCAGCACCGCGATCTGGGCGAAGACCTGCAGCGACCCGACGATGGTGATGATCGAGGTCAAGAGGATGGTCGGGCTGATCAGCGGCAGGGTGATGCGGCGGAACTGGGCGAAGCGGCCGGCGCCTTCGATCCGCGCCGCCTCGTACAGGTCGCGCGGCACGGTCTGCAGCGCGGCCAGGAACAGCACCATGTTCAGCCCGACATTCTTGAACACCTGGACCACGATCACCGACAGCATCGCCGTGGTCTCGCCGCGCAGCCAGTTGGGGCCGGTGACGCCGAACACGGCCAGGATGCCGTTGATGCCGCCATCTTTCTGCAGCAGGAAGCCCCAGACGATGGTCCAGGCCACCAGCGACACCACGACCGGCGAGAAGAACAGCGCCCGGAACACGGTCATGCCGCGCAGCCGCTGGTTCAGCAGCACGGCCAGCAGCAGCGCCAGGCTGAGATTCAGCACCACCAGCCCGGCCGAGAACAGGGCCGTGGCACCCAGCACGCCCGGCAGCTCCGGATCCTCCAGCAGCAGCCGGTAGTTGCCGTCGCCGACATAGTCGAAGCTGCCGGCCAGGACGTTCCATTCATGCAGGCTGTACCAGGCGACCAGCGCCAGCGGCATCAGCACGAACAGCGCCACGCCAGCCAGCTGCGGCGCGACGAAGAGGTAGCCGGCCAGGGCGTCGCGACGCCGCATCGTCCAGAACGGCGCACGCGGGGCGGCGGCCTCCACGGTGTCGACGGGGCCGGCCGTCATGGTGGATGTCCGCGCCATCGTCAGCGCGCCAGCAGCGGCCGGATGCGGCCGCACACCGCCTGCAGCGCCGCGGCGACATCGGCGTCGGGTTGCCACAGCGCGTCCAGCCCGGCCCGCACCACCTGGGCGATCTGGGCGTTGCCGGTGTGGCTGGGCTTCACCGCGCCGATCTCGATGCCGCGCACCACCACCGCCTGGATCTGCTCCGGCTTCAGCATCGGGTTGGCCTTGGCCAGCAGGTCGACGGCGAGCTGGCTCTTGCGCGGCGGCGGGAAGAACTGCGCCAGCTTGGCCGAGTTCTCCGGATTGCTCAGGAAGGCCAGGAAGGACGCCGCGGCCTGAGCGTTCGCCCCGGCCTTGAACACGCCGATGCCGGCCTGGCCGATCACCGCATATTCGCCGGCCGGACCCTTCGGCAGCGGCACCAAATCCCAGGCGAAGGTGCCGTCCTTCAACAGGGCCGCGCGGCTGATCTGGGTGATGGTCATGGCGGCGTCGCCGGCGAAGAAATCGGCCGGCGTGCCCGGTCCGGGCATCGCCTGGTCGGTGAACACCGCCTTGTGCAGGAACTGCATCGCCTCGGCCATCGCCGGCTGGTCGAAGCCGCAGGCCTTGCCGTCGGCGCTCCAGGGCGCGGCGCCCCAGCCGTTCCAGATGGTGGCGAGGTTGTCCCACAGCTTGTAGTCGAAATCGCGCACCACCAGCCCGGCCTTGCCGGTCTTGGCATGGACCGCGGCGGCGTCGGCGACGGCGTTGCCCCAGCTCCATGTTCCCGCCGCGATGCGCTCGGCCGGCGGCGTCACCCCGGCCTGCTTCACCAGGTCGAGATTGACGAAGACGCCGAAGGGCGAGGTCGAGAACGGATAGGCGTACAGCACCTCGTCGCGGCGCCACAGCGCGGTGGCGCTGGGCAGCAGGTCGTCATAGCCGTAGCCCGGCGTCGCCCGCAGGACGTCCTGCAGCGGCAGCAGCACGCCGGAGGAGACGAAGTCGGGCGCCGAATTCTCGAAGATCCAGGCCAGGTCCGGGGCGTTGCCGCCGGCGATCTGGGTGGTCAGCGCCGTGGTGTAGCCGTCGAAGGGCAGCGTCTCGAAGGTGATCGACGCCACCTCCGGATGGTCCTTGCGGTAGGCGGCGGCGATGTCGTCCAGCAGCTGCAGATGCGCCTTGTTGCCGGTCCAGACCGTCATCCTGAGCGCGGTGCCCTCCGCGCGGGCCGGGGTCCCGAAGGCTGCCGCGGCCAGCAGGCCGGCCGCGGCGGTGGCGAAGATGCGGCGTCCGAGCGTCATGGCGTCCTCCCCCTAGTGCTTTTCTTTGAGTCTGGCGATGCCGGTCAGTACCCGACGATCTCCGGCCAGTGCAGCTCGACCCCCTGCCCTTCCAGCCTGGCCTGGAAGGCGGCCAGCCGGTCCGGCCGCGCCCGCACCGCGCGCGGCGGCAGGTCGTGCTGCAGGCACCAGGCGGCGAGATGGCCCGCCACCTCGCCGATGTTCCATTCCACGGGGTGCAGCCGGTAGCAGCCATTGGTGATGTGAGTGGTGCCGATCGCCTTGCCGGCCGGCAGCAGGTTCTCCATCCGCCGCGGCAGCAGCGCGCCGAGCGGGATCTCGAACGGGCAGGAGCCGACATCGATGTAGTTGTCGCCGCCGGTCGAGGGGTGCAGGTCGATCCGGTACATGCCGACGCCGACGGCATCGCGGTAGCGCATGGCGCCGCGAGCGCCGCGCACCGCCAGCGACAGGTCCTGCTCGACCACCGTGGTCTCGGCGCGGATGCGGCGGGATTCGCGGATATAGGGCGCCTGGGCCAGCCCGTCGAGCGTGCCGGTGACGTCGCTGCGCAGCCGCAAGCCCGGGAAGCCGGCGCCGCCATCCAGCCGCGGCGCCTCGGTCTGCAGCCAGTACAGGACGCAGCGCGACAGCTCCTCGGCCCCGGCGAGGTGGCGCTGCGCCTCTTCCTCCGGCACCTCGAACACCGGCCCCTCGAAATAATCGATCATTGGCCAGTTCACGAGGGTGATGTCGCTGGCATAGGTGCCGGCAGTGAAGTTGCGGCGGGCGGCGATGCGTCGGAAGGTCCACAGGTTGCCGTCGCCCGGGTTCAGCCGCTGGTCGGCATTGACCGCCAGCGGGTCGTCGTCCGGGTTCGGGGTGAAGCTGCGCTCGACGATCTCCAGCGTGCGCGGATGCGGCGACCGCCAGCCGAGCAGCGGCCCGCCCCAGAACTCCGGCCGGTAGTCGCGCCAGAAGGCGTAGTTCGCCGGCCGGTCGATGACGTGGTTGCCGTCGACATGTTCGATGGCGAAGCAGATCGACACCGCCTGCATGTTCAGCGGCTGTGCGGTCCAGGGCGCGCTCGGCTCCCCGGTCTCGCTGCGGGATTCGAAGCCGGTGACGTATTCGGTGCCGGTCAGCGGCAAGAGCGCGCCGGTCTCGGTCGCGTCCAGCACGTAGCGGCCGGACGCCACGATGTCCGGCCCGCCGTCGCGATGGGCGAGGCGGACGGCGCGCACCCGGTCGCCGTCGACATCGGCCGCCACCGGCCGGTAGGGCTGCAGCACGCGCAGGCGGCCGGAGCCGCGCCACGGCGCCAGCATCGCCTCGATCACCGCCAGGCCGACCCGCGGCTCATGGCACAGCCGGCTGACCCAGCCGGCGCCGGGGTTGAGGTCGCGCCAGGCCCGGGCGCCCTCGGTCAGCGGATAGTGCCGGCGGTAATGCTCGCGGATGCCGTCGCGCAGCGCCCGGTAGCTCGCCGTGACGCCGAAGCGCTCGACCCAGGAATGCTCGTCCGGCGGCACCGCCTGGCTGGTCAGCTGGCCGCCGAGCCAGTCGTACTCTTCGGTCAGGATCACCGAGCGGCCGGCCCTGAGCGCCGCCAGCGCTGCCGCGACGCCACCCAGGCCGCCCCCCACCACCAGCACATCCGCATCGAATTCCCGGGTCAATTCCGCCGCCCTTTCCGCTTGTCTGGCACCGGGCCGAGGGTCTGCCCCTCGGCCAGCTCGCAGGGCAGCAGCCGCTGCCGCCCCTCTTCGTCTCCGTTCATCACCAGGGTCAGGATCTCGACCGCCTGCCGCCCCATCTCCTCGCGCGGGATGCGGAAGCAGGTGAAGGCGATGTCGGTCGCGACCGGCCGGGTCGGGTTGCCCAGCGCGATCAGCGACAGGTCGCCCGGCACCGCCACGCCTCGGTCGCGGGCCGCCCGTTCCAGCAGCACGGCGTCGGCCTGGTCCTCGACCAGCGCCACGGTCGCGCCCACGCGCAGCAGCCCGTCGACGAGATCGCCGGGGTCGCGGTCCTGGGCGGGCTCGTGGATCCACTCCACCCCCGCCTCCTCGACCGCGGCGCGGAAGCCGGCCCAGCGGTCGTCGGAGGATTCGGCACCGGCGGCCGGGCCGACGAAGGCCAGTCGGCGATGGCCGAGGGCGACAGCCCGCCGCACAAGGGCCGCGGTGGCGGCGGCGTAGTCGGCGCCGACATAGGGCACCGGGCCGCCGGCATCGTCGCGGCGGCCGATGGCGACGAAGGGGTAGCGATCGGCGACCAGCCGGGCCAGCTCGTCCCGGTCCAGCGTCCGGCCCAGCAGGATGCAGCCATCGGCCAGGCGCAGCCGGTTGTTCTCGTGGAAGATCCGTCGGCGCCCGTCGGCCACCGGCGCGCTGGTGAACAGCAGCAGGTCGTAGCCATGCCGCTCCGCCGCCCCTTCCACGCCCAGCAGAAACGGCGTGTAGAAATCGGCCTGCCCGCTCGGGAACACCGGCTCGTAGGTGAAGACGCCGAGCAGCTGGTTGCGCCGCCCGACCAGCTTCTGCGCCGCCGGGTCGGCGACATAGCCGGTGGACCGGATCACCTCCAGCACCCGCTCGCGGGTCTCCTGCGGGATCCGGGCCGAGCTGTCGCCGCGCCGGTTGAGCACCAGCGACACCGTCGCCTGGCTGACTCCCGCCAGCCGCGCAATGTCCCGCTGCGTCAGCCGCGCGCCTCCTCCCGACATCGCTCGCCTCTTGATAATACGTATTATCTCAGATAATAATCAAACCCTGCCGGGCTGGTCAACCCTCGACTGGGTTCTGCTCTTGGCGGAAAGGCCCGACCCGGGGCGTGGTGGGGGATCGGCCCCGGGTCGGGTTGGGAGCGCTCAGGGAAGTGGAGCGCTGATCCTGAGACGAAGCTGGATGGCCTTCTATTCCAAGATTCTGATCATGCCACCTCGGGCAGCCGGTCCAGCAGCTTGTCGAGCGTGATCGGATAGTGCCGCACCCGCACGCCGGTGGCGTTGTGGACCGCGTTGGCGACCGCCGCGGCCACGCCGCAGATGCCGAGCTCCGCGACGCCCTTGGCCTTCATCGGCGACGAATACGGGTCCACCTCATCCAGGAAGATCATGTCCTGATGCGGGATGTCGGCATGAACCGGCACCTCGTAGCTGGCGAGATCGTGGTTGACGAAGAAGCCATGGCGCTTGTCGACCGCCAGCTCCTCCATCAGCGCGGCGCCGACGCCCATGGTCATGGCGCCGATCACCTGGCTGCGCGCCGCCTTGGGATTGAGGATACGGCCGGCGGCGCAGACCGAGAGCATGCGCCGCACCCGGATCTCGCCGGTGGCGGCATCCACCGCCGCCTCGACGAAATGCGCGCCGAAGGTCGATTGCTGATGCGTCTCGGTGACATCGCCGAATTCGATCGTGTCCTCGGCGACTTCCCGACCCAGGCCGCAGCCCGTGTCTGGGCCCGCGACATGGCCCGCCAGGTCTCGGCCGGCGGGCAGGACGCCCAGGTCGTGGTCCAAGGCCGCGACGGCCGGATCAAGGAGGAGCGGACCTACGGCCATGATCCGCGCCGCCATCCGGGGTAGACCGGGCGCCATCTTCAAAATGACTGAGGCCGCTCCCAGGGACGACGGGGTACCGCTCCAGGGCGCCATCGCTCCGCGACCCGTGGCCGGCACGAGCTTCTGGTCACGAGTCATCAGCCGCGCGACGGCCTGCTCGCGGATCGGACGCGAAGGGTAGCTCACCGCTCGGTCGACCGGCAGCCGCACCACACCGGTGCCCTTCTGCTCCAGACGGACAAGCGGGCACCGGCACGGTCGGAATGGACAAGCCCGGAGAGCCCCCATACTCTTCGTCCAGTTGGAAATTGCTGAAAGAGGATCAGCGCCGTGGTCGACGCGTCCGCCTCGCGCGAACGCGCCTATTCGTTCGGCCCTTTCCGCCTCCTCCCGTCCCGGCAGCTGCTGATGGAAGGGGAAAGACCAGTCCGACTGGGCAATCGGTCACTCGAAGTTCTGACCGCATTGGTCGAGCGTCCGGGCGAGTTGGTCACCAAGCGAGAGCTGATGGCCCGCGTCTGGCCCGGTGCCATCGTCGAAGAGGCCAATCTCAGGGTCCATGTCGCGGCGTTGAGAAAGGCGCTCGGCGAAGGCCGACCCGGGCATCGCTACGTGGCGAATGTTTCCGGCCGCGGCTATCGCTTCGTCGCGGCGGTCGAACGCTCCGAGCCGGTCCTCGCGGCGCAGAGCCCCGCCGCCCCGCGCATGCACAACCTGCCGCCTTCCCTGATGCGGATCATCGGCCGCGCCGATACGGTCGGTGCATTGCTGAGGCATCTGCCGCAGCACCGGATCGTCTCCATCGTCGGGCCCGGCGGCATCGGCAAGACAACCGTGGCACTCGCCGCAGCGGACGCCCTGATGTCCGCCTATGATCATGGGACCTGGTTCGTCGATCTGGCGCCGTTGCGTGATCCCCGGCTCGTGCCGAGCACTCTGGCTTTCGCGCTCGGGCTGACGATCCGCTCGCAGGATATCGTCAGGGACCTGATGGACTATCTGCGGGACAAGCGATTGCTGATCCTGCTCGACAATTGCGAGCACGTGATCGGAGCAGCGGCCGCCATGGCGGAGCACATCATCACCGGCGCTCCGGGCGTGCACATCCTGGTGACCAGTCGTGAACCGCTGCGGTTGAGAGAAGAGCACCTGCACCGCCTGCCGCCGCTGAAAAGCCCGTCCAGCCGGTCCAACCCAACAGCTGCGGAGGCCCTCAGCTTTCCGGCCGTGCAGCTCTTTGTCGAACGCGCGACGGCCAGCCGGGATGATTTCGAGCTGGGCGATGTCGAGGCGCCCATCGTTTCCGATATCTGCCGCAAACTGGACGGGATCGCCCTCGCGATCGAGCTCGCGGCCGCCCGCATCGACGCCTTCGGAATCCACCAGATCTCGGCTCTGCTCGACGAAGGATTCCCGTTGAAGACCCAGGGGAGACGGACAGCTCCGGCGCGGCAGCAGACCTTGGCCGCGACATTGGATTGGAGCTATGAGCTGCTGTCTGAGGATGAGCGCATCATCCTGCGCCGCCTTGCCATATTCGCCGGCGATTTCACGCTCGAATCCGCCTGTGCCGTCGCAGCAGGCGGTCACATTGCTGGTCCCGAGGTCGTCGGGGGCGTGGAGAATCTGGTGGCGAAGTCCCTGGTCTCGGCGGATGTGAGTGGCGTCGCCGTGCGCTACCGACTGCTCGACACCACGCGTGCTTATGCGATCGCAAAGCTCCGCGAAAGCGGAGAAGCACCACGCGCCTCGCGCGCTCATGCCGAATTCTACCGTGACCTCCTGGACCACGCGCAGGCCGAGTGGACTCGTCGCTCCACCGACGAGTGGCTGGCCATCTATCGTCAGGAGGTCGACAACATACGCTCGGCGCTCGATTGGGCATTCTCGACCGGCGGCGATCCGGCCATAGGCGTCTCGCTTTCCGCCGCCGCCGCAGTCCTGTTGTTTGACCTGGGCCAACTCTATGCCAGCGTGGCGAATGCCGAGCGGGCGCTCGCCGTGATCGAGGCGGAGTCTCGTCACGATCTGCGGAACGAGATGCGGCTGCGCTCTGCGCTTGGAGCGTCTGTGGTTTATACGCAGGGGCCCGGCGAAGCCACGGACGCCGCCTGGTTGCGCGCCCTCGAACTCGCCACCGAGCTCGGCGAAGCAGACTACGAGGCACGGGCGCTGTGGGGCTTATGGAACGCCAGGCTTTATGGCGGGGCTCCACGGATCGCTTTGGGCTTTGCCGAGCGGTTTTGCAATCTGGCGGCAAAACTCGGCGAGACCCCAAAGCTTCTTATGGGTGAACGCCTGATCGCGATCTCGAAGCATTATCTGGGTGAGCAGGCAGAGGCCAAGCGAATTCTTGAGAATATGCTTTCGCGCTATGAGCGTGATTTGCATCGATGGCATACTGCTGGCTTTCGCGTGGATCATAGAATTGTCGGGCGCGCGAATCTTGCCCGAATTCTCTGGTTGCAGGGGGCACTCGACCAGGCGCGGAGCATGTCGCAGGGATCTCTGGCAGACGCTCACGCACTCGGCCATGTCATGACGCTGCAATACGTCTTGAGCGAGACCGCAATACCGCTCGCACTGCTGGCCGGCGACCTGGATGCGGCAGGACGCCTGATTGCAATGCTGCTCGAACCTGCCACCAAACATGGCTTCTTCATTTGGGAGGTCTGCGGCCGCTGCTTCGAGGCGATCCGGCTGGTTCGATCAACCAACGTCAAGACCGGGCTGCCACTGTTACGAGCTGCAGTCAGGACGCTGCGGCAGACGGGGTTCGAGGCACATTCCACGTTCATTCTGAGCATGCTGGCCGAAGCGATGTGTGATGCCGGCGAGATCGAGGAGGGATTGATCGCGGTCGATGAAGGGTTGGCTCGGTGTGCGACCTATGAGGATCGCTGGTGTATGTCGGAACTCCTCCGCGTGAAGGGCCGGCTTGCCTGGGCCGAAGGATCGATTGCGGCGGCGGAGGAGAACTTCCAGGAGGCCTCGGCTTGGGCGCGGCGGCAGGGCGCCTTGTCGTGGGAATTGCGGGCCGTTACGTGTCTGGCCCAACTCCGCTACCGAAGCGGCAAGATCCCGGAGGCCTATGCGCTCCTCTCTTCCGTGTACGACCGCTTTACCGAGGGCCACGAGACGAGCGATCTCAGGACGGCCCGCGCCTGGATCGCCACCCTTCGGCCGGATCCGGATTGACGGGACTGTCAGCTCAGTTGCAACCGCGCACCGGCCGCCAAGGCCGTGATCCCCATCGCGCGAAGCCGAGCTCGCAATGGTTCTTAGCTTTTTTTTACAACGGTAAACTACCGGTTATTCGGTGTTCGCACGCATCATTCCGGCAGCAGGGCATCGAGTGACGCCCTGCCCTGGATGAAACCCGTTGACCGAAAGGGCGCACGATCACGTCGCGCTCGGCAGAGCAATACCAACTGAAGCGGCGCTGTCGTGCTCCAGGGCGCCGGACATCGCGACCACCCGGTCTCGATCCCGATGATGCAGATCTGGCCCGACGGCGTCGGGCGGCCGAATAACCGCCTTCCATGCCGAGGCCTGGAGATCTGGCTTGAAAGGATCCGGCGATGCAAGCGTCGAGCGACCATCGAGATCAAGCACATCCTCATGCCGAGATCGGCCGGGCCACCGCCGGCGGCGACCCGGGTCCGGCCCGGAATCGGGGTGTGGGGCTCGACGCGGCCGGAATCGAGGGCGCGGAGGCGGAGCGCGACGAGAGCGAACGGCGTTGCCGCGAGGCGCAGCTGGAGCTGTCTCACGAGAACCGGCTCGCGACCCTGGGGTATCTCGCCGCCTCGATCACCCATGAAATAAAGCAACCCATTGCCGCAGCCGTGACCAACGCCATGGCCGGCCTGCGTTGGCTCGACCGCCCAAGGCCCGACCTGGACAGGGCTCGGGCGGCCTTCGATCGCATCGTCCGGGACGGCAATCGCGCGAGCAACACACTCGGCCGGATCCGCGCCCTGATCAAGAAGGCGCCGCCGCGGAACGACCGCCTGGAGATCAATGAGGCGATCCGCGAGGTGATCGAGCTCACCTGTGGTGAAACGATGAAGAACGCGGTCTCGGTTCGGACGGAACTCACGGACGGCTTGCCGTTGATCGAAGGCGATCGGGTCCAACTGCAACAGGTCGCCCTCAACCTGGTCATCAATGCCGTCGAAGCCATGAGCGGGGTCAGCGAGGAAGCGCGAGAGCTGCTGATCAGCACCGGCCGGACCGAGGCGGGCGACGTGCGCGTCACGGTGCAGGATTCGGGTCCGGGTGTCGACCCGAACGGCGTGAACCGCCTGTTCGAGGCCTTCTACACGACAAAGCCCAGCGGAACGGGCATAGGCTTGGCGATCTGCCGTTCGATCGTCGAGGCGCATGGCGGCCGGCTGTGGGCCGAGACGAACCGGCCGCAGGGAGCCGTCTTCAAGTTCACGGTGCCCGCCCAGCCGGAGAGCGCTTCGTAACAGGAGCCATAGCCGCCTGCCGCCACTGGCCGAGACGGCCGAGATAGAGGTAGACGATCGGCGTGGTGAACAGCGTCAGCGCCTGGCTGACCATCAGCCCGCCGACGATGGCGTAGCCGAGCGGCTGGCGGATCTCCGACCCGGTGCCGGTGCCGACCATCAGCGGGACGCCGCCGAGGATCGCGCACATCGTGGTCATCAGGATCGGGCGGAAGCGCGACAGGCAAGCCTCGCGCACTGCCTCGACCGGGGACTTGCCGGCCCGCTGCGCCGCCAGGGCGAAGTCGACCATCATGATGCCGTTCTTCTTGACGATGCCGATCAGCAGCACGATGCCGATGATGCCGATCACGTCGAGCGGCATCCCTGCCGCCTTCAGCGCCAGCAGCGCGCCGACGCCGGCCGACGGCAGGGTCGACAGGATCGTCACCGGGTGGACGGCGCTTTCATACAGCATGCCGAGGATCAGGTAGACGGCGATCAGCGCCGCCGCGATCAGCGCCGGCTGGCCGGCCAGGGCGGTCTCATAAGCATGGGCCGTGCCCTGGAAGGCGCCCTGGATGCTGGCCGGCAGATGCAGCCCCGCGACCGCGCGGTCGACATCGGCCACCGCGGTCCCGATCGAGCTGTGCGGCGCCAGGTTGAAGGACACCGTGACCGACGGGAACTGGCTCTGATGATTGACCACCAGCGGCGCCGCCGTCGGCACCTGATGCGCGATCTCGCTCAGCGGCACCGGCTGCCCGGCGGACGAGCGCAGATAGACCGACCGCAGCGCGTCCGGCCCCTTCCGGAAGGCGGGATCGACCTCCAGGATCACGTAGTACTGGTTGAGCGCGGTGAAGACCTTGGTCACGACCCGCTGGCCGAAAGCGTCGTAGAGGGCGTTGTCGACGTCCTGCGGGGCGATCCCCAGGCGCGACGCGGCGTCCCGGTCGATCTGGATCGAGAATTGCAGGCCCGCGGTCTCCTGGTCGCTGGTGGCGTCGACGACGCTGGGCAGTTGTGCCACCGCGGCGACCACTTTCGGCGCCCAGGATGCCAGCTCCTGCGCGTTCACGTCGGTCAGCGTGTACTGGTACTGGGTCTTGGCCGTCCGGCCGCCGATCGTGATGTCCTGGGCGGCCTGCATGTAGAGGCGGATGCCGGTGACCGGCTGCAACGCCTTGTCGAGCCGCGCGATCACCTGGTCGGCGCTGGAGTCCGGGCCGCGCTGCCCCTGCGGCTTCAGCGAGATGTACATGCGCCCCTGGTTGGGCGAGGGGTTGGTGCCGCCAGGCCCGATGTAGCTCGCGACGGAGGCGACGGCCGGATCGCGGAGCAGCACGTCGACGACCTGCTGCTGCTTCTCGGCCAGGGCCCCGGTGGACACATCCTGTGCAGCCTCGGTGACGCCGGCGATCAGGCCGGTGTCCTGCTGCGGGAAGAAGCCCTTCGGGATGGTGACGAACAGATATCCGGTCAGCGCCATGGTCGCGATCATGACCATCAGGGTCGCGCGCTGGTGCCGCAGCACCCGGTCGAGCGCCGCTTCATAAGCCCTGGCCAGCCCATTGAACCCGGCTTCCAGCAGCCGGTACAGCCGGCCGTGCCGCGCCGTGCCCTCGCCCTGCGTCTTGAGCAGGCGGGAGGCGAGCATCGGCGTCAGCGTCAGCGACACCAGGGCCGAGACGGCGATGGCGACGGCGACGGTGACCGCGAACTCCTGGAACAGCTTGCCGACGACTCCGGCCATCAGCAGCAGCGGGATGAACACAGCCACCAGCGACACCGAGATCGACAGGATGGTGAAGCCGATCTGCCCCGCGCCGTCCAGCGCCGCCTGCAGCGGCGTCTTGCCCTGCTCCAGGTGATGGACGATGTTCTCGACCATCACGATCGCGTCGTCGACGACGAAGCCGACCGCGACCGACAGCGCCATCAGCGACAGGTTGTCGAGCGAGTAGCCGAGCACGGCCATCACCGCGAAGGTGCCGACGATCGAGATCGGCACCGCGATGCCCGGGATGATCGTCGCCCAGACATTCCGCAGGAAGAGCAGGATGGTCATCACCACCAGGCCGATGGTCAGGACCAGCGTGAACTGCACATCGGCGACCGAGGCGCGGATGGTGGTGGTGCGGTCGGAGACCACGGCGATCTTGATCGCCGGCGGGATCGACGCCTCGAGCTGAGGCAGCTCGCGCCGGATGCTGTCGACGGTCTGGATCACATTGGCGCCCGGCAGGCGCTGGACCGCCAGGATGATGCCGCGCTGGCGGCCGTACCAGGCCGCCAGCTGGTCGTTGGCCGGCCCGATCTCGGCATGGCCGATGTCGCTGACCCGGATCGGCGCGCCGTTCTTGTAGCCGATGACGGCCTGATTGTAGCTGGCGAGCGTGGTCAGCTGGTCGTTGGTCTGCAGCGCATAGGCCTGCTGCTTGCCTTCGAGCGTACCCTTCGGGTCGTCGACCGTGATCGCCGACAGGGCGGTGCGGATGTCCTCCAGCGTCAGGCCCTGGGCCGCCAGCTGCTGCGGATTCACCTCGACCCGCATCGCCGGCTGCTGCTGGCCGCCGATGGTGACCAGCCCGACGCCCGGCACCTGCGACAGCTTCTGCGCCAGGATGCTTTCGGCATAGTCGTCGACGGTGGTCAGCGGCAGGGTGTCGGAGGTCAGGGCCAGGATCAGGATCGGCGTGTCGGCCGGATTGGTCTTGCGGTAGGTCGGCGGCGTCGGCATGGTCTTCGGCAGGTCGCCGCCGGCCGCGTTGATCGCCGCCTGCACGTCGCCCGCGGCGGAGTCCACGGTGCGGGAGGGGTCGAACTGCAGCGTCACCTGGGTGAAGCCGAGCGCGCTGGCCGAGGTCATCTGCGACACGCCCGGGATCTCGCCGAACTGGCGCTCCAGCGGCGTCGCCACCGACGACGCCATGGTCTCCGGATCGGCCCCGGGCAGCTGCGCCGTGACCTGGATCGTCGGCAGGTCGACCGACGGCAGGGCCGCGACCGGAAGGGAGCGGTAGGCGACGATGCCGACCAGCACGACGCCGATCATCAGCATCAGCGTGGCGACCGGCCGCCGAATGAACGGGCCGGACAGGCCACCAGTGGACGCGGTGCTCATGGCTGAATCCCCAGCGTGTCGGTCTGCGAGTTCATCAGAGGCGCATCGGCGGCGTCGGCCGGACCGCGTGCGGTCACGGTGTCGCCCCGCTGCAGGCCGTATTGCCCGTCGCTGACGACGGTCTGGCCCGCCGCCAGGCCGGAGGTGACCAGCGCCGTCCCGCGCACCATCTGCGCCACCTGGATCGGCTGCGGCACCACGGTCCCATCGGGCCGCACCACCCAGGCGAAGGCGCCGTCCGGCCCGCGCTGCACCACGGCGGCGGGCACCGTCAGGCCATCGTGTTGCACGCGCAGGACCAGCCGGGCCTGCACGAACTCGCCCGGCCACAGCATCTTCTGCGGGTTCGGGAAATCCGCCCGCAGCGTGATCGTGCCGCTGGCCGCATCGACGGTGTTGTCCAGGGTCTCGAGCGTGCCGGTGTCGAGCTTGCCCGTGCCGTCCTGCGACCAGGCCTCGACCGTCAGCCCGGCCGTTCCGGCGCCCGCCATCTGGCGCTGGATGTCGGGCAGTGCCGCCTGCGGCAGCGTGAACAGGACGGCGATCGGCTGGATCTGGGCGATGGTCACCAAGCCGTTGGCGTCGGTCGGGTGGACGACGTTGCCTTCGTCGACCAGGCGGAAGCCGGTGACACCGGTGATCGGCGCCGTGATCTTCGTGTAGCCGAGCTCGACCTGGTCCTGGTCGATCACCGCCTGGTCGCCTTTGATCGAAGCCTGGAGCTGGTCAATCATCGCCTGCTGGGTGTCGACCTGCTGGTCGGTGGCGTAGCCCGAGCGCTCCAGCGGCTTGTAGCGGCCGAGATTGGCCTGGGCATTGGCCAGATGTGCCTGGTCGCGGGCCAGGGCGGCCTGGTCCTGCTCCAGCTTGGCCTGATAGATCCGCGGGTCGATCGTGACCAGCAGATCGCCCTTCTTGACCGTCTGTCCCTGGTCGTAGGCGATCTGCTGGATCTGGCCCTCGACCTGGGTGCGGACGGTGACGGTGTTGAAGGCCTGGACCCGGCCGAGCCCGTCCAGCTCGATCGGCACGTCCTGCTTCGTCACGGTCGCCTCGGCGACGGGCACCGGCGGCACGACGGGAATCGGCGCCGCGGACGAAACGGGATCGAAAATATCGGAGCCGAGGACGAAGAGAGAGCCGGAGAGTCCGGCCACCACCCCCACGGCGGCGAGAAGCAATTTGCGGCGCATGATCGACCCCTGTTCTGTTCGGGCGGCCTCAGGATTTCCGAAGCCGTCACAGGGTAGGTTTGGGGCGGTGCGCCGCTCCATCGCACATGGGGACGTCGACGCCCTGCGTTCGTTGGCAGGGACCTATACCTTGGTCTTGAACAAGGCGCGGCGTCAGGCGCCGAGCCAGCGGCGAATGCCATCCAGCGACCGGAAGGCGGTGACGCTGTGGACGGCGATGCCCGGCATCGCCTCGTCGGCCATCCGTGCCAGGGCGTCTCCGGGGCCGAGCTCGAGCACGCGCTGCGGGTGGGCGCCGCGGCAGGCATCCATGCAGGCGGCCCAGTCGACGGTCTGACCAATCTGCAGGGCGAGCTTCCGCAGCCCATCCTGCAGGCGCAGGACAGGCGCACCATCGACGCCGCTGATCAGCCGCACGCCTGGAGACAGGTACGTCCCGGCGACCCGTTGGCGCAGCAACTCTCCGAACCGCGCGCCGGCATCGCGCAGCAGCGGCGTGTGCGACGCGACCGACACGGGCAGCCTGACGGCGCGGCTCGCGCCCCGCTGCCCGGCCTCGGCCAGGGCCGGCTCCAGGCCGGCGACGGCGCCGCCGATCAGCATGTGCAGGGGACCGTTGACGATGGCGATGTGGAGGTCGTGCGCCCGGCAGATCGCTTCGATCTCCGCGCGCGGCAGGCCCAGCACGGCGCCGAGCCCGGATGCGGTGCGCGAGGCTTCGTCCATCAGGACGGCCCGCCTGGCGGTCAGATCCAGCGCGGTCGCCGCGTCGATGATGCCGGCGATTCCCCACGCGGGCAGCTCGCCGGCGCTGTAGCCCGCGACGGTGACGGGGCGGGGCGAGGCCGACCCCAGCACTGCCCAATATGCCAGCGCCTGGGTGCAGCAGAGGATCTGCGCCGCCCTGTTGGCGTGCAGCTCGGCTGGGCTCGCCCGGCGGACGAGATCCCGCGGGTCTCGGCCGTCGAGCACGCGCCGGGCGGCGGCGAAGACGGGCGCCGCCTCGGGCGCCGCGCCGATCAGGTCGAACATGCCTGCCGCCTGGGCACCCTGCCCGGAGCAGAGGATGGCGATGCCCGTCACGGCTCGCTATCGACGGCATCGAGGAAGATCGTGGCGGCGAGCAGGTCCGCGCATCCGCCCGGGCTGAGACGGCGCCGGACGAAGGCCTGGTGGATCGCCACTGCATGGGCCTGCCAATCGGCCTGCCCCACGCCGCCATCGGTCAGGAACTGCCGGGCCATGCGTTGGGCATCCTGCAGCCCGGCGGCGCCGCCGCGATGCAGCAGGTTGGTGTCCTCGACCTCGGCCATCAGGGCGAAGCAGGCCTGGACGCGGGCAGCGCCCTCGTCATCGGCGAGCGCGCGTCCCTGCCGCAGGGCCGGCAGCCCGATCTCCCGGACCCGCGGGAAGCCGGCCGCGGCCTCGGCGCGGGCGCCCCCTGCCCCGAACCGACGCAACACGTCGCTGCCGTGGCTGCGGAGCGGGATCGGGCCGCACAGGATCGCGCCGCCCCAACGCCGAGCGACGATCTCCGTCAGCCGCGCGGCGGAGAGACGCGTGTCTTCCGCCGAGGCCACACCGGCCGCGGCGCAGAGCAGCCCGAGGCCGAAGATCGCGCCGCGATGGGTGTTCACGCCGCCGGTGGCGGCGAGCATGGCCGCCTCGGCCTCCCGGCCGATCTGCCGGAGCTGGTCCATCTCCGCCCCCGCCCCGCCGGCCATGGCCAGGCGGCCAAAGAACGGGCGGATCGCAGCGGCGCTGCGGCGGAAGGTGGTGTGGTCCATGTCGTCATGGCTGCCGCTGTCGACATGGCTCACCAGGCCGGGCTTCGGCCATGTCTCCAGCTCGGCGACGAGTGCGGCCGCAGCCATGTCGCCCCGCCGCTCGGCGATCGCAACGGGTAGGCCGGATACCGGCTGCCGGCGCGTGATGCCGGCGTCCCGCGCCGGTCGGCTCACGCGAAGAGGGTGTGCACGCATCGGATGTCCGCTCCGTCCATGGATTTGACCAGCACGGCCCCACCGGGCCGCCGAAACTGCTGGTGAAGCTCCCGCCAGTTCACCCCGCTGCCGGCCGTGAGGGCGATCTCGCCGTCGAGCCGCACCGGGCCGGCGCTGTCCAGCCGGCCGAGCGTGTCGAGCAGGTCGGGCAGTGCCGTAGCCGTCGGCCTGGGCCAGATCAGGTCGATGTCCGATCCGGGCCCGAGATAGGGCAAGCCGGTCAGGCGCTGCCATAGCAGGGCGCCGAACAGGACCGGCCGCAGCGCCAGCCGCTCGCCCAAGGCGATCAGCCTTTCGACCTGCGGCCGCCAGCCCGCCGGGACCGAGCCCGCCGACGCGTCCAGCGGGACGGCGGCGACGGTCTCCGCCACCAGATCGGCGGGGATGGACAAGGCGAGGCGCAGCTTGCCGTAGGCCGGCGGCAGGGGCAGGCCGACGGCGAGGCCGGCCTCCCCATCATCGGCAGCCGGGCGGCGTGCGATCACCGGCCAGCCGCGCTCCGCCCAGCCGGCGACGAGCCGGCGCGGTCCGAACCCCAGGTCCTGGAAGCCGGGCGACGCGGCCAGGACCGCTGCCCACCGGTCCGGCGTCACCCGCAGCAGATCATGACGCTGCAGCATGACGGCTCTCGACCACCTGCGCCGCCACGCGGAGGGCCAGGTCCGACGCCAGGCGCCGGCCGCCGCGTGCGGCGCCGAGCACATCCCTGGCGTCATGGCCGGAGCTGCGCGCCAGCGCCGCTTCGAGCTGGGCATCAAGCGGCCGGCCCGGATCCCAGGTCTCCGCCACCGCGCCGACCTCGGTCATCGAGGCAAGGCCCGGAGCGAAGACAGGGGTCGTCTGCGACAGAGCCCTGAGCTTGCCCTCCGGCAGCTTGGTGACGCGGGCGATCGACGGCAGGTCCATCACCGCGGGCTCCGCTCCCGGCAAGGCGACGAGCATGTCCGTCGCCAGGCCGGTGGCGAGGAACGCGCCGGCCGCCGCCTTGCCGTAATTCAGCCCGACCGTGCGATGGCCTTCCCGGCTGGCCAGCAGCAGGCATTTGGCGAGATGGGCGAGATACTCGTTGAGGCCCAGCATCTCGTCGCGGCGGGCCATGCGCTGGCTGCGCGTGTCCACCATCACCAGGATCGGCGTGTCGCCGCCGCCGGCGATCACCCGCAGCACCCGCTCGGCCAGGGGCAGGACGCCCTCGATCCCGAGCGGCTCTCCGCCGGCGATGCCGATCACCCCGACCGCGCCGCGATTGCCGCGACGGCCCGTCCCCAGGATCAGCTTGTCGGGGCGCACGACCACGTCGTGGCCGGCGGGGAACAGCCCCGCCAGGATCTCATCGACCGTCATGATCCAGTCCTTTCACCTTCGCGGCGAGCGCGGCGAATGCTTCGTCGTCCATGTCGCGCACGGCCTCCGGATCGGCGATGCCGAGGATGGTCCACATCTCGGTGGCGCTGCTGCAGGCGCCGAGCCGGGTCTGCCGCGACGCGAGCCGGTCCTGCTCGGCCTGCAGCGTCCGCAGGTCGAAGGCCGGAACCCGGTCGAGCAGGGCGAGGGCGGCCTCGCGGAAGCCGGCCATCGTGTCCCCGGCATAGGCGTCGGCGCCGCCGATCAGGCGGCGGGTCCGGCCGCCGGTGACGCTCCAGACCAGGGCCTTGTCCTTGGAGTCGAATTCCTCGACGCCCTGATTGGTCTCGATCACCTCGGGGCCGGTGACGCCGAGCCGGCCCTGCTCCGAGATCGCGATCCGGGAGCAGGTGGCGGCGGTGAGGCCCGCGCCGCCGAAGGCGCCCGAGCGTCCGCCGACCAGGGCGATGACGGCGACGCCCGCGCTCCGGGCCTCGGCGATCGCCCGCATCACCTCGGCGACGGCGAGTTCACCGGCATTGGCCTCCTGCAGCCGCACGCCGCCGCTGTCGAGCAGCAGCAGGACGGGGAGATCGGCACGGTCGCGCGCCGCCCGCAGCAGGCCGACCAGCTTCGCCCCGCTCACTTCGGCGAAGGTGCCGCCCATGAACTGGCCTTCCTGGGCGGCGACCAGCACCTCCCGGCCGTCCAGGCGCCCGCGCCCGATGATCATGCCGTCGTCGAACGCCGCGGGCAGGTCGAACAGCGCCAGGTGCGGGCTCTGCACGCGATCCGAAGGCGGCAGGAATTCGGTGAAGCTGCCCGGATCGAGCAGGCCGGCGATGCGCTCGCGGGCGGAGGCCAGGAACCAGCTCGCGGAATCGCCGCTGGCCGGCCGGACGGTGGCAGTGTCGGTCATCGTGCCGCCTCCATCATCCGGACGCCCTGCATCAGCCGCAGCGCCACCGTGTCCGGCCGGGCCCCGCCGTCATTGATCGAGATGCGGAGCCCACCCGGGGAGGCGCGCTCGACGAAGTCGGCGACGACCGCCTTCCACACCTCGTCATAGCCGCGCACCGGCGTGGCGATCTCGACGGAGCACTCGGTGTCCGGCAGCGCGCGTTCGAGCAGCACTTCGAGATTGCCGGACGCGACGACGCCGACGATGGCGCTCCGGGCCTGCCCCGCAGCCGGCCGGCCGGGGGCGTATCGAAGCTTGATGATCACCATGGCAGCCTCCTACCAGTTGCGGAATTTGCGGGGCGGGTCGTAGAGATTGCCCGACCAGTGCATCAGCTCCTTGACCGAGTGCGCGGCGAGCAGGCTCTTGTGCGTGTCGAGCGGGTCGATGCCGAGATCCTCCGGCCGCCGGATCACCTTGCGGGCCTGCAACTCCTCGACGACGCGGCGGTCACGGGCGCGGCCGACCGGCGTGTAGCCGGCGACGCCGCGGATCGCCTGCTCGCGCTCATAGGCGGTGCGGCACAGCAGGAGGTTCGCGATCCCCTCCTCGGTGACGATATGGCTGACGTCGTCGCCATAGATCATCACCGGCGGCAGATCGAGGTGCAGCGCCTCGGCCAGCTGGATGCTGTCGAGCTGCTCGACGAAGGTCGGGACCAGCTTGTCGCCGAAGGTCTCGACGATCTGGACCACCAGCTTGCGGCCGCGCGGTAGCTGCGCCTGCCCGTCCGCCGCTTCCCGCCCCGCCTTCAGCCAGGCTTCGCTGGCATGGCGCCGGCCATGCGGGTCGGAGCCCATGTTGGGCGCGCCGCCGAAGCCGGCGATCCGGTCGCGCGTCACCGTCGAGCTGTTGCCCTGCAGGTCGATCTGCAGGGTCGAGCCGATGAACAGGTCGGTCGCGTAGAGGCCGGCGGCCTGGCAGTACATGCGGTTCGACGCCATCGAACCGTCCCGGCCGGTGAAGAAGATGTCCGGGCGGGCGCGCATATACGCATCCATGCCCACCTCCGACCCGAAGCTGTGGACCTGCTGCACCCAGCCGGTCTCGATCGCGGGGATCAGGGTCGGATGCGGGTTCAGGGCGAAATGGGTGGCGATGCGGCCCTTGAGGCCGAGCCGCTCGGCATAGGTCGGCAGCAACAGCTCGATCGCGGCGGTGTTGAACCCGATGCCGTGGTTCAGCCGCCGGACGCCGTATTCCTCGTAGATCCCGCGGATCGCCATCATGCCGGTCAGGATCTGGGTCTCGGTGATCTGCGCCGGGTCGCGGGTGAACAGCGGCTCGACATAGAAGGTCTCGGGAGCGACGACCACGAAGTCGACCCGGTCGCCAGGCACGTCGACACGCGGCACCTTGTCGACCAGCTCGTTGACCTGGGCGATGACGATGCCCTGCTTGAACGCCGTGGCCTCGATCACCACGGGCGAGTCCTCCGTGTTCGGGCCCATATAGAGGTTGCCGTCGCGATCGGCGCAGCGCGCGACGGTCAGCGCCACATGCGGCGTCAGGTCGACGAAGTAGCGCGAGAACAGCTCGAGATAGGTGTGGATCGCGCCGAGCTCGATCTTGCCGGCGTTGAGCGCCCGCGCCAGCGCGGCGCCCTGCGGCCCGGAATAGGAGAAGTCGAGCCGGCGGGCGATGCCGGCCTCGAACAGATCGAGATGCTCGGCGAGGACCAGCCCGGACTGCACGATATGCAGGTCGCGGACGGTGTCCGGATCCACCGCGGCGAGGCAGCGGGCGAGGAAATCCGCCTGCTTCTGGTTGTCACCCTCGAGGCAGACGCGGTCGCCCGGGCGAAGGACCGCTTCGAGCAGCCTGGTTGCATCGTCGGGCGCGACCAGCTTGCCCCGGGCGTAGCGGCCGGCCGCCGCCAGCCGCTGTTCGCGAGATTGTCTTCCGGTGTCCCACGGGCGCTGTGGGACGTTCGGTCGGATGGTCATGGCTGGATCTCCGGCAGGGAGAATGCGGCGCCGCCGTTCCGTGGGACGCGAGGACGCCGCGTCTCATGGCCTCAATTGGTCACGTCGCCTGCATGCCGGGCGGCGTCCTCGATCACGGCGGCGACCTCCTTGGGGCGGGATTCGTAGACCGAATGGCTGGCGCCCTCGATCACGGTGACGTGGCTGTGGGCGCGCTCGTAGTAGAAGCGCTCGAGGTCCGGATTGATGATCTTGTCGGCGGCGGCGACGATGCCCCAGCTCGGCTTGGTCTTCCAGGCGGCCGCGGTCATCGGCGTGGAGAACACCGCCGCCGCGGTCGGGACCTGGGACTGCGCCTCGAACTTCGCCTGGTCGAGCGGCAGGTCGGCGGCGAAATGGGACGGGAACAGGTCGGGCTTCAGAGTGGTGTAGCCGTCGGCCGTCTTCACCACCGCCCCGGGCGTCTGCTGGGTGACGCTGGGCATCTTCTTGCCCAGGGCCGCCTCGTCCTCGCCGACATCCGGCGCATGGGCGGCGACATAGACCAGGGCGGCGACATGCGGGTCCTCGCCGGCCTCGGTGATGATCGACCCGCCATAGCTGTGGGCAACCAGGACGGTGGGGCCGTCCTGCTGGTCGAGGATGCGCTTGGTGGCGGCGACGTCGTCGGCCAGGCTGGTCAGCGGCTGCTGCACCATGGTCACGTGGAAGCCGTCGCGGGTCAGGATGTCGTAGACCGGCTTCCAGCCGGAGGCATCGACCCAGGCGCCGTGGACCAGCACGATGTTCTTGATCGGCGCATCGGGGGCGGCCCAGGCGGCCGCGGGAGCGACGGAGGCCAGCAGCGAGGCCAGCAGGAGGATGCGCTTGCTGTTGAACGCGGACATGAAGCCACCTCGAATATGAAGTTGCAGGAGGTTCCCGAGCGCCCCGGAAGCGGCGTCGTCGGGATCACGGGACTGACGGTACGGCCGCGCCGGCCCGCCCTCCATTGGACGGGAGGGCGGCCGGGACCGTGCATTCCGGTCGCCGCACAGAGACTTTGGTATAGGGCCTGGGGCCGGATCGCCCTCGCCGGCGGGCAGGCGAGAACCGTTGGCCCGGGCCGCGGTTCAACACCTAAGTATAGGCTCAGCCCTACGAACACGGAGCGGCGCCGATCC
>NZ_VCCH02000006.1 GCF_005938675.2 Mycobacterium sp. KBS0706
CGAAAGCCTGACCGCGACCCATCGGAACAGGAGACGACCATGAGCCTGTCGCTGGACCATGTGGTGATCGCCGTCCGGGACTTGGAGCGCACCGTCGCCGACTACGAGGCGCTCGGCTTCACCGTGGTGCCGGGCGGGGAGCACACCCATGGCGCCAGCCACAACGCGCTGATCGTCTTCTCCGATGGCGCCTATATCGAGCTGATCGCCTTCCGGCGTCCGAACCCGGAGTTCCGCTGGTGGCGGGTGCTCAGCGAGGCCGGTGATGGCCTGGTCGATCTTGCCCTGCTGCCCGGTGACATCGCGGCCGATGTGGCGGCGGCCAAGGCGCGCGGCCTCGAGTTCGAGGGCCCGACCGATGGCGGCCGGCTGCGACCGGATGGCGAGCGGCTGGAATGGCGCACGGCGCGGGCCGCGACCTCGGACCTGCCCTTCCTGTGCGGCGACGTCACCCCGCGCCGGCTGCGGGTGCCGGAGGGCGATGTCCGCCGCCACGCCAACGGGGCGCTCGGCGTCGCCGGTATCGAGGTAGCGGTGGAGAACACCGAGGTCAGCGCCTGGCGCTACGGCGCCCTGCTCGGCATCGCCGCCGCGCCCGGCGCGCCCATCGATCTCGGCGACGGCCAGTCCGTCAGCCTGCTCGGCCCGGACCGTGCCGCGGCAGCGCTGGCGGCGCGCGGCGAGGGGCCGGTGTCGCTGACGCTGCGCGTCGCTCCCGGCAGGGCTGTGGGCGATCTCGACCCGGTGCGCACCCAGGGCGTCCGCATCACCCGGGCCGAAGGTTAAGCCGCCATTCGAGGAATTCGGCGCCCAACGATACCTGCAAGCCCTCATCGCAAGACGAGGGCTTGTCTGCTTTGGGGGGCTGAAAGCAGACCAGCAGAATCAACCTCTTGCGCCGACAGGTTCAAATCACCCGGGGCAACCGGGCGATGCAACAGGATCACGGTCGGGTCTGGCCGCCGAGCTGGGTGATTCGGTTGCCGCTGCCGGCGTCCACGATCGAAGGAGTCTCGGTTCTCTCCTTCCAGAAGACCTGGTTCTGCGATCCGGACACGGTCAGCGTGGCGCCGGCGGCAAGCTCGATCGAGACGAAGTTGCGGTCGCCTTCGAGGATCAGCGAACGGCACTTGCCGGCGAGGCTGTAGCGCTGGTCGTCGGCGCGAATGACGACGTCGCGGTCGGCGCAGGCGATCGGCTGACGTTCGGCCGCGCTCTGCAGGATCAGGATCTCCGCCTGCGACGGAGCGCAGGGAACAATCGAAAACCCGAGCACGGCTGCGATGCCGGAGATCATCCGGGTCGTCCGTTGACTTTTGATCGCGGTCATCGGCTCTCCTCCCTTCGTTGCCGGTGGGGCCGCGCCGTTCGGTCCGATCGGACGCGATCTGCGGCAGGTTCCGACAGGATTGTACAAGGATACTGTGCCTGGCGTGGGAACGGATGAACATTGTCCGCATCGGATTATGTCACCGGATGGGCGCGGTGCCTTCATTTCCGGAACGCGACGAGCAGAACGGCCTTCAAGGCCTGGCCGGTCTCGAGGAACGGCATCGGGTCGACAGGGACATCCCTGCGCCGGATCTCGTAGTGCAGGTGAGGACCGGTCGACTCGCCCGTGGAGCCGAGGGTGCCGACCACGGTCCCGGCCGAGACCGGGGCGCCGGCAGCGACGGCGAGCGACTGCATATGCGCGTATCGGGTGACCAGCCCGTCGGTATGCTGGATCTCCACCATGTTGCCGTAGCCGCCGGCGAGCCCCGATCGCAGGACGCGGCCGGCACCGGTGGCGAAAATCGGGGTTCCCGCCGGGGCGACGAGATCGACGCCCGTGTGCAGGATCGTCAGGCCGGTGATCGGATGGACGCGCACGCCGAAGGGGCTCGACTTCTGGTAGGCGACGCGCAGCGGCGTCGCCAATGGCAGCCCCGGCAGCCGGGCCGCCAGAAGGCGGGCATGGGCGTCGAGCGCCGCGGGCGAGAACGGATCCGCGATCAGGGCTGGGCCGGCCGCCGGTGGCAGGTCGAGCCGGTCCAGGGCACTGTCGATCGCCGTGACCGCCAGGGCCAGGCGCACGGTCTGCGCCAGGCGCCGATCAGTGGCTGCGATATCGGCCGATGGCAGGCCGAGCGCCGCAAGGTCCATGTCGGGCGCGGCGACCAGGGCGGACGGCGCCGTCCGCACCGGCCCGGGCCGGTACGACAGCGCCAGGCCGACCGCCGCGACCGTGACCACGGCCAACGCCCCGACGCCCAGGAGGAGCGGGAGTGGTGCCCGTCCGGCGGGACGGGTACGTCCATCCGCGGGAGGTCGATGGCGCGACGGCGATGCCGGCTGTCCTGCGTCGGCATCGGGGTCGGTCCGGACGGCCAGCACGAGCACCGCCGGCTGACGCGATCCCAGGGTGCCGGCGTGCGCCGCCAGCCGGCGGGCCGCGGCATTGGGCGGCTCGTGCAGCAGGGATGCATCGTCCGGCTGTGTCGTGTCGGCCGACAGATCGCAGGAGGCCAGGACCAGCCGGTCTGTTGCTTCCAGGCGGATCTGCGCCACCTCCGGCTGGGAGGTCCTCTTTCCGGATTGCGACCGCCCGTTGAAGGGAAGCGCGGCGAGACCGTCCGGCCCGAGGCGATAAAGGCCGCCTTCGCCGGTCCGGAAGCACATCACATGCGGCAGGCTGACAATCGCGGCCAGGATCGACACGCCCTCGGATTGCCGGCGGGACTGCTGCCGGTGACCGGACCGAAGCGCCTCCCGCTCGACCCGCCGGTGAACGGCCCGGGCCAGCTCCGCCGGGCCGAGCCCGGCCGGCAGCGCTGCGAGATCGCGCAGCACGGCGGCGGCCTCGTGGCGAAGATCCGGCGCCTCGCCTTCCGGCATGGCCAGCGCCCAGAGGCCGATCTCCGGCCGGCACAGGGCGTCAGGCGCCCCGGCGATGCCGGCGTCGCAGGCGGCGCGTGGATCCGCGCCCGGCCGGGGAGCCGCCGCCCGCATCAGTCGAGGGGTGACGCTGATGGCGGCGCGTCGCCCGGCAGGCCGCCGGCCGAATCGACCAGCGGGCGCGCGGCGTCGATCAGCGCCGCGAAGCCGGGCAGATCCGCGCCGTCGCCGGCGAGAAGCCAGGCGTAGCGGCGGTCGATCGCCGACCACGGCCTCATGCCGCCGACAGCCTCGGCCAGGGCCGCAAGCCGCGCTGCATCCGGACTGCTCGCCCGGTCGAACAGCGTGGCCTGGCGTGCGGCGATGGCGAGGCGCAGGAGCGGGCCGGGCGATCGCGTCAGCGCGTCGATGACCTGGCCGGCGCTGCCGGGCTCGGCGCGGGCCGGCAGGATCTCGAGATCGTCCAGAAGACCGTCCCAGGCCCTGGCCGCGTCGTCGAGATAGAGCCCGAGCACGGTCGCGACGAGCGTGCGCCCGACAGTCTCGGGCTGCCCGCTCCCGCCCAGCACCCAGGCATCGGCCTGCAGCGCGCCGGAAAGATCGGCCAGCGCCGGCGCCATCACCCGATGGAAACCCTCCGCGGTGAGCAGGCCCGGGATCGGCGTGGCAAGCGAGGTTCCGGAGCGACGGGCCAGCGCCCAACCATCGGCACCGAGGACGAGATCGGCGCGGAACGGCGGCAGCGCCTGGGCAGCCTCGGAGCTGCGGATTGCGGCGTACGCCCGGACCGACAGCGGCGTCTGCCGCAGGCGGGCCCGGACCCGGTCGATCGCCGAAGCATCCACCGCGGGCACGAGGCGCGGTTCCATGGCCAGGGCCTGCTCCAGGTGGCGCGCCAGCCGCTCGCGCCGGTCGGGGGCGGGCTCGGTGACGGACCAGTCGATCGAGGCCCAGAGGCGGACGAGATCGTCCTGTCGCGAGACGCTCGCGTCGCCGAGGGCGAGGACCGCTTTCAGCCCCTCGAAGGCGAGCTCGGGCGCAATGTCGGGGCGCTCGATCCGCTCGAGGATGCGGCTGGCCAGCCGCCCGAGAAGCCCGTCGCGCAGCAGGTCGCGATCCAGCCGCCGGGTCTCCGCCCGAAGATCGTCGAGGGTCGCGGCGTTCAGGCTCGCCCGTCGCCACCAGGCGGGCGGCGCGCCGGCGAGCGGGGAGGCGGAGAGACGGTCGAGGGCGTCGAGGGCGACGGCAGGATCGTCTGGGGACGCCGCGGCGTCCGGGGCGGTGGCGCGAGCTTCCGCGATCGCCGACCGCGCATCCGCGGCGAGCCGCTCATTGGCGATATGGATGGCGGCGAGGAGAGCGGCGGCGGCGAGCCCGCCCCCCAGCACCGCCATCCATGTCCGCCGCCGGGTCATCGGGTCAGGTCGTCGACGAGGCTTTGGGGATCGGCAGCGCCGTTGTCGCGCATCCGCTGCATGTGCAGCACGAAGATGTCGACATAGGGCAGCAGCGCGTCCGAGCCGCGGGCATGCAGCTCTGCCTTCAGCGTCGGCACCTGCGCCTGGACCACCTCGTCCGAATAGTCGCCGGAGGTGCTCAGCACGGTGTCGACATAGATCTCGCGCGAGGTGCGCACCGTGTCCTCCAGCCCCGAGCGCTGCCGCTCCATCTGCTGCATCTGCGCCTCGGCGTCGCCGAGCGCCTTGCGGGTCTGGGCATCCTGACGCCGCGACTGCAGCTGCCGCAGGGCAGGGCGCGCCACCTGCTCGATCGCTTGGCCCACGGCCAGCAGGCGCTGCTGATCGGTGCGCAGCTTGTTGCCGAGCAGCGCACCGACATTGACCAGCGACCGGACCGTCCGGTTCCGGGCGTCGTTCCGGTCCACCAGGGCTTCCCGGATCGATTGCCCGACGCCGCGCAGCTCGGTCTTGACGGCCTCGTCCCCGGCCTCGTCGGCCAGGCGATCCAGCGTGCTCAGGGCCGCGTCCTCGCGGCGGGCGTTCGCCGGGCTTTCGCTCGACGACGGCATGGCGCGCCATTCGCGCTCGATCTCCGCCAGCCTCTCGGGCGAGGTGATGACCGGTGCGGCCACCACCAGGCGAAGCCCGAGCTGGCGGGTCTCGGTGGCCTTGCCGCTGCCGCCGGCGTAGTAGGGCATCTCGACGCGCATGCCGGAGCGGATCTGGTCGAGCGGCATGGTGAAGTCGCCGCCGCGGACGATGAAGCCGCCAGCCTGGCCGTGCAGCCGGCCGCGCCGATTCAGCCGGAATGGCTCGAACATCATCTCCGACGCGTTGCCCAGGACGTCGTGCAGGCCGAGCGGATTGGGCTTGAGCAGGCCGATCGGATGCAGCTTGCCTTCCGCCGACCCGGTGCCCTGGTACCAGAGATATTCGGCCGGAACGCCGCTCGGCATCGGGAACCGCGACGCCAGGAACGTCTCCGAGGAGACCGCCATGCCGCCGCGGGCGGCATACTCCCATTCATCTTCCGTCGGCAGGCGGGTGAAGCCGGGGGTTCCCGATTCCGACGGCAGCACGTCGCGGGCATGGGTGATCAACCACTCGGAATAGCGCTCGCCGAGGGCCACGGCGTCGAACCAGGAGAGCTCGGTTTGCGGCAGCCGCGTCCGCATCGTCGGGTTCGGGCAGTCCCCGCCGGCCAGCGCATCCCACTGCGCGCGGGTGACCTCGTATTTGCCCATCAGGAAGTAGCGGACGCCCGGCGTCGCCGCGTCGGTGAAGGAGCCGGCGATGACCTCGAAGCGGCGGTCGCTGAGGAAGCCAAGCTCCGGCTGGGCGTCGCCGAGCTGGACCCGGACGTCGTCGAGCACGCCGGCCGAGGGCAGGTCGATGCGCCGGAAGGCCATGGCGCCGCCGCAGGGCAGGGGCAGGACGATGTCGCCGGGCGCCGGCGACGGGTTGTAGGCATCCTCGGGCCAGGTGATGGGCTCGGCCGCCCGGACCGGGGCGGCGATCGCCAGCCAGGCTGCGAGTCCCAGAAGCGCGGCTCGCAGCGGCCGGACCGGTCGATCACACATCACGAAGTCCCTCGGACGGTTGGATGCGGGCGGCGAGCAGGCCGCCCCAGCTCGCCGACAGCAGCGCGGCCAGGATGGTCGCCGCCGCGGCGACGCCGAAATGGACCAGCAGCAGCCGGCAGATGCGTTCCCCGGGCTGCAGGCTGCCGGCGAAGATGCTGTTGAGCGCTGTGGCCGCGCCCTGGAAGACGATGCCGGCGAGGGCCACGCCGAGCACCGCGATCAGCACCGCCTGGACCACCGGGAAGGCGACCAGAGACCGTGTCGGCAGCCCGATCAGCCGCAGCATGGCGAGATCCCGCCGCTTGCGCTCGACATGGCCGCGCAGGCTGGCGGCGAGGGACACCAGGTAGCCGAGCGCGCCGCAGCCGGCGATCAGCCAGAAGGCGATGCCGAGATTGCGGTCCAGCAGCTGCATCTGCGCGATGTCGGCGGAGGCGGTGCGGACCTCGATGCCGCGTTCCTTGAGCCGCGCCTCGATCGCGGCGACGTCGTAGATCGAGCGGGCATAGAGGCGGAACCGCGCGAACACGCGGTCCGCGGCCGGTGGCGCGGCGCCGGCCCAGCCCCGGTCGGCGACGGCGAGACCGTCCCGCCAGTCCTCGGTGGCGGTGAGGAGGTCGAGCGGCGCCAGCAGGCCGTCGGCCGGCGCGATCGGCGCATCGGTGACGCCGGCGACGGCGAGGGTCAGGCGCTGCGCCTCGAGGCGGCCGTCGCGCTGCCGCGTGATCTCGGCGATGAGCCGGTCGCCCGCGACCGCGCCGAGGCTGTCGGCGAGCCGGCGTCCAAGCACGACCGCATCCCCGGCCGGCGGCGCGTTGCCGGCGAGCAGCGGGTCGCCCGGCCCCGAGGGCAGCAGCGCGACGCCGGAGAGGGGGCGGCCGTCGCCATCCGCCTTGCGCAGCCGGGTGAAGCTGGCGGCGATCGAGCGGGTCGCCGGCACGATGAAGGCGATCCCGTCCTGTCCGGCCAGGTCGCGGAAGAACGCGGCGTCGAAGCGGGCGCTGCCGGCCGGCACGATCTCGCGGTTGCGCGGATCCTCGATCAGCCGCTGGGCCAGGGTGTCGATCAGGCCGAAGCGCATGCCGAACAGGACCAGCAGCGGCGCCAGCACCGCGGTCAGGCCGAGCACCTGGCACAGCACGATCCGCCAGTCGTGGCCGAAGTCCCGGGCGGCGAGGTTCGCCGCGAGCGCGATCCGTCCCATGACCGGCTCAGGTCCAGAAATAGGCGCGCACGGCATCCCGCTCGCGCCGCAGGGCGTGGCCGAAGGTCCGGTACCCGCCGGCCTCGGTCCTGGCCCAGTCATGCGAGGCGATGATGGCCGTGGTCTTCAACTGCTGGACGGTTTCGATCAGCAGGCCGAACACCTGCTCCGCCGTCGGCGGGTCAAGCGACGCCGTGGGCTCGTCCGCCAGCAGGATGTCGGGCCGGTGGGCGAGGGCGCGGGCGATGGCGACGCGCTGGCGCTCGCCGACCGACAGGCTGCGCGGCTGGACGTCGAGCAGCCTTGCGATGCCCAGCCGGCGCGCCAGGGCGCGCAGATGCCCCGGGTCGTGCCGGCCGGCGACGCGGGCGGTCAGGGCGATGTTCTCGCCGACCGTCAGATAGGGCAGCAGCCCGCCGGTCTGCAGCACGTAGCCGATGCTGTCGGCCCGCAGTGCGGCGAGGGCGTCGTGCCGCCGGCGGCGCCATAGCAGTGCCAGGTCGACCGGGGAGCCCTTGCCGCCGGCGAGGTGAAAGGCGCCGGCGCTGTCGGGCGCCAGGGTGCCGCCCAGCAGGTCCAGCAAGGTCGACTTGCCGGAGCCGGACTGGCCCGCCAGGAACCAGATCTCGCCGCGCTGGACGACGAGGTTGCTGACATGCAGCTCGAAGGCGGCAGTCCGGCCGCCGCGGCGCAGCGTCACGTCGCGCAGGGCATAGACCGGCGGGGGCGCCAGGACGTTCATGGCAGGGCGTCGAGCGGGATCGGAGAGACCGCCTCGCCGCCGCTGCGGTCGCCGTCGAGGGCGATCCACAGGTCGGTGTTGTCGTAGATCTGCCGGTACAGCGTGACCTTGGCCTCGAGGTCGTCGAGGAACTGGCGCTGCTGGCCGAAGCTCCAGGACAGCCAGTCGTCCTCGCTCAGCTCCATGATCCGGCTGCGGTAGGGCAGGCCCTCGAGGTACTCGCCGATCAGGCCGAGATCGGCCAGCCGGCGGGCATTCTCGCCGCCCACGCCCTCGGGCCGCCGGGCCATGGTCGCGGCGGCGCTGCGCAGCTGGCGGAAGAAGTCGTTCGGCGCCACCCGCGTCGACTCGCCCGCGTCGATGATCGCCTTCAGCGTCGCCTGCAGGTCCGACAGCTGGTTCCGGGTGATCAGGACCCGGACGTCCAGCGTCTTGCGGGCCGGGTTGGCGATATCGCGGTCGGAGACCCAGGCCGAGAACAGGCGGGGTGGCTGGTCCCCCTCCATCCGGCCGAGATAGGCGAGCTGCATGGCGCGGCCGACCAGGCCGGCGCGGGCGAAGGCGCTGTCGCTCGCCTCCGCCGGGGATAGCGCCGCCGGCGGGGCCTCGCCTGCGACCTGGGTGTCCGTATCCATCTGCCGGAGGATCGTCTCCGAGATCCGGTCGATCACCGTGCCGAAGGTGCGGACGTCGCCGCCCTCGATCGGGAAATACAGGCTGCCGATATTCGGATAAGCGGTCATCGGCGTGTAGGCGTCCTCGGCGGCCTGATGATCCGCCTTGCCGGCCGGCGTCTTCAGATGGATCACCATCAGCGCCGCGCCCTTGGACTGGGCGAGCAGGCGCAGCTGGTCCGGGTCGAGATGGGTCGAGGAATAAGGATCGCTGGCGCGGCGCGGGCTGGCGTCGGTGACCAGCACGACGAAGCGACCGGCGACGTCGGTCCAGTCGATGTCGTCGAGCGCGGCCTTGACGCCGGCCAGGGCATCCTCGCGGAAATCGAGATTGTCCGCCGTCGAGGCCGATGCGGCGTCGAGACGCTCGAGGAACGACGCCCGGTCGTGCCCGTCGGCCAGGGTCGCGAACACCTTGGTGATGTAGCCGTCGGGCGAACCGTCAGGCATCACGTCGCGGAAGCCGACGAGGCCGAAGCTGACCCGGTCGCCCTCCTCGGACGCCGCGAGCTTCCCGGTCAGCGCCTCGATGGTGGCGCGGGTGCGGGCGACATAGGGCTCCATCGACACGGTGGTGTCGACGACGAAGACGACGCCGGCGCGATACCCCTCCAGCAGCTTGGCCGCGACCCGGGGATCGGGCTTGGCCGGCTCGGCCTGTTCGGGCTTCTCCTGCAGCGATGTCGCCGCGACCTGGAGAGCCAGCCCCGAGAAGCCGCTGGCGAAATAGCCGTCGGTCCAGTTCAGGATCGGTAGCAGGTAGAAATTCTTGGCGGGGTCGATCCAGGCCGACGGTTCGATCGCCGTGATCGGGCTGTCCGGGGGCAGCGCGCCGGTTTCGGCGGCCTGGCGCAGCGTCGCCGCCCGGGTGCCGGCGTCGGGTGATTCCATCAGCGTCAGAAGTGGATCGGACTCCTTGAAGAACAGGGCGCGGTCGCGATTCACCGGGTTGGTGAACAGCACGACCATCGTCTGCTTCCAGTCGATCGCCTCCGCGGCCGGGATCCACCCCAGCGTCCGCCCGCCCGGGGTCGTGCCGATCTCGATCCAGTCGGCGTCGCCCCTCTTCGCCCGGCCATAGACGAAGAGCATGGACAGGGCCGGGATCTCGGGGCTCGCCGAAGCTTGGCCCGGCGTGGCCACGGGCTTCGCGCCCGGCCGGGTGAGAACGCGCTGCCACAGGCTCGTCGTTCCCGGCATCAGCAGCGGCGTCCGGGCTTCCGCTGGTGCGGACGGGGTCTGCGCCGCCGCTCCGCCGGCGAAGACCGCCGTCGACAGCCCGAGCGCGAGGCCGACGGCAAGGATGCGGGCGAGGGGAGCCATTCGGGTCATGGTTCGGAACCTGCGTTGCCGAGGGCCTGGAGGCGCGGCCGGGCCTCGTCCATCCCCCGCTCCAGGGCGGTCGCGTAGAACTCCCGCGCCTTGGCCGGGTTCGGAGCGGTGAAGGGGTGGGGGCCCTGGTCCCAGGAGTCCGGGTCGTAGAAGCGGGCGATGCCGAGCGCGGCCTCGCCGCTACCACGCCGCGTGGCCTCTTCCCACAGGACGAGTGCGGTGTCCGCGTCGCGCTTCTCCTGCAGGAAGCGCTGCCCGGCCAGATACAGGTCGCGCGGCGGCAGGTCCAGGAGCCGGGGCAATTGCTGCCGGTCCGGCGGCGGGGCGGGATCCTGGCGGCCCCCGGTTCCGGCCTCGGCCGGGGCCTCCGCTTTCGGTGGCACCGGCACCGACTGCTCCGGCACCGGCTGCACCGGTTTTGGCCGTGCCAGTTCACGCCGCGCCGGCTCCGATGGCACCACTTCGATGGCAGGCCTGGATGCGGCCGCCGATGGCTGCGGTGGTTGCGGCAACGGCGGTGCGGGCGCGGTCGGCTGCCATTGCCACCAGAGCCCGCCGGCGGCCGCGGCCAGGACGAGGCAGAGGAGGGCTGCGACCACGGCGACCCGGCGCCGCGGTCTCCGGGCCGGTGGTGCCGACCCCTGTCCGGCGGCGAGGATGATCTCCCGCATCGATTGCGGCCGGTCGAGCGGGTCGGGCTCGAGCATTCTCGCGATCTGGGGGGCGAGGCTCGGCGGCACGCCATCGAGCTGCGGAACGCTGCGGCGGGCGTTGACCACCGCCATCATCGACCGACCCATCTCCAGCGGCCGGCCGCGGGCGGCGGCGGCGAGCACGAGGCCGAGGCTGTAGATGTCGGACCGCGAATCGACCTGGGCGCCGAACAGCCCGACCTGCTCCGGCGACGCCCAGGAGAACTTGCCGGCGAAGGCGCTGCCGACCACGGTCTGGGCGTCCGGATCGGAGAGCTTGGCGATGCCGAAATCGATCAGCTTGGCGCCGCCGAGCCGGCCGTGCTCGAGCAGGATGTTATCGGGGGACAGGTCGCGATGGCTGATGCCGATGTCATGCGCCTCGGCGAGCCCGGAGGCGAGGCGGTCACGCAGGGCGCCGACCTCCTCCGGCGTCAGCGGCCCGTCGCGCAGCCTCTCGCTCAGGGACGGGCCGTCGACATACTCCATGACGAGGTGGAGGCGCCTCGACTCGTCGCGGAACAGCCCGTCATAGCTGACGATGCCGGCGTGCCGGATCTTGCGCAGCGATTCGGCCTCGCGCAGGAACAGGGCGACGATCGATTCATCGCCCATCAGCTCGGGCAGGATGATCTTGATGGCGTGCCGCGTCCGCTGGTCGATGTGCTCGGCTTCGTAGATCTCGCCCATGCCGCCGCGGCTGATCAGCCGGACGATGCGGTAGGTGAACAGCACGGTCGCGCCGGGCGACAGCTCGGTCGCCGACCTTGGCTCCCGTGACGGCTCCTGCGTGGTCGGTTCGGCCGTCCGGAACGGGTCTTCCGGCCGACGCTCGGGTCCGGCGGTCACGACCAGCCTCCATTCGGCCGGCGTGGCGGTACGGTGCGCTCCTCTTCGTCCTCGCAGGCCAGGATCACGACGGTGACGTTGTCCGGCGCGCCCCGGCCCAGCGCCAGGTCGACCAGACCGCTGGCCGCCTGGTCCGGCGGCATGGCGTCGAGCAGGTTGGCGATCTCGCCTTCGGAGACGACGCGGGTCAGGCCGTCACTGCACAGCAGGAAGACGTCGCCCGGCAGCACGACGCTCCGCTCCATCTCCAGCTCCAGCGCGTCCGAGGCGCCCACCGCCCGGGTGATCACATTGGACTGGGGATGATGCAGGGCCGCTTCCGGCGACAGCACGCCGCTGTCGACGAGCTCCTGCACATAGGAATGGTCCCGCGTGATCTGCCAGAGCTGCCGGTCGCGCAGCAGATAGAGGCGGCTGTCGCCGGCCCACAGGCAGACGAAGCGGCCGGCATGGACCATCAGCACGATGGCGGTGGACCCGGTCGTCGCGCCGGTCTGCTCCGCCTCCCGCCGCAAGGCGTCGTGTACCTCGGACAGCCGGGCGTGGACGTCGCCCATGAAGGCGGCTCCGGATTCGGGGAGCTGCACCCGGTCCAGGGCCTCGACGATCATCCGGCTCGCCTGGTCGCCGTTCCGATGGCCGCCCATGCCGTCGGCCACCGCCCACAGGCCGGTCTCCGGCTTGGACAGGAACGCGTCCTCGTTGTGACGCCGCACCGCGCCCGCATCGGTGCGGCCGGCCGATCGGAACTGGAAGCGCTTCACTGCGCGGGCTCCGTGGCCAGGCGTGCCCTCATGAACGCGCGGGGCCAGGCCGCGGGCGGCGGCAGCCCGTCGCCGGCGAGGTACCAGCCCTGCGCGGCCGGCCCGGTCCAGAACCGGGCCTGAGCCGCCAACGGTGCTGTCCCCAGGCGCAGCGCGGCGATGCCCAGCCCGTCGGCCCCCAGTCCGTCGGACGAGGACAGCGATGTGCCCCACCAGCCGTCGCCGATCTCGACCGGCGACGGCTCCTCCTCCGTCAGCGGCGGGGGGCCGAGGCGCTCGACTGCGGCTTCCCATGCCTCCGGCGCCGTGGCGTCGTCGAGCGCGGCGAGCGCGGTCCGTTCCAGCACGTCGAACCATCCGGCGGCGAGCAGCGGCGCCTCAGGCCCCGGATCGACATCGAGCGGCGAGGCCAGGGTGAGGGGAAAATAGCGCCCGACCCGGTCGACACTGGGCATCAGAAGCCCCGCCATCGCAGCAGGGCCTGCGCTGCCCGCCGGCAGCAGGAACCGCCAGACCGGCGCCGTCAGGAAGCTGTCCAGCCAGACCTCGCCGAGGGCCTCGCGCGTCGCCGCCATGCCGCGCTGCAGCCAGTCGTCCCAGGGCTCGACGAAGCTGTGGGGCAGCCGGCGGGTGACGAAGTCCCCGAGCCACGGCAGCTTGCCGAAGATGCCGGGACTCTCTGCCCCCGGGATCAGAAGGCCTGCGGACATTGGAACTCCCTCAGCTGCGGCAGCGTGAAGGGGCTGAGGACGCTGGCGGTGCGGATCTCGAAGGTGGCGCTGTCCTTGCCCTCGCTGATGGTGAGGCGGAACCGGTCGCTGGCCGAGGCGCCGGCGATCCGGGACCGGTCGACCAGCCGGAACAAGGCCCAGGGGCCGTCCAGGGTGATGCCGCCGCTCGGCGAGCCGTCGACGGCGGTGAAGGAAACGCGGACCTGGCCGGCCCCGGTGCCCGGCCAGCGCATCGACACCGGGCGGACCGGGCCATGGTCGTAGGAGACGGTCTGGCCGTTGATGTCGACCGTCACGCTCGCCGCCTCGGGCGACAGGTCGACGGGCTCGATCTCGAAGCCGATGCTGGGCTGCGTCCCGCCCTGCGGGAAGAACGCGTCGCGGATCCGGGCGGCCTTCTCGAACTGTGCCAGCGTGCTGTCGGCGATGCCGAGATCGACATTGTTCAGCTTGGCCCAGCGCCAGGGGTTGCGGGAGGTGTCGGCATACTGCGCGAGGTTGCTGGAGAAGAAGCCGTCGATCAGCCCGCCGGGGGCGAACAGCCGGCCGAAATCGTCCAGCTTCACGTCCTGCCGGGCGCCGCGGGCGAGCGGATAGCGTCCGGCCAGCGCCGTCTGGCACAGCGGCCGGCCCGTGGTGTTCCAGTCGGCGTTCAGCGTCTGCCGGGCCCCGCCGATGGTGACGTTGGAGGTGGCCTGGGCGATCTGCTCCGCCCAGCCGCGCATCGCCTCCGGCGCGCGGCCGGCCGAGGCGGTGAGCTGCTGCGCCAGGGCAGCCAGCTCGGCATTGGCCGCGACCCCGGCGGCGCCGGGCGTCATGGCGCTGCGGTTCATCTGGCGATAGACGTCGGCCAGCGTCCGGATCATGTCGTCGAGCGGTGCCGCGGCACCGTTCGGGCCTTCGACGAAGGCGTGCAGGTCGCGGAACCGCTCCTCGACATAGGCGCCCGGCAGCGGGGCCGAGTCCGTCGACGCCGAGGCGGCGGCGCCGAGGCGCGTCCGGGCATAGTCCTGGGCCAGCAGCGACGCCAGCCGGCCGCCCATGCCGAAGCGGTTCTGCGCCGCGGTCTCGACCTGGGCGCCGACGACGTTGGCGGCCTGCTTCTGCCCGGCGCTCATCTCCGGCGCGGCCTGCCCCGCGGCGGGAGCCGGGGCCTCCTTGGTCAGCGCGGTTTCCTGTGCCGCTCCACGCAGGATCGCGGCCAAAGGCGACCCAGGGCCGGACAGGATGTTCAGGACCTCGACCGCATGCTCCCGGCTTTCGAACGGAACGACGCGGATGTCGGCCAGCAGCGCGTTCCAGGCCGAGATGTAGTCGTTGTAGTACAGCTGCAGCGCATCGCTGGCGATCCGCGCCACGGCCGCGTCGTCGGGCGTGCCGGCCGCCGCCTGCGGATCGGTCACCCAGCGGTCCGAGGCCACCAGGCGGGCCGCGTTCTCGACCTCGGTCAGGACCACGTCGTGGAAGCCGCGATAGGTGAAGATCCCCGACACGCCCTCCCCAAGACTCTTGTTCGAGGCCCGGACCAGGGCGCGCGGGGTCTCGGGCCCGCCATGGTCGCTCACGGTCCAGATCGGCAGGGCTGCGGCGTCTGGGCTGGCGGCGAGCAGCGTATAGGCGCGCTGTGCCGGAGGCGTCGCGGCGATGATCCCGCGCACCCGCTCCACCAGCCGGCCGTCGATCCCGATCCCGGCCAGGGGCCGCTCGAGCAGCGCGGCCGTGTGCGCCTCGACCGATTGGCGGAGGGCGGCGTTCTGCTCTCCGGGATAGCGCTGCGCTAGGTCGATGCGCAGCCATTCGAGGATGGTGGCAGCATCCACGTCGGGCGCCTTGCCGCCGAGCATCAGGTAGCTCTTCAACGCGACATAGGCGAGGTCGGAGGGCTGCTGCACGCTGCGCAGGATGTCCTCCAGCCGGAGCACCAGCCGCGGCAGCAGGACGGTGTTCAGGGCATGCCGATAGGCCTGGACGGTGCCCTGGGACAGGGTGTCGCCCTGCCACAGTCCGAACCGCAGCTCCCACGGCGCCGGATCGTCCTGCCGCTCGTAGCCGGTCGGCGCAGCGCGCAGGGCGTCGAGGGCGGGCAGGACGGGAGCCAGGTCGGCGTCGCGGACCGGCCCGCTGGTGTCGCCCAGCTTCGCGGCGTAGCCGTCGAGGCCGTCCTGCGCCGAGGCGATCAGCGTCCGGTTGCCGAGATAGCTGACGGTCCAGGCCGCGACCAGGCCAACCACGACCACGGCGGCGGCGGTCGTCGCACCCCAGCGGATCCAGCGCAGGCGGCGTTCGAGCCGCGGATTGGTCGAGACGATGTCGGCTTCGGCGAAGACCACCTTGCGCAGCAGGTCGGTCAGGAAATAGCTGCGGCCGCGGCCATGCGCGGCTGCCATCTGCTGGCGATCCAGCCCGAACGACCGGGCCATCGCCCCCATCAGCCGGTCGAAGGGCGTTCCCTCCTGAGTGCCGCTGGTGAGATAGACGCCCCGCAGCAAGGGCCTGGCATCGTAGCGGCTGGGGCGGAACGCCTCGGTCAGGAACTCGTGCAGCGCCTCGCGCATCGAGGCGACCTGGGCCGGGAAGCCGTAGACCAGGCTGCGATGCTGGATGTCCGGCTCCTGGTGCAGCCGCTCGACGACGCGGTCGTTGAGCCGGTCGACCAGCAGGTCGAACTCGTGCAGGAAGTCCGGGACGACGCCGGTCTCACCCTTGCCCTCGTCGAGGGTGAAGGTGACGCCCCACACCTGCTCGCGGTCCTCGCGGCCGAGATTGTCGAAGAACTCGGAGAAGCCGGCCAGGAGGTCGGCCTTGGTGAACAGCACATAGATCGGGAAGCGGACGCCGAGCTCGTCCGTCAATTCCTGCAGCCGCTGGCGGACGGCGCGGGCATGGGCCAGGCGCTCGCTGTCCGGCATCAGCGCGACGTCGGAGATGCTGACGCAGACGATCGCGCCGTTGATCGGCTGGCGCGGGCGATTCCGCTTGAGCAGGCCGAGAAAGCCCTTCCAGGCCGCGGCGTCGCGCGCGGCGTGGCTGTCCTGGGTGGTGTAGCGGCCGGCGGTGTCGATCAGCACCGCCTCGTTGGTAAACCACCAGTCGCAGTTCCGGGTGCCGCCGATGCCGCGGATGGCGTCCTGGCCCTGGCCGGTGCGGTCGGCGAGCGGGAAATCGATGCCCGAGTTCAGCAGCGCCGTGGTCTTGCCGGCGCCGGGCGGGCCGATCAGGACGTACCAGGGCAGCTCGTACAGCCAGCGGCGGCGGCCCTTGCGGCCCAGGCGCGTCTTGCGCAGCACCGCGAGCGCCTCGGACAGCCGGCCGCGGATCGCCTCGATCTCGTCATCCGCCGTGTCGGCCGGGGCGGTATTGTCCGCCGCGACCTCGTCGACCAGCTTCGCGTTCGCCCGCTGGCTGCGCGCGGCGGACCAGGCGATCGCCAAGGCCCAGAGCACCAGCATCGCGGCGATGATGACGACGCGGATGAGCGCGTCCTCGAGCGGCCGCACCTCCGCCACCGCGATCAGCGGACCGACGAACCAGATGATCGTCGACAGCAGCAGCACGCCGACCAGGGATACGAACCAGCGGGCCGTCAGGATGGAGACGATCTTGCGCACTGCGTCAGCCGCCCTTCGTGGGCTTGAGGAGCACCACCTCGATCCGCCGGTTCTGGGCCCGGCCGTCGGAGGTGTCGTTCGGGACCAGCGGGACCGTGTCGGCCTTCGCCTCGACCGAGAAGCGGGGGTCGTCCTGGACACGGTCCGCCAGGATCCGGCGGACCGATTCGGCCCGCGCCAGGGAAAGCTGCCAGTTCGACGGGAAACGCAGGTTCCGGATCGGCTGGTTGTCGGTGTGGCCCTCGACCACGACCTGGCCCGGCTCCGTCTTCAGCGCGTCGCCGATGCGGATCAGGATCGGCTTGCGGTCGTCGGTCACCGTGTCGCTGGCCGAGGCGAAGAGCCCGTTGCCGTTGATCCGCACGCGGGCGCTCTGCTGATCCTCGATGACCGTGACCAGGCCCTCGCGGATCTCCGGCTCGAGAAAGCGCTTGAGGCGGCTGCCCGAGGTCTCCTCGACGACCTTGGGCGCCGGCGGCGGCTCGACCGGCGCCGGCCGCTCGATCACCACCGGACCGACCGGCGGCACCTGGGCGGCCGCCGCCATCACCGGCTGCAGCGTCCCGTCCAGAAGCCATTGATAGGTGAAGAAGGCCCCCAGCAGGATCGCGCCGGCCGCGGCGCCGATGACCCAGAGCGGCACCAGGCGGGACAGCCGCCGCGTCGGGGCGATGCCGGCCCAATGCGGCGACAATGCGCGCTCGCGATGGTCCCGCCGCCGCCGGATGGCGGTGTAGAGCGAGTCCCGGGTCTCCGACAGCCGGGCGGGGCCGCGGGCATCGATCCGGTAGCGCCCCTCGAAGCCCAGCGCCAGGCAGACATAGAACAGCTCGAGGATGTCGAGCGTCCGCTCCGGGTCCCGCATCAGGTGGTCGAGGATGTCGAAGAAGCGCTCGCCGCCCCACGTCTCGTTGTAGAAGGCCGAGACCATCGACTGCTTCGTCCACACGCTCTGGCTGCCCCAGGGCGTGTTCAGGACGAGGTCGTCGATGGTGGCGCAGAGCCCGTAGCGGGCGGCCCGGATCGCGTCGGCCGTGGCGCCCGTCGCCAGCGCGTTGCGCTCGAAGGCGCGGATCTCGGCGATGACGCGCTCGCGCAGCAGCGGCACGTCGCGATGCACGGCTCGGTTCTTCAGCCGCACCGCGAGCGCGAACAGGGGCGTCGCCGCCTGAATGACCTTGTTGACCCCGGTCGGCGCGATCGGCGCCGCGCCGTCGAAGTCCGGCATCGCCACCCCGGCCGCGAGGCGGGGACGGGGCTGAGGGGTCGCGCGCGGCACCAGCGTTTTCTCCCCGTCCCCACCCGGGATGCCGCCGGTGACCACCGCCGCGGGGCGCGCGCCGCCGGGGCGCGGCCGGATCACGGTGCGGTCGGCATCCTGCGGGTCGGCGAACGGATCGTCATCGACCATCGGCTATCCCCGTTGCGCCTTGATGGCCCAGCATTCGAGCTGCAGGTTCGGGAACTCGCCCGAGACATGGACCGCCATGCCGCCGGACGATTTGAGATCGGTCCAGTGGCGGCTGTTCCGGTCCATCTCGAAATAGATCACGCCCGGATGGTAAGGCAGCTGGCGCGGCGCCACCGGCAGCGGCCGGATGGTGATGCCCGGCAGCGCCGCGTTGACCAGGTTCCGGATCTGCTCCACCGGCCCGATCTTGATCTGCGACGGGAAGTGCCGGCGCACCGCCTCGGCCGACACGTCGGCACGGACCGCGAGGATGAAGGCGGCCTGGTCGAGCAGCGTCCGGTCATGGATCGAGGCGACGCGGATGCCGTAGCGACGCTCCTCGAGCGGAATCGGAACGGCGCTCTGCTCGAGCACCGCCGACAGCGCTTGGCGCAGCTCGATCATCACCGCCTGGAAGCAGTGCTGCAGATCGTCGTGGCGATAGGGCGGGAAGGCGACCGGCCGCTTGTCCCGGCCGGTGAAGGTCGAGATCTCCCCCGCCAGCTCGAGCATGGCGGCATAGAGCCGCTCGGGATGGATGCCGGAAGCCGCGGCGACATGGGCGAAGAGGGGTTCGGCGCGGTTAACCAGCTGTAGCAGCAGGAAATCCGCCACCTCGGCCACGCCGCGCGCATCGGTGGCGTTGACCCGACCGGCCAGGGCCTCGCCGCGATGATGCAGCAGCCCGACCAGCTCCGAGACGTAGCCGGACAGGCCGGCCGAGGCGTCATGGGCCAGGCAGGGCGGGATGTACCGGTCGTCGAGCACGATGCTGCGGTCGGCCCGGACCTCGACGACGCGCGCGAGGCCGAGGCAGACATAGCCCGACCGGTCGTCGGTCTCGAGCAGGTATCGCAGCCGCAGCCGGGCCACCTGCAAGGACGCCACGGCCGGGGAGAAGGCGTTCGCGTCGGTCGCCTCGAACTCCGTGGTGGCGTAGCGCGCCGTCGCGTTGGCCTCGTCGTGGTCGATGTCCGGATTCCCCGGCTGCCGGACCGCCACCGCCAAGTAGACGATGGTGTTCTTGGTGTTCTCCGGCACCGTCAGGGGAGCGGGATGATCGGTATCCTCCGGCACGGAGAACGGCGTGCCGTCGTCCAGCACGCCCGACACCGCCGAGACAGCGAACTTGCCGGTGCCGAGCAGGTCGCGGTTGAGCCGCAGCTCGCGGACGCCCCAGCCGTAAGGCAGCAGGCCGGCGACGCGGGCGCGGACCAGCTTCTCGACGTAGCGGTCGAACTGCTGGAAATGGTGGGTGCGGAGGAACATGCCCTCCGCCCAGACGACCTTGTTGTCCCAGCCCATCGCCTAGTCCTCGACCTTGATCGAGATGTCGGCGGCGCCGACATGGATCGCCACCTCGTTGACATCGCCGGGATCGATGCTTTCGACGGCGCGCCACTTGGCCCGGTCGATGTCGCGGAAGCCCGCGACCACCCCGATCTGGTGGGCGGCGGGGTCGAACTGCACCGACAGCGTCCGGGTCTTGCCCGGCGTCAGCAGCATCTGCTCGCTGCTGATCAGCGTATCCCCGAGCACGGCCTGGGGGGTCTCGGCCAGCTTGAAATAGTCGGCCTGCTCCAGCGCCGCCCCGGATTTGAGCTGGTAGATCCGGACCAGGATCGGCGACGGGCGGTTCGAGGCGTCGGGATTGACGCCGGGCGCGGCATCGACGGTGATCGTCGTATCCCCCGGCTTGAAGCCGAGCGTCCGATCGACCATGTCGCTGACCGCCCCGAAGGTTCCGCACCCCGCCAGCAGCCCGGCCGCGACCATCACCGCGATCAATCCCCGCAAGCGCATCTCCTATCCCACCCGGCTGGTAGCATTGCCGTCCTGTCTAGCAGGCGTTTTGTCCTGAGGCCAGACCGCGAGGAAAAAACCCGTCCTTCTGTCCATAGCCGGCATGCGTTACATCCTCATTACAGATGTGCAGTCTGCACGGTTATTGTGACTGTACTATCTTCTTGCGATTACTTCTGAACGGGATCGCTCAGGCGTTCGTATCCTTCGGCGAAGGATTTGCCGAACAGATCCCGCACGCTTTCGGAGGCCCGGTCGGACATCTGCCGGTGCAGGGTGACATAGGCCTCCCAGAGCCGGGCCTTGCGGGCCGCGGGCAGGACCGCGCCCAGCCCGCCGGAGGCACCGCCCGCGGATTCCGCCACCGCGTCCGGCGACAGCCGGTCGAGGAGATGCCGCAGCGCCGCCTCCATGCCGCCGATGGTGCCGATCTGATGGCGGCGCAGATCGCGGAATCCCTCCTCCATCGCATCCGCCCCCTTGGCGAAGGCGGGAAGCGGCGGCGACAAGATGGCGGTGATGGCCTCCTCCACCGACGTCGCGAACTTCAGCGGGTTGTTGTTGCGCGGCTGGATCGCCGTCCGCTCGATCCGGAATTCCGTCTTCAGGGATGACCGCGCATCCAGCGCTTCCAGCAGCCCCTGAACGCTGGTGCGCAGGATCTGGCCGATCATGCGCGCCAGCTCATCACTGCGCTCCGCCGGAAACTGCGCGGGATCCAGGCCGGCCGCCTCGAGAACGAGGCGCAGGGAATCGGGGCCGGCGGGGCCGGGCGGCGGCGCCTCGGCGGCAAGGGGCGCGGCCTCGGGCATGGCGGGCGCCGGATCCGGCGGCGGCGGCGGCGTCGGCGCGGGCTGCGGCGTGTCGTGCCAGTCCCGCGGGATCGAACGCACCGGCGCCGGCCTCGCCGCCGGCGCCGGGCTCTGCTCGGCCCAGTCCTCCGGAATCTCCCGGAACTGCGGCGCGGGGGGCCGGATGGCCACATGCGCCGCCGGGATGTGATCGGGCTCCGCCGCACGGGTCCAGCCATCGTCGGGAGCGGGTGCGAAGGGGGAGGGGCGGGACGCCGCCGGTACGGGCGGCCATCCCGCCTCATCCGGCTGATGCGGGGGCAGCTTCGCGCCGCCGGCCGTGTCGACGCCGAAGGGCAGGGCCATGGGATCGTCGATATCGATCGAATGGCTGGCGGCCGGGGCGTCCGCGCCGGACAGGCGGACCAGGAAGTGGTAGTCGCCGACCGCGATCCGGTCGCCGTCGGACAGCACGGCGCTGCCGGACCGGCCGACGGGGGTCGTGCCGCCGTTGATGAAGGTGCCGTTGGTCGACAGGTCGAACAGCACGTAGCGGCCGTCGACATAGTCGATCAGGCAATGGTTCTTCGAGACGAACCGCGAATCGTCCTCCAGCACCCAATCGTTGTCCTGGCCGCGCCCCAGGGTCAGGCCGCAACGATCGAGAGTCCTGATGGCGTCGCTCCCGGATGGGCCGGAGCCGCCGGTGGTGAGGTCGAGGATCAGCTTCATGGCCGAGAAACTCGGGAGAAGGTGCGAGGGAGCACAGTCCTGACCGCGCTATGACACACGATATTGGATCGTGCCGTGGGAGTCGACGGATACGCTCGCGTCCCGGACAGGATGCGAATCCGCCATATGTGCGAGGAACTCGGCGGCCAGTTCGGGCAGAAGCGTGTTCGCCAGGATCTGCTCGATGGCCCGCGCGCCGCTTTCGTTCTCCGTCGCGCGGGCCCGAAGCTCGTCGACCAGGCTGTCGTCGTAGCTGAAGCGGGCGCCGTAGGACTCTTCGATGCGCCGCCGGATCCGCTCGAGCTGCAGCCGGGCGATGCTGCGCATGGTGTCGTCGTCCAGCGGCAGGAAGGGGATCACCGACAGCCGGCCGAGGAAGGCCGGCTTGAAGGTTTTCAGAAGCTCCGGGCGAAGCGCCGCGGCGAGGTCGGCGGGGGCGGGCGCCGTGTCGGGATCGGCGCAGAGCTTGGCGATGAGATCGGTGCCGACATTCGAGGTCAGGATGATCACAGTGTTCTTGAAGTCGATGTCCCGACCCTCGCCGTCTCGCAGCATGCCCTTGTCGAACACCTGGTAGAACACGTCCTGGACGCCGGGATGGGCCTTTTCCAGCTCGTCCAGAAGCACGACGGAATAGGGGCGCCGCCGAACCGCTTCGGTCAGCACCCCGCCCTCGCCATAGCCGACATAGCCGGGCGGCGAGCCGAGCAGGAGCGAGACCTTATGCTCCTCCTTGAACTCCGACATGTTGATGACCGTCAGGTTCTGCTCGCCGCCATACAGCAGGTCGGCCAGGGCCAGCGCGGTCTCGGTCTTGCCGACGCCCGACGGGCCGAGGAAGAGGAACACGCCGATCGGCTTGCGCGGGTCGGTCAGCTTGGCGCGGGCGGTGCGGATCGCCCGGGCCGTCACCTCCAGGGCATGGTTCTGGCCGACCACCCGCTCGCGCAGGCGATCCTCCAGGGCCAGGATCGACCGGATCTCGTCGGACACCATGCGGCCGACGGGGATGCCCGTCCAATTCGCGACGACCTCGGCGACCGCCTGCGCGTCGACCTCGACCGGGATCAGGGGCGCTTCGCCCTGCATCTCCGCCAGGGCGCGGCGGGTCTCGGCGTATTCGGCACGCAGCGCCGCGACGTCCTCGGACGGGCTCTCCGCCTCATCCGCGGCGGGACCGAGGCCCTCGGCGGCCTCGATCCGGTCGCGCAGCCCGCGGATCCGGTCGACCAGGCCACGCTCCTGCTCCCACCGGGCCCGGAGCGCCTCGTGCTCGGCCCCGGCCTGGTCGCGCAGCGCCTGCAGATCGGCGATGCGCCCGGTTTCCCCGCCCGTCGCCTCCTCCCGCCGCAGGATGGCGATCTCGGCCTCCAGCCGCTCGATCCGGCGCCGGCGCTCCTCGATCGCCTCGGGTGTGGCCGCATGGGCCATGGCCACGCGGGCGCAGGCGGTGTCGAGCAGGCTCATCGACTTGTCGGGCAGCTGCCGGCCGGCGACGTAGCGGTGGGACAGCCGGACGCAGTCCTCGACCGCCTCGTCCAGGATCCGGACCCCGTGATGCGCCTCCAGCATCGGGACGACGCCGCGCATCATGTCGATCGCAGCCGCCTCGCCCGGCTCGTCGACCTTCACCACCTGGAACCGGCGGGTCAGGGCCGCGTCCTTCTCGAAATACTTCTTGTATTCGGACCAGGTGGTGGCGGCGACGGTCCTGAGCTCGCCGCGCGCCAGCGCCGGCTTCAGCAGGTTGGCGGCATCGCCTTGCCCGGCCTGGCCGCCGGCGCCGATCAGGGTGTGCGCCTCGTCGATGAACAGGATGATCGGCCGCGGGCTGGCCTGCACCTCCTCGATCACCGATTTCAGGCGGTTCTCGAACTCGCCCTTCACCCCGGCACCGGCCTGCAGCAGGCCGAGATCGAGCGTGCGCAGCGAGACGTTGCGCAGATCCTCCGGGACGTCGCCGGCGGCGATCCGCAGGGCGAAGCCTTCGACCACGGCGGTCTTGCCCACCCCGGCCTCGCCGGTGAGGATCGGATTGTTCTGCCGCCGCCGCGTCAGGATGTCGATGACCTGCCGGATCTCGCCGTCGCGGCCGAGCACCGGGTCGAGCCGGCCGGCGCGGGCGCGCTCGGTCAGGTCGATGGTGTAGCGGTCGAGCGCCTCGGTCCGCCCCGCGGCGACCGGCCCGGGGCCGGCGCTGTCGGTGCGCACCGTCGTCTCGGCGGTCTCGGCCGAGGCGGCGGTGATCGCGGTCAGCCTGCGGCGCAGCTCGTCGGGCGGGATGCGGGCGAGCGAGGGCGACGCCGCGCGGGCGTGCTGGCCGAGCGTCTCGTCGGACAGCAGCGCCACCAGGAGATGCCCGGAGCGGATCTGCCCGTCGCCATATTCGAGCGTGGCCAGCAGCCAGGCCTCGCGCCCGAGCGTGACCAGGGAGGGCGACAGGGCCGGCGGATGGGCATTCCCGGTCTTGAGCCGGTCGAGGGCGCGGGCCAGCTCGGCCGCGACCCGCCCGACCGCGATCTCGTAGTGGCGCAGGCAGGCGGCGACGTCGGACCGCTCGTCCTCGAGCAGCTTCACCAGCCAGTGCTCGATCTCGACGTTGAACTGCGATCGCGACAGGGTCAGGCCGGCGGCGCCTTCGAGGGCGCGGCGGCACGGCGCGTTCAGCTTGCCGACGAGGGATTTCAGATCGATGGCGGCCATGCGGGGCTCGTGTTGCGGTCGGTCGGTGCGGCGGGCATCAGATGTCGTCCAGTTCGAAAACGGCGTCGGACAGGTCGGCCGGCGGCGGCTGGGACACGGCCCAGCTGGTCCAGCCGAGCCGTGACGCCTCGGGCCCGAGCCGCGGTTCGGGAGCCTCCCGGCGGTCGAGCACGACGCGCAGGTTGAAGCTGAGGCCGGGCCCGACATAGAGGCGGGTCAGCTCGGCCAGGCGGCGGACCTCGTCCGATCCCGGCAGCAAGGTCTGGAAGCGCGCCCAGGAGACGGGGCCGACCCGGATCTGGACCTTGCCGCGCCGGTCCCACACCCTTTCGCCGACGACCGCATCGACCGCGAGCTGGCAGAAATTGCCGTCCGGCGAGGCCTCGGTCGGCAGCACGCTGCGTTCCTCCGGCGGCAGGGCCAGCCAGGTGCCCTCGAACTGGTTCACGGCCACGGGGAGGCCGAGATAGTCGCTCAGCAGGGCCTCCAGCGCCGCCGCCGACCGGGGCCAGCGGGCGAAATGTCCCGCATAGTGGATGATCGCCTCGTCGTCGACCGCCAGGCGCCGCTGCAGATGCGGCGTGCCCAGGCCGACGAGGGCGCGCAGGGCATCGGAGATCCCGTCCTCGGCGCCGCCCGCACGCTCATAGGCGATCGGCAGGCGGTATTTCGCCCAGGCGCGGTAGAAGAAGGAGGCGAGCCGATGCTGGAACAGGTCGAGGAACGCCTTCAGCGCCGGCCGCTTCTGGCGAGCGGCGCGGTTGACCTCGGCCGTCAGGTGGCTGGGCAGGACGCCGGACGGGCCGGTCAACCCGAACAGCGTGACGGCCAGCCGGGGCGGCCCGCCTTCGTCCGGGGTGGGCGGGTCGAACCGGGCGACCGAGCCGGCCGGAAAGGCGAGGGAGGTGGTGCCCGTCAGCCGCACGGCCTCGTCGGCGGGCGGCAGATCCTCACCGATCGGGCGGCCGCGGCCGTCCCGCCCCGGGTTGCCTTTCCGGGCCGCGGTCTCGAGCAGGCGGATGGCCTGAAAGGCCTCGACGCTCCAGGGTTTCTTGGCCAGGCGGTCGATCACAGCAGCACCGTCTCCCCCGCCCGCGGCGGCCACCGCCGCAGCGGCTGCGAGCGGCCGCGGATGACGGCGGTCAGCCGCGAGAAGGAATTGATGCTGCAATACAGCCCGAGGAAGCGCTCCAGCACCGAGGCGAAGAGATAGAGGCCGGCGGCGGTGAAGCGTTCGCCGTCGAACTCGACGGTGATGTCGACGCCCCGGGCGAAGCCGCCCAGCGCGTCGCCCGGCAGGCGCGCCGAACCGCGGCGGCCGGAGACCTTCAGCAGGCTGTCGATCACGGCCCGCGTCTCAGGCGAATCCCGGAAGTCGTAAAGCTTCAGGATCTCGCGCAGGGCCTCGATGCCGTCCGTGTCGTCGGTCAGCGACAGATGGTTGAGCGCGAGATGCGAGACCAGCCGCCAGCGGCCGCGCTTGCCCATGGCCGGGCGCAGCGTCGGCGTCGGCGGTGTCAGGCAGGTGACCCGGTCGATCGCGGGGGACGAATCCGCCGCGCCCAGATACGGATGGCCGCCGCCGAAGGGCAGGCGGCTCGGCAGGTCCCGGTTCAGGCACAGGATATCGACCGAGAGCGTCGTCTTCGGCGACGCCGCCGGGTCGAAGGCCTCGTCGACCAGGGACAGGAAGACCTCCGTCCCGTTCTCGCCCTGCCTCCCGGGCCGGCGCGCGGCATGCCAATAGGCGCGCCGCGTGCCGGCGTGTCGAAGCGCGTAGAACGGCTCGAAGGCGGTCACCTGCCCGCGTTCGTCCGAGCTCTCGACCTGCTCGATCGCATAGACTTCGGTCGCCGTCGGCCGTCGGGAGTCGGGGACCACGCGATAATCGGTCGTGGCCTGGGTGACCGTGATCGGCTCCGCCCGCAACGGGAACAGATTGACGATCGGGGCGCAGCCGAGGGCCAGGGATTCCGGGCCGACGCTGCGCTCCAGATCGGCCGATCCGCGGCGCAGATAGAAGAAGATCTCGATCCGCCGGCCGGCATCGAGCAGCGTCTTGGCCTCCAGCCCTTCGAGGTCGAAGAACAGGAACTTCTCGGGGAAGGCGAAATATTCGGTCAGCAGCCGATAGCCGAGATGCGACCGGGCCGGATACGGCAACAGCCCTTCGTCGGGACCGAAGCCGACCGGCTTGATCGCCCCGGCCGGCAGGATCGTCGGATTGGGGTCGGTCGGGCCGTCGGCCACCGCGATCGACAAGCAGTCGTTGTGGATCAACTCGTACAGCGGCAGCGCCTGCAGTGCCGGGCCGGACAAATGGAAGCGCAGGGTCTCGATGCCGAGCGAGGAGAAGGTCGTCGCCTCGTTCAGGCAGCGCAGGCCGACGCGCAGGATGGCGGTGGCACCCGCCGCCCGCGGATTGGGCGGCGCCGCCATCGGCCTGGCGCCGAAGGCGACCGTGTCCAGCGCGATCGGCCAGAGGGTCAGCGGATAGCCCGTCCGGAACTGGCAGGCCTCGCCGTCCACGGCTTCTGTGCTGACCTCGGTCCCCTGCGGGATGCGATAGGCGCCCCGCATATCCGCCCGGCAGTCGAACCGCGCGATCGCCATGGAGGGGATCGGCGCCGCGTAATGCGGGTACAGCACCCCGATCAGCGCGTCCGTCAGCTCCGGGAAGTCGTCGTCGAGCTTGGTCCGGATCCGGGCGTTGAGATAGGCGAAGGCCTCGATCAGGCGGGCGACGAAGGGATCGTCCGTCGCCTCGCCGCTCAGCCGCAGCCGCCCGGCGATCTTCGGATGCGCGTCGGCGAACTCGCCGGCCAGGCGGCGGATATAGGTCAGCTCGCGCTGATAATGGGCGAGAAGGTCTTCAGCCATGGCTGCGCGAGGTCACCGAGAAGCTGCGGCTCACGGGTTCGAGCACCGAATCGAAGGTCATCGGCTCCGGCGACGGTTCGGCATGCATCAGCGCGTCGATCCGCAGCCGCAGCGTGCGGTCCAGGCCCTCGGCATTGTCGAGCAGGCGGACGGTGACGGAGCTGAACCGTGGCTCGAACCGGCGGATGGTCGCCTCGATCACGGCGCGGAAGCGCTCGCGGTCCTCGGCGGAGGTCATGGACAGGGCGGTGAAATCCGGCAGGCCGTAGCCGGTCAGGGCGGAGCGCAGCTCGTCCCAGGCGTCGGGCCAGGCGATCGGCCGTGCCCGCGTGTTCAGCAGGTTCTCCAGGTCGCGCCGGACCCCGTTGCGGATATCCGCCAGGGACCGGGCCGCGCGCTGCACGCCACCGCGCATGACCGGGTCCGCCTCGTCCGCCAGCAGGCGGTCGAGCACGGAGAGCAGGAGGGCGCCGTCATCCTTCGCCATGGGCTGCTCCGGCGTCAGCGGCCGGCCGTGCTTCGAACCGGCCGGCCTGCAGGATCGGCACCGCCGTCTCGCCCGCCAGCCAGCAGCGCTGCCCGACGCCGAGGGCCGGGGTGCCGTCCCCGCCCTGCCAGTCCGTGATCCGGCCCAGCCTGGCGCCGTCATCGGCGCCATTGACGGCGCCGGCATACAGCACCGGCAGGTAGACATCGCCCTCCGGGCCGTCCGTGACGGTCATCGAGGCGCGCCGCCACAGCAGGTCCCGCCGCCGCTCCGGCGCGTGGAACTCGATCGCGGCGACGCGCTCCATCGGCACCCAGTAGTATTTCCCGGTGCTGGTCAGCACCTCGAAGACCGGCGCGACGAGATCGTCGATGTCCCGCAGGTCGTCGATCTCGGCCTCGTCCAGGCGGCCCGGGCAGGGCGGCCGCAGGGCCTCCGCCTCGGCGGCGAGGCGGCCAGCCTCGCTGCCCTGGCCGTCGCGCAGGGCGAGCCCGGCCTCGAGCAGGCGCTGCAGATGCGGGGCCGGCGGGTCCAGGAACTCCGGCAGCCGCCCGGCGGAGAAATGCTCGGCCCTGGCCTGGGCGCCGCGGATCAACTGGCGGAACAGGGCCAGGCCCAGCGCCGCCCCGGGATCCTGGTCGGCGACGACGTCGAGCTGGCGGTCGGCCCGTTCGAAGTCGCCGGCGAAGCACAGCAACTCGGCCAGGGCGACCCGCTTCGCCGTGTCACCGGGCGCGGCCTTCACCTCGGCCAGGGCGGCGGCGAGAGCCTCGGCCAGGCGGCCGGCGTGGAAATGCTCGGTCGCAGAGGTCATGTCGGATCCTCGACTCGTTTCTTCGACCCGGCCGGCGGCATCACGCAGCCTGGCCGGCATGGGCGATTTCGGTGACCAGGCGGAAGCTCGACGCCACCTGGTCCAGCTGGAAATGCGGCCGCAGATGGATGATGCAGCCATACAGGCCCGGCCGACCGGGCAGCTCGCGCACCGAGACGTCGACCTCGCGCAACGGATAGCGGGCGCGCTGCTCGCTGGTGGCGGTGTCGCTCGCGACCGAGTAGCCGAGCAGCCAGCGGCGCAGGAATTCCTGGCAGTCCTCGACGGTCTGGAAGGCGCCGATGCGGTCGCGGCCGATCACCTTCACGTAATGGGCGAAGCGGCTGATGCAGAAGATGTACTGCAGCATCGCCGAGAGCCGGGCATTGGCGGTCGCCGCCGGCTGCCGGCTGTCGCCCTTCGGCCGCTGCAGCGACGGGTTGCCATGGAACACCGCATGGGGCGTGTCCCGGGCCCGGGACAGGGCGATGATGCCGAGATCGGTCAGGTCTTTCTCGACCGCATCGGTCAGCTCGACATCGAGGGCGATCTTGTAGCCGACGCCCGGCCGGTCGGTGCCGAACGACATGCCGGGCAGGTCCGTCACCAGCCCGCCGCTGCCGCCCTGCGCCGCGGCACCGCGGATCTCGGCGAACCAGCCGAACTGGTCGAAGGCGCGGATCAGCGTGCCGGCGAAGGCGAAGACCGCAGGGGCCCAGCAATAGCCGGAAAGGTCGGGCGCGGAGACGTCCTCGCGATAGCGGAAGCCGTCGGCCCGGCTGCCGTCATCGGCCCAGGGCAGCCGCGTCAGGGTCCGGGGGGCGGTGAGGCCGAGGAACCGGGCCTCCTCGATCTCGCGGAGCGCGTGCCAGCGGACATAGTCGGGGATGCGGAAGCCGTGCGCCAGATCGATCGGCTGGCCCAGCTCGGCGAAGCTCTCGACGCCCAGCAGGGTCGGGTGCGTCCCGGCGATGAACGGTGCGAAGGCGGCCGCGGCGATCTGCGCCATGCCGCGCAGGCCTACGACATCGTCCGTCGGGTGGCCGGGCGCCGGCCTGTGCCGCATCTCATAGGCGCCGACCAGGACTCCGAACGGCTCGCCGCCGGGCGTGCCGAACTCCTGCTCATAGATCTTCTGGAACAGCTGGCTCTGATCGAACTCGATGGCCCGATCGAGATCACGGCAGACCTCCGCCCAGCCGATGTCCAGCAGGCGAATCTTGGCGGCGGTGCCGGCGGCGCCGTCGACCAGATAGGCGACGCCGCGCCAGTTCGCTTCCAGCTGCTGCAGCTTGGGCGCATGCAGGATGGCGTCGAGCTGCGCCGAGATCAGGGCGTCGATCCGGGCGATCTCGCGGTCGATCGCCGCCAGCAGCGCCCGGCGGTCGCGCAGCAGGCGCGCGGCCTCCATCCGCCCGAGCCAGAGGACGAGCGCGTGCGCCGTTCGCGGCTCGGCCAGGAACGCGACGACAGGGCCGGCCCCGTCGGCGGCGTCCCGGCCACCGCCGGCGAGGATGCGATCGATCAGGTCCGGCCCCAGGCCGGTCCGGTCGTGACCGGACGGCCGGGTGCGCGCCGTGGCCCCTTCCGGCATCGGGCTGCGATCAGCCGTTGCCGCCGGCGTTCGGAATCCGCGCCACCATGCGCAGCGACGTGGTCAGCTCCTCCATCTGCAGCCAGGGCCGCAGCCAGGCGACCGCGTTGTAGGCGCCGGGCGAGCCCGGGATCTCCTTGACCGAGATCCTGGCTTCCGCCAGCGGGTAGCGGGCCTTCATCTCCTGGCTCGCATCCTTGTTGTGGTTGACGTAGTTCATGACCCAGCGGTTGAGCCAGGCCTCGCAATCCTCCGCCTCGAGGAAGGAGCCGACCTTGTCCCGCGCCATCACCTTCAGATAGTGGGCGAAGCGCGACGTGGCCATCATGTAGGGCAGGCGGGCCGAGATGGCGGCGTTCGACGTCGCCTCCGGCCGGTCGTACTTCTTCGGCTTCTGCGTGCTCTGGGCACCGAAGAACACCGCATAGTCGGTGTTCTTGTAGTGGCAGAGCGGCAGGAAGCCGAGGCGCGACAGCTCGGCCTCGCGCCGGTCGGTGATGCCGATCTCGGTCGGGCATTTGTGGTCCGGGTCGCCGTCGTCGCTGACGAAGGTGTGGAACGGCAGGCCCTCGACCTTGCCGCCGCCCTCGGCGCCGCGGATGGCGGTGCACCAGCCGTACTGGGCGAAGGCGTCGGTCAGCCGCGTGCCCATCACATAGGCCGCGTTCATCCAGCAGTAATGGTCATGCGCCATCGCCCGGTGGATGCCGTCGGCGTCGATCGGCGCCTCCTCGAAATCGAACTCGTCGATCCGGCGGGTGCTGTCGCCATAGGGCAGCCGGGCCAGGGCCCGGGGCATGGTCAGGGTGACGAAGCGGCTGTCCTCGCTGTCGCGGAAGCTGCGCCACTTGGCGTATTCCTGGGCCTCGAAGATCTTCTCCAGGTCGCGCGGCCGCGACAGCTCGGTGTAGTCGTTGAAGCCGAACAGGGCCGGGGCCGCCGCCGAGACGAAGGGGGCGAAGGCCGCCGCCGACACCTGGCTGATGTGCTGCAGCAGCTCGACATCCTCGGGGTGGTTGGAGAACTCGTAGTCGCCGATCAGCGCGCCGTAGGGCTCGCCGCCGGGGGTGCCGAACTCGCTCTCGTAGATCTTCTTGAAGATCTGGCTCTGGTCGAACTCCACCGCCTTGCTCAGATCGCGGTGCAGGTCGCGCTTCGAGACGTTCATGACACGGATCTTGAGCATGGCGCTCGTCTCCGTGCTGCTGATCAGGTGGTGCAGCCCGCGCCAGGAGCCCTCGAGCTTCCTGAACTTCTCGTGATGCATGATCGCCGCCAGCTGGCGGGACAGCTGCTCGTCGATGACCTTGATCGCCTGGTTCAGGGTCGCGGTCAGGTTGCGGTCATAGGTGACGGTGCCCTTGAGCGCCTCTTCCGTCAGCGTGCGCAGCAGCTCCTGGGCGCGCTCGGGCTCGGTCTGCCGCGTCGCCGAGATCGCCTGGTCGAGCAGCGCGGTCGTCGTCTCGACGGTCGGGGCGGCGGTCTGGGTCTGGGACTTCTCCACGGCCATGGCCCTTACTCCTTCGTTCCGCCGCCGCCCGCGGGGGGCGCATCCTGGGTGCCGAGCTCATGCGAGAGCCGGGACAGCTGCTCCTTGTTCTGCAGCACCTGCTCGAGCAGGGCCTCCAGATCCTCGGAGCGGTCGATCTTGGTCATCAGGTCGCGCAGCCGGTTCCGGGTCTCCAGCAGCTTGCGCAGCGGCTCGACCTGGTGGACGACCGCGGCCGGCTCGAAGTCGTCGAGCGACTTGAAGGCGAGGTTGACGGCGAATTCGGTGCCGTCGTCCTTCAGCGTGTTCTCGACCCTCAGATTGAGGCCCGGCGCGATCCGCGCCATGACGTCGTTGAAGTTGTCGCGATCGATCTGCACGAATTTACGCTCGCGCAGCGGCGCCAGCGGCTGGGTCGGGTCCCCCGAAAAATCGCCGAGGACACCGACCACGAACGGCAGCTCCTTCTCGATGACCGCCCCTTCGGTCTCGACCTGGTAGGTGATGTGGACGCGCGGCTTGCGAACGCGCTCGAGCTTGTCGTGAATGCTGGACATCATCACCGCGACCTCGTCTTGTTCAATGCATTGCTCCCGACACCTGCGGCCGCGGCATCACGCGCCGCGGGACCTGATGCCGGCGACCACCAGAAAATCTCCCCGGGCGGCATCGTCCCGGATCAGCTCGTCGACCAGTTCGGGCAGCGGCAGGCGGGCCCGCCGCACCGCTTCCTGCAGCGTGTAGGAGATCGGCGCCTGGGGCTCCATCCGGCGGAACCAGGCGGCCGCCTGTTCGATCAGGCGAAGGGCGTCCTCGCGGTCGGCGATTCCGCCGGCGGGGCGCCCGCCGGAGGGGGGCGCCGCGGGGGCCGCGTCCCGTCCGGACCCGTCGGGCTGAGGGCGCGGGGCCGGGGGGGCTGCGGGGGCGCCGGACGGCGCGCCGATCGTGTGCCGCAGCGACTGGCCGCGATCGCCGAGGGCCAGGAACAAGGCATCCCGGGCCGCCTCCAGCACGTTGCGGATGTTCGAGGTCGGCGGGGACTCCGCGCCGCAGCGCTGGTCCAGGCCGTGGCACAGCTGCAGGAAGGCGTCCTGGGCGCCGACGATATCGGCGAAGGTCGTCGACACCTCCGCCGCGTCCATCGCCTGGGCCGCGGCAATGACGGCGTCGAGATCCTGCGCCCCGGCCGCCAGGCGCTGCTGCCGCCGGTCGTCGTCCAGCGCAGCGACCTCGCCCGCCTGGATGATCTGCCACAGCGCATAGTCGTCCTGCTGCCCGCGAATCAGGGGAACCTTCCGGATGGGCTGGATCAGCGTGCCCTCGGCGCCTTCGCCGTTCAGCCCGGTGATCGGGCGCAGGCGGGTCGCCAGCCCGTCCTCGTCGGGGGCGGGGTGCAGGCCGTCCCAGTGCCGCTCGACCAGGGCGTGGAGCAGCCGGAAGCCGTCGCGCAGCCCGACATAGCCGTGCAGCCGCGTCACGCCCTCGACCATCATCGCGGCGACCTCGAGGTCCTTCGACTGGCCGGCCAGGATCTCGCCCGCGGCGGCGACGATCTGGCGCCATTCCGCCGTCGGCTGGGCCGCGTCGTCCTCGGCGTCGGCCGCACGTTCCTGGGCGCGCGCCTGGGCCCTCAGGTCTCGCAGGCGCTGGAACGGCGCGGTCGGCGAGACGTCCGACCGCGGGTCGATCCCGGTCGGGCTCGCCCCCGGAATGGGCGCCAGCAGCGTCTGGATGTTCAGGACCTCAGGAGTCTGCACCGGGCTGCTCGCTTATTGCCGATCGCACCGCGGACCTGTCTTATCATAGGCCGCAGTTCTCTTGAGCATAGAGGCATATCCTAGCGGGCGGGAGCCGGGAAGCGGCGCCCGCCGGCCATAGGGAAATGATCCGTCCGTCCTGCGCATCACCAGGATGGGGCGAATTCGCTGATCGCCAGGACGGCCGGGACCGGCCGGCTAGAGGTATCGACCGACGCCACCCAGACGGCATAGGTGCCGTTCTCCGGCCGGTCGAAGGTCAGGGCCGGGTTCATGCCGCCGTCGGTGGTGTCGTCCGCGCACAGCCACTGCCCGCCCGGGGTGTGGACCAGGAGCGAGGTGTCCGACGCGGCGGCGGCATAGAGGGTGAGCGGACGCTTCCCGTCCTTGAACTCGACCGTCACGTCGGGGCGCTCGGCCGTGATGTTGCCGATGCAGTCCCGGCCCATGCGGGAGACGGAGTAGTGGCCTCCGGCGACGACACCGATGGGAAAAGGGTCTGTTTTGAATTCGCCCTCGAGAGTGAGGCTCTTATAGTAGGGGGGCGCCTCCGGATTGGGCGGCGGCAACGGCGACTCGGGCTGCTGGGCCGAGATCGGGCCGAAAGCCAGGGTTGCGCTCACCACCAGCGCGAGGATTGTCCAACAAAGCCGCACCAGGGGCCTCCTTCCGAGCTTACCTAATATCGATTATGCGCTAAATGCCTTTCGCCTTCCAGATTCCATAATCCTGTGTATAGATGCATTTGTCTCGAGCGTGCTTGAGTCACCCAGGGGGATCTGGACCTGAAATGTGACGCTGATGTGTCAGGACCGCCGCGCAGATTATAGCTGGTTAGGCGGAAATGTCAGGACGCGACAGCGGTCGTTTGTAATTTGGGAAGGGATTCCAAGGAAGTTCATGATCCGAGGTGCTCTGGATTGCCGGAGCCCTCGTGGCGGACCCGGCCCCCTGTATCGGATGATGCCGTTCGCATCTAATTTCCTACGAAAGGAGACGTGAGGGACCATGGCGATCTACGTTCAGATCGATGGCATCCAGGGCGATGCCACGCAGGAGAACCACAAGAAGTGGATGGATGTGGCGTCGTTGAACTGGGGCGTGCACCGCGCCGTCTCGACGCCGTCCGGCTCCTCCCAGAACCGCGAGGCCTCCGAGCCGGTGATCGGCGAGATTCGCCTGACCAAGGCGATGGACGGGGCGTCCCTGAAGCTGTTCGAGGCTGCCGCGACCGGCAACCAGGGCAAGGCCGTGACCATCCACCTGGTCACCACCGGCAGCCCGGGCAGCACCTACATGGAGTACAAGCTGACCAACGCGCTGGTCAGCGGCTACCAGATCAACACCACGGGCGACCGCCCGGTCGAGGAGTGCACCCTGAACTTCACCAAGGTGGATCTGAAATACACCACCTATGACGAGAACCATAAGCCCGTCAGCAACCAGGTGGCGAGCTACGACGTCGGCACCACGCTGCGCGGGTAAGCGGGTTGCGAAGGTGATTGGCCGGCCGGGACCCGTCGCGGGTCCCGGCCCGTTCCCCATTCGCGAAAGGTGTTGCCGATGATGTCGATCAAGTCCCCGGCCACCGCATTGGCCCTGTCCCTCCTGGCGGCGGCCTGCGGCCAGGAGATTCCCGACCAGAAGGCGTTCCCTGGCTACGCCAAGGGGCCGGAACCCGCGGCACCGGCGTCGACGCTGGTCGCCGAGGTGCCGCTGTCGGCCGAGGCCCTGGCCCGCAAGACGGAAACCTCGCGCCTCACGCTCGACCGCACGGTCGAGACCATGCGGCAGCGGCTGACGCAGCTGAAGCAGCAGATCGTCGAGACCAGGTCCAACCTGGACGACCAGGGCGGCCGCCGGGTGAATCCGGACCAGTATGCCGAGCTGCAGAAGGCCGAACGCCAGGTCAGCCTGGCCCTCGGCCGGACCCGCGTGTCGACCAGCCGGAACGCCGCCACCGTGCCCGAGCAGGCCTCGACCATCAACGATCTGAGCGGCCTGATCGTCTCGGTCTCCGGCCTGGTCCACACCATCGGCGAGGGCGAGCCGGTGGCGGCGCCGACGCTGCAGGCGCGCGTGGGGCTGCCGCCCGAGGAGCCGGCCCGAGCGGGGCTGTCCCAGGAGCAGGCCCGCGCCGGGCTGTCCCCGGATGTCGACATGAGCCGGATCCGGGCGTCGCGGCCGCTGGTGCAGGAGCCCCCGGCCGCCGCGCCGAATCCGATTCCGGTGCCGGCGGCGCCGAGCCCAGCCCCGGCCCCTGCCATCCCCATCAGCTGAGGATGAAGATCATGCGCGCTGATCAGATGATCGAACTGGTCCGAGAGGTTCTGCGCGAGCTCGACGGGCCGTCCTCCCGCTCCGCGGCCGAGGCCGCCGGCACGGCGGCGGAGACGCTGCGGCGTCAGCGCCAGGCCATGCTGCTGGAATGGGCCGTCTCCGAGCTCGGGCCGTCGCTGCCCGGTTTCCGCAGCCGGCTCGCCTGGCGGCTGCCCTCCGGGTCGACCGCCGCCTCGGCCGCACCGGCGCAGGACGAGGCGTTGGCGGCCCAGGCCGGCCGCATCGCCCGCGACCGCCTGGCCGGGGCGGAGCAGAACGGCGGCAGCGGAGCGCTGCGGCCGTCGCGCCTGTTCGACGCCGCCCTGGCGCGGCTGATCCCCGGCATCGACGGGGCGGAGATCCGGTCCGTCGCCCTGAGCGGCGGCCGTCCGGGCCGGAGCCCGGCCGATTCAGCCGAGTCGCGGCCGGCCGGCGCCCGACTGCTGGCGGCCCTCGCCGTGATCGCCGTGACGCTGCGCGAGGAGGACCGCGCGGCGGCGGCCGCCTGATCGACCGGGCGACGCGGCCATACGCGGCCGCGCTGCCGGCGCCAGCGTCCTAATCGCCCGGATCACACGGCCGGGTTGATCTCGATGAGGCGGATGTCGTCCTCGCGCCCGGTGCTCGCCAGGTCGAGGACACAATCCTTCAGCCGATAGGTCGAAGCCAGCCGGGACGCCGTCGCGATGATCCGGTCGTCGGCATCCTGGCGGCCCGCCGCTGCCTCCCCCGGCTGCTCGCGATATTTGACACGCTGCAGGCGGGCGACGCCGCCCTGCATCAGCACCCGATACTCGCGGGCCGCCGAGAGATCGACGAAGGGGAAGAGGTGGAGATACGTGCCTTCGCCCCGGGTGACGAAGGCATGGAGGATGACGGCCATGCGGTCGGTCACGTTTCTCAGGGCCGTGCCGAAGCCGTGTGCCGCCAGCGCCGCCGGCGATCCGATCCCGAGTCCCCATCGTTCGTGCCAGCTGCACGGGCCCAGCTTCAGGAACAGGCCGCCGTCGATCGCCTCCGTCCCGGCCCGGGATACGGCTGGGATGTTGCGTTCGACGTTCCAGCCCCGGAACCGGCGATAGGGCGGGTTGTGCGACAGGACGGCCTCGAGGTCGCGGGGCGCGATCCACAGCGACGCGAGGGGACGGGCCAGGGCGTGGTCGGCGAGGCCCTCGGGCCAATTCTCGAACGAGGTCTCGATGACCCGATCGGCGCAGGTTTCGATGCGCCGGATGGCGGCGGCGAAGTCGAGCCTCACCGGCCTTCCTCGGCAAGCTTGCGCTCGGCCTCGTCCTTGGTCATCAGCCCGGCGAGAAACGCGGTGAAGCTCGGCGCGACGAAGCCTAGGATCATGTTGCCTTCGGTGCCCCAGGTGGCGCGTGTGCCCTCTCCCTTATACCAAATTCTACCGTATTTTTCTTCGGACAGATCCAGGAGATATGCTTCGTCTCCGCTATACGAGACCCCAATCGGAACCGTCTTGGGTGGAATTCGTGGCCCCAGATCAGCATAGTGCATGTGCGGCCTGGACAGCGTCATGTAGTTTTCGCGCACAGATCTTGATGGTGAGATGCTGAGTGTCCAATGCCAGTCTTTTCTAATTGATCCTGCTATTGAGTATTGTATTATGCATGCTTTTATCTCTCCGAGACTAAGGGATACAGATCCGTATGTTTTCATGAAATCCCAGTAATCCGAAGGAAATTGCGCCTCGCAATCCTCCTCCACCTCCTCCAGCGGTCGGGTATCCGGCTGCATCTTATCCGGCCATCGCGTTCGCGTTTGCTCCCAAACCTCGATCAAGCGCGGATTGACGGTGTTCAGATCAAAGGCCATCGGTTACCCCTCGGAAGACCGGAGAATTCAGCCGCCAGTTGTCTTCGGCGCACCCAACACCTTATGGCTGCGACAAAATCGAATCCGCACGGTCGCCGCCGCCCAGCCCGCTCACGGGCTTTCGGCAGCGAGCTTTTGCTCGGCCTCGTCCTTGGTCATCAGTCCGGCGAGAAACGCAGTGAAGCTCGGCGCGACGAAGCCCAGAATCGTGTTGCCTTCGGTGCCCCAAGTGGCGCGTGTGCCTTCTCCTTTGTGCCAGATCCTGCCGTATTTTTCGTTAGATAGATCCATCAGATAAAACTCATCTCCGTCTGCGGTGTATCCGATAGGAACAGTTTTTGGTGGAATCATCGGTCCCAGATCCGCGAAATGGATATGGGGTCGTGATAGTTTCATATAATATTCTAGAACAAAGTCGCTATCTGCTATTCCATAAATCCATTGCCAATCTTTTTTGATGGCGTTTCCTATCGAATATTGTACTATACACGTATCTATATCTCCTAAATCGAGCGATATCGATCCATACTGATTCATGAAATTCCAATAATCTTCTGGAAATTTGTTTCCGCAATCCTTTTCGATATCTTCCAAGGGCTTGATGTTTACCCGAACCCGTTGCGGTCGACGCAGGCGCGTGCGCTCCCATACCTCGACCAATCGTGGGTTGACGGCATTCAGATCGAAAGTCATTTTTTCCTCCTAGAAGACCGGAGAATTCAGTAGAGAATTGCCCCCGGTATGGCTGGCGCCGCCGAGGGCTCTGTCGTGGATCGACTTGGGAATATAGCCTACGGAACCATCGTTGAAATGGTGAGCGACCCAGTTTCGGGGATCGGGCGGCTCTGAGCCATTGCTTCTCATCAACGCATCCAATGCCGGCTTGTCCTGCTTTACCGATCCTGTCATCGAATCCAATTGGTGGCGGCTGCCGGGATAGCTATAGGCGCTGAAATCCGGCTCCCCGCCCCTGTACTGGATGCTGTCGACCGTTGTCTTCCCGTCCGGCCCCTTCATGCCGTCGGGCAATGGCTGGGGCTGGTCGAAGGTGAAGGTTCCCGACCCGTCCGCCGGGGCTTCCTTCAGCGGTCTTCCGTTGGCGTCCTTCCAGGTGCCGCCATTCTGCGGCAATTGCATCTTGCCCTTCATATCCTCCCTGCATTCCTTACAGTTCGGATGCCCCTTGCGGGCCTTCATGGCCTCTTCCTGGGCCTTCTTCAGGGCATCGGCGCGCGCTTTGATCATCGCGTCCTTGCCCATGAGCTGCGTGAACTGGGCCTGGGCGTCGGTGATGTTGTCGAAGCCGGTGCCGACCTTCTCCACCAGCTTGGCGGCCCGGATGCCGACGGGGCCGAGCTTGTTCAGTTTTCGAATCAGGTTGGCGACGTCAACCCCCGGGATATACGCCGCCGCCGCGCCGGCCACATCGACAACCGCACCACCCATGCCGCCCAGATTGAGATCCCAAGCAGCAACGACGAAATTCTTCACTCCGATCGCAGCGGACGCGATGTTTGAGGCGGGCGACGGATCGACAAGGCCGGTGACATCCGGAATCAGTTCAGCATTGTTCTTTGAGAATTCCCAAAGATCCCCGAGTGCGTTGGATTTAAAGTTCTTCTGAAATTCCTCCACGGCGTTAGTCCTCGTCGAGATCCTGGTCCGTGAAGCCGGCTTCCGCGAAGGGCAGCCAGTGCCGGAAGCCGCGCAGATCGGTCGCCCGCGCCCAGGCGTCGGCGAAGTCCGGCTGCAGGATGCGGTCGAAGCGGTCGCGGGCCGGCACGTCCGTCCGCCGCAGCACGGCGTTGATCTGCGGCTCCTTGTGGAAGCCGGGGGCGATGCGCCACATCAGGCCGGCGAAGAGCTTGATATGCGCCAGGTCGTGGATCCTGAAGGTCTCGATCGCCAACTGGGCGCTGTGGGCGATCATCAGCTGCAGATAGCCCTTCGGATAGAGGTTCATCCGGGCTCGGAAATCATCCTCCAGATAGTCGATCAGATACTCGATCAGCAGCGGCCGGTTGATCAGGATCGGCAGCTCCATCTGCTCGCGTGAACACGAAGACCGGCCGCGCGGCTGACCCCGCCAGATTGACGTCGGGAAGGGTGGCGTAGCCCTCCTTACGGATGGTCGCCTGATCGTCGGATCCTCTGACGCTGCGCCACTGCAGCCGGCCATCGGGCAGCAGGCTGGCCGCCATGAAGACGTCGTCCCCGATCTCGAAGCCGAGGGTCGCGATGCCGGCGTAGAAGCGCTCGCGCTGCTCTTTCGAGAACACGCGTACCTGGCCCGCGAGCACCTGAGGGTCGAAGAAACGGAAGAACAGCGACGCGCCGTCGGTGGTCCGGACCTTGGCGAATTTCCGAAGATGGGACCGCAGTTCCGGGAAGGGCAGCGTCGAGACGATGAACACGCCCCAGCGCCGGCCGAGCCCTTCCTCGACCAGCCAGGTCCACAACTCGGCATGCGGGCCGGCCGTCGCCAGCCAGGGCGATTCGTCGCCATATTCCGCCAGAGCCTCGCCCTGGTACAGGCTGACGCTCTCTTCGCCCAGGGCCTGCAGCAGCGTCCGGATGGTCCGGTCGCGGCTGCAGTCGGCGACGACATAGAGTCGAGCGTCGTCGCCCAAGGCGGCGCGCTCGGCTTCGAGGAAGTCGAGGACCGCCTGCTTCATCATGGTGGCGGCCTTCTCACTCGGCCTTGATCGAGGACACGCCCTGGACGATGCGGCCGCCGTGTGCGGTCGCATCGTCGATCCTGGCCACGGCCTTGCCGTTGATGCGGACGAGGCCGGACCCTCCGGTGATGGTGTCGAGGGGGCCGATGCAGATGCATTTGTCGCCGCGCACCGCGATCGGGACGCCGTTGAACCGCACGAAGCTCTGCTGCGGCTGCGAGATCGGGCCGCCGACATGCGGCTTCGACCCTTCGGCCGCCGGGCAGAGGTGGTGATGGCCGATGGTTGCGATCGGTCGTCCGGTCATGCGGCCCTCCCGAAATCCTGGCGAGTATCGAGAATGGGATTGATGTCGACGATGCGGGGGTCGTTCGCCCCCCGGTCGATCACGTCGATGAAAACCCGGTCGAGCGACGTTCGGCCGACCAGCGACCGGACGAACTCCAGTGCTCCCGATTCGCCGGGGGCAGCCGGGCGGTCCCCGCCGTCTCGGCGCCGGACCGTCCGGATCGCTCCACCTTGAACGGCGAAGCGGATTTCCGTGGCATCGGCGAGATCGAGATGGGGGAAAAGATGCAGCAAGGCCGGCAGCTCCAGCGCCAGCCAGGCTTCCAGCACCAGCGCCATGCGATCGGTCGCCGAACGCAGCAGGACGCCGCTCCACAACGCGGCCGCCGCGCCGTCGAGGCAGGCCAGCCAGGGCGCCTCCTTCCAGCTCAGCGGCCCGAGCTTCGGGAAGAGCCGCTTCGTGGAGGCGATGGCGGCCAGGCCCGCGGCGAGGTCGTCGATCGCCGGGGCGGCGGCGATGCCGTGGCGCGTCCGATACGACCGGTTGTGCCGGAGAACCCGCTCCAGATCGGCGGGCGGCAGCCGCAGCGCGGCGAGGGGGCGGGCAAGCGCCGCCGCCTGCGCGGCCTCGGGCCACGCCTCGAACGATGTCGAGGCGATCAGCTCCGCGTCGCGCCGAATGGCGGGCACCAGCCTGGCCGGATCGAGGAACACGGGATCTCCCCGGTCAGCGTCGAAGCGCCGCTTCGACCTCGTCCTCGGTCCCGATGCCGGCGAGGAACTCGCTGAAGCCACGGGCGATCAGGCCCATCCGGTTGTTCTCGTCCGTGCCCCAGGTGGCGTACTGCTCCGGCCACTGCCAGACCCAGCCCGAGCGCTCGGCGGAGAGGTCCAGGAGGACGTAATCCGTTCCGGCATTGACGCCGATCGGGATCATGCTCCGCGGAATCAGAGCCCCGACGCCGTCTTCATGCTTGGACGGGTCGATGAACTTCTTGTACCGGTCCGCGATCCGCTCTGTGTTGCTGAAGCCGCCGAAATAGCCGGACTGCACGACCTTCTGGTCGCCCGCCAGGAAGGTCACGACAAACCAGCCGAGATCGGTGTTCTGGATCTTCAGCGCGCCGCAATCCTTGAGGAAATCCGAATACTCGGCCGGCAGGGGAAGCCCGATCTGGGCTTCCAGAGCCGATATCGCGTCGGCAGCCTGCCTGGCGTTGGGCTGCGCTGCGGCGACCGCCGCCAGACGAGGATTGATGCTCGCCAGGTCCATTGTCGTGCTCCTCAAAACAGGTCCGAGTTGATGATCGAGTTGCCGCCCGCATGCGCCACGCCGGTGTCCGCCTTGTCATGCACCGCCCTCGGAACGAACCCGACCTGCCCGTCTTCGAAATGGTGCAGGACGTAGTCATCGAGGTCCGGCACTTCGGTGCCCGGGTATTGCCGTTTCAGCTGGGACAGGTCCTTGTCCACGTTTCCGGTGACGACATCCAGCGTGTGCTTCTGTCCCTCGACATAGTTGTCGAAGACGGGAAAGCCATCTTTGTACTCGATATGGTCGACCGTGCGGCCGTCTGGCAGCTTCACCGGCTCGTTGAACTCGAACTTGCCGCTTCCGCTTGCCGGGGCCTCGCCGTCCGGCGTGTTCCACTTGCCCTTCTCGCCCTTCTTGGGCATCTGCAGCTTGCCCTTGAACTCCTCGCACTCCTTGCAGTTGGGCACCTTCTTGCGGGCTTTCAGCATCGCCTCGCGGACCTTGGCCATGGCCTGCTTGCGCAGCTCGTCGACCTTCTGCGGCGACAGCCATTGCAGGAACTGGCGCTGCGCGTCGCCGCCCTTCAGCGCCTTGGCCATCAGGCCGCCGACGAGGTCGGCGATCTTCTCGCCCTTGGCGCCGTAGCGGGCGAATTTACCGGTCTTGCCGATGGCGTCGCCGAGATAGGGAAACATCGAGACGGCAGACAGGCCGGCGCCGATCCAGTCGCCCTTCCACAAGGCGGCGGCGGTGGAGATCCCGTCGGAGATCGGCGTCGGGTCGAAGATGCCGGTCACATCGGTGATGATCTCCGGATTCTGGACCGCGATCTCCTTGGCCTTGCTCCAGATGTCGTTCTTGAGCTCCTGCTGGCCCAGGCGGTTGAATTCCTGGCTCATGGCGTCGTCCCCTGGGGGCGTGGCAGGTCGGGGAACCAATCCTTGAAGTCGCGCAGCTCCTCGGCCTCGACCCAGGCGTCGGCATAGCGGTCATCCGCCAGGATGTCGAAGCGCCGCTCGGCCGGCAGGTCGGTGCGCCGCAGCACGGCGGTGATCTGCTGCTGGCGGTGGAAGCCGGGCGCCATGCGCCACATCAGGTCGCAGAACAGCCGGATATGGGCGAGGTCGGAGATGCCGTAGGAGAACGCCAGCTCGATGCCGCGATTGACCATCGAGCGCTGCGCCCCTTCGGGAAAGAAGGACATGCGCTGCCCATGATCCGGCCGCAGGTGATCGAGCACATGCTCGACCAGCATCGGCCGGTTGAACAGGAGCGGCGCCTCCATCTGCGCGCGCGTCAGCGTCAGGAAGGGCCGGATGCCGGAGCCGGCCAGGTCGATCCCGGGGAGGCTTTGCAGCCGGTCCGTGGTCGCGATCCCGCCATCGGGCTTCGGCTCGATGATGCGGGCGGCGAAGCGGTCATCCGCTTCCAGCCTCAGGCGCATGAAGCCTTGGTCGCCCAGCTCGGTCATCGTCAGGTCGATGCCGTCGAACAGATGCCGGCGCTGCTCCGCCGACAGGAAGCCGACCTGGCTGTTCCAGATGAAAGGATCGAAGAAGCGGAAATAGACCAGCTGGTCTTCCCAGGTCCGGATCTTCACGAAGCGGCGCAGATGCCGGCGGACCGAGTCGAAGTCCCGGTGCGACACCAGGAACACGCCCCAGCGCCGGCCCAGCCCTTCCTCGATCAGCCAGCTCCACAAGCCGCCATGCGGCCCGGCCGTCGCCAGCCAGGGCGCCTCGTCGCCATACTCCGCGAGGGCCTCGCCCTGGTACAGGGACGCGCTCTCCTCGGCCAGGCCCTGCAGCAGCGTCCGGATGTTCCGGTCGCGGCCGGCATCGGCGACGATATAGAGCCTGGCCCCGTCGCCGGCGGCGGCGCGCCCGGCTTCGAGAAAGTCGAGGGCCGCCTGCATCATGGCTTGGACTTCTGGGCCGGGCATTCCTCGCTGAAGGCCAGGTCGGTTCCCTTGCCGGGGCCGCCCGAGGAGAAGTCGATCGAGTTGCCCTTGATCTCCACCTTCAGCCCCTTGATGACGATGCCGGTTTCGTTGATCTCGATCGACCCGCCCGGTGCCGAGAGCAGGATCTTCTCCTTCGCCGCCGTGAAATGCTGCTTGGTGCGATGGACGATCTTCTCGCCCGAGACGAGGTCGACGGTCTCCCCGACCTTGGTGCGCAGCTCCGTGCCGACCTTGACGACATAGGCCTGTCCGACATTGACGGTCTTGGCGACGCCGACCTGTTCGTGGCGGCCGACACCGATGGTGTCGGCCTGGAAGCTGCCGACGACGGTGTTCTTCATGCCGGGCAGGGAGAACAGCTGGTTGACCGCGGTGCCGAGTCCGGTGCCGGAGGCCTGCAGCGCGGCGCCGGCGTCCTGGCGCGTGCTGGGGCCGGCCACCAGCCCGGACAGCGCGTTGAGGGCGGGGCCGGCGAGGAAGCCGAGCGCCGAGCCGCCGATCAGCCCGGCGAAGCTCTGCATCAGCGCCGGGGTCGCGGACAAGGCGCCGGCGGCCAGGCTGCCGGCGAGCCCGGAACCGTCGCCGCCGCCGGAACCGCCGCCCCCACCCGAGAAGGCGCCACCCCGCTGGGCGATGCTGGTGGCCTGGGCGATCAGCCCGGCCGAGGAGCCGGCGAGCCCGGCGACATTGGACAGGAGGCTGGAGGCGCCGCCGCCGGCGCCGCCGACCGTCAGGTTCATCGAGCCGCCGATCTCCTCCTTGTGGTTGGCGGCGACGTTGATCGCCTTGCTGGCGCCGATGCTCTCGACCTTGTCGTTGTCGACCCGCTTCACATGGTTGTTGCGGACCTTGAGCGTGTGGTCCTTCTGGGCGTGGAGGAACAGGTTCTCCCGGCCGGTGTCGTCCTCCATCGAGATCTCGTTGTTGCCGACATAGCCCTCGGCCTTGTGCGACAGCGAACGCCAGGTCGAGCGCGTCTTGTTGTCGGGAAAGGCGTAGGAGACCATGTTGTCCGGGTTCGGCGCGGTGCCGATGCACAGCGGCTTGTCCGGATCGCCGTCGACATAGGTGATGAAGGCGGTCATGCCGATGCGCGGCTTCACCTGCAGACCGTGATTGCCGCCGGAGACGGCGTGGCAGACCTGGATCCAGCAGCTGTCGCCGTCGCGCTTCCTGGCATAGCGGTCCCAGTGGAAGGCCACCTGGATGCGGCCGTACTGGTCGATCCAGATCTCCTCGCCCGGCGGGCCGACCACGGTCGCGGTCTGCACCCCCTCGATCTTCGGGTGCGGGGTCTTCTGCTCGGGCACGAAGGGCTTGTTCGCCGGCATGGCGGCGAAACGGTTGGCGTAGCTCGGCCCTTCGATCCCGGCGTCCGGGGCGTAGGTCGGGTCCTTGGCCTCGTGGTCGACCGAGATCACGGTGTAGTCGCCGTTCTCGGCCGCGATCGGGTGGCCGTACAGGGTGAAGCCCTGGCCCGGGGCGATGCGGCGGTTGCCGCTGTCGGCCGCGATCGTGTCGAAGGCGGCCTCATGCACCTCCATGCGGCGCCTTGTGATGTGGTCGGCCCGGCCCTTCTCCAAGAACCGTCCGCCCCAGCGATACATCTCGAACGGCTTGGAGGTCTTGATCGGGTTGACCGTCGGCTGCGCCCGGGTCAGGTCCTGCCGCGGCGTCTCGAAGTTCCAGTCCGATTCGGCCACCGCGCCGGGCTTGAAGGCCCAGCGCCGGGTCCAGACCGTGACGTCGTTCAGGTCGACATTGGTCGTGGTGTAGCGCAGCCGAGGCTCCTCGCCCGGGGCGAAGGCGCGCGGATTGTCGGCGACCACCAGCACGTGGCGGGCCGCGCCGCCGTCCTGGCCGGCCTCATGGCGGAACCACCAGCACCATCCTTCCTCCTCCAGCAGCCGGAAGGCGAAGTTCAGGTCGGTCTCGTTGTACTGGACGCAGTAGCCGCGGGGCTCCTTCGGCCCGGTGACGGCGCCGAAGTCGTAGTCCCGGATCCCGGCCTCGCCGAAGATGGTCTCGAGGATCTGCTGCGTCGTCTGATGCTGGAAGATGCGGCAGTCGGAAGTGTGCGAGAACAGCCACAGCCAGGGCCTGGCGGTGACGGTGTAGGCGCGCATGCCGTCGCCGACCGCATGTCCCGCCTCGATCGCGCCGACCACGCCGGACCAGCTGCGCCGTGAGCCGCCGGGCAGCTCCAGGGTCCAGGACAGCGGCAGGCCGACCACCTCGTCCGGCGCGATGTCCTGGCGCTTCGAGCGCACGTGCAGCCGGAAGTCGAACAGGTCGCACAGCGTTTCCTGCCCCTGCATCCGTTCCAGCAGCAGGACGTCCCGGCCCAGCGGCGTGTCGATCGACAACAGCCGGCCGGCCTGCGTCAATGAGCCGACGTAATCGTACCCCGCCATGGCAACAATCCCGACTGGATCGAAATCTGATCAACTTGTCGCCAGATCGGGCGGCTTTGGCAAGCCAGGAGATAGGATCGGAGTCGGAGTCAGGAGTTTCTCCGTGTCCGGAGGCCGAGATTCATGTCTGTTTTGTTACGAGAAGGGACATCCGGCCTATCCGATTGGCCGATTCCCCCGGCGCATGTCCGTGGGCAGATCGTTGCAGACATGCCTGTCGATTCTACATCTCCCGCCAGTCCCGGAAGGCCGCGGCCTGGCCGTGCAGCGCGCCGGCCTCGTCGACCAGCTGCCAGACGGTGGCGCTCTCGATCCAGAAGCGCCGGCCGGACTTGGCGATGCGCAGGCCGCGGTAGTCGCCGATGAAGCCGTCGCGGGTGACGGCGTCCAGCAGGCGCTGCCGCTCCGCCCGGTCCGGCGCCTCGGCCGAGAGGCGGGACGGCAGCGTCGTGAACTCGTCCCAGCCATATTCGAAGCGGGCCTGGGCCGCCCGGTTGGCATAGATGAAGCGCGGATCGGCATCGGTGTTGTGCGCCAGGACGCAGAACGGCGCCGCCTCGTACAGCCAGCGCGCCCGGGCCTCGTCGTCGCGGGCGTCTTCCGGCAGCAGCGGCGCGCCGACCAGCCGGGCATGGCTGCCGGCCAGGAGGCGGAGGAAATCGGGATCGCGGGCGAGGCTCACGGCATAGAGGTCGGCTCGCGGGGCGGGGCGGGACTGCATGGTCACAGGTTGCCGGCCCGAGGGTTGATGCCGAGGATGTGGCCGGAATCGACCGGCACCGTGACCAGCGTCGAGGCCGGGCCTGCGCGATGGGCGTCGAGGATGTCGTCCAGATTGGTGAGCTCGGGGCGAAGCGCCGCCGACCGCCAGCCGCAGGCGCCGGCCATGGCGCCGAAATCCATCCGGGTCAGCCGGAAGTGGCGGCGCGACGCCGGCGCATCCGGGATGATGGTGTGCACCCCCTGCTCGATGATGCCGTAGCTGGCATTGTCGAGCACGAACAGCAGGAGGCCAAGGTCGCGGGCCTCCGCCAGATATCCGGCGAACAGGCGGAAGCAGCCGTCGCCGGTGAAGCCGACGACATCGCTCTCCGGCGCGGCGAGCTTGGCGCCGATCGCCAGGCCGAGCACGTTGCCCATGGCCGAGCCGCGATACAGCGAGAAGAAGCGCGCCTGCGGATGGGGGCGCTGGACGACGTATTGCCGGTCCTTATAGGCCAGGCAGACATCGTCGAAGCCGATGGTGTTCGGCCGCCAGCGCGCATCCAGCGCCCGGAGCAGCGCGGCCATGTCGACATGGCCAGGCTTCGGCGCCCCGGGCCGGCGTGTGTTGAGGTCGTCCGGCGCCGGATCGGCCCGGCGGGTCTCCGGCAACTGCCAGTCGAGCCGATCGAGCAAGGACTCGAGCGCCGTGTCCAGCGGGGCGACGAGCTGCCGGTAGACGCCGGCGGCGCGGTGGCCGAATCCCCCTTCGACCTGGCCGTAGCCGCCCTGCAGCCCGGTCAGGACGAAGGTGTCGCCGGCGGCATAGGGGGCGTGGTTGACCGTGTATTCGTCCGGGCAGGCGCCGAGGACCAGCAGCACGTCCTCCGCCCCGATGCTTTGCCAGAGCCGGATCGCCGCGTCGTTACCGCCGAAGGAGATATAGCCGAAGCCGCGGGGATTGCCGCGCTCGACCCCGTTGGCGCCGTTGATGCTCCAGACGATGGGGGCCCCGAGCCGCTCGCACAGGCGGGAGGTCAACTGCGGCGCGTCGGGAACCCGGGCCAGCTCCTCGCCGGCGAGGATGACGACGCGCCGGCCGCGGATGCTGCGGCAGAACGCATCCATGAAGGCGTCCGTCCCGGCCGGCGCGGCAGCCGGATCGGGGGGCGAGGGCGCGCGATACGGGTCCGCCGCCATCTCGGTCCTGAGCGCCCCATGGTCGAGGACCAGGACGACCGGCTTGCAGCGCTTCAGCTGGGCATGGGCCTGCTGCAGCTGCCGTCGCATGGCAGCGGCGTCATCCAGCACGAAGACGCCGTCCGGCAGCTCCGCCCGCAGCTGCGCCAGCATGTGGCTGCCATGGCGGCTGGTGTCCTGCAGCGGGCTCAGCCCTTCGGTCGAGGCCGGCGAGGCCGGGATGATGTAGACCGCCGGGATGTCGTGCAGCTTGGCGTCGCTGAGGCCGCAGCCCAGCAGCTTGGTCGCGGCACCCGTCGTCGCGACGCAGGCGCCGATGCGGCCGGACGCCAGCCAGCTGCCGAGCGGCACGAAGCCGGCGGCGTATTCGCCGAGCGACAGGAAGCGCATCCCGTCCGGCTCGCTCGCGCCGGCCGCATCCTCGCCCGGCTGCAGCGGGGGCAGAGTCTCCAGGAAGCGGATCGTGCCGCCGCCGGTGACGCCGGCACAGAATTCGATGCCCCAGGACTCCAACGTCGCCACCAGGGCCTCGTAACCGGTCACGGTTTCCGCAACATGAATATCCATGCGAACGCCTCGAATTCACGGGAGTGTGGTGCGACGAGCCGGGCTGGGGCTTCGGTCAGGCCGGCAGCGCGGCTTCCGTCGTGCTCTGCAGGACCAGGGAGCGCAGCTTGCTGTCGCTGCAGACCGGCTCTTCCGACGCCGTCAGCTCGCGATAGAGGGATTCGACGAGGCCGGGCGTCGGCGACAGGCCGAAGGCCTCGATCTTCGCCTTCAGCGCATGCCGGCCGGAATGGCGGCTGATCACCATCCGGCGCTCGGCGCCGAACATGTCCGGCTCCAGGAACTCGTAGGTCTGCGGGTTGCGGATGATCGCGGCCTGATGGATGCCCGCGGCGGTGGCGAAGGCGTTCTCGCCGATGATGGCCTTGCCGCGTGCCATCGGCAGCTGGATGCTGTCGATCAGCAGCCGGCAGGCGGCATAGACCCGGCGAATGTCGATGGTCGTCGACCGGTTGAAATGCGTCGGATGGGCCGTCAGGGCGGCGACCACCTCCTCCAGGGCGCAATTCCCGGCGCGCTCGCCGATGCCGCACAGCGTCACCTGGATCTCGTCGATCCCCGCCTCGATGGCGGCGAGGGTGTTGGCGACCGCCAGGCCGAGATCGTCATGGGCGTGCATGGCGACCTTGACCTCCGCCGGCACATGCGCCCGCACGGTCTCGACCAGGGCCGGCACCCGGCCGGGCAGGAGGCAGCCGACGGTGTCCGGGATCAGGATCATGGTCGCGCCGGCGCGGGCGGCGGCCTCGCACATCGCGCCGAGGAAGTCCGGGTCCGCCCGGGTCGCGTCCTCGGGGGCGACACAGATGTCGTCGAAGCCGATCCGCCGGGCGAGCTGGACCGCGCTCTCGATCTCGTCGAGCGCCTGCTGGTGCGAGATCTGGCGCTTGTGGCGCAGGTGGATCTCGGAGGCGACGCCGAGGATCTCGATCTGCGCCGACCGGGCCGGCTCCACGGCCTTGGCGGCGGCCTCGATGTCGGTGCGGCTGGCCCGGGCGAAGGCGCAGATCCGGCTGTCCCGCACCGCCTCGGCGATGGCGCGGACGGCGGCGAGGTCGTTGTCGGACGCCGCCGGAAATCCCGCCTCGATCGTGTTCACCCCCAGCGCCTCGAGCTCGCGGGCGATGCGCAGCTTCTGCTGCAGCGACATGGCATTCCCGGGCGCCTGCTCGCCATCGCGCAGGCTGGTGTCGAAAATCGTCAACGGCCGATGACTACAAACAGTCGGCATGGTCTGATCTCCAATCAGGTCGCCATCACGTTTCCCGAAGGACTTCGGGTTCTGATTGAGGAGGCGTGGATTGCTTCGCCCAGGCGTCTTCATTCTCGAAGTGGAGTCGCATTGGTAAGACGGGTGTATTGGCCAGATGGCCGCTTTCTCAACTTACTCGCAAATCTGCGAATATAGTTGGAAGCGGATTTCTCGTTTATCGGACATTATTTAACTGTGCGTATTTTGCAGAGTCAAAAGAATCCTTATGTCAAAAAATGCAATCAATTTTATTTTAATAAGCTAAGAGAGTGAGAAAAAGTTCGGAACTATTATCGTAATATCTGACGCCTAGCTTTGCGGCAATCCCAGGCGGCTTTCTGGTAGGCGCCGCTGTCGGCCCGATAGCCCACATTACATCGGGCTTCAGCGGTGGCCGAAGGGATCCACAGATCATCGGCGCTAATAAACATTTGTTTAAAGATTGGCTGATCATCATTTTGCGGCATTCGATGCGAATATAAGCACATTGGTCAAAATTGCAGCAGGCTTCGGACATGGCAACTCGTCGCCGGCAACCAACTCTATGAGAATCCGTGGCTTTCCCGTTACTCTGGTTATATTACTTAATGTGCATAAATCTTTAGATAATATAGCCTGATGTTGATTCGAGAAAAAGTTCCCACAACCCGCATTTTTTAAGTTGCGATTTTCCTAACCAAATGGCACATCAAGTCTAAGAGACTATGCAGTCTCGATTGATAAAAAACTTCCCGCCGCCAACTGGTGTGTTCGCGCTTTCGAGTCGCAGTTGCGCTCTCGCAGATTTCGCGCGAGTCTTTGCAAATTGTGGGGGATGCTTTGACTATTGTGGACTTCGGACATAGGGCCAACGTGCTCGCGCCTGTTACGCCGGCAGCATTCGATCTTGGCCACGACATTCCGCTCGGCGTCGTCCCGGAGCGGATGCATGCCTGGACGATCCGTCGAGAGGCTCATGGCGACCCCTCGACCGCCTTTCAGCGGGAGATCGTCGACGTGCCGGCGATCGGCCCGGACGAAGTCCTCGTCCTGGTGATGGCGGCGGGTGTCAACTACAACGGCGTCTGGGCGGCACTCGGCCATCCGGTGTCGCCGATGGACTTCCACGACCATCCGTTCCACATCGCCGGCTCGGATGCGTCCGGGATCGTCTGGGCGGTCGGATCGAACGTTCGCAACTGGCGTGTCGGCGACGAGGTCATCGCCCATTGCTGCCAGGTCGACGGCGACGACGAGGAGTGCAACGGCGGCGATCCGATGCTGTCGCCGACCCAGAAGATCTGGGGCTACGAGACTTCGTACGGCGCCTTCGCGCAGTTCACCCGCGTCCAGGCAGCCCAGCTTCTGCCGAAGCCCAAGCACCTGACCTGGGAGGCGAGCGCCTGCTACACGCTGGTGCTGGCCACTGCCTATCGCATGCTCTTCGGCCATGTGCCGCATGTTGTCGGACCCGGCAAGACCGTCCTGGTCTGGGGCGCCGCCGGCGGACTGGGATCGATGGCGATCCAGCTCGCCACCGTGGTCGGAGCGAGGGCAATCGCCGTGGTCTCCGACGAGGCGAAGGCCGCCCATGCCCGCAAGCTCGGCGCGGCGGCGACGATCAACCGAACCCAGTTCGACTGCTGGGGGGCGCCACCGCCGATCGGATCGCCCGGCTATGCGGCCTATCTGGACAAGGTCAAGGCCTTCGGCCGGGCCGTGCGCCAGGCGGCCGGTCCCGGCGGCGAGGTCGACATCGTCTTCGAGCATCCGGGGCGGGACACCTTCGCGGTCTCCAGCTTCCTGGTGAAGCGCGGCGGCATGGTGGTGTTCTGCGCGGCCACCAGCGGCTACGACCTGACCTTCGATGCCCGCTATGTGTGGATGCGGCAGAAGCGGATCCAGGGCAGCCACTTCGCCAATCTGAAGCAGGCGGCCGAGGCCAACCGCCTGGTCATGGCGGGCCGCATCGACCCGTGCCTGTCGGAGCTGTTCGCCTGGGACGAGCTGCCGGCGGCCCACGCCAAGATGCTGCGGAACCAGCACCGTCCCGGCAACATGGCGGTCCTGATCCATGCCGCTCGGCCGGGCGAGGGAGCGCGGCTGGATTGATCGGCGGGCGCCGGCATCAGGCGCGAAACCTCAAATTCTCGATGGATCAACGAAGTCCCCGGCGGGCCATTGCCGTGGCGACAATGCGCAGGCCTGAACGGGCGATGCGGGCGGAGCAACTCATGTCCAGACTTCAGAACAAGGTCGCCCTGATCACAGGCGGCAGCTCGGGTATCGGCGAGGCAGCCGTGGAGCTCTTCGCAAGGGAGGGCGCGAAAGTCGCTGTCGCGGCTCGCCGCGTCGAAGAGGGGGAGCGCGTCGTCGCGAGCGTTCGCGATGCAGGTGGCGACGCCATCTTCATCAGGACCGACGTGTCCAAGGCGCAGGATTGCCGGAACGCCGTGGCCCATACGGTCGAAGCCTTCGGCCGGCTCGACATCGCCTTCAACAACGCCGGAATCGAGATCCTCGGCAAGACGCTTGTCGAACATGACGAGGAGGACTGGGACCGCCTGATGGGGATCAATCTCAAGGGCGTCTTCCTCAGCATGAAATACGAGATCCCGGAGATGCTGAAGACCGGAGGAGGGGCGATCGTGAACACCTCCTCGGTGCTGGGGCTGGTCGGGATGCCGGGGCTCGCGGCGTATGAGACGGCGAAGCACGGCCTGATCGGGCTGGGGAAATGCGCCGCACTCGAATATGGCGGCCGGAATGTCAGAGTGAACACGATCTGCCCCGGCGGCACGAAAAGCGACATGCTGGACCGGTTGATCGCGCCGCCGGGGGCCAGGGAAGCGCTGCTGGCCATCCACCCGATCGGACGCTTCGGCGAGGCCGCCGAGGTGGCTGAGGCGGCTCTGTTCCTCGCCAGCGACGCGGCATCATTCATCACGGGTGCGACGCTCGCGGTCGACGGCGGCTTCACCGCAGCTTAGCTCGCGCGGCGGCTTCGGCCGCTCGCCATACCAATCAAACACGTCACGAGCGCCCCCAGGCGCACTCCCAGGAGGTCCCGATGGCGACTGACCCGCTGGCTCATGCCGATCGCTGGTTCTCAGACATTCTCTCGCAAAGGGCGATGGCCCATCCGGCGAAGGACGCATTCGTGGTCGTCGGCACCGACGGAACCGAGAAGCTCCGGCTGACCTATGGCGAGCTGCACGACCAGGTGGAGCGATACGCCGCCGCCCTCGTGGCGCGAGGCCTCCGCGGATCCCGTGCCTTGATGCTGTTCGAGCCCGGCGCAGGGTTCGTGGTTTCCTTCCTCGCCTGCCTCCGGGCCGGCGTCATCGCCTTGCCGTGCCATCTGGCCAAGCCGGGGCGCTCGACCTGGGACCGGCTGGTCGCGATCGTGCGTGACTCCGATTCTGCCTGCATCCTCACCGAGGCGGCCTCGGTGCCGAAGCTCGCCGGCTGGTTCGCCGAAAACCCCGAGCTGTCGTCCCTGCCCATGCTGTCGCCGGACGACCTGGACGCGGATCCCGCGGGCATCGCCTGGCCACGCCCGTCGTCGGATACCCCGGCCTTCCTGCAATACACATCGGGGTCGACCGGCATCCCGAAGGGCACGATCGTCACATTCGGCAACCTCTTCGCCAATGCCGGCGTGATCGGCCCCTGGTGCGGCTTCGACTTCAACGCGGTCGTCGTCTGCTGGCTGCCGCCCTATCACGACCTCGGCCTGATCGGGAACATCCTGCAGTCGGTGTTCGACGGCGCGCTCTGCATCATGCTGCCGCCGGTGTCGCTGATCCAGAACCCGAGGCGATGGCTCGAGACGATCAGCCGGTACAAGGCGACGATCAGCATGGCGCCGAACTTCGCCTATGAGCTGTGCGTCCGCCGGATCCCGGCCGACAAGCGCGAAGACCTCGACCTGTCGAGCTGGGCCTATGCGGTCAACGCGGCGGAGCCGATCAGAGCCTCGACGATCGACGGCTTCAGCGAGGCCTACCGCGACCACGGTTTCCGCGCCGGGACTCACCAGCCGGTGTACGGCCTGGCGGAAGCGACGCTGATGGTCTCCGTCGGTGATCCCGGCCAGGCGCCGGCAATGCTGTCGGTCGATCCGGATGCCCTCGATGCCGGCCGCATCGTCCCCGCCTTGGGGGCAGGATCGCGGATCATCGTCAGCTCGGGGCGGGTTCGGCCGCCCCAGACCGTCGCCATCGTCAATCCCGAGACGCGCGAGATCTGCGGACACGGCGCGATCGGCGAGATCTGGGTCTCCGGCGCTTGCGTCGCCAGCGGCTATTGGCGGCGCCCGGAGGTGACCGAGCAGACCTTCGGCGCCAGGACGACCGACGGACAGGGCCCGTTCCTGCGGACCGGCGATCTCGGCATCGTCATCGACGACCAGCTCTACGTCACCGGCCGGATCAAGGAGGTGATGATCGTCAACGGCCGGAACATCTATCCGCAGGATATCGAGGCCACCGTGCAGCGGTCGCACGACGCGCTCAAGCCCGCAGGCGGGGCGGTGTTCTCGATCGAGCGCGAGAATGCCGAGGCGATCGTCGTGGTCCAGGAGATCGAGCGGTCATGGCTCGCGACCGCCGATCGGGACGAGCTGGTCTCACGGATCTCCGAGGCCGTGTTCCGGGAGCACGACATCGCGGTGTCGGACGTGGTGCTGACGAAGCCGGAGACGGTGCCGAAGACCTCGGCCGGCAAGATCCAGCGGGTTCTGTGCCGGACGCTCTATCAGCGCGGAGAGCTCGAGCGGGCCATCCAGGGCCGCTCCTCTAAGGTGGTTCCGATCACGGTCAAGGTGCCTGGCGAAAGGCTGTCCGAGGCTGCGGCGGCGCCCGCGCCGAACCCTGCCTCCGGCGTCGGGACCATCGACGCGATGATGACCCTGATCACGAACTGGTCGGTTTCGCGCGGTCATGGTGCGCCGTCGCATCCGGGTCAGAGCTTTGCTGAGATCGGGTTCGACTCCGTCAGCTCGGTCGAGCTGACGCATTTCCTCGAATCCGAGCTTCGCCTCGATCTCGACCAGACCCTGCTCTGGACATACACGACGTTCGGCGCGCTGGCGGGCTACCTCGCGGGCAGAGTCGGTTCCCGTGAGACCGGTGCCGCCGCCAGCCGGGAAGCGCCGATCGCGGAGGCGGCCAACTGGTAGCGGCCTCCGCGTTGTGCGCCATGGAGCCCGCCCCCCCGGCGCTCCCGGCAGCACCCATCGTCCCCGTCGATCCCTTTCACCCCCGGCTCCAGGCTTAACCGCCTCGCGCGGCCGCAGGAGTTTCATAACGCGATGTCCGAGAGCGATGTGGCCAGTGCCGATGCTGTGCATGCCGATGACGAGCGGGAGCAGAAGCCCTCCCGATGGGACGCCGGCATCGCCGCGATCAGGGCGGTCGGCGGCGACGACTACGATCGAATGGTGCGGCCGCTTTTCCAGCTTTCGCCGGAGTTCCACCGGCTGTTGATCGAGCACGGATATGGCGAGCTTGTCGGGCGACCGGAGCTGTCGCTGAAGACCCGCGAACTCGTCACCGTCGGTGTTCTTTGCGTCATGGGCAACGCGCCGTCGGCCCTGAAATTCCATTGCGCGGGAATGCTGAACACAGGCTGGACGCCCCGTCAGCTTGTCGAAATCGTCATCCAGTCCTTCGTCCATGGCGGATTCCAGGCGGCATTCAGCGGTCTCGGGCTCGTTCGAGAGGTGCTGCGCGAGCGGGCGATCGATCTGGATACGACGGATCTCGATCCGGCCGTTTCACGGCCGGAGGCCGGCAGCTCCGGTCCTCTCCTGCGGAAGCCGAAACCGGACGCCGACCTCTCCCCGGATCTCGCTCGCCTGATCGCCGAGTTCGGGGACACCGAATTATGGACCCGGCCCGGGCTGGAGCCGAGAGATCGACAGCTGGCGACGCTCGGGATGATCATCGCCAGGAGCAACCAGGCCGGCGATGTGCGGGACGGCCTCGAGGCATGCCTGCGGTGCGGGTGGACCCGATCGGAGTTGATCGAGGTCCTGATCCAGATGACCGGCTACATCGGCTGGCCGCGCGTCCTGGCATTGGCGGGCGCGTCCCTGGAGGTCTTCGAGCGCTACGAGGTCGAGCAGCCTCGCGACAGCGACCAGGAGAAGGAAGGCTTCGACAGCGCCGGCCCAGCCGTGATCGAGGAGGGTTCGCGCTTCGAGAAATGGCCCCGGGTCTGGCGCGGGAGGGAATACCCGCCCGACCAGACCTTCCTCACCGACATCGAGGACATCGCTCCGGATCTCGTCCGCCAATACACGAGCGTCGCCACGCGGGGCGTGTTCGTCCGGCCCGGACTCGATGCCAAGACGCGCGAGCTCGTCACGGTCGCGGCGCTCGCGATGACCGGCCGCGTCATCGATACGGAGCCGTTCAAGCGCCACGTCAATGCCGCGTTGAACGCGGGGGCAGAACGGCAGGAGGTCACCGAGGCCGTTCTTCAACTCCTGCCCTATGCCGGCGCCGTCGTCACGAAGCAGGCGATGGTGCGGCTCGGCGAGGCCCTGTCCGATCGGCAGCCGCGAGTTTTCCCCGATGCGTTCGCCCGACTGGAGGGGCAGGTCTGATGCAAGGTCAGTTGCAGCAGGGGGGCGGTCCGGTCGTCGACCCCGTGGCGATCATCGGCATGGCGTTCCGGCTGCCGGGCGACAACGACACGCCGGCCGCGTTTTGGGACTTCGTCACCTCCGCGAAGGTCGCCATCCGCGACACACCCGCGGACCGCTTCGACATCGCGGCCTGGCATTCGCCGGATCCCGACCGTTCCGGGACGACCTATTCGCGGCGGGCCGGCTATGTCGGCGATCCCTACGGCTTCGATCCGGAGTTCTTCCGCATCTCCCAGGCCGAGGCGCTGGAGATGGACCCGCAGCAGCGCTGGATGCTGCAGCTGTGCTGGAGCGCGCTGGAACATGCCGGGATCGTGCCGTCGAGCCTGCGCGGGCGGCGCGTCGGCCTGTTCCTGACCGCCGGCGACGTCGACTACGCACGCCGGACCGTCGCCTCCGGCGACCCGCACCGCATCACCGCCTGGGGCAAGCTCGGCGCCAACCGCGCGGTCGGCGTCGGCCGCGTTGCATTCACGCTCGGGCTGCAGGGCCCGGCGATCTTCCTGGATTCGACCTGCTCCGCCTCGCTGGTGGCGGTGCATCTGGCGGCGCAGAGCCTGCGCTGCGGCGATTGCGACCTGGCGATCGCCGGCGGCACCAACCTGATCCTCGGGCCGGAGGAGACGATCGGCTTCGCCCGGCTGCAGGCGATGTCGCGGACCGACACCTGCCGCACCTTCGACGCCCGGGCCGACGGCTACATCCGCGGCGAGGGCGGCGCCGTGGTCGTGCTGAAGCGAACCGGCGAGGCGACGGCCGACAAGGATCGGATCGAGGCGCTGCTGGTCGGGTCTGCCGTGAACAATGACGGCGCCAGCAACGGCCTGACGGCCCCGAACGGGGCGGCGCAGGAGGCCGTGATCCGGCAGGCGCTGGCCCAGGCCGGCGCCGGCCCGGAGGATGTCGTCTATGTCGAGGCCCACGGCACCGGCACGCCGCTCGGCGACCCGATCGAGCTCACGGCCCTGCGCAACGCCTATACGCGCGACGTGGCGCGGCGGTCGCCGCTGCTGCTGGGCGGGCTGAAGTCCCAGCTCGGCCATCTCGAAGGGGCAGCGGGCATCGCCGGGCTGGTCAAGGCGATCCTGGTGCTGCGCCATCGGCATGCACCGGCCCAGGCCGGCTTCGACACCCCCAATCCGCGGTTCCGTTGGGACGGGGCCGGGATGGAGGTGCCGCGGACCGGCCGCGACCTGCCGGCCGAGGGCGGCCTGGTGGCGGTGAGCTCCTTCGGCATCAGCGGCACGAACGCCCATGCCGTGCTGGCGCCGCCGCCGACGGCCAGGCCGGCGCAGCAGCCGGACCGGATGCGGGTCCTGACCCTTTCGGCGCGATCACAGGCGGCTTTGGGAAGGCTCGCGGCCGCCTATGAGGCGCCGCTGGACCCTTCCGGACCGGGGCTGCGCGACCTGTGCTACACGGCGAGCGTCCGGCGCGAGCATTGGGACCGCCGGCTGGCCGTGGTCGGCGCTTCGCCTGATGAGATGGCCGCGGCGCTGCGCGAACATGCGGCCGGTGTGCCGTCCGGCCGATGGCACATCGGCAAGGCGGCGCCGAAGAGCCGGCTGGTGTTCCTGTTCCCAGGCCAGGGCGGCTGGCGGCCCGGCGTGGGCGGAGGCCTGTACCGCGACAACCCGATCTTCCGGTCGGCGGTCGACGATTGCCTCGCGCGCCTGGCGCCGGGCGTAGCGGCCGAGGTACAGCGGGCCATCCTCGACCGCGATCCCGCCCGCGCCCGCCACGATCCCGGGCAGCTGGCGCATTTCGTCGTGCTGCATTCGCTGGCCCGCAGCTGGATCAGGCTCGGCATCAGCCCCGATGTGGTGATCGGGCATTCGCTGGGCGAGCACGCGGCGGCGGTCGTCGCCGGCGTGATGTCGCTCGATGACGGGCTCAAGGCGGTGGAGGCGCGCGGCCGGCTGTTCGAGACGCTGCGGCCGCACGGCGCGATGCTGGCGGTGGCCGCCGGCGCCGAATGGCTCGAGACGGCGTTCCGGTTCGGCACGGAGCTGTTCATCGCCGCGATCAACGGGCCGGAGCAGACGGTGCTCAGCGGCACGGCCGCGGCCGTCGCCGGTGCCGAGCGGGCGCTGCTGGAGCAAGGCATCCGGGTGTCGCGGGTGGCGACCTACGACACCCCCGGCCACTCGCCGCTGCTGGCGCCGATCCTGGCGCCGTTCCGCGACGCCCTGGCCCCGATCCGGCTCCAGGCGCCCGAGATCGAGCTGATCTCGACGGTCACCGGCCGCCGCGCCGGGGACGAGATCGCCACGGTCGATCACTGGGTCGACATGGTCGAGCGGCCGGTGCGGTTCCGGGCGGCGCTCGACACCATCGCCAAGGACGGCGTCGCCTTCCTCGAGGTCGGGCCCGGCAAGGCCCTGTCCAATTTGGCGAAGGCGGCCTCCGGCGACTGGAGTCGGGCGATCTCCTCGCTCTGCGACGGCCCCGGCGGCGACGAGGATCCGGAGCCCGACGGCCTGGCCCATGCCTGCGCGCGTTTGTACTGCGCCGGCCACTCGCCGGACTGGCGCCGCCTCTACGGGACCCCGCCATCCCCCGTCGAGGCGCCGACCTACGCCTTCGACCTGAAGCACATCGAGCTGCCGGCCGTGGGGCTGCAGCCGCGCGCCGAAGGCCTGCATCCGGTGCCATCCGCCGAGACCTCGGGCGAGGGGCCGGTCGAGGATGCCGCGGGCTCATCGGCGAACACGCCAGCCGCCGATAGTCTGGCCTCGGTTGTCGAGATCGTTCGTCCCGTCATCGGCGACGCGGTCGACGAGGATGCCGACGCGGCCCTGGTGACCCTTGGCCTTGACTCGCTGGCGCTGACAGCGATCCGCGGCCGCCTGCAGCAGGCCTTCGGTCGAGCCGTCCCGCTGGCCTGGTTCGCCGCCGGTGCCTCGCTGCGCAGCATCGCCGCCTTCTATTCGGACGGGCCGGGCTCTGAGGGCGAGCGGGCCACGCCTGCACCGGCCCAGGCGGCGCCCGCAGCGGCAGAGGCCATCGTCATGCCGATGCCGTCGGTCCGGGAGTCCTCCGACCACGTGCTCACCCTCCGCGACGGCCCGGGCCCGCTGGTGGCGCTGATCCATCCGGTCGGGGGCGACGTCCTGTGTTACGGCGAGCTGGCGGCCGCCTGGCCCGGCGATGCCCGAGTCCTCGGCGTCCGGCACCCGGAAGCCGAGGCGGGCGATGTCCGGTATCGCTCACTTGGCGAGTTGGCGAGGCTATATCGCCGGGCCGTCCTCGAAGCCGCCGGCAGGGTCCCGGACATCGTCGGCGGCTGGTCCTTCGGGGGGGCGGTCGCCCAGGAGATGACCGCCCAATGGGAGGAGGAGGGCGCGCGCATCGCCGGGCTGGTGGACATCGACAGCCCCTTGCCGGACGGCGTCTACGCCCGCCGGATCCGCCGCCTGGTCGACAGTGTCGGGAGAGCGGAAAATGACGGCGTCCTCGACCTGATGATCGGCCATCCGGAATTCCAGGCGGTCTTCAGCGAGCAGCACGGCCTCGGCCGCCTTCGCGCCATCGCCGACCCCGCCACCGTGGAGCGCGTGCTCCGGATCCATGCGGCGAACGCCGCCGCGCTGGCCGGGCACCGGCCGAGGCCGGTTCGGGCGCCGCTGTCCTATGCCCTCGCCCTCCGCGCCGAGAACGCCGGAAGCTCCGACGAGGCTGCTCCCCACCTGGAGGCGCTTTCCAGCGGGCCGCTGCGGATTCTGGGCCTCGACAGCGATCACTTCTCGATCATGCAGCCTCCCGCGGTCGAGGCCGTGGCCGGCTTCCTCGCAGCGGCGGCGAAGCAGATCGTACAGCCCGTGCCCCTGGTGGCCGAGTGAGCGGACGGAAATGATGAACGAGCTCGACACCCTGGTCCGCGGCCGCGACGACGATGGAAGCGTTCCGGCCGCTGGCACTGCCTCGGGCACCGAGGTCCAGCCCGCCCTGGTGCGCCGCGCCCGGGTGATCGGCTGCGGCTCGGCCTTGCCCCGCCGTCGCATGACGAATGAAGAGCTGGCGGCGCTGGTCGACACCTCGGATGAATGGATCGTGCAGCGGTCCGGCATCCGGGAGCGCCGGGTCGCCGCGGCGGGCGAGACGACATCGGACCTCGCTCTGGCGGCGGCCCGCGCCGCCCTGGGCCGGGCCGGGATCGCCGCGGCGGAGCTCGACCTGATCATCCTGGCGACGACCACGCCGGACCGGACCTTCCCGGCCACCGCCGTGCGGGTGCAGGCGGCGCTGGGCATGACCGGCGGCGCCGCCTTCGATGTGCAGGCGGTGTGCTCCGGCTTCGTCTACGCCCTGTCGATCGCCGACGCCATGATCCGCCAGGGCCAGGTGCGGACGGCCCTGGTGATCGGCGCCGAGACGTTCTCGCGCCTGCTCGACTGGTCGGACCGCAGCACCTGCGTGCTGTTCGGCGACGGTGCCGGCGCCGTCATCCTGCAGGCCGGCCTCTCCGAAGGTGGTGCGCAGGGCCGCGGCATCCTGTCGACGCATCTCCACTCCGACGGCCGCCACGAGGACAAGCTCTATGTCGATGGTGGCCCATCCTCGACCCGCACGGTCGGCCATGTCCGCATGGACGGGCGCGAGGTGTTCAAGCATGCCGTGACCAATCTGGCGGCGGTGGCGGACGAGGCCCTCAGGGCGAACGGGCTGACCGCGGCCGACATCGACTGGCTGGTGCCGCACCAGGCCAACCGGCGCATCATCGAGGCCACGGCGCGCAAGCTGGACCTGCCGCAGGAGAAGATCGTGCTCACGGTCGACCGGCACGCCAACACCGCCGCCGCCTCGATCCCCCTGGCCCTGGACGACGCCGTCTCCGACGGCCGTATCCGCGAGGGTGACCTCGTCCTGATCGAAGCGATGGGCGGCGGCCTGACCTGGGGCGCCGCCCTGGTCCGCTGGTAACGGGTGGAGACTCGGAATGGACGATGTGATGACCCGGCGCGGCGACGCGGAGGGGTATTTTTTTGAGGACCTCGCCGTCGGCATGTCGGCCAACTTCGGCAAGACGGTGACCGAAGCGGACATTCTGCTGTTCTCGGGCGTATCCGGCGACACCAATCCGGTGCATCTCAACCAGGTCTACGCCGAAGGCACGCGCTTCCGGGGACGGATCTCTCACGGCCTGCTCAGCGCCGGTTTCATCTCAGCGGTCATCGGCACCCGGCTGCCGGGGCCGGGCTCGATCTACGTCTCGCAGAGCCTGCAGTTCAAGGCACCGGTGCGGCCGGGGGATACCGTGACGGCGCGCGTCACAGTGGCCGGAATGATGCCCGAGCGGAACCGGGTGGTGCTACAGACCCGATGCTATGTCGGAGACAGGCTCGTGATCGACGGCGAGGCCGTGATCCTCGTGCCGTCCCGCGCTACCATCGCGAACAGCGGCTGATTCGGCTTGGCGGCGACCGGGGCCAGCCCTCGAAGCTGAAGTTTCGGGGTGCAAGGAGGCCATGATGCGGAGTGCCGGAAGCGTCGCAGGACCGCGTCTCGAATTCGGTGGGCTCGATGCCGACGTCACCGACGAGGAGCGGCAGCTGCAACGCCGGCTCAGGACCTTCGCGCTGGAGGTGATGCGCCCCGTCGCCGACAGGCTCGACCCGATGCCGGCCGCGGAGGTGACGGCGCCGTCATCCCCCCTGTGGCGGTATCTCGACGATTTCGAGCGGCTGGGCATCGGCCCCTCGACCCTGGCGGCGTTGGGACCGGACCGGCTGCGGCGAACGCTGCCCCTCCTGTTCGAGGAGCTGGCCTATGGCGATGCGGGGTTGGCCGTCGCGGCGTTCACATCGAAGATGCCGGCATCCACGGCCCTGGCGACGGGCAATGCGGAGCTGATCGAGCGGTTCGGCAACCTGCGCGGCTGCTGGATCGCGATCCTGGCGGATCGGGGGTCCGACGCGATCGACCATGAGGGCTTCGAGCTGGCGGCGGGATCGCGGCAGTCCGAGGGTAGCCTGCAGGCCGTCATGGGCCCGACCGAGGTCGTCCTGACCGGGGTCTCGTCCGACTGGATCTCCTGCGCCCCGATCGCGGAATGCGCCCTGATCCATTGCCCGGCCGACCATGGCGACGGCGTCGGACGGCCCGATGGCGGGGTCAACGGCGTCGCCCTGCTGGTGCCGTTCGACCTGCCGGGCGTCGAGCGCGGGCCGCCGGTCGAGAAGATCGGGCAGCGATCGCTGCCGACCGGGCATGTGCGGTTCGACCATGTCCGGGTTCCCAGGAGCTACATCGTCAAGGGCCGGGAGGATTTCTACGCGTCGATGTTCGCGACCCACACATCCGGGGCCATGAATGTCGCGGCGGTCGCGACGGGCATCGCGCGGGCCGCTTTCGACCGGGCGTTCGGCTATGCCAGGGAGCGCGAGCAGGGCGGCGTGCCGCTGGTCCGCCACCAACTCGTCCGGTGGCGTCTGTGGGAGATGTGGCGGAAGCTCGAGATCTGCCGGGCGGCCGTCCGCCGTGCAGCGGCCTATAATTTTTCGGCGCAGGGTCCCCACATCCTGTCGTCGATCGCTGCGAAGACGACCGCGACGAAGACAGCGCACGAGATCGTCCTGGACGCGCAGCAGATCTTCGGGGCGAAGGGGCTGGCGAGAGACGCCATCGTCGAGAGGCTGCTGCGGGATCTCGATGTCTGCCTGATCCAGGGCGGCGAGAACCACGCCCTGGGACTGCAGGGCGCGAACTGGCTGCTGCAATCCTATGAGGTCGGCGCGGGCCTCGAAGCCTGATGGTTGCGGGGCACGGCCGGAAACCGTGCCGGGCGATCGGATCTAAGAGTCCGACTCATAAAGCGGAGGGAAGTCTGGCGAGGCGTTTGGAGAGGAGTCGGGCGTGGGCGATCCAGAGCCAGGCCTGGGCGCTGGCGACGGTAGCCTCGAAGTCCTTTGCGAGTCTTCGGCACCGGCCGAGCCAGGCGAAGGTGCGCTCGACGACCCAGCGCCGTGGCAGCAGGACGAAGCCGCGGGCGGTATCCGATCGTTTGACGATCTCGATGGTCCACCGTCCCAATCCGGCGAGCGCGGTCGCCAGTTTGTCGCCGGCATAAGCCCCGTCGGCGAACAGGTGGCGCAGCCAGGGATACAGCGTCCGCACCGAGGCCAGAACGGCCGTTGCCCCGTCGCGATCTTGGACGTCGGCCATATGGACATCGAGCCCGAGGAGGTGTCCGGCGGTATCGGTGACGATATGGCGCTTGCGGCCCTTGATCCTCTTGCCGGCATCGAAGCCCCGTGGACCGCCCGCCTCGGTGGTCTTGACCGACTGGCTGTCGATCACCCCGGCCGACGGGCTGGCCTCGCGGCCGGAGGCCTGGCGCGACAGCATGACCAACTCATGATTGATCCGCCGCCATACGCCGTCGTCGCGCCAGGCGTAGAAGAACCGCTGCACCGTCGTGAAGGGCGGGTAGCTGTCCGGTAGCAGCCGCCACTGACACCCGCTCGACGCGATGTAGAACAGCGCATTCACCACCGCCCGAAGATCGGTGGTCCGCGGCCGGCCCAGCCGCCGTGGCGGCGGCAAATACGGCGATATCAGCCGCCACTCCTCATCCGTCGTATCGCTTGAATAGCGCAGCCCCTTCCGCCGATACTGCGCCCGAGTGATATCAGTCCAGACCATCTTGTGCTTCGTCGTAGCTCGCAACCACGACCGAATCACAACTGACTGATATCACTCAACTCTTTTCGGGTCAGACACTAAGACGGCAAGCGAGCCCGGGTCAGAGGAAGCTGTTCGCGATCAGCTCCTGCGTGTAGGGCGCGGCGACGGTCCGGGCGCGCAGCGCGTCGGAGGACAGCTCCTCGACGCAGGCCCCGTCCTTCATCACCAGCACCCGGTCGCACATCTGGCCGACCACCGCGAGGTCGTGGCTGACGAAGACATAGGTCAGCCGGTGCTCCTCGCGCAGGGCCATCAGCAGGTTCAGGATCTCAGCCTGGATCGAGACGTCGAGGGCCGAGGTCGGCTCGTCCAGCAGCACGATCGACGGGCGCAGGGCCAGGGCCCGGGCGATGGCGACGCGCTGGCGCTGGCCGCCCGACAGCTCGTGCGGGTAGCGGTCGGCGAAGCGCGCCGGCAGGCCGACCCGCGCCAGGGCCCCGGGCACATGGTCCCACGGGTCCGGCAGGCCCATGGCGATCAGCGGCTCGGCCAAAGCGCGGCCGATGCGGTGCCGCGGATGCAGCGATCCGTAGGGATCCTGGAACACCATCTGCACCCGGGCCAGTTCGTCGCGCCCGCGCCTCGGGCCGACCGGGTAGCCCGCCAGCTCGATCCGGCCGGTCCAGCGCTGCTCCAGCCCGGCCAGGGACCGCAGCACCGTCGACTTGCCGCAGCCGGATTCGCCGACGATGCCCAGCGCGCCGCCGGGCTCGACCGCGAAGGACACGCTCTTCACCGCATGCGCCGTGCCGCGGCGGGACTGGAAGCGCACGTCGAGATCCGCGACCCGGACCATGGCGTCGGCATAAGGCGCGGTCATCGGGCGGCCTCCTCGAAGGCGGCAAGGCTCGCCCGGTCGATCACCGGCAGCCGGTGCGGCCGCGGGCCGTCGAAGCCCGGCATCGAGGCGATCAGGCCGCGCGTATAGGGGTGCGCCGCCTCGTCGAGCGAGCGCAGCTCCTCGACCACCCTTCCGGCATACATGACGAGGATGCGGTCGCAGAAGCGCGCCACCATGCGGATGTCGTGGCTGATCAGGATCAGCCCGGAGCCGTTCTCGCGCACCAGCCCGTCCAGCAGGGTCAGCACGTCCTGGCGCACGCTGACGTCCAGCGCCGAGGTCGGCTCGTCGGCGATCACCAGCTTCGGCTTGTTCAGCAGCATCATGGCGATCATGGCGCGCTGGCCCATGCCGCCAGAGATCTCGTGCGGGTACAGCGCCATGGTTCGCTCCGGATCTCGGATCCGGACATGGCCCAGCATCTCCAGTGCCGCCTTGCGCGCCGCCCGGCTGCCCAGCTTCAGGTGCACCCGCGCCGATTCCGCGATCTGCACCCCGATCGGCTTCACCGGGTTCAACGAATAGCGCGGATCCTGCAGGATCAGGGCCATGTCGCGGCCGCGGATCCGGGTCAGCTCGCGCTCGCGCAGGGCCAGCAGGTCGCGGCCGGCGAAGCGCAGGGCGTCGGCCTGCACCTGCGCGCCCTTGGGCTGCAGCCGCATGATGGCGCGTCCGGCCGTCGACTTGCCCGAGCCGGATTCGCCGACGATCCCCAGCCGCTCGCGGCCCAGCGCGAAGCTGACGTCGCGCACCGCCCGGGTGGTGTAGGCCCCGTGGCCGAAGGTGACGGACAGGTTCTCAACCTGCAGCATCGGCGCGTTCGTCATGACTTCAGCGGGCATGGCGGGGATCCAGCACGTCGCGCAGCGCGTCGCCCAGCAGGTTGAAGGCCAGGCTGGTCGCCAGGATCGCCAGGCCGGGCATCACCGAGACCCACCAGGCGTCGAGCATGAATTTGCGGCCGCTGGAGATCATCGCCCCCCATTCCGGCGCCGGCGGCTGGGCGCCGAGGCCGAGGAAGCCGAGGCCCGCCGCGGTCAGGATCACGCCGGCCATCGACAGGGTCAGGCGCACGATCACCGACGGGATGCACATCGGCATCACATAGAGGCCGATCAGCCGCAGATGCGAGGCGCCGTAGAGGCGGGCCGCGGCGATGTATTCGGCCTGCCGCACCACCAGGGTCTCGGCCCGCGCCAGCCGGGCGATCGACGGCCAGGCGGTCAGCGAGATGGCGACGATCGCGGTGCCGAGGCCGGCGCCGAGCGCCGCGGCGAAGGCCAGGGCCAGCACCAGCGAGGGGAAGGACAGGACGATGTCGGTGGCGCGCATCAGCACGGCGTCGACGCGCCCGCCGCAATAGCCGGCGACGACGCCGATCAGGAGGCCGATCGGGCCGATGATCAGCGTCACCGTGCCGACGATCTGCAGAGTGATCCGGCTGCCCCAGACCAGGCGGCTGAAGATGTCGCGGCCAAGCTCGTCGGTGCCGGCGAGATGGGTCCAGCCGGGCGGCTGCAGCACGTTGTTCAGGTTCTGCACGGCCGGGTCGTAAGGCGCGATCCACGGCGCCAGCAGGGCGATCACGGCCAGGACGCCGATGACGGCCAGCCCGGCGATGCCCAGCTTCTCGCGCCGGAAGCGGCGGATCTGGACGGACCAGGCGCCGCCGGCGGCCGGCTCCGCCGCGGCGGGCGGCATCGGCTGCTCTGCCTGCATCGACATCAGCGGGCCTCCCGGGTGCGGGGGTCGAGCGCCAGATAGGCGGCGTCGGCGAGGACGTTGAGGATCATGAAGATCAGGCCGATCAGCAGGGTGCAGGCCAGGATGGCGTTCATGTCGCCGATCATCAGCGCATTGGTCATGTACTGGCCGATGCCGGGCCAGGAGAACACGATCTCCACCAGAACCGCCCCCTCCAGCAGATGGCCGTAGGAGATCGCCAGGATGGTGACCAGCTGCACCGCGATATTCGGCAGGATGTGGCCCCAGACCACGGCCGGCAGCCGCAGGCCCTTGGCCCGGGCGGCGATGATGTAGTCCTGGCCCAGCTGCTCCAGGGTGAAGCTGCGGGTCATGCGGACGATATAGGCCATCGCGGCATAGGCCAGGATGCAGGCCGGCAGGATCAGGTGGCCGAGGGCATTCCAGAAGATCTCGTGCTCGCCGGCCAGCAGGCTGTCGATCAGGATGGCGCCGGTCCGCGGCTCGACGATGCCCTCGTAGAACACGTCGATCCGGCCCGGCCCGCCGACCCATTGCAGCCCGGCATAGAACACGATCAGCCCGACGATGCCGAACCAGAACACCGGCAGGGAATGGCCCAAGAGGGCCAGCACCCGGGCGATCTGGTCCAGGAGCGTGTCGCGGTACAGCGCTGCCAGCAGGCCCAGCGGCACACCGACGGCGACGCTGAGGATGATGGCCAGCGTCGCCAGCTCCAGCGTCGCCGGGAAGGCGGCGGCGAGGTCCGACACCACCGGGTTGCCGGTCAGGACCGCGGTGCCCAGGTCGCCATGCAGCATGTTGGTCAGATAGACCCAGAACTGCTCCGGGATCGGCAGGTCCAGGCCCATCTTGGCCCGCATCGCCGCATAGGCTGCCGGGTCCGCCAGCTCGCCGACGATGGCGCCCACCGGATCGGACGGCATCAGCCGCCCGATCACGAAGGTGAGGCACAAGAGGACGAGCAGGCTGAGAGCCAGGCTGAAGAGGCGGCGCAGCAGCTTGAGCGGCAGGTCGCGGGTCATGTCAGCCCTCGTCGCCTGGAAACATGGGTCACTCGGCCTTCTTCTTGACGATGTCCAGCCGGACGCCGCGGAAGCCCTGGCCGATGAAGTTCTCGACATTGGCCGACACCACCACCGGCGAGAACCGCTCGAACATCGGCAGGATCGCCGGGCCGCTGGCCAGGAACTGCTTCTGGATCTCGGTGTAGAGGGCCTCGCGCTTGGCGCGATCCTCCTCGCCGCGGGCCTCGACCGTCAGCTTGGTCAGCTCCGGGATGTCCCAGGCGGACCGCCAGGTGAAGTAGCCGGAATTGCCGGTCGGGCTGTTGTCCGGATTGTAGGTGAAGTTCTGCAGCGACCCGATCGGATCGGCCATGTTGCCGCCGCCGGTCAGCGGCATCAGCAGGTCGAACTCCCGGGCGCGATGGGAGGCGATGATCTGGCTGCCATTGCCCTGCTCGATCGAGACCTTGATGCCGATCTGGGCCAGCGAGGCCTGGATCGCGGTGGCCAGGTCGACGCGCGGGGTCTCGGCGATCGTCTTCAGCACCAGCGGGAAACCGTTCGGGAAACCGGCCTTGGCCAGCAGCTCCTTGGCCTTGGCGACGTCCAGCGTGTAGCCCGGGTCGGGCAGGGCGGTCGGGTAGTTCTCCGGCACCGGCACCTGGCGGACCCGGCCATACGGCCCCATGATCGTCTTCTGCATGCCGGCATAGTCCAGGCCCCAGGCGATGGCGCGGCGGACATCCGGATTGGCCAGGTACTTGTTCTGCGTGTTCATCGCCAGCACGTAGAAGCCGCCGGTCGGCACGCGCTGGGTGACGAAGCCGGCCTTGCCGTCGAAGGCGGCGATGTCGGAGGCGGCGAGCGCCGTCGCCACGTCGATGTCGCCGCGCTCCAGCAGCAGGCGCTGCACCTGGCTCTCCGCGACGTGGCGCATCACCACCCGCTTCATCGCCGGCGCGCCGCCCCAGAAGGCGTCGTTGCGGTCCATCAGGATGATCTCGTTCGGCGACCAGCGCTTCAGCACGAACGGGCCGGACCCGGCCGAATTTGCGCGCAGCCAGGCGTTGCCGAAATCGTTGTTGGCCTCGTGCTTGGTGGCCTCGGCCTTGTCGATCACGGCGCCGTTGTTGCCCGACAGGGCGAACAGCACGAATTCGGCGATCGTGCCCTCGGGCAGCTTCAGGCGGAAGGTCTTCGGGTCGACCACTTCGAGGAAGTCGTCGATGTTCTTTTCGTCATAGCCGTAGGGCTTCCACAGCGATGCGGCGGCCTGGTTCAGCTTCAGCATCCGCCGTAGCGACCACGCCGCATCCTCGGCCGTGACCGGGTTGCCGGAGGCGAACTTCGCGTCGCGCAGATGGAAGACGATGGACTTGCCGTCGACCTCCCAGCTCTCGGCCAGCTGTGGCACCAGCTTGGTGGCGTCGTTCGGATCGGTCGAGACCAGCCGGTCGTAGATGTTGGAGGTGATCAGCCAGGATCCGGATTCGGTGGCCTGGCCGGGGTCCAGCGACAGCACCTGCGCCAGCGATGCGCCGATCACCAGCTGGTCGGCCGGCGTCTTGGCCGCCGCCGGGCCGCAGATCGGCACCAGCGCGACGGCCAGGGCCAGCAACCTCTTTTTCCAGGATCCCATACGGTCCTCCCTGTTTTTGATATGATGTCTGTTGTCTGACGACTATCATCGTCGAACTTGACTTCGCAAGAGTCAAATGTGTGACTGCCGATGACGGATACGGGCGGAGGGCACGCCCCCAGGACGAAGCGATCAGGAGGAGCGGTGCCGAACCCAATCGGAATTGACTCGGGGCCCCCGCGACGCCGCGAGAAGCTGGCCGTCGCGGTTGCCGACGCCCTGCGCCACCGGATCGCCAACGGCGTGCTGCCGGTCGGCGCCCGGCTGCCGACCGAGCAGCGCCTGATCGAGGAATTCAACGTCAGCCGCACCGTGGTGCGCGAGGCGATCGCCGAACTGCGGGCCAGGGGACTGGTCGAGCCGCGCCAGGGCGTCGGGGTGTTCGTGACGCCGGGGACGGAGGCCGAGCCGGGCCTCCTGTCCGGGGACTTCACCCGGCTGTCGGAGGTGCTGGAGCTGCTGGAGTTCCGCATGGGGGTGGAGATCGAGGCGGCGGGCCTGGCGGCGCTGCGCCGGTCGTCGCGGCAGGAGGCCGAGATCCTGCTGGCGCATGACCGCATGATCGCAGCCGTCGATATCGGCGGCAGCGCCGTCGACGCCGATTTCGGGCTGCATCTGGCGATCGCCGCAGCCACCAACAACCACTTCTACAGCGACGTCCTGACCTATCTCGGCAAGCGGACCATCCCGCGCAGCCGGCTGGGCGAGTCGGCCGAGGCGACGACCGGCTATCTGCGCAAGGTGATCGTCGAGCATGCCCGGATCATCGAGGCGATCGAGCGCCAGGACCCGGACGGCGCCCGCCTGGCGATGCGTCATCACCTGACCGAAAGCCAGCGCCGCTACCGCGCCCTGGGCGGGCTGACGGGCGACGCCGAATCCTGATCGGCGCCGCCGCGTTCCGGCTTGTCATCAGTCATATGATGTCATATTACCTCAGCCAACAAAGCTGATCTGAGGGAGGGTGCGGGCATGTATCTCGGAACGCAGAACGGGATTCGGGAGGACGACGATTACCGGGTCATGGCCCAACTCGGCGTCCGGCACCTCAACGACAATCCGCCCGGCAACCCGCATGACTGGTCGCTGGACGTGCTGCTGCGCCACCGCGAGAAGGTCGAGAGCTTTGGCCTGGTGCTCGACATGGTGCAACTGCCGCTCGGCTCGCGCCCGATCGAGCAGTCGGACAGTCCCGACATCCTGTCGGCCGGCCCGAACCGCGACCGCCAGATCGATTCGATCTGCCGGCTGATCGAGAACCTGGCCAGGGCCGGGATCCCGGCCGCCAAATACAACCTCAACATCATCGGCATCCCGCGCACGCCGGACGAGCCGGGCCGCGGCGGGTCGATGAACGCCTCCTTCCGCTGGGACAAGGCCGATCACGACGCGCCGCCGACCCTGGTCGGCACCCTGTCCGAGGACGAGAACTGGGAGCGTATCGACTATTTCCTCGAGCGCGTGATCCCGGTCGCCGAGGCGAACCGGATCCGGCTGGCCTGCCACCCGCACGACCCCTACACCCCGCCCGGCTATCGCGGCGTCACCCGGGTGCTGGGCACGGTCGACGGGCTGAAGAAATTCGTGCAGATGCGCGAGAGCCCCTACCACGGCCTCAATTTCTGCCAGGGCACGGTCGGCGAGATGCTGGACGACCCGAGGAACGAGATCGACGACGTGATCCGCTGGTTCGGCAGCCGCGGCAAGATCTTCAACGTCCATTTCCGCAACATCCGCGGCCGCAAGCTGTCCTTCATGGAGGCGTTCCCGGAAGAGGGCGACATGGACATGTGGCGGTCGATCAAGCTCTACGCCGAGCTCGGCTACCCCTACATGGTGATGCCGGACCACGTGCCGACCATCAGCGGCCGCGACCCGGAAGCCGTCGCCTTCGCCTTCTGCTACGGCTACATCGCTGCCCAGCTCGAAGCGGTGGGCCAGCTGTATCCGGGGTCCGTGACCCGCTGATCCGATCGAACGAGGCCTTCATGGATCCCCAGACGCTGAAGGGTGCCCTGTCCGCCGGGCTCCTGTCCTTCCCCGTGACTCATTTCGATGCCGACTTCCGCTTCGATCGTGCCGGCTACGAGGCGCATGTCGGCTGGCTCGGCGGCTTCGACGCCGCGGTGCTGTTCGCCGCTGGCGGCACCGGCGAGTTCTTCTCGCTGACCCCGGCCGAGGTGCCGCAGGTGGTGCGCGCGGCGAAGGCCGCCGCCGGGGCCACGCCGATCGTCTCCGGCTGCGGCTATGGCACCCATATCGCGGTCGGGATCGCCCGGGACGCCGAGGCGGCGGGGGCCGACGGCATCCTGCTGCTGCCGCCCTATCTGATGACGGCGGAGCAGGCGGGGCTCTACGCCCATGTCAAGGCGGTGTGCGACGCGGTCGGCATCGGCGTCATCGTCTACAACCGCGACAATGCGGTGCTGTCGGCCGACACCATCGCCCGGCTGTGCGACGCCTGCCCGAACCTGGTCGGCTTCAAGGACGGCCATGGCCAGGTCGACCTGGTGCTGGAGATCACCCGCCGCATGGGCGGCCGCCTGGCCTATATCGGCGGCATGCCGACCCACGAGGTGTTCGCCGCCCCCTATTTCAGCGCCGGCGTGACCACCTATTCCTCGGCCGTGTTCAACTTCGTGCCGGAGCTGGCGCAGCGCTTCTACCGCGCCCTGCGCGACGGCGACACGGCGACGACCGACGCGCTGCTGCAGGACTTCTATTATCCGCTGCTGGCGATCCGGAACCGCGGCAAGGGCTATGCCGTGTCGATCATCAAGGCCGGCCTGGCGGTGATGGGCCGCCCGGCCGGCCCGGTGCGCCCGCCGCTGACCGACCTCAAGCCGGAGGAGATGGCGCAACTGCGCGGCCTGCTGGCCCAGCACGCGGAGATCCTGGCGCCGGCCTGACCGGCCGCGCCTTCCTCTCTTCACGACGGGCGCGCCGATAGCGCTTTTCGAGTGATGTAAACCGATCTACACTTTCCTTGTGACCCATCCAAAGAGGGGGCATGGAAGACAGGGAGGACGAGGTTCGGGCCTGAAACGCCACGACCTCGAACGGCACGACGCCGCAAGCCGCGGCGTATGCCGGCAGCGTTCCCGCGACCCTCCCTTCTGACGCCCTGCTCGGACCGGATCAGAAGGGAGAGAACGCCATGAGCATCCTCCGGCCGCTCCTGCTCGCCGCGGTCTCCGCCGGCGTCGCATTTGCTGCGCCCGCCCGGGCCGACACCGTCAGCCTGACCTTCCTCGTCGACAACGCCCCATCCACGGTGAAGATCGCCGAGACCCTGGCGGCGGAGTTCACCGCCCGGAATCCTGACATCGAGATCGAGGTGGAGACCCGGCCCGGCGGGGCGGAGGGCGACAACCTGATCAAGACCCGGCTGGCGACCGGCGACATGACCGATGTGTTCCTCTACAACGCCGGGTCGCTGTTCCACGCCATCAATCCGGAACAGACCCTCGTCGATCTTACCGACGAGCCGTTCCAGGCCGATGTGCTCGACATCTTCAAGGGCGTGGTCACCGCCAACGGCCGGGTCTACGGGGCGCCGATCCAGGGCGCCATGGGTGGCGGCATCCTCTACAACAAGAAGGTCTACGCCGCCCTCGGCCTGTCGGTGCCCAAGACCTGGGCCGAGTTCATGAGGAACAACGCGGCGATCAAGGCCAAGGGCGGCATCGCGCCGGTGATCCAGACCTTCAAGGACACCTGGACCTCGCAGCTCTTCGTGCTCGGCGACTTCTACAACGTGCTGAAGGCCGAGCCCGACTTCCCGGAGCGCTACACCGCCAACCAGGCGAAGTTCGCCACCAGCCCCGCCGCCCTGAAGGGCTTCCAGTACCAGGAGGAGGTGTTCAAGGCGGGCTACCTCAACCCCGACTTCGCCTCCGCCACCTATGACGACGGGCTGCGCATGGTCGCCAGGGGTGAGGGCGCGCACTACCCGATGCTCACCAACGCCGTCGGCAACATCCGCGAAAACTACGGCGAGTCCATCGACGATGTCGGCTTCTTCGCCATGCCGGGGGACGACCCGAACACGAACGGCCTGACCACCTGGATGCTCGCGGGCATTTATATCCCGAAGAGCACCGAGCATCTCGACGAGGCAAAGAAGTTCGTCGCCTTCATTGCCTCGAAGGAGGGATGCGAGGCGCAGACCAAAGCCGTCGGCGCCACCGGCCCCTATTTCCTGAAGAGCTGCGCCCTGCCGGCGGACATCCCGCCGATCGTCTCCGATCTCCTGGGCTATTTCGGCAAGGACGGCGCCACCGCGCCGGCGCTGGAGTTCCTGTCGCCGATCAAGGGGCCGGCGCTGGAGCAGATCACGGTCGAGGTCGGCTCGGGCATCCGCCCCGCCGCCGACGGCACGGCGCTCTATGACGAGGACGTCCGCAAGCAGGCGCTGCAGCTCGGCCTGTCCGGCTGGGAGTGATGCTGCCCGAAACCAGCCCGCCCGGTCCCGCCTCGCCGGCGGCCATGGCGCGGCGCGCCCGCCCCGCCGCATCCCGGCGACGCCGCAGCGACGCCTATCCGCTGTGGTTCCACCTGCCCGCTGCGATCGTCTTCGGCACGCTGTTCCTGTTGCCGACCCTGGCGTCGCTGTTCTTCAGCCTGACCCGATGGACGCTGTTCAGCTATTCCTTCATCGGGCTCGACAATTTCCGCCAGTTCTTCCGCGAGCCCTTCCTGTTCCAGGGCATCACCAACACCCTGATCTACGCCGCCGTCACCTCCGGGCTGAAGGTGGTGCTGGGGCTGCTGCTCGGGCTGCTGCTGACGGCGCCGATCTTCGGCCGCGACCTGCTGCGGGCGATCGTCTTCTTCCCCGTCCTGGTCTCGACCATCGGGGTCGGCATCACCTTCTCGGTGATGATGCATCCCACCCGGGGGCTGATCAATGTCGGCCTGTCGCTGTTCGGGCTGCAGGGGCCGGCCTGGCTGACCGACCCGGACCTGGCGCTGCTGTCGGTGGCCCTGGTCGATGTGTGGAAGGGCGTCGGCCTGGCCACGGTCATCTACATCGCCGGCCTGGTCTCGATTCCGCGGGACTACCACGAGGCGGCGAAGATCGACGGCGCCGGCCCGTTCGACCGCTTCCGCCACATCACCCTGCCGCTGATCCGACCGGCGACGACTACGGTGATCATCCTGTCCTTCATCGGCGGCCTGCGGTCGTTCGACCTGATCTGGGCGATGACGCGCGGCGGGCCGGGCTTCACCTCCGACGTGATCGCCTCGGTCATCTACAAGCAGTACCAGGCCGGCTTCTACGGCCTCTCCACCGCCGGCAACGTGGTGCTGTTCCTGCTGGTGGCGATATTGGTCGTGCCGCTGTCGCTCCACCTCAACCGGCGCGAGGTCGAGGCATGACCCGGGCCCGCTACTATGGCTGGGGCATCGCGGCGCTGCTGGTCTCGGCCGTCGTCTTCCTGGTGCCCTTCGCCTTCGTCGTGGTGACGGCGCTGAAGACCAAGCAGGAGGCCGCGCTGCTGCAATTCGCCTGGCCGGAGACGATCCGGCTCTGGGACAACATCCGCGAGGTGGTCTCTGCGCGGAACGGCATGCTGCTGACCGCCTTCGTCAACAGCACCATCCTGACGGTCGCGAGCGTGACGCTGCTGGTGGTCTTCGCCGCCATGGTCGGCTTCGTGCTGCAGCGGCGGCGGTGGCGCTGGAACGGGGCGATCAGGCTGCTGGTCCTGACCGGCTTGATCATGCCGCCGGCGGTGGTGCCGACGATCTGGGTGATGCAGTCGCTCGGGTTGTTCAAGACGCTGCCGGGCCTGGTGCTGATCGAGGTCGCCTACGGGCTGTCCTTCTCGATCCTGCTGTTCCGCGCCTTCATCGCGACGATCCCCCGGGACCTCGACGAGGCCGCGGTCATCGACGGCGCCGGGCCGCTGCAACTGTTCTTCCGGATCATCCTGCCGCTGCTGAAGCCGGTCGTCGTCACCACCATCGTCGTGCAGTCGGTCGCGATCTTCAACGACTTCACCAACCCGCTCTACTACCTGCCCGGGGCGCAGAACGCGACGGTGCAGCTGACGCTCTATAACTTCCAGAGCCAGTTCAACACGTCGTTCAACCTGCTGTTCATGAACATCCTGATCGTCACCATTCCGCCCCTGGTGATGTTCCTGTTCTTCAACCGGCAGATCGTCGAGGGCATGACGGCAGGCGGGGTCAAAGGCTGACCGGTTGTCCGGAGGCGCGCGGCGGACTAGACCGGCAGCGTGCTGCCGCGTGGGGGTCGTCGATTGAGCAAGCGTGCCACCATTCAGGATGTCGCCGACCGGGCCGGGGTCTCGCGCGCCGCCGTGTCGAAGGTGCTGCGCAACGCCTACGGCCTGTCCGACGAGATGCGCCGCCGGGTCGAGGCGGCGATGCGCGAGCTGTCCTACCGGCCGCAGATGGCGGCGCGGGGGCTGCGCGGGTCGACCGACACGCTCGGCGTCCTGATGTCGGACATGCGCAACCCGTTCTTCCCGGACATCTTCGACGGCATCGTCGCCCGGCTGAAGCAGACGAAGTACCAGCCGCTGCTGGGCGTCCGCCCCTCCGCCGACGCGACCGAGCGCAGCCTGATCGAGACCATGCTCGACCGCAATCTCGACGGGCTCATCATGATCGGGCCGCATCTCGAGCGCGACGACCTGGTCGAGATCGCGCGGGACGTGCCGGTCGTGGTGATCGGGTGGCACGACAGCGGCGGCGGCTTCGACACGGTCAACAATGACGACCGCGCCGGCGCCGCCGCCGTGGTCGACCATCTGGTCGTGGCAGGCCATCGCCGCATCGGCTTCCTCGGCCTCGAGGAAAGCGGCGCCCGCGAAACCAACTCTGCGACCGTGCGCCGCGAGAGCTATATCCAGGCCATGGCGTGCCACGGCCTGGAGGCCGCCATCGTCGACAGCCGGTGGAGCCCCGATTCCATGCGTGAACGCGACCTCGCCGCCGAATGGCTGGCGCGGCCCGACCGGCCGACCGCCATCTTCGCCTGGACCGACAAGGTCGCGATCGCCGTGCTGGCGGCGGCGGACCAGCTGGGCCTGCGCGTGCCGGACGACCTCGCCGTCGTCGGCTACGACAATTCCTGGGTCGCGGGCCTGCTGCAGATCTCGCTGACATCGGTCGACCAGGACGCGGTCACGCTGGGGCGGACAGCGACGGATCTGCTGATCGACCGTATCAACGGCCGTAGAAACGAGCAGCATGCCGTCACGCCGCCGCAACTGGTCGTGCGCCGGTCCACCGATCCGGCCGGTTAGCGGGCGCGAAGTCCTGATTCCGGTTGCGCCAGCCGGGTGAATGGTGAAGCATGTGTAGATCGGTCTACAACAATGCGTGACCGGCTCGGGGAGGAAGGCGAGATGACAGAGGCAGCAGCCCTTCGGCGTCGGCGCTGGGATGCCGAGATGATCGCGCCGCGGGCGGACCAGGGAGAGGGCGGGCCGGCGAGCTTCGTGGCCCGCGGCTTCGACCTCGCCGCGGTCCCGGCCGGGGCCACTCTGTTCATCTCGGCGTTCGGCCTCTATCGCTGCTTCGTCAACGGCACGCGGGTGGGGCGCGACCTGCTGACGCCGGGCTGGACCTGCTATGACGACCGCATCGCCTACCAGGCCTACGATGTGGCGCCGCTGCTGCGGCCCGGCGCGAACCGGATCGAGATCTGGCTGGCTGATGGCTGGTATCGCTCGCCGATCATGTGGGGCGAGAAGGCGATCCGGAACTGCTGGGGCGACCGGATCGCGGCGATCGCCGAGCTGGCCGGGCCGGACGGAACCCTTCTGCGCACCGATGCAGCCTGGGTCAGCGGTGAGCTGCCGATCCGGAAATCCGGTATCTATTTCGGCGAGATCTACGACGCCCGCCGCGAAGCCCTGGCCGACAGCCACGGCGTCGAGGTGCTGGCCTTCGACAAGGCGCTTCTCGTCGCCCATGAGACGGCGCCGGTGCGCGAGCTGCCGCCGCTGGCGCCGGCGGCGTCCTGGACCGATGCCGAGGGCCGCACGATCTACGATTTCGGGCAGAACGTCGCCGGCTATGTGCGCACCACCATCCGCGGCCGTGCCGGGGCGGAGCTGCGGGTGGAGCATTCCGAGGTGCTCGGCCCGGACCGGTACTTCGACAACCGCAACTATCGCCGGGCGGAGGCCGAGACCCGCTACATGCTCAAGGGCGGCGACGCCGAGACCTACGCGCCGCACTTCACCTTCCACGGCTTCCGCTATGCGCGGGTGACGATCACGGGCGAGGCGGTGGTCGAGGCGATCCGGTCGATCCCGATCTCCTCGGTGCCCGACCCCGCGGGCGGCTTCACCTCGGGCCATCCGCTGGTCGATCGGCTGGTGCAGAACACGATCTGGTCGCAGCGGGCGAACTTCATCGAGGTCCCGACCGATTGCCCCCAGCGCGACGAGCGGCTGGGCTGGACCGGCGACGCCCAGGTCTTCGCCGGCACGGCCTGCTGGCTCGCCGACAGCCATGCCTTCCTGCGCAAATACCTGCGCGACGTGATGGCGGACCAGCGCGCGGACGGCGCGGTGCCGCATGTCTCGCCCGACCCGACGCGGCTGCATCCGGATCACTTCCCTGGTTTCTTCGGGTCGACCGGCTGGGGCGACGCGATCGTCGTCATTCCCTGGGTGCTCTACATCCACTGCGGCGACCGCGACGTGCTGGCCGAATGCCTGCCGGCGATGGTGAAGTGGGTCGATTTCGTGTGGTCGATCTCCGACGGCCCGGTGGTGCGCCCGCCGCCGCATTGGGGCGCCCGCGGCTTCACCTTCGGCGACTGGCTGCAGCCGGTCGGCGACAACCGCAAGCCGCGGCCGACCATCGCCGACGACTGCGCGGCGACGATCTACCATTTCATCTCGACCGACCTGCTGGCCCGCATCGCCGGCGTGCTCGGCGATCGCGATCTCGCGGCGCGGATGCGGCAGCGGGCGGAAGCGATCCGGGCCGCCTTCGCGCATGAGTTCGTCGCGCCGTCCGGCCGGCTGGCGCATAACGACCAGACCTCCTACGCGCTCGCCTTCCTGTACGACCTGCTGCCGGAGGGGCAGCGCGCGGCGGCGAAGGGCTATTTCCGGCAGGTCGTCATCGACGCCGACCACAAGATCGGCACCGGCTTCATCGGCACGCCGGCGCTGCTGCCGGCCCTGACCAGGCTCGGCCTCGACGACCTTGCGGCGAAGGTGTTCCTGCAGCAGGAGGTGCCGGGCTGGCTGTACCAGGTGGCGCAGGGGGCGACGACGATCTGGGAGCGCTGGGACGCCATGGCGCCCGACGGCTCGATCTACGAGCCCAGCATGAACAGCTACAACCACTACGCCTATGGCGCCGTGTGCCAATGGCTGTTCGAGAGCGTCGCCGGCCTGGCGCCCGACCCGGAGGCGCCGGGCTTCGCCCGCGTGATCGTCGATCCGGCACCGATCCCGGCCCTGTCGCCGGTCTCGGCCTTCCACGACGTGCCGCAGGGCCGGATCGAGGCCCGCTGGTCCTGCGAGGGCCGGCGGGTGGTCTACACGGTCACGCTGCCCGAGGGTTGCGAGGGCCACTTCCGTCCCGGCCCGCGCCATGGCGATCCGCGGCTCGGCGATACGCCGGTCCGGGGCGAGGCGGTCCTGCCGCCCGGCACTCACACACTGACCTTCGTGCTGCCGGACCGCAGCGCGCTGTCCGACTGACTACGAGGCCGGCGCCATCGCGACACCGTCTTCCGTCATGCCCGTGATCACCCGCTCCACCTCCTCGACGCTGGTGCGCCTGGGGTCGATGTCGTCCGCCACCACCCGGCCGCGGCGCATCACGACGATGCGGTCGACCACTTGGAAGACGTGGTGGATGTTGTGGGCGATGAAGATGCAGGAATGCCCGGAATCCCGGGCGTTGCGGACGAAGCGCAGCACCCCTTGGGTCTCCGCCACGCCGAGATTGTTGGTCGGCTCGTCGAGGATGATCAGGTCGCTGTCGAAATGCATCGCGCGGGCGATCGCCACGGCCTGGCGCTCGCCGCCGGACAGCGAGCCGATCGGCGTGTCGGGCGGGATGTCCTTGCTGATGCCGACCTTCTTCAGGAGGTCGCGCGCGACCGCGTCCATGGCGGCGTGATCCATGCGGTTCAGCAGTCGCGGCCCCCGGATCGGCTCGCGGCCCAGGAACAGGTTGCGGGCGATCGACAGCTGCGTCACCAGCGCCGAATCCTGGTAGATCGTCTCGATGCCGAGAGCGATGGCGTCGGTGGTGCTGCCGATCTCGACCTTGCGGCCGCGGATGAAGATGTCGCCACCGCTGGGCGGCACGGCGCCCGACAGGATCTTGATCAGCGTCGACTTGCCGGCGCCGTTGTCGCCGAGCAGGCCGACGATCTCGCGCTCGCCGACCGTGACGCTGACATCCTCCAGCGCCCGAACCCGGCCGTAGAACTTGCTGATATGCGCCATGCGGATCAGGGGTTCGGCCATGGCGGTCAACTCCCTGCCTGGTGCCGGCGGTCGAGCCAGGAGTGCAGCGCCATCATCCCCAGGATGATCGCGCCGATGAAGATGTTGTAGGCGAGGCCGGGCACGCCGATCAGCACGATGCCGTTGCGCATCACCCGCAGGATGAAGATGCCCAGCACGGTGCCGAGGATGGTGCCGCGCCCGCCGCTCAGCGCCGTGCCGCCGATCACCACCATGGCGATGACCTCGAGCTCGTAGCCGGTGCCGCTGTTCGGGTTGGCGGACGAGGTGCGGATCGAGCTGATCACCCCGGCGAGAGCGGCCATCATCGACGACAGCACGAACAGCGCGATCTTGGTGCGGCCGACGCGCACACCGCGGGCCCGCGCCGCGCCGGGATTGCCGCCCGAGGCCTGGATCCAGTTGCCGGCCTTGGTCTGGTTCAGGACATAGCCCATCGCCAGCGCGGCGGCGATGAACCAGAACAGCGACATGTAGATGCGGAAGCTGCCGATGAAGAAGTCGCCGGCCAGGAGCCAGGCCAGCCAGTTGCCGCCGGTGTTCCAGGTCCGCTGCGGGAAGCCGTCGGTGATGAACAGCGCGGTGCCGCGCACCACCAGCAGCATGCCGAGCGTGACCAGGAAGGACGGGATCCGCAGCCGGGTCACGAACCAGCCATTCACCAGCCCGACCAGGGCGGCGACGGCGATCGCGGCGACAAAGCCGGCCTCCAGCGGCGCCGTGCCGCTGTTGAACAGCGTCCACATCAAGACCGGAGCGAAGCCGAAGACCGATCCGACCGAGAGGTCGAACTCGCCGGAGGTCATCAGCAGCGTCATCGCCAGCGCGATCAGGCCGAGCTCGACGGTGAAGGCCAGGGTGTTGCTGATGTTTTGTGGCGACAGGAATTCGGGGTTGATCGCCCAGAAGGCGGCGAGTTCGACCACGAGCAGGACGAGAGGTCCGAATTCGGGCTTGGCCACCAGGCGATGGATCATCGACCGGTGGTGGAGGGACGGACGGCCCGGGAGTGCCACATCCGCGGCGGCACGGGCCGCCGCGGATGCCTCCGGCGCAGTGTCACTTGCCGGAGAGGATCTTGTCATAGATCTGGGCCTTGTCCTTCTCGTACAGCGCGCCGGTGATGACGTTGAAGCCCGGCGGGACGCCGCCGGACGCCATCGCTGCCAGCGACAGGGCGACATAGCTGGTCGCCTCCGGGTCCTGCCACTGCGCCGCGTTGACGTAGCCGGTCAGCACCTCCTGGGTGGTGTCCAGCGAATTGCCCCAGCCGACCACCGGGATCTCGCCCGGCTTGACGCCGACCTGGTCGAAGACGCGCTTGATGCTGCCGGTCACCAGGTCGCCCAGGCCGATGATCGCCTTGATCTTCGTCCGGTTGGCGGTCAGGTAGTCGACCATGCGGCTGATCACCTCGGCCTGGTCCAGCGTGTTGTCGGTGACCTCCCAGGTGACGCCGAGCGGCTTGAGCACGCTGGAGATGCCTTCCTCCTCCTGCACGCCATAGGTTGCGCCGGGCACCTCGACCGGCAGCCAGACGAAGTCGCCGGACTTCACCAGGCCCTTGTCGACCAGGTATTGCGCCCAGTGCCGGCCGAAGGTGGTGTTGTCGCCGCCGACATAGGCGTCGAAGCCGGCCGTGGGATCGGGCGTGTTGAAGTTGATGATCGGGATGCCGGCGGCCTTCGCCTCCTTCACCACCGCGACCAGGCTGCCCGGGTCGGGGCTGGTGGTGACGATGCCGTCGGCCTTGGCCGCGATCGCGGCGCGCACCGCTTCCTGGTGGGACGGCACGTCGCCGTTGTGGAACGAGGTGTTGACCGTCTGGCCGGTGTCGGCGGCCCATTGCTTGGCCCCGGCCAGGAAATAGGTCCAGACCGGGTCGGCCGGCGATCCGTGCGAGATCCAGTAGAAGGTCTTGGCCTGGGCCGCAGCCGGCGCCGCCAGCGCCAGCAGGACACTGCAAAGCAGCAGCGACAATCGCCTGAACATGCGTTTCCTCCCCTGTGATCGCCGCCTTCACTGTCGATGGGCGGCATGGATCGAGACTGACACAGTGCGGGCGGCCGGGCGAGATCCGCCCCGGCCTCAGCGCATCGCGGTGCTGTCGGACTGGGTCTTCGCTTCGACCGTCTCGTCCCGCTCCGGATCGAAGAAGGCGCGGTGGCCGGCGTCGAGCGTCAGGCCCAGCCCTTTGATCCGCTCGTCCGGCACCTTCTCCAGCCGGGTATAGCCGGGGTGGTGGTGCGCCTTGTACGGGTCGTTCCAGGCGGCGTTGTAGCAGCACAGCATGACGTTGCGCGAATGCTCGGACTTGTTCTGCTCCGACGCATGCAGCGTGTTGGCGTGGAAGAAGCAGACGTCGCCCGGCGCCATCTCCATGTAGTCGCGCGGCATCCGCTCCAGCGCCTGGTTCACCCGCTCCATGTCGGCGCCGGTCTGGCCGCCGACCCGGCCGTGGTCGATCCGGCCCAGCTTGTGGCTGCCGCGGATCATCTGCAGGCAGCCATTCTCCTGCGTCGCCCGATCGACCGCGATGGCGACCGACAGCATGTCGGGGTACAGGCAGCCATTGTTGTACCAGTAGCCGTAATCCTGGTGCCAATCCCAGGCGCCGCCGGCGCGGGGCCGCTTCATCGTCAGCTTGGAGTGGTAGTGGTAGACCTCGCCGCCCAGCAGCTTTTCGGCGCCGCCGACCATGCGCTCGCAGCGGGCGAAGGCGCCGAACAAATCGTCGCCCGGGTGGTTCCACAGCGCCAGCTCGGTCGACCCGCCCAGGCTGTCCTTCAGCGCCACGACATGGCTGCGGATGCCCTCGTCCTGCGCGATCGCCTGCTGCAGCAGGCCGATCTCCTCGGCGTCGAAGAAGCTGCGCTTGACCACATAGCCGTTGCGCCAGAAGGCGGCGTGGTCGGCCTCGGTCAGATGCGGAAAGGGCATGGTGTCCTCCTGGTCTTCAAGGCAGGTTCTCGCGGGTGAAGATCTCGATCCGCACCGGCGCGGCCGGCTCGGACGGGCCCGGGCGGGTGTGGTGGCCCAGCAGCAGCCGCAGCGTCTCCGCCGCCTCGGCGCGGGGGTTCTGATTGATCGCCGCGTCCATCACGCCGTCGATCAGGAAGCGGCGGGTGTGCGGCGTCAGCTCGTGGCCGATATAGACCAGGTGCGGCGCGTCGGCCGGCCGATGGCGCAGCACCTCGGCGACGCCGCGGTTGCCGCCGCCGATGTTGTAGAGGCCGATCAGTGCGGGATGGGTGTCCAGCAGCCGTGCGGTCACCGCGGCGCTCTGCTCGACGCTGTCGTGGCCCTCGACCAGCGCCGGGACGGTCAGGTTCGGGAAGCGCTCGCGCAGCACGCTGCGGAAGCCGGCCTCGCGCTCCTCATGGCCGCGATAGGCCAGGCTGCCGGCGATCAGCCCGACCTCGCCCACATGCCCGGCCAGGAAGCGGCCCATCAGGTCGCCCGCGGTGCGGCCGGCGGCGCGGTTGTCGACGCCGACATAGCCGATGCGGGCGGATTGCGGCAGGTCCGACACCATGGTCGCGACCGGCACGCCGGCCGCCGCCAGCTCCGCCACCGCCTCGCGCACCGCCGGGTGGTCGAGGGCGATGACGCCGACGCCGTCGCTGCCACGGCCAACCCGGCGCAGCGCCTCGGCCAGGGCGTCGGGGTCGAAGCCGTCGATCAGGTGCAGCCGCGGCTTGACGCCGAAGGCGGTGAAGTCCCGCTCCGCCGCCAGCACGGCGTCGCCGAGGTCGCGGATGAAGGTGTTGCTGCCGGCCGGCAGGACGATGTCGAACTGCAGGATCCTGCCACGCGACAGCAGGCTGGCGGCCAGGTTGGGGGCATAGTTCAGCCGCTGCACCACCGCCTGGACCCGGCTCGCGGTCTCGGCGTTGACACCGTCGCGGCCGTTCAGCACCCGGTCGACCGTGGCCAGGCTGACCCCAGCCTCGCGGGCGATGTCGACCATCCTGGCCTTGCGCGTTCCGGCGTCTACGGGCTCGACGGCTTGCTTCATCGGGCTAAGTCTCCCCACCTGTCATTGCCGGGCTTGACCCGGCAATCCAGGGGCCACCCAGAGCGGCATCGACATCCCCTGGATGCCCGGGTCAAGCCCGGGCATGACAGAAAAGGAAAGGGGTGCGGAAAGGATCACCCTCACACCCCCAGCGCCCGCAGCTTGCCGTCGATGAAGGCCTTGGCGCGGGGGACGTCGGCCTCCTCCAGATGCTCGATGATCAGCGGGATGTTCGGGTGGCGGCGGGACAGGCGCTGCAGGTACAGGTCGTAGTTCAGCGACCCCAGCCCCGGCGCTGGCAGCTCGATCTCGCCGACGCCGCGGAAGCTGTGCGCCTCCGACGCGTCGATGTCGGCATGCTTCTCCGACTTGTCGGTGCCGGACCGCTTCACGTCCTTGGCGTGGGAGATCCGGATGCGGTCGTCCAGCGCGTCGAAGATCCGGTTCAGCTCCCGGTCCATGCGGTCGATGTTGTGGGATTCGAAATAGTTGGTCGGGTCCATCAGCAGGCCAAGGCCGGGGCTGGGCACGTCGGCGAACAGGCGCAGCGTCTCGTCGACCGAGCCGATGACGTTGTTGACATAGGTCTCGAGCAGGAAGACGGCGCCGTGGTCATAGGCGGTGCGGGCCAGGTCCTCGACCACCGCGCGGCACTCCTCGTAGCCTTCCTCGGTCTTGTTCTTCGGGTGGTGCACCCAGTCGCTGTCGGTGGCGAAGGTGCCGGTCTCGCTGATGACATAGGGGCTGCCCAGGTCGCGGGCGTGGCGGATCAGCGTCCGCAGATGCTCCAGCTTGGCCTGCCGCGCCGCCGGGTCGGGGTGGACGATGTTGGTGTAGCCGCTGACGGCGCAGACCGGCAGGTCGTGGTCGCGGAAGGTCTCGCGGATGGTCCGGCACTTGTCGCGCGTGATCGCGCTCGTCGACAGGTCCATGTCCTTGAAGGCGAGGTCGAGCTGGACGGTGTTGAAGCCCAGCGAGCGGATCTTCTTCGCCGTCTCCGGCAGCGAATAGGGGAAGTATCCGGTGAAGATGCCGACCTGGATCATGACGCGTTCCTCCGTGTTTGTTGTTGTCCGTGTTTGTTGTGGTCAGGCGCCGAATTCCGCCAGGCGGACGGCGCGCTTTTCGGTGAGCGAGCGGTAGGCGGCCTCGACCAAGGCCATGGTGCGGACATTGTCGGCGCCGCTCAGCAGCGGCGGCTCGCCGGTCTTCACCGCGTATTGCAGCTGCTCCATCACGCCCTTGAAGGCGTGCGGGAACCACATCGTGTCCCAGCGCGGCTGCACCCAGCTGCCGCCGGTCTCCGGCGCGCAATAGGAGAGGGTGCTGGGGCTGCCCTTCGGATAGTCCGGCCAGCCGATGGTGCCCTGGGCCAGGCCGTCGGTGCCCTCGACCCGCCACTTGATGTAGATGTCGCTGTCGAAGCCCTCGGCGCGCGGGCCGGACCAGACATCCTCCAGGCTCACCGCCATCAGCCCGCCCGGGAACGACAGGGTGGAGCAGCAGATGCCGTCGCGATGCGGGAAGGCCGTGCGCGGGTCGGTCCGCGCCGCGGTGTAGATCTCGACCGGATCGCCGAACAGGAAGCGCAGCACGTCGAGATGGTGGATGCTCATATTGAGCAGGGTCAGCCGGCCATAGGCCTCGAGAAAGGGCTGCCAGTGCGGGATCGCCCGCATCTCGACGGTCGCCAGCACCGGCGTGCCGAGCGCGTTGCGGTCGAGCAGCTGCTTCAGCACCCGCATCGACTGGTCGAAGCGCATGTTCTGATTGACCGACAGCACCTTGCCGGCGGCCGCGGCCTCCGCGGCCAGGCGCTGCGCCTCGGCATGGTCCATCGCCAGCGGCTTCTGCGCCAGGATCGCCCGGATATGCGGCTGGCGCAACGCGTGCCGGATCAGGGCCGGCTGCTGGTCGGGCGGGAAGGCGATGTCCAGGATCTCGACCTCGCGGTCCTCGATCAGCGCCGCCGGCGTATTGTGCACGCGGGGGATGCCCCAGCGCTCCGCCACCGCGCGGGCCTTGTCCGGGGTGCGGCTGGCGATGGCGACGACCGGGAAGCCGGCCTCTCGATACGCCGCCAGATGCACATCCGCCATGATGAACCCGGCCCCGATCGCGCCGATGTGATGGTCACGGCAACGGATCTCGGGATCGGGCGCGAAACCCGACGGCACGGACATGGCGGCCTCCCTGGCATGTTTTGAGGTACGTTACCGATTCGCCTTTTTGGCTTCAATGATGAATCTGGAGGGGGTTGTTTTCGACTGAAGATGATCGAATGAGGTGCGTTACCGGACGTTGGGCGACATGTCATTCAACTAGGATGTTATGCCTGATCGATCGTTCGGGGACGGATTGTCCAGAATGTCGGACATCGGTCCGCGCCGCTGCGTTGACGCGAGCGGCGGGTGAACCTCATCCTTCGGGAAACAGATCAGGGCGCGGGCGATGGCCACGGGCCCGGAACTGGGAGGAACGCTTGCACATCGGCTTCAATCTCCTGGTGGTGAGAGGGGCGATCACGCCCGCCGACCGCCCGGTGCTCGAATCCCTGAAGCGCCACGGCTATGACGGCGTCGAGCTGCCGGTCATCGGCGGGACCTGTCGTTCGCCGCCCGACGCGTTCTCGGGCTCGGGACCACGCGCTGCATCGGGCCGCAGGCCGAGCGCAGCGGCGGATCGGCAAATCGGCAACGCGCGGAAGGCGGGCCGACCCGCCTCCTGCTCAAGGCGGAGGATCCCATGGGCGATTATCACATCACCGGCGCGATGATCTGGGACGGCAGCGGCCGCGACCCCTATCCCGGCCAGGTCGTGGTCCGCGGCGACCGCATCCAAGCCGTGGCCCCGGCGGCGGAGCGGCTGGATGCCGGCGGCTGCGAGACGGTCGACGGCGGCGGCGCCACGCTGCTGCCGGGGCTGGTCGAGGGCCACGCCCATCTGTCCTTCTGCGGTGCCGCGCGGAACACTGATCTCGGCGACGTGCCCGTCGAGGAGCATGTGCTGGAGACGATGTGGAACGCCGAGCTGTTGCTCGACCACGGCTTCACCAGCGCCTATTCGGCGGCGGCCGCCAAGACCCGGCTGGATGTGGTGATCCGCGACAAGGTCAACCAGGGCCGGCTGAAAGGCCCGCGCATCCGCGCTGCCAGCCCGGAGATCACGGTGACGGGCGGCCTCGGCGACGAGAGCCGGCTGCACCTGGAGCGGTCCAGCTTCGGCTGGGTCTGCGACGGGCCGGACGCGATCCGCCACGCCGTCCGCACCTGCATCCGCGAGGATGTCGACAACATCAAGATCAACATCTCCGGCGACGATTTCGTCGACCCGGCCAAGGGCGGCATGACGGTGATGTCGCGGGTCGAGGTCGAGGCCGCGGTCGAGACCGCGCATGATTTCGGCCGCAAAGTCAACTGCCATGCCCGGGCCAGCGAGGCGGTGAAGCGCGCCATCCGCGCCGGGGTCGACGTGATCTATCATTGCGAGCATGCCGACAGCGAGGCGCTGGACATGCTGGAGGCGAAGAAGGACCAGGTCTTCGTCGGTCCCGCCATCGGCCTGATCTACAACACCATCCACGAGGCCGGGCCCTGGGGTATCGACGAGGCCAAGGCGCGCAAGCTGGGCATGCATCTGTGCATGGAGGCCAGCCAGCGCACCTATGCCGAGATGCGCAAGCGCGGCATCCGCGTCGTCATCGGCGGCGACTACGGCTTCGCCTGGACGCCGCAGGGCACCAACGCCCGCGACGTCGAGCACTTCGTCACGCTCTTCGGCTACACCCCGTCCGAGGCGCTGCAATGCGCGACGAGGATCGGCGGCGAGCTGATGGGCCTCGGCGACCGGCTGGGCCAGGTGCGCGAGGGCTTCCTGGCCGACCTGATCCTGGTCGACGGCGATCCGCTCAAGGACATCGCCCTGATCCACGACCACGGCGCCATCCGCATGGTGATGAAGGACGGCGCCATGCACCGCCTGTCGCCGCGGCGGGCGATGCGGGCTGCCGCCGAGTGACGCGGTGGCAGGTGTCCATCAGTCGGGCGTCGAGGTCCTGCTCGGGGTCGTCGACCGGCTGATCGAGACGCCCGGCGGGGCGGCCGTTGCCGTTCTGGCCGAGGACCTCGCCGTGCCGCGCTCCAGCCTCTATGCCGTGCTGCGGCCGATGCTGGCCGCCGGCTGGCTCGAGGCGCCGCGACGCGGCGCGGTGCGGCTCGGCGCCGCCTGGTTCGACCTGGCTGTGGCGCTGGAGGCCGAGTCGCAGGCCGCGCCATCCCGGCCGCGGTTGCGGGGAACGACCGGCCCGGCCCGGTCGTTCCTGTGGAACCCCGGCTTCACCGAGCTGGTCGACGCCGCGCCCTTCGCCCGGCAGCCGCCCCACGTCCTCGGCTTCTCCAACGGATCCCGCGCCAATCTCTGGCGCCAGGGGCTGATCCATGGCGTCCAGTTCGCGGCGGCGGAGCAGGCCGACCGCGTCGCGGCGCTGCGCATCGCCCATGCCGATGACGACCCCGCGGCCCAGGCGCGCGACATCGACGCCTTCCTGGCCATGGGCGTCGACGCGCTGATCGTCAGCCCGCTGGAGACGGAGGCGCTGCTGCCACCGCTGGCCCGGGCCTGCGCCGCCGGGCTGCCGGTGGTGATGGTCGACCGGCTGCTCGGCGACACGGCGCATTCCCTGGTCCAGGTCGCAGGCCCCGACACCGCGATCGGCCGGCTGCCGGCGCAATGGCTGGTCGAGACGCTGGGCGGCCGCGGTGGGCTGGTGATGATGGTGGGGGACCCGGAGATCGGACCGCTGCTGCGCCGGGCCCGGGCGGCACGCGAGGTCTTCGCCCTGGCGCCTGGCATCCGCATCCTCGACACGGTGTGCACCGAACTGACGGTCGCGGCCGGCCGCCGCGCCATGGCCGCGCTGATCGGGCGCTGGGGCGACGCCATCGACGGCATCTGGTGCGACAGCGGCCTGCACGGCGCCGGGTCGATCCAGGCCTGGGTCGATGCCGGCCGCGACGGCCGCGTGCCGCCGCACACCGGCGGCGACCAGAACGCGGTCTACCAGCTGGCGATCCTGCACGGCGTGAAGCTGGCGGCGATGGACTTCCCGCCAGCCATGGGCATCCGCGCGGTCGAGGCCGCGCTCGACATCCTGGCCGGCCGCACCTTGCCGCGCCGGATCGAGGTGCACACGCCGCTGGTGATCAGCCGCGGCTGCGAGACCGCCTCGGTCCGCGCCGATATCTTCGTCGAGGACCATGTGCGCTGGGACCGGCCGCCCAGCCTGGTCCTGGGCCACGGCATGGGCGAGGATTACGACCCGACGACCTTTGCGGTCGGGAAGAGGGCGGCGGCCGAAGGCGGCGCCCGCTCAATCCTGCGCACGCTCGACATCCTGGTCTGGCTCAAGGCGCATGGCGGCGAGGCCGGCATCGCCGACCTGCTGGAGGCGGTGGCGATGCCGCGCTCATCGTTGCACGATCTGCTCGGGCCGCTGGCCGGGCAGGGGCTGCTGCAGCGCGGCGGCCGCGGCCGGATCCGCGCCGGGCCGCGGGCCCGGGCCGCCGGCTTCGCCGCGATCGGCATCGCCGATCTCGCCGCCATGGCCGAGCCGATTCTGGACCGGCTGGCGCGCTCGACCGGCGGCGCCGCTGCGCTGGCGGTGCTGCATGGCGAGCGCTGCACCATCGCCCTCGGCCGTGCCGCGCCCGGGATGCCGCCGATCGCGGTCGGCTGCCGCACCCCGGTGAACTGGACCCTGGCCGGCCGCCTGCTGGTGGCCGAGCTGCCGGAGCGGCGGATGCGCTGGCTGCTGGCCGCCCATGCCCGGCCGCGGCGCGACGCCTCGCTGACGCTGCCCGAGCTGGTCGCGGCGATCCGGGCCCAAGGCGGGCAGCGCGTCGCCGCCCTTGCCGGTGAGGCCGGACCGGATCTCGGCGAAGCGGCGCGGCCGATCCGCGGCGCCGACGGTCAGGTGCGCGCCGTGCTGCTGCTGCGCGTGCCGGCCACCGATCTGCCGGCGGCCCGGGCGGCGCTCGAAAGCCTCGACCTGCCGGACACCGCCGCGTCCGTGCTTCCGACCGATCCCCCTCCCGTCACCGAGGCCGTGCTGCCATGACCGACCCCTTCATGATCCGCGCCCATGTGCCGGAGTTCGAAGCCCATCTCGCCGCCTATCGCCAAGCCAGCGAGCGTACCCGGCAGTCGCTGCGCGGCGTCCGCGACCTGGCCTATGGCGATCATCCGGACGAGAAGCTCGACCTGTACCTGCCGCCGGAGGGGGAGGGACCGTTCCCGGTCCATGTCTTCGTCCATGGCGGGTATTGGCGCGCCTTTTCCAAGCAGGACTTCGCCTTCGTCGCCGATGCCATCACCGGCCATGGCGCGATCGCCGCGATCATCGACTACTCGCTGATGCCCAAGGCACGGATGGCGACGATCGTCGGCCAGGTGCGGCGGGCGGTGGCCTGGCTGTCCGTCCATGCCGGGCGCTGGGGCGGCGACCCGGCGGCGCTCAGCGCCAGCGGAACCTCCGCCGGCGCCCATCTCACCAGCTTTCTCGCCTGTCGCGGGGCGGGGGAGGCGGCGGCGCCGGCCCTGCCGGTGCGGTCGCTGCTGCTGGTCAGCGGCATCTACGACCTCGACCCGATCACAAGCAGCTTCCTGCAGCCGGAGATCGCGCTGACGGGGGAGGAGGTGGCGGCCTGGTCCCCGCTTTCGGCGACGCCGGTGCCGGGGCCGGCGGTGGATGTCGTGGTCGGCGCCGACGAGACGCTGCCCTTCCTGACCCAGGGCCAGGCCTTCGCCGAGCGCCTGGCCGGGGCGGGCGTCGACAGCCGCTTCGCCACCCTCCCGGGCGAGAACCATATGAGCATCGCCACGGCGCTGGGCACTCCGGGCTCGGCGCTGGCGGAGCGGCTCGGGCGGACGATCGCGGCGTCGCGACAAGGCGCCTGATCTGACGCCGGCCTTCGGCTGCATCGAAGAGCAGATATCCGGAAGGTGGTCCACGCGGTCCGGGCCGCATCTAGCTGACCTTGGTGAAGCGGCCCAGGCTGCGGACGATGTTGTCGAGAAGTCCGCCGCCGCCCTCCGCCGTCGCGACCTGCCTTTGCACCGGCTGTCGGGCGAATCTCGGGTCGACCAGGCGCCGGCGATGCTCGCGGATGGCGGCGCTGACCGCGAGGCGGAAGACGTTGGGGCTGAGGGGCTTGATGGCGAAGCGGTAGATCTGCCCCTGGTTGATCAGCTTGACGATGGTGTCGGCGTCGGGGGCGGAGGTCGTCGCCACCACGGTGATCGAGGGATCGATCCTGGCGATCTGCGAGAGCATGTCGGTGACATCGACGCCGTCGACCTCGCTGTTGGTGACGATGACGCCGATCTCCTCCTGCTCCAGGATCTCCAGCGCCTCCTCCACGGTCGAGGCGGTCAGGATGCTGTAGTCGCGGGTGAACATCTCGAGCATTTCCTGGCGATCGCTGGCCAGGCCGTCGATCGCCAGCAGCTTGGTGGCGACGCCGAGCGGCGGCGTCAGCACCGCCTCCGCCTCCTCGGCCGCGGCCGGGGCCGAGCGCGCGATCTCGACCGCCTCGGCGATGACCTGGCGCAGCTCGTCCTGGTTCCACGGCTTGTTGAGGAAGCGGAAGACCTCGCCCTCGTTGACCGCGCCGATGATGGCGACCAGGTCGCTGTAGCCGGTGAGCAGGATGCGGACCGTGTTGGGCCACCGCCTGCAGACCTGCGACAGCAGCTCGATCCCGACCATCTCCGGCATGCGCTGGTCGGAGACGATCACGTCGATCCGGTGGGCCTCCAGGATCGCCAGGGCCTCCCGCCCGCTGGTCGCGGTGTGGACGTCATAGCTGGACCGGAACATCACCTTGAGCAGCTTCACGATGCGCTCTTCGTCGTCCACGAAGAGCAGGCTGGGCCTGTCAGTCATCTCGCTCTCCTTCATACCTGCGAAGCGTCATGGGAGGGGTGGCAAGCGGAGTCGGGCCGGGCGGCGGCCGGATGGTGAAGGTGTCTCACGCGGCGGCCTGCTCGAGCCGATGCTCGGCATCGGCCTTGGCGCGATGCGGCAGGATGATGGTGAAGGTGGTCCCGACGCCGGGCTGGGACCTGGCGGAGATGGTGCCGCCATGGGTCTGGATGATGCGGTAGCAGATCGACAGCCCCATGCCGGTCCCCTTGCCCACATCCTTGGTGGTGAAGAACGGATCGAAGATCCTGGGCAGGACGTCCGCCGGGATGCCGGTTCCGCTGTCCTCGATCTCGATCCGGATCGAGTCCTCGGACTCGGCCCGCGTGCGCAGGGTCAGCTTGCCGCGGCTGGGCTGATCGGCCATGGCATGGGCGGCGTTGTTGATCAGGTTCAGGAACACCTGCTTCAGCTGCGTCGCCGACGCATGGATCTTGGGGATCTTGCCGTAGTCCTTGATCGTGTCGGCGATGTATTTGACTTCGGAGCGGGCGATCAGGGCGGCGCCGTCCAGGGCTTCCTCGATGTCGATATATTCGAGACGGCCTTTGTCGAGGCGCGAGAAGTTCTTCATCGTGATGATCAGGTTGGTGATTTCCTCGAGGCCGTGCAGCCCTTCGTCGATCAGCATGTTGAGCTCGCCGATCTGATCGTCGGGCAGCCCGTCGGCCCCGGCCGGCCGCAGCTCCGCAATGATGCCGGAGGCGGCCGTCCTGCCCACCTGCATCTCGGCCATCTGGTCCCGGATCAGGCAGAACACCGCTTTCACATAGGCCAGCGGCGTGTTGATCTCGTGGGTGATGCCCGCCACCATCTGGCCCATCGCGGACAGCTTCGACGACTGGATCAGCTGCGACTGCACATCCTGGTTGGCCTGCTGCAGCGCGGACTTGTCCTGGTTGAGCTGCCGGTAGTGGCGGCGCAGCAGGTAGGCGGCCCAGGCCGTCGCCAGGACGAGCATGAAGCAGCACACCAGCATCAGGTCGCGCAGCAGCGACCGGTACCGGTTCTGGTCGGCCTCCAGGGCCTGCGCGTCGCGCTGCAGGCGGTCGATCGCCTGGGCGGTCGGCACGGCAGTGAGGTCCACGATCAGCTTGGTGCCGAGCTGCTTCTGGCGGAGGATGACCGCCATATGGGCCAAGAGCGTGTCCGCCTTGGACGCCGCCTCGGGCGATGTCCGGCCGGCGGCCTCGCGCAACGCGGCCATCTGGTTGTCGATGACCTGCCGGAGCTGCTCGCTGGGGGTGACGATATAGCTGGCCACGTCGATGACGATGCGGGTCAGCAGGTTGGCGATCGGCGGATTGGACGTGGGCCGGTCCGCGCCGCCTTCGAGCTCGGCGAACAGGTCCGCCGCGGCGATCGGCAGCAGGCGCGAGGAGTTGCTGATGATCGAATACTGCGCCTTGATCCGCTCGACGATGCGGATCTTGTCATCCATCGCCGAGCGATACGCGGCGAGCGAGGACGACAGGTCCCCGGTCTCCGCCGGATCGCCTTCGGCCAGGCCTTCGATCGTCCGGTAGCGATCGGCCAGCTTGCCGACGGGCGCGGCCACGGAGTCGTAGTTGGGGTTCAGGCCCAGCTCCAGGCTGAGGACGTCGGCGCTCCACAGTGCGTCGATCTGTTTCATCTCGGCGAGGTTGGCCAGCAGCTCCGACGGCCGGGTGTCCGGCGCGCGCAGCATCGCCAGAAGACTCGCCAGGGCCGTGAGAAGAACGGCGACGAGGACACTGCAGACGATCCTGGGTCTGACGATCATGACATGATCTCCGTCACCGTCTCTTCAATTGCGGTGGGCCGATTCACTGCGAAACGCGCGCGTCGAGCGGGCGTCCCTTGTATTCGCCGGTGAGGGTTCGCAGGAATGCCACGATCAGCGCGTTGTCGCGCGGCGGGATCTGGCGCCCGAGCTGGTATTTCGCCATGGCGTCGACCGCTTCGGTCAGCGTGGCGGCCGAGCCGTCGTTGAAATAGGGCGCCGTGAGCGCGACGTTGCGCAGGCTGGGGACGCGGAAGACGAACTTGTCCTCCTCGGCCTTGGTGGTGTTGTAGAGTCCGAAATCGGGATCGGCGACGGGGCCGTGCGACCGGAAATAGTCCCCCGGCATCCCGAGCACCCCGAACACCTGGAACATGTTGCCGCCGACATTCACCCCCTGATGACAGGAGGCGCAGCCATAGGTCTTGAACAGGCGGTAGCCTTCGAGCTCGTCGGGGTCCAGCGCCGCCGCGTCGCCGCGCAGGAACCTGTCGAACCGCGCATTCGGCGTGATCAGCGACCGTTCATAGACAACCAGCGCGTCGGTGATGGTCTGCGGCTGCATCCCCTGGGGATACAGCCCGGCGAAGGCCTGGGTCAGCGCCTGGTCCTGCGCCAGCTTGTCGAGGATCGCCGGCCAGGTCGTGCCCATCACGGCCGGGTCGTGGATCGCGGCCTCGACCTGCTGCTCCGACGATGCGAAGCGGCCATCCCACATCATGCGGAAGTTCAGCGTCGAGTTGAAGATCGTCAGCGTGTTCCGCTTCCCGGCCTTGCCGCCGAGCCCCTTCGACTTGGCCAGGCCGTCGTCGCCGCCATTGTCGAGGTCATGGCAGGACGAGCACGCATTCTCGTTGTCCTTGGACAGCCGGACATCGTGGAACAGGGCCTCGCCCAGATTGACCTTGCGCTGATCCAGCTCCAGCTGGAACGGGATCGGAGCGATCGGCTCCGGCGTCTGCGCGGCAACCAAAGCGGGTCCCAGAAACGCCAGGGCCAGGGCGGGCACGGCGGCGAGCAGGAGCTGCCGCCCGACGGTCGGGGCCGAAGCCTGCCCTGTCACGCGACAGTGCTGAGGGTCGGGATCATGCTTCATCTTCTGCCTGCCCTGACGGATTAGTGGCCGCGACGACGATGCGTGGCTGGAATTAGTGTCCGTCGGAAGAAGATCTCCACACTATGCGATCTGGTTATGGCCACATCATCGCGGTGATGGGCGGCGAGCCCACGCCGCTGCGGTACCGTCAGGACCGCGGGCCTCTGGGAGCAGAGTGCTGACACCAGCCCCGAGCGTCGCGCACCACCGGCCAGGATTCACCCGTCCCGGCCGGTCGTTGCCCAGCCGCCACTGCAGGGAAGGCCTGACATGCTCGCGCGGACCGCCGAACGGAAGATGCTCGTGGCAAGGGGCGTGCTGCTGACCGGATGGGCCGGTCTCATCGCCTCGCTGTTCTGGGATCCGGTCTCGATGGGCTGGACCCATGCCGGCACCCCCGTCGCGGTCCAGGACGGCGTGCTGGAAAGCGAGCCGTACCAGGTCGGGGCCCGGGTGTTCTGGACGATTGTCGTCCCGCTGATCCCGCTGTTCCTGATGGTGTTCGGGCACGAGGCCTGGCGGCGCATCTGCCCGCTGTCGCTGATGTCCCAGCTGCCGCGCTACCTGGGCTGGCAGCGGCAGCGTACGGTTGTGCGGCGCCGGACCGGCAAGCTCGAGCGGACGCTGGCGCTGATCCCGCGCGGCGGCTGGCTCGACCGCAACGCCTGGTACATCCAGTTCGGCATCCTGTTCGCCGGGCTGAATGCGCGGATCCTGTTCATCAACAGCGATCGTTATGCGCTGGCGGCCGCCCTGCTCGTTGTGCTGGCGGCGGCATTCCTGGTCGGCTTCCTCTGGGGCGGCAAGTCCTGGTGCAACTACTTCTGCCCGGCGAACATCGTCCAGAAGATCTACACCGAGCCGCGCGGCCTGCTGGAAAGCGCGCCGCATCTGCAGCGCCCGGCCGTGCCGCAATCGATGTGCCGCACCAGCTCGCCCGGCGGCGACCGCAGCGCCTGCGTCGGCTGCACCGCCAACTGCGGCGATATCGATCTCGAGCAATCCTATTGGAGCTCGATCCTCGATCCGGCCCGGCGCCGCATCTACTACATGTTCAACGGGCTGATCATTGGCTTCTACTGGTATTTCTACCTGTATGCCGGAAGCTGGGACTATTACCTCTCGGGGGTCTGGAGCCATGAGGCCGGGGCGCTCGGCCGGCTGCTCGATCCGGGCCTGTATCTCGCCGGCCAGGCGATCCCGATCCCCAAGCTGGTCGCCGTGCCGCTGGTCATGGGGACCGCCGTCCTGGCCTCGCTGGCCCTGGGCACCGGGCTGGAGCGGACCTATCGCTGGCTGCGGAGCCGCGCCGGCAAGCCGATCCCCGAAGTGGAGATCGTCAACCACTGCCTGGGCGTCAGCGCCTATCTGTCGATCAACATCTTCTACCTGTATGGCGGCCGGCCCAGCCTGCTGATGCTGCCCCCGGCCGCGATCCATTTCGTCGACATCCTGATCGTCTCGCTCAGCACGATGTGGCTGTGGCAGACGCTCAATCGCTCGGCGTTCCGGTATGAGCGTGAGAAGATCGCGTCAAGTTTGCTCAATCAATTGAAAAAATTGAAGATCGACCTCAGCCGGTACCTGGATGGCCGGTCGGTCGGCGAGCTCAAGCCCGACGAGATCTACGTCCTGGCCAAGGTGCTGCCGGAGCTGTCGCACGACCAGAAGCTCGAGGCCTATCGCAACCTGCTGGACGACGCCATCACCACCGGCAAGACCGGGGCGGTGTCGTCTGCCGATCTGCTGCACGACGTGCGGCAGCAGATGGAGATCAGTGACGAGGACCATCTGCGGCTGCTGGAGGAGCCGGAGATCTCCGAGGCCGCGGTCCTCGGCGCCGTCCGGACCACCACCAAGGAGCGGATGGCCTGCGTCGCCAACTACCACCAGATCATCGGCCGGTATCTCGTCGCCCATGTCGCGTCCGGCCGGACGCTCGACACGGTCCGGACCGATCCGGGCATGCAATCGACGATCAGGACCCTGCGCACCAGCCTGCAGATCACCGATGCCGAGCATCGCGGCGTGATGGCGGAGTTCACCGCGCCTGGCGGCATGCTGGCCCGGCAGATGGAGTCGATCCTCGATGCCCTGGCGAAGCTGCAGGGGGCGTATTTCTGCCTGCAGAGCTCCAGCCTGCCCGACCGCTTCGCCGGCACCCTGAACGAGCTGCTGCTGGCGGCCGACGAGGACCGGTTCGGGGCGCTGTGCGAGGCCGGACTGTCCTGCCTGCATGCCTTCGGCGACGGCAAGCTCGGCCGATGGTATGCGCAGGATCTGGCCGCCCTGGCCGGCGATGGCGTGGTCGACGGGCTGTCCCGACCGGTCGCCGGGCACGAGGATCTCAGCTGGGGGCAGGCGCTCGGCGAAGCGATCACCGCCGTCCTGCAGGGCATGGCGCCCGAGATCGACGGCGAGCGGCCCGCGGAGCTGCCGCGGCGGTCGTTCCGCGAGGTCATCGCCGCCGGCCTCGATCGCGCCGCCAGCCTGGCCCTGCTGCTGGAGCACGAGGCGCCGGTCGTCCGCGCCCTGACGCTGACCGCGTTCAGCTATGTCGACGACGCGCTGGCGCGTGGCACCGCGCGGCGGCTCGCGGAGAACGGGCAGGCCGACGGCCACTGGCTGCTGCGGCAGACGGTGGACATCCTGGCCGGTGCCGCGGCGGCGGAGTCCGGCGCGGCCGAGCCGGTGATCCACGCCGTGGTCGCGCTGCCCGACGGCACCCGGAGCCGCTCGACGCATGCGCAGCCGATGATCACGGTGGGCCGCGGCCCCGGCAACGACATCACCATCGCCAGCCCGATGGTGTGGCCGTACCACATGGCGCTGTCCTCGGCCCATGGCGAGGTCCGCATCCTGCGGCTCGACGGCGCCCGGATCTTCGTCGACGGCGTCGCCGGCGACGGCGAATCCTTCGTCCTTCGCCGCGACGCCCTGCTGACCTTCGGGCCGGGCGCCGGGGCCAGCCTGCAGATTGGCTGGCAGGACGCCGCCGAAAGCCGCTGCCTGCGATCCTTCGATCCGGCGCTGCGGCTGGTGGCGTTGGCCCGTAGCCCGGCGCTGCGGCCGCTGGGGCTCTCCGCCCTCGCCGACATCGTCCGCGACTGCCGGGTCGGGCGCTTCCGGGCCGGCGATACGCTGCCGGCGGCGGCCGGGTCGGGCGACATGCGCTTCCTCCAGTTCGGATCGGTCCGCACGTTCGCGCGCAGCTTCGAGGCCGGCGATCTGATCGATCCGGGCGATGGCGACGCAGCCTTCGAGATCGTCAGCGACTTCGCGATCGTCATGACCATCGGGCGGCCCGGCCTGGCCGCGACGGCGCCGGACGATCGGCCGCCGCCGGTCGCCGCTGAGGCCGCGGATCTCACGCCGTCCCTCCGCTACGCCAGCTGATCGCCGGATCGCACCACAAAACACGAGAACCAAGACAGGGAAACCACGCGCAATGGATACGCTGACCGAAAATATTACAGCCGAAACACAGGGCGTCGACCTGGCGGTTCTCGTGTTCCTGGTCTTTGTCTATGTCGCCGACAGCGAAAAGGACATCACGCCGCAGGAGGTGCAGCGCTTCCAGACGCTGATGAACGACCTGCATTGGACCGACAACGAAGATATGTGCCGGGCGCTGACCACGCTGCGGTTCAACTATACGGCGACCTGGGCCGATTACGAGGCCGGGACGCTGTCGGCGGACCGCGAGGCGATCGCCCGCCAGCTGGCCCGGTTCGACCAGGATTTCGGCACCGGGCGGGCGGACGCGCTGAAGGCGTCGCTCGCCGATTTCGTGCAGCGCGTCAGCCGGGGGCCGTCACGGGCGGGCGTCCGGTTCGCCCTCGGCGAGTCGCGGGGGCGGGCCAACGCCCGGCAGGAGCTCGAGGCTCTGCTGGCGCATCCGACGCCCGCCGCGGCGGACGCGCCGCGCGAGGCCGAGATCGAGCCGAGACCGGAACCGGCCGCGGCTGCGACGGCCGGCGCCGAGCCCTGGACCGCGGCGCGGATGGCGATCGGCGAGGCGCCGGTTTGGCAGGGCGGCCGGCTCAAGGTTCGCTGCATCGCCAGCATCGACGAGACGCGGGACACCAGGACCTTCACCCTGGCCGCCGACCCGCCCCGCCTGTTCAGCTACAAGCCCGGCCAGTTCATCACGCTGGAGCTGCCGGTCGACGGCCGGACCCTGCGGCGGAGCTACACGATCTCGTCCTCTCCGTCGCGGCCCTACACCCTGTCGATCACGGTCAAGCGCGTGCCCAAGGGCTGGGTCTCGAACTGGCTGCACGACACCATGGTGCCGGGATTCGAGCTCGAGCTGATCGGCCCGCACGGCCATTTCACCTGCGTCGACCGGCCCGCCGCCAGGCTGCTGTTCATCGCCGGCGGCAGCGGCGTCACGCCGGCGATGTCGATGCTGCGCTGGCTCGCCGACACCGGCTGCGCCGCCGACATCGTGCTGATCAACAATGTCCGCACGCCGGACGACGTGATCTTCGGGCAGGAGCTGCAGCATCTCAGCTCGCGCCTGGGCGAGGCGCTGCGTCTCGCCGTCGTGCCGTCGCGGGTATCCCCGGGACAGTCCTGGAACGGCCCGACCGGCCATTTCAGCGAGGCGCTGCTGCGGCTGCTGGCGCCGGACGTCATGGAGCGCGAGGTCTTCGTCTGCGGCCCTGCCGGCTACATGGCGATGATCCGGACGCTGCTGCAGGCGCGCGGCTTCCCGATGGCCCGCTACCACGAGGAAAGCTTCGGCGGCGCACCGGCCTCCGCCCCCGCCTTGCCGGCGCCCCAGGCTACGGCGGCGGTCCACGCTCCCGCGGTCCCGAAGGCGACCGCCGCGGCCGCACCGGCCCCGGCCGCCGCTGCTGCCGTCGAGGCCAGGCTGGTCTTCCAGGCCAGCGAACGGACGGTCGATTGCCGCGTCGGCGAATCCGTCCTCGACGCCGCCGACCGCCATGCGATTCCGGTCCAGAGCTCGTGCCGCTCCGGCGTCTGCGGCACCTGTCGGATGCGGAAGCTGAGCGGCACCGTGAGCATGGATGGCCAGGCCGTCCTGTCCGATCCCGAGATCGCGGACGGCTATTTCCTGGCCTGCATCGGCCAGGCGAGGGGAACCGTCGTGATCGACGCCTGAGAGCGGTGAGGCGGCGGCCGATCGGTCGCCGCCTCACCGGGTCAGGTCGTCGATCAGGCTTTGGGGGTCGGCGGCGCTGTTGTCGCGCATCCGCCGCATGTGCTGGACGAACAGGTCGACATAAGGCAGCAGCGCGTCGGAGCCGCGGGCGTGCAGCTCGGCCTTCAGCGCCGGCAACTGGGCGGCGATGATCTCGTCCGAATAGTCGCTGCCGGTGCTGAGCACGGTGTCGACATAGGTCTCGCGTGAGGTCTTGACGGTGTCCTCCAGCCCGTCCCGCTGGGCCTCCATCTCGCCGATCCGGGCGGTGGCGTCGGCGATGGCCTTGCGGATCGGCGGATCCTGGCGCCGGGCCTGCAGCTGGCGCAACGCCGGCCGGGCCACGCCCTCGATCGCGCGCTGCACCGCCAGCAGCCGCTGATGGTCGGTGCGCAGCTTGTTGCCGAGCAGGGCGCCGACATTGATCAGCAGCCGGATGGTGCGGTCCCGGGCGTCGTTGCGGTCGACCAGCGCCTCGCGGATCGATCGGCCGGCGTCGCGCAGCTGGGCCCGGACCGCCTCGTCGCCCGCCTGGTCGGCGAGGCGGTCGATGGTGCCGAGCGCGGTATCCTCGCGGCGCGCGGTCGACGGGGCCTCGCCGGAGGACGGCATCGCCTCCCAGGCCTTCTCGATCTCGGTCAGCTTCTCGGGCGAGGTCACCACCGGCGCCGCGACCACCAGGCGGAAGCCGAGCTGCTGGCTTTCCGTGGCCGTGGCGGCGCCGGCGGCGTAGTAGGGCATCTCGACCCGCATGCCGGACCGGATCTGGCTCAGCGGGGTGTTGTAGTCGCCGCCGCGCGCGATGAAGCCACCGGCCTGGCCGTGCAGCCGGCCGCGCCGGTTCAGCCGGAAGGATTCCAGCATCATCTCCGCGGCGTTGCCCAGGATGTCGTGCAGCCCGAGCGGGTTGGGCTTGAGCAGCCCGATCGGGTGCAGCCGGCCCTCGGCCGAGCCGGTGCCCTGGTACCAGACATAGTCGGCGGCGCCCTCCGGCATCGGGAACCGGGCCGCCAGGAAATTCTCGGAGGACACGGCCATGCCGCCGCGGGCCGCATATTCCCATTCGTCCTCGGTCGGCAGGCGCAGGAAGCCGGGCGTGCCCGATTCCGCGGGCAGCTTGTCGCGCGCATGAGCCAGAAGCCATTGCGAATAGCGGTTGGCGAAGCCGACCACGTCGAACCAGGAGATCTCGGTCTGCGGCACGCGCTGCCGCATCCCGGGGGCCGGGCAGGCATCGCCGGACAGCGCCGCCCATTGGGCGCGGGTGACCTCGTATTTGCCGATCAGGAAATAGCGGGTGCCGGGGACGGCAGGGTCGCCGAAGGCGCCGGCGATCACGTCATAGCGCCGGTCGCTGAAGAAGCCGAGCTCGGGCTGGGCGTCGCCGAACTGGACCCGGACGTCGTCGAGCACCCCGGTCGAGGGCAGGGCGACGCGGCGGAACGCCATGGCGCCGCCGCAGGGCATCGGCAGCACCACGTCGCCTTCCGCCGGGGCGGGGTTGTAGGCCTCGACCGGCCAGGGGGCGTCCTCGGCGATGGCCGGAGAGGCCGTCAGCAGCGCGGCGCCGATCAGCAGGCCCCGGAGGGACGACCGGCGCTCAGCCATCGCGGAGCTCCTTGGAGGCCTCGATGCGGGCCGCCAACAGGCCGCCCCAGCTGGCCGACAGCAGCGCCGCCGCCATCGTCGCCGCCGCGGCCACGGCGAGGTGGACGGGCAGCAACCGACAGATGCGCTCGCCGGGCAGGAGGCCGGTGGCGAAGGTGGTGTTGAGCACGGTGGCGGCGCCCTGGAAGACCGCGGCGCCGAGGACGAGACCGAGCAGCGCGATCAGAACGGCCTGGGTCACCGGGAAGGCGACCAGGGCGCGGGTCGGCAGGCCGATCAGCCGCAAGAGGGCGAGGTCGCGCCGCTTCCGCTCGACATGGCTGCGCAGCCCGGCCGCCAGCGAGATCAGGTAGCCGAAGCCGCCGCAGCCGGCGATCAGCCAGAAGGCGACGCCGAGATTGCGGTCGAGCGACTGCATCTGGGCGATGTCGGCCGCGGCCGTGCGGACCGCGATGTCCTGGCGCCGGAACGCCTCCTCCAGCCCGGCCACGTCGTAGATCGAGCGGGCATAGAGGCGGAACCGGGCGAAGCTGCGCTCGGTCTGCGGCCGCGGCCCCCCGGACCAGCCGCGGTCGTCGACGGCGTAGCCGTCGCGCCAGTCCTCGGTGGCGACGAGCAGGTCGAGCGGCGCCAGGATCGCCTCGCCCGGCGAGACCGGCTGGTCGGTGATGCCGGAGACGGTGAGCGGGATGCGCTGCGCCTCCAGCGTGCCGTCGCGCTGGCGGGTGATCTCGGCGACCAGCCGGCCGCCCTCGGCGACGCCCAGGGATTCGGCCAGCCGCCGCGTCAGCACCACCGCGGCGCCGGCCGGGGGCTCGGCCGCGCCGAGCATCGGGTCGCCGCGGCCGGTCGGCAGCATCGGCGTGCCGGACAGGGTGCGGCCGCCCGCCTCGCTGCGCAGCCGGGTGATGCCGGCGGCGATCGCGCGGGTCGCCGGCGTGACGAAGGCGACGTCCGGCCGGGCGGCGAGCTCGGCGAAGACTGCGTCGCCGAAGCAGCCGCTGCCGGCGGGGACGATCTCGCGGTTGCGCGGGTCCTCGATCAGGCGCTGGGCCATGGTGTCGATCAGGCCGAAGCGCAGCCCGAACAGGACGAGAAGGGGCGCGAGGACCGCGGCCAGGCCGAGCACCTGGCACAGCGCGATGCGCCAGTCATGGCCGAAATCCCGGGTGGCGAGGCGCGCCGCCATGGTGATGCGTCCGGTCATCGGCTCAGGTCCAGAAATAGGCGCGCACGACGTCGTCCTCGCGGCGCAGGGCATGGCCGATGATCCGCCGCCCGCTGGCCTGGGTGCGCGACCAGTCATGCGAGGCGATGACGGCCGTGGTCCGGAAGCGTTCGACCGTCTCGACCAGCAGGGCGAATACCCGGTCGGCCGTCGGCGGGTCGAGCGAGGCGGTGGGCTCGTCGGCCAGCAGGACGTCCGGGCGATGGGCCAGGGCGCGGGCGATGGCGACCCGCTGCCGCTCACCCACCGAAAGCCGGTCCGGCTTGAGGCCGAGCAGCCGGCCGAGGCCCAGCCGGTCCGCCAGCTCGCGCACATGGCCGGGATCGTAGCGCCCGGCGATGCGGGCGGTCAGGGCGATGTTCTCGACCACCGAGAGATAGGGCAGGAGGCCGCCGGTCTGCAGCACATAGCCGATGCTGCGCGCCCGCAGCGCGGCCAGCGCGTCCCGCCGCCGCCGGCGCCACAGCGCCGCGAGATCCAGCGGCGGACGGCCGATGGCCGCCAGCTCGAAGGTCTCTGCCCGGTCCGGCGCCAGCGTCCCTGCCAGCAGGTCCAGCAGCGTCGACTTGCCGGATCCCGACTGGCCGTTGAGGAACAGGATCTCGCTGCGCGGCACCACCAGGTTGCTGACATGCAGCTCGAACCCGGCCGTGCGGGCGCCGCGCCGCAGCACCACGTCGCGCAGCGTGTAGACGGGGGCCGGGCCGATCATGGCAGCGCATCGAGCGGCATCGGATAGACCGCCTCGCCGCCGGTGCGCTGGCCGTCGAGCGCGATCCACAAATCGGTGTTGTCGTAGATCTGCTGGTACAGCGTCACCTTGGCCTGCAGGTCGTCCAGGAACTGGCGCTGCTGGCCGAAGCTCCAGGACAGCCAGTCATCCTCGGTCAGCTCCATGATCCGGCTGCGATAGGGCAGGCCTTCGAGGTATTCGCCGATCAGCCCGAGTTCGGCCAGGTGCCGCGACTCCTCCTGGCCGACGCCCTCCGGCCGCCGGGCCATGGTCGCGGCGGCGCTGCGCAGCTGGCGGAAGAAGTCGTTCGGCGCCACCCGCGTCGCCTCGCCGGCATCGATGATCGCCGCGAGCGTCGTCTGCAGGTCGGACAGCTGGTTCTTGGTGATCAGGACGCGCACGTCGAGCGCCTTGCGGGCCGGGTTGGCGATGTCGCGGTCCGAGATCCAGGACGAGAACAGGCGCGGGACGCGGCCGTTCTCCTTCTGGCCGAGATAGGCGAGCTGCATGGCGCGTCCGACCAGCCCGGTGCGGGCCAGCGCCTCCCGGCTCGGATCGTCGGCCTTGGTGTCGGCGGCGGCAGGCGCATCCGCCGCGGGCGCCACCTGGCCCTCCGCGGCCGTCTGCATCTGGCCGAGCATGATCCCGGCGATCCGGTCGATCACCGACCCGAAGGTGCGCAGGTCGCCCCCTTCGATCGGGAAGTACAGGCTGCCGACATTGGGATAGTCGGACAGCGGCTGATAGGCGTCCTCGGCGGCGGCGTGGTCGTCCTTGCCGGCGGCGGTCTTCAGGTGGATCACCAGCACCGCGGCGCCCTTCGACTGGGCCAGCAGCCGCAGCTGGTCGGGGTCGAGATGGGTGGAGGAATAGGGGTCGTTGGCCCGGCGCGGGCTGGCGTCGGTGATCAGCACGATCAGCCGCCCGGCCACGCCGGTCCAGTCGATGTCGTCCAGCGCGGCCTTGACCCCGGCGAAGGAATCCTCGCGGAAGTCGCGGTTGTCGGCATGCGAGACCTTGGCCGCGTCGAAGCGGTCGAGGAACCCCTTCGGGTCGAGCCCGTCGGACAGCGTGGCGAAGACCTTGGCGATGTACTCGTCGGGGCGGCCGTCATCGAGCACGTCGCGGAACCCGACCAGGCCGAGGCTGAGCTTGTCGCCCTCCTCGGCGTGCAGCTTCTCGATCAGGGTGCGGATGGTCTCGCGCGTCCGCGCCACATAGGGGTCCATCGACACGGTGGTGTCGACCACGAAGACGACGCCGGCGCGGTAGCCGGCCATCACCTGCGCCGTGTCGGCGGCGTTGGTCGCCTGCGGTGGCGGGTCTGCAGTCTCCTGCAGCGAGGTCGCCGCAACCTGCAGGGCCAGGCCGGGGAAGCCCTTGGCGAAATAGCCATCGGTCCAGTTCAGGATCGGCAGCAGGTAGAACGTCTTGGCCGGATCGATCCAGGTCGAGGGCTCGATCGCCGCGATCGGGCTGTCCGGCGGCAGCGTTCCGGAAACCGCCGCTTGCCGAAGCGCCGCGGTTCGGGCCTCCGCATCCGGCGCTTCCATGATCGACAGCAGCGGCGCGGAATCCTTGAAGAATAGAGCACGGTCGCGGTTGACCGGGTTGGTGAAGTTCACCACCAGGGTCTGCTTCCAGTCGATCGCCTCGGCCTCGGGAAGCCAGCCCAGCGTCTGGCCGCCGGTGTTGGGCCCGACCTCGAGCCAGTTGCCGCCGTCGCCGGCCGCCCGGGCATAGACGAAGACCATGGTCAGCGGCGGGATCTCGGCCTCGGCCGGCGGCCCGCCCGGGGACTGGGACGGCCGCGCGCCCGGGCGGGTCAGCACCCGCTGCCACAGGCTCGTCGTGCCGGCCATCAGCAGCGGCTTGCGGGCGCCGGGCGAAGGTGCCGGGTCCTGGGCGATCGCCGGGGCGGCAAAGGCCGCCAGCCAGGCCAGGGCCAGCAGGGTGGCGAGGCGGAGCCGGAAGGCTGGGATCGTCATCGCGCGGACTCCGCGTTGTCGAGGGCCTGCAGCCGGGCGCGGGCGATGCCGATGCCGCGCTGCAGGGCCAAGGCGTAGAACTCCCGCGCCCTGGTCGGGTTGGGGGCGCTGAATGGGTTCGGGCCGGTGGTCCGGACATTCGGGTCGTAGAACTGCGCGATGCCGAAGGCCGCGTCGCCGCTGCCGCGCCGCGAGGCCTCCTCCCACAGCACCAGCGCCGTGTCGGCGTCGCGCTTTTCGGTCAGGAAGCGCTGGCCGGCGGCGAAGACCTCGGCCGGCGCCAGCGTCAGGATCCGCGGCAGCTGTTCGCGGTCGAGCTCCTGCGCCGGCTCCGCCGCGCCCGGCGGTGCCGACATCAGCGGCAGCGGCGCGGGTGCCGCCGGGGGAGAGTCCGGACCGGACCACCACCACCCCGCGCCGGCGAAGGCCATCAGAGTGAGGAGCAGGGCGGCACCGAGGGCCGGCCGCGATCGGAGGCGTTCGAGCCAACGGAGCCGGTCGGGCTCCGCCTCGTCGACCAGGCTGCGCATCGATTGCGGCCGGTCGCGCGGATCGGGGGCCAGCATGCGGGTGATCTGGGTGGCGAGGCCGGGCGGCACGCCGTCCAGATCGGGGGTGGTCTTGCGGGCCTCGACCGTGGCCATCATGGTCTTGCCCATCTCCAGCGGCCGGCCGCGCGCGGCAGCGGCGAGAACCAGGCCCAGGCTGTAGATGTCGGACCGGCCGTCGACTTGGGCGCCGAACAACCCGATCTGTTCCGGCGAGGCCCAGGACAGCTTGCCGGCGAAGCGGCTGCCGACCAGGGTCCGCATGCTCGGGTCGGCGAAGCGGGCGATGCCGAAATCGATCAGCTTCGCCTGCTCCAGCCGGCCATGCTCGAGGATCACGTTGTCGGGCGACAGATCGCGGTGATAGATGCCCTTGTCATGGGCCTCGGCCAGCCCGGCGGCCAGGCGGTCGCGCAGCTGGGCGATCTCGTGCGGCGCGAGCGGTCCCTGGCGCAGCCGGTCGCGCAGTGACGGGCCGTCGACATACTCCATGATCAGATGCAGTCGGCCGGTTGAGTCGCGGAACAGGCCGTCATAGGCGACGATCGCCGCGTGCCGGATCTTGCGCAGGGCCTCGGCCTCGCGCAGGAACAGGCTGACGATCGACTCGTCGCCGGCCAGGTCGGGCCGGATGATCTTGATCGCATGCAGCGTCCGCTGGTCGCGGTGCTCGGCCTGGTAGATCTCGCCCATGCCGCCGCGGCCGATCAGCCGGATGATGCGGTAGGTGTGCAGCACCACCGTCCCCGGCGCCAGCGACGGCCCGTCCTCCGCCGGCGCGGCCGGGGCGTCGGGCTCGCCTGGCGCGGCCGAGGCCCTCGGTGCGGCCGAGGCGCTCGGCGCGGCCGGTGCGACCAGGCGCGTCTCGTCGGCCGGCGGCGTCTCGGCGTCACGCATCGGATCGGCGGTCATGACCACGGCTACCAGACCGGCGGCAGCTCGCTGACGACCAGCACGGCCGGCACCGGCCGGTCGGGGGCCTCGACCGACGCCACCCAGACGGCGTAGGAGCCGTTCCCGGGCGCGTTGATCGTCATCGCCGGGTTGACGCCCCCCGCCTCGCTGTCGTCGGCGCAGAGCCACTGCCCCGCGGGGGTGTGGACCACCAGCGCCGTGTCCGTGCCCGCCGCCACGTAGAAATTCACCGGGCCGGGGACATCCTCGAGATCGATCGTCGCATCGGGGCGTTCCGGCGTGATGTTGCCGACGCAGTCGCCGGCCAGGCCCACGACCGACATGCGCCCTCCGGCCAGGACGCCGATCGGCAACGGATCGGTCCGGAACGCCCCCGTCAGGGTGGCGGCCAGATAGTAGGGCCGGGCCGTCGGGTCCGGCGGTGTCGCCGAAACGGCTGCGACCTGCTGCGCGATCGAGGCCGGCGTCGTCAATAACAGGAAGAAAAGAACCGCAAAGGCGCGTTTTGCGATTGGCATAGGTGCCTCCAGGTCGGGGCTGTTCCCAGGAAATATGCGTCGTGATCTGGGGGCGGGCCAGAATTCATCGGCCTTTCGCCCGGATACGATCATGTCGATTTCGCATGCTCCGCAGCGGTGATGCCGGGATCAGGATGCCGGGCTTCCCGCAATCTTCGAGAAGGCGCTGCCCATGTCTCCGCTCAAGTCGCCGATGATCGTGCTCGGTCTGGGCCTGCTCTGCGCCGCCTGCGCCGATCGCCTGCCGGATCCGAAGCCGTTTCCCCAATTCGGCAAGGGGGCCGCGGCCGCCGGCACGCTGCCCGCGACGCCGGTCGCCAGCACGACGCTGCCGATCGAGGTCATCGCCCGCAAGGCGCAGTCATCGCGGGTCACGCTCGACCGCGCGATGGACACGGTGCAGCAGCGGCTGAGCTTTCTGAAGAAGCTGGTGATCGAGGCCAGGGCCAATCTCGGCCAGAACGGCACCCCAGCGCAGTATGCGGCGCTGCGGCAGGCGGAAAGCCAGGTCCGCCGCGGCATGGTCCGCGCCCGGATCTCCACCGGCGATCAGACCGCCGGCTGGACCGAGCAGGCATCGACGATCAACGACCTCAGCGGCCTGATCGTCTCCGTCTCCGGGCTGGTCAACACCATCGGCGACGGGCAGCCGGTTCCCGGGACGACGGCGCAGACCGGGGACGTGGCGAAACCGGCCGAGGTCGGCGGGACTGGCGTGTTCGCGCCGGCGCAGGCCCTTCCCGTCGTCGCGCCCGCCGCCGCGGTCGTCACTCCGCCCGGCGCAAGTTGAGCCTCGGGTCGGTTCCACAGAAGGATGGAGGGCGGCTTGGGGCCGCCCTTTCAGTTCCCGGCGACGGCGACGAGCATCGACTTCAGCGCCTGCCCGGCCTGCAGGAAGGGCATCGGGTCGACCGGCTGCTCGGCGCGCCGGATCTCGTAATGCAAATGCGGGCCGGTCGACACGCCGGTCGAGCCGAGCTGGCCGATCACCGTGGCCGCCGTCACCTCCTGCCCCGCCTCCACCGCGATCGACTGCATGTGGCCGTATCGCGTGACCAGGCCGTCGGCATGCTGGATCTCCACCATGTTGCCGTAGCCGCCGGCCGGCCCGGCCCGCAGCACGCGGCCGTCGGCGGTCGCGTAGATCGGGGTTCCCGCCGGCGCCACCAGGTCCAGCCCGGCATGCAGGGTGGGAACGCCGGTCACCGGATGGACCCGCCAGCCGAAGGGGCTGGACAGCCGCAAGGGCACGCGCAGCGGCACCGACAAGGGCCAGCCGGGCAGGCGGGCCGCCAGCGCCCGGGCCTGCGCGTCGATCGACCCCGGAGAGAAGGGGCGGATCGCGGCGTCGCGATCCTCCGCGGCCGGCGCCAGGTCGAGCTGCTGCAGCGTGCGGTCGATCGCGGCGACGGCGACGGCCAGCCGCGCCGTCTGGGCGAAGCGGCGGTCGGCCGCAGCCAGGTCGCCCTCATCCGCCGATACCGGTCCGCTCTCCTGGGACGGCGCCTCCGCGACCTGGCGCTGCAGCGTCGGCTCGGGGGCATCCCGAAGGACGGCGATGCCGAGCACCGCGGTGAAGGACAAAGCCAGGGCCGCTGCGGCGCTGACGGCCATCGGCCGGATGCGGGATGGCGGAGGGGCCGACGCAGGGGTCTCGACGGGTCTTGCCGCCATCGGCAGCCGGTCGGGCAGCGCCAGCACCACCGTCCCGCAGCCGTGCCGGCCGGCTTCCCCGGCGCGCTGCACCAGCAGCCGGGCGGCGGCCTCCGGCGGCAGCCGTTCGAGCAATAGCGCGGTCCTGTCGACGATCTCGGCGACGGCCGGCGCGCCGAGGATGACGCGGTCCCCTGCGTCCAGCCGGACGCGGATCGTCCCGGCGTCCGGGGCGAGGGGGGCGAGGCCGGCCCGACCCAGGCGATGGGCGCTGCCGCCGCCCAGGCGCAGGCACAGCAGATGCGGCGGCCGCAGCAGGGCGATCATCGCCGAGACGCCGGTCTTCCGCCGCACGATGCGCGTCAGCTGCGCTTCGTCAACCGCGCCATCGAGTGCGGCGAGATCCTCGAGCAGGCGGCGGGATTGCGCGGCCCCGGCCGCGACCACGGCCCACAGCCCGAGCTCGGGGCGGCAGAGGCACGCGGCACCGGCGGCGCCGGCGACGATGCCGGAGGCGGCGGCCTCGGCTTCGGCGATGACGTCCCGCGGCATCAGTCGAGAGCCCCGGCCGGCGCCGCGGTGTCGGCGGGCATGCTGCCGGCGGTCGCGACGAAGCGGCGGATGGCGTCGTCGAGCAGCAGGGCGCCCTGCAGCTCCGTACCGTCGAGCCAGGCATAGCGGCGGTCGATGGCGGTCCACAGGCGCAGCCCGCCGAGCTTCCGCGCCAGGGTCGCCAGGGCCGCGTCGTCGGCCTGGCCGCGGTCGAACAGCGTGGCCCGGCGGGCGGCGACGGCGAGGCGCAGCAGCGGTCCCTGCGCCGGGGTCAGCGCGGCGAGGAGATGGGTCGCCGTCTCCGGATCGGTGGCGGGGACCAGCGCGAGGTCGTCCTGCAGCCCATCCCAGGCGCGAGCCACGTCGTCGAGATAGAGCGCCAGCACGGCGGCGGTCAGGTCGCCGCCGCCCGACGGCGCCGCGCCCAGCACCCAGTCGTCGGAGCCGAGCGAGGCGGACAGATCCGTCAGTGCCGGCACGACCACCCGGTGGAAGCCGTCGGCGGTGAGCAGCCCGGGAATCGGCGTGGCCAGCGAGGCGCCCGACCGGCGCCGCACCGCCCAGCTGTCCGCCCCGAGCACGAGGTCGGCGCGGAAGGGCGGCAGGCCCTGGGCGGCATCCGAGGTGCGGATCGCAGCATAGGCCCGGGCCGACAGCGGCTCGCCGCGCAGCCGGGCTCGGATCCGCTCCACCACCGCCATGTCCAGCGCAGGGGCGAGGCGCGGCTCGGCGGCGAGGGCGCGGTCGAGCTGCACCACCAGGGCCTGGCGCAGCGCGTCCGGGGCAGTCATCGACCAGTCGGTCGACGCCCAGAGCCGGATCAGCCCGTCCTGCCGCGGGCCGGTGCCGCCGATGGCCAGCGCCGCCTTCAGCCCGTCGAAGGCGAGGTCCGAGCCAACATCCGGCTGGTCGATCCGGGCCAGGATCCGTTGCGCCAGGCGATGCAGGAACGCCTCCCGCAGCAACTCGCGGTCGAGCCCGGTGGTCGCGGCGGCGAGATCCTCCAGCGGCGCGGCGTTCAGGCTCAGTTGCCGCCACCAGGGCAGGGGCTCAGGAGCCGCCAACGGCGAGGCGGCCAGCGCGTCGAGGGCCGGCAGCGCGGCCGCCGGATCCTCCGGCGCCGCGTCGGGCGCAGGCGTCGCCGCCTGCGCGGCCTCGATCGCGGCGCGCGCACGGTCGGCGACGCGGTGGTTCGAGACATGGATCGCCGCCAGGCCGGCGAGCAGGGCCAGGATGCAGCCCGCGATGCATGCCCGACGGCGCATTGCGCTCACCCCTCCGTGCGATGGGACATGGCGCTACGCCGCGCCGAAGACCTTGCTGCCGGGGCTGTCCTCTCCGATCCCGGGCTCGAGGCCCTGCCTCATCTCCATGCCCAGTTCCAGCTTGGCCTTGGAGGCCTCCTTCGGCGGCCGGCCGGGCAGGATCGGCGGAAAGGATTCGGCCTTTTCGGCGGTGATCATCGAGAAGCCGTCGGCGAGGATGATGAGGCCGTCCGGGCCGAGCTCCAGGAGTTGCCAGTCCTTGGCGCCCTTGACCAGGAACCTGATCCTGTCCGGCGTGACCTCGATGCGGGAGCTTGCCTGCTGCCCGGGAAGGGACGGCATCGCCGATGTCTTCTCCTCGGTGGCCGCCCCGGTGGTGAGGACGAACTTCTCCGTGACATCGATGGCGTGCTTCTGCAGCACCTTGACGTTGTACTGCCTCTGCGCCTTCAGCCAGACCTCCTCGCGGTCCCGCCTGTCCTCGAAGCGCAGCTCGTTATAGGCGTCGACCGCACCGCGGTCGGTGTGCGTCCGGAAGGTCGAGCGCGTCTTGTCCGCCGGCAGGGTCTCGGGCGGCAGGTTGGTGGCGTTGTAGACGACCCCGGTCGCCAGCGGCCAGTCCGGGTTGCCGTGGATGAAGTCGACCACGACCTCCTGGCCGATGCGCGGGATGATCAGGCCGCCGAAGCCCTTGCCGGCCCAGCTCTGGGCCACCCGGATCCAGCAGGAGCTGTTCTCGTCCTTCTTGCCCTCGCGGTCCCAGAAGAACTGGACCTTGATGCGACCGAGCTTGTCGGTCGTGATCGTGTCGGCCTTGGGGCCGACGACAAGCGCCGTCTGCGGCCCCTGAATGACCGGCGCCGGCGTGCGGCGCAGCGGGCGGTACTGGGTGGTCGCCGGGATGATCTCGACCATGCTGCGGTAGAGGAAGCGGTCGCTGGCGTCGACGGCGTTCCCCGGCCCGTCGGCGACCTCTCCGACCTCGCCGACGACCGTGAACTCGTTGCCCACCGCCAGGAACCGCTCGGTGGGCTTGGGGCGGGAATCGACATCGCCGTAATAGAAGGGATTCGCCGCGGTGAAGATCGATCCGGTCGTGATCTGCCGCGCCGTGCTCTCGACCCGCGCGCGATAGGCGCTGCAGGCCAGCTCCTCGGCCCGGATCCTGGCATAGAAATCGCCGTCCTTCTTCTCGATGTAGCGGCCCGGATAGACGAAGCTCTCCTGCGTCGACGAGGGGCTGCCGGGGGCCGTCGTCGTCTTGACCGCCGCCACAGGCGCGACCGGCGTTCCGCCGGGTCGCCCGGGGGCGGCGCCCGCCAGGGTCTTGCGCGGCGGGATGCCGCCGACCTTCACGGCGGGGGTTCGTGCCACGGCGTCGAGGTTCGCCGTCGGCTTCTCATGGTCGTAGTCACGCATGACGATGCTGTCCGGCTGCATCGACACCACCTCTTCCCAGCGCAGGATCAGGTCGTCCTGGTGGAGGTTGCGGGCCGGCCGCAGATTGTGGTGGGTCTCCACCACCTGCGGCGTGCAGGGCTGGTGGCTCGAGGCGTTGTCGACCAGCACCAGCTCGTGCCGGTTCTCCGCATGCTCGAAGTAATAGTAGATCCCGTCCTGCTCCATCAGCCGGCTGACGAAGGCCAGGTCGGTCTCGTCGTATTGGACGCAGAAAGGGCGCCGCGGCAGGCTCCCGGTGGTCTTGTTCTTGAAGGTGCCGTTGTGCTCCCGGAAGATCGTGGTGATGATCTCGATGCTGGTCTTGTTCTGGAAGATCCGGCTGTTGCGGCGGTATTCGAGCAGCGACAGCCAGGGCCGCACCTCCGCCACGTAGTTGAGGCGCTCGGTGTCGTCCAGGCCGACATACTGGAACCGGGTGACGATGCCGTGGAAGTACCGCGTCGCCGTGCCCTTGAGCTTGAGGCCGGCGGTCAGGGTCTGGCCGGGCACCTTGGCGAAGCCCTGGATCGGGTCGGGGCTGGCGAGCGTCACCTCGTAGAGGAAGGGCTCGCCGAGCCGCTCGACGCCCCTCAGCCGCCGGAGATAGACCTCGTTCAGCTGGAAGGCGGCCGAGGTCACCGCCGCGAAGCGGTTGTCCTTCAGCAGGGTTTCGATCGTCGACAGGGGCATGGTGATGTCGCCTAGTCGCTGGGCTGCAGGGATGCGGCCGGCAGGCCGCCGTCGAACTGGTAGTGGAAGGCGTCGTCCCGCACGCCGATGTGCAGCGCGCCGACCGGCCGGCCGTCCCGCTGCTCGGCCAGGATGTGCCGGCTGATCGCCGGCAGCAGCGTGCTGGTCAGGATGGCGTCGACCATGCGGCCGCCGCTGTCGACCTGGCGCGCACGCCGGGCGATCAGCTCGGCCACGGCGTCGTCGCAGGTCAGCGGCACCTTGTGGGCCTGCATCATCCGGTCGGCGATCCGGTCCAGCCGCAGGCGCACGATGCGGTCCAGCATGCCGTCGCTCAGCGCGTAGTAGGGGACGAGTGTCATCCGGCCCAGCAGGGCCGGCGGGAAGACCTCGCGCAGCGGCCGGTGCAGCGCGCTCTCCAGCACCTCCGGCTCCGGCCGAGCCTCGGCGGCGCACAGCCGCGCGATCTGCTCGCCCCCGACATTCGAGGTCAGCAGGATCAGCGTGTTGCGGAAGTCGATCTTGCGACCCTCGCCATCCTCCATCACGCCCTTGTCGAAGACCTGGAAGAAGATCTCGTGGACGTCCGGATGCGCCTTCTCGATCTCGTCGAGCAGGATCACCGCATGCGGCCGCCGGCGCACCGCCTCGGTCAGCACGCCGCCCTGGCCGTAGCCGACATAGCCGGGCGGGGCGCCCTTGAGCGAGGAGACGGTGTGCGCCTCCTGGAACTCGCTCATATTGATGGTGATCAGGTTGCTCTCGCCGCCCAGCAGCGTCTCGGCCAGAGCCAGCGCCGTCTCGGTCTTGCCGACGCCGGACGGGCCGCACAGCAGGAAGACGCCGATCGGCTTGGCCGGATCGTCCAGGCCGGCGCGGCTGGTCTGCACCCGCTGGGCGATCGCCTCCATGGCGTGGTCCTGGCCGACGACGCGCCGGCCCAGGGAATCGGCGAGGGACAGCAGGGTGGTGGCCTCGTCCTTCAGCAGCCGGCCGACCGGGATGCCGGTCCAGTCCTGCACCACGGCGGCCACGGCGTTGCGGTCGACCCGGTCGAGCACCAGCGGCGCCTCCTCCTGGATCTCGCGCCATTCGCCGTCGAGCTGCCGCAGCTCGGCCGGATCGGCAGCGTCGCCGTCGGCGCGGAGCGCGGCCCGGGCCCGCTGGATCTCCTCGACCAGGCTGCGCTCGGCCTGCCAGCGGACGTCGAGCCGCGCCGCCTCCTGCCTGGCCTCTTCCAGCGCCTCCTCCACCTCCGCCCGGCGCTTCCCGACATCGCCGCCATCGGCCTCCTCGCGGCCGAGCATCTCCAGCTCCAGCGTCAGGGCGTCGATCCGCTGCCGCTCATGCTCCAGCCGGTCGGGGCGGGCATGGCGGCTGACGGCGACCCGGGCGCAGGCGGTGTCCAGCAGGCTCAGCGACTTGTCCGGCAGCTGGCGGGCGGGGATGTAGCGCCGCGACAGCGCGACCGCCGCCGCCACCGCCTCATCCAGGATCTCGACGCCGTGATGCTTCTCCAGCGCCTGCACCATGCGGCGCATCATGGTGACGGCCTGCGGCTCGTCCGGCTCGGCCACCGGGATGGCCTGGAAGCGCCGGCTCAGCGCCGGGTCCTTCTCGATGTACCGCTTGTACTCGGCCCAGGTGGTGGCGCCGATGGTCCGCAGCGTGCCGCGGGCCAAAGCGGGCTTCAGCATGTTGGCGGCGTCGCCGGTGCCCTCCTGGCCGCCGGCGCCGATCAGGGTGTGCGCCTCGTCGATGAACATGATCACCGGATGGGGCGCCGCCTGGACCTCGGCGATGACGTCGCGCAGCCGCTGCTCGAACTCGCCCTTCACCCCGGCGCCGGCCTGCAGCAGGCCGAGATCCAGCGCGTGCAGGGCGACGTCGCGCAGCGGTGCCGGCACCTCGCCGGCGACGATACGCAGGGCCAGGCCTTCGACGATGGCGGTTTTGCCGACGCCAGCCTCACCGGTCAGGATCGGGTTGTTCTGCCGCCGCCGCATCAGCACGTCGATGATCTGCCGGATCTCGGGGTCGCGACCGATCACCGGGTCGAGCTTGCCGGCCCTGGCGCTCGCGGTCAGGTCGACGGTGTAGCGCGCCAGGGCGCCGCCGCGCCCGCCGGGAGCCGCCGGCGATGCTTCGCCCGCCGCCTCCACCGGTGCCTGCGCGGCCGTGGCCTCGGGCGAGCCGCGGGTGATCGCCTCGAAGCCGTCGCGCAGCCGGTCCAGCGCCAGCTTGCCGAATTCGGGCGAGATCGCGAGCAAGGCATGGCTGAGGGGGCGGCTCGACAGGCAGCCATAGAGCAGATGGCCGGAGCGGATGCGGTCGTCGCCGAAGGCCAGGGTCGCGACCAGCCAGGCCTCCTGGGTCGCGTCCTCGATGTGCTGCGACAGGTCTGAGACGGCGGTGGCGCCCCGCGGCAGCCGGTCCAATGCCCGGGTCAGGTCGCGCGCCAGGATGCCCGGGTCGACGCCGAAGCTGCGCAGGATCCGCCCGAAATCGGAATCGGCGACCTCGTTCAGCTGGTGCAGCCAGTGGACCAGCTCGACATACGCGTTGCCGCGCAGCTTGCAGAACGCCGTGGCGCTCTCGATCGCGGCGTAGCAGGGCGCGTTCAGCTTGCTGAACAGGTTGCGGCGGCTGATGCCCGTCATCACGGACTCCACGAGGCTGTTTCGGGGGATGCCGCTTCCGTCGGGCCGGGACGGGGCGGGGTCGTCGTCAGGTCGTCGGCGTGGCGGCGCGACCGGCGCTTGCCCATCCAGCCGGTCCAGCCGAGCTTGCCGCTGCGGCCCAGCCGGACCGCCGGCACCTCGTCGCGGCGCAGGACCAGGTTGACCTCCCAGTCCAGCTCGTCGCCGAGGTAGTTGCGGACGGTCTGCGCCATCTTGTCGAGACCGGGGGCGCCGGGTAGCAGCCGCTCGTACTGGGCCAGCTCCAGCGGGCCGATGACGATCCGGAAGCGGTGGTGATAGACCTGGATCCGGGCGCCGGCGGTGGCGGTGCTGCCCAGCGTGCCAGTGCCTGGTTCGCGGCCCAGCAGGCACAGCGCGTCGCGCGGCAGCTGGACCCATTTCGGCACGAATTCGCGGATCTCGACCGGTGCCGCGAAGAAGCTGGCCAGGATGGCGCCCAGCCCCTCGGCGTTGCGGGTGTGCGAGGCCAGCCGGCCGGTGAAATGGACCTTGGCCAAATCGGGCATCGCGTCGCGGCCCTGCAGCGATTCCATGCCGAGGCCGGCGAGGGCGCCGAGCTGCAGGGCGAAACGGTCCTGCTGCGGCCGGTCGTGGCTCACCGTCGGCTCGCTCTCCGCCCAGGCGCGGAAGAACAGCGAGGCCATGCGGTGGTGGAAGATGTCGGCGAAGCGGACCAGCGTCTCGTCGGCGGCGTTGTGCTGCCGCAGATGGGCGTATTCGGTCAGATGCAGCGGCAGCGGACCGTTCGGCCCGAACAGCCCGAAGACATAGGTGGCCAGCCGGGCCGGCCCGTCCTCCTCGGCCTCGGTCAGGCCCGCGATCGGCCGGGTCGGGAACGCCAGCGCCGGCTGCTGCCCGATCCGCACCGGGTCCGAGCCCGGCCGGCTCGATTCCCCCAGCCGCGGGCGATCCGGGCTGAGGGCATCGATCCGCCGCAGCGCCTGGAACACGTCGAAATCATGCGGTTCGGCCGCGACCGCACCGAGGAAGCTGTCGAGCGCGTCCGGCATCACACCACCGCCCGGCGGCCGATCATCGGCGGCCATCGCATCACTTCCCCGCGCTGCAGGGTCGACAGCACCATCTCGGTGAAGCCGTTGATCGAGACGTATTTGGCGAAGAACTGGTTGAGCACCGAGGCCAGGGGGAAGGTGCCGACGCCCTCGAAGGCCGCCTCGTCCAAAGTGACGCCGATCTCGATCCCGCGCGCCACCGCGGCCTGCCCGCCGCCCGGCAGGCGCCGGACCACGGCCTTCGACCGGACCTCGCGTATGCCGTCGATCTGCCGCGCGGCGGAGGCGTCGTCCGGATCAATGTAGAGGCGCAGCAGCTCGCGCAGCGCCTCGGCGCCCTGGTGATCGGCCCGGTCGGAATTGGTGATCGACAGGTAGTTCAGCGACAGATGGCTGATCAGCTTCCATGCGACGTCGCCATTGGCGAAGGATGGCCGCGGCCGGCTCGGCAGCGACAGGCAGCGGACGCCGGTCACCGGGGCGCCGATCTCGAGCGTGAAGTCGGTCTCGCCCCGGCCGACCGGCAGCAGCAGCGGCAGGTCCCGGTTCGAGCACAGGCAGCGCAGCGACAGCTGGCGCAGATCGGCCGAATAGGGAGCGGCCTGGCGGTCGACCAGCGAGACGAAGGTCTCGCTGCCGATATAGCCGGTCCGCGTGCCGTGCAGGCGCTGGTGCTCGGACAGCAGGCGCTGCTCGCGCCGTACGGTGTAGTAGCTGGAATGCTGCTCGCGCCGCCCATGCTCGTGGATGCTGTAGAAGGGCAGGAACGGCAGCGGGGCCGCGTCGTTGCTCTCGCCCTCGCCGCTCATCTCCAGGATCGAATGCAGCTCGATGTCGAGCGGCCGGATCCGGTCGACCACCACATGGTGCTCGTAATGCTTGTCGCTGACATGGATCCGGTCGGCCTGGCGCTCGAACAGGTTGACCGCCGGGGTCGCGAACAGGGCGATGTTCTGCGGGCCGAGATGGCGCTCCAGCCGCGGCTCCGCGCGGCCGAGCGCGAACACGATCTCGAGTTCCTCGGTGGTCGACAGCGCCACCGCGTCGGCCAGTCCGCCGAGCTCGACGAACAGGGTCCGGTCCGCCAGGGCGAAATATTCCTGCAGTAGGCGGTAGCCGTCGAAGGAGCGGGGCACCTCGGGCAGCAGCGACGACCCCGGCTCCAGCCCGACCTGCCGCAGCGCCTGCCGCGGGATCGTCTCCTGCCAGGGCACCGGCCGGCTCAGCGGCCGGGCGACGATGGCGCGGATGTCGGCGACCAGCTGCTCGGCCAGGATCGCGCCAATGCCGCCGGGCCCGGTCAGGTGCAGCGTCAGCGCCTTCAGCGCCAGCTTGTTGAAGGGCAGCCCGTTGGTGGTCCGCAGCCGCAGGCGCAGCGCCGCCTTCACCGACTGGCGGCCCGGCAGGTGCAGGGCCGAGAGCTGCCCCGGCGTGGCGTAGTAGTCGACCGCGCTGACCACCACCGGCCACAGCTGGACGTCATGGGCGGTGCGGAACTCGCAATGGGTGACGGCGCCGGGGGCGAGCTGGCTCAGCAGCTTGGTGCCGCGCGGCACCAGGTAGCCGTTCTCCAGCCGCCCGGCCTCCGGGTCCGGCTCGAACCGGACGATCGCCATCGACGGCACCGGCGGCAGGAAATGCGGGTAGACCAGCTCGAGCAGATGCTGGGTGAAATCGGGGAAGCGCGACTGCAGCTTCAACTGCACCCGCGCCGCCATGAAGGCGAAGCCTTCGAGCAGCCGCTCGACATAGGGGTCGGCGACCTCGGTCGTCTCCATACCGAGCCGGCCGGCGACCTTGGGAAAGGAGCGCGCGAACTCGGCCCCCATGTCGCGCATATAGGCGAGCTCGTCATTGTAGAGGCGCAGCAGCCGGGGATCCATCAGCTGGCCTCCGCGCGCATCTCGACGACGCGGACGACATCGAGCTCACGGTCGACCTCGGTGCGCATCACCATGCGCAGCGGCACCGGATGGGCCCAGAGGTCGGCCTCGATCTTGAAATGGAGCGAGCCGATGTCCTGCCCGTCCTCGATCGCCGTCACCCTCAGGCTGTCGGGCAGCAGCCGCGGCTCGAACCGGTGCAGGCTGGCGAGGATCTCCTGCCGCAGGGCGCTGGCATCGACGCCTTCGCGGATGTGCCCGCCCAGCGGCCAGATGCCGTAGTTCAGCGTGCTGGCGGCGACATGGGGATAGGCCTGAAGGTCGACGGTCGCGGCCAGCTGATTGGTGTTCAACAGCCAGGAGATGTCGCGCAGGATCACCTCCCGCAGCTGGCGCACCGAGAAGCTGCGCCGGTCCTGCGCCTCGGTCGCGCTGCGCGGCTGGTCGTCGGTCAGCCGGTCGAGAAGCGACGGCTGGACCAGGTCCCGCTTGACGGCTCGGGCCATGATTCACCTGGGTGGGTAGGGTCGGGGGAAGGGCGACCGGCCGGGGCACCGGCCGGTCGCGACGCCGTCAGGCGACGAGCTTGGTGAAGTCGGTGCTGTTGGCGATCTGGTTCCAGATGCCCTCGCCCTGCTTCGTCAGGGCACCCTTGTCGTTCTGCTTGTAGTAGATGACCTTGCAGGCGCCGAACCGGAAGGTGACCGTCTCCTCCGGCGCCTCCTCGGCGTAGGACCACTCGACCTTCTCCACGGCCAGCATGTTGAAGGTCCAGTGCAGGAACAGGTTGGTGCCGGACGTGCTGGTGCCGGAGCCGGTCGCCTTGAACAGCTTCAGGTCGACATTGCTGAAATGGGCGCCGCGGCCGCAGGCCACGTACAGATAGGGCGAGGCGGTATCCACCTGCTTCTTGACGGTGAAGACCTCGAACTCGGCCTTGCCGGAGCCGGCGCCGCTGGTGTGCGGGCCGATGTTGAGCTTGTTCTCGAGCGAGAAGCTCCACTCGTCGGCCAGCGTGATGCCGTCCTTCAGGATGAGGGATTCACCCTTGGGCTGGATGCCGTCCTTGGACGCCTGGGTGAACACCATGACCGCGTCGAACGCCATGTTCGTCTTCCTTCATCTGGTGGTTTGGAATGGGTTGGAGTCTGTCGGGGGCGATCAGCTGTGCCGCATGCGACCTCCTTCCGCCGATGGAGCGGATCGTCAGGCCTTGCGGGCCGACGGCAGGCGCGAGACCAGCCGCAGCGAGATGGTCAGGCCTTCGAGCTGGTAGTGCGGCCGCAGGTAGAACCGGGCGGTGTAGTAGCCGGGGTTGTCGGCGACCTCCTCGACCTTGACCTCGGCCGAGGACAGCGGCTGCTGCGCCTTGCTCTCCTCGCTGCCCAGCTCAGGCGACGGGTGGACATAGCCCTGGATCCACTGGTTCAGCCACTCCTCGACCTCGTGCCGCTCCTTGAAGGTGCCGATCTTGTCGCGGACCATGCACTTCAGGTAATGGGCGAAGCGGCAGGTCGCGAAGATGTAGGGCAGCCGGGCGCTCAGCTCGGCATTGGCCGAGGCGTCCGGGTCCTCGTACTTGATCGGCTTGTTGACGGTCTGGGCGCCGATGAAGACGCCGAGATCCGTGTTCTTCCGGTGCAGCAGCGGCAGCAGGCCGTTCTTGGACAGCTCGGCCTCGCGCCGGTCGCTGATCGCGATCTCGGTCGGGCATTTCAGGTCGACGCCGCCGTCGTCGCTGGGGAAGGTGTGGACCGGCAGGTCCTCGACCAGGCCGCCGGATTCGACGCCGCGGATCCGCGACAGCCAGCCATACAGCTTGAACGAGCGCGTGATGTTCACGCCCATGGCATAGGCGGCGTTGGTCCACAGATACTTGGCGCTGTCGCCGCCGTCCGACTCCTCCTCGAAGGCGAATTCGTCGACCGGGTTGGTCTTGGCGCCATAGGGCAGGCGCCCCAGGGTGCGCGGCATGGTCAGCGCCACGTAGCGCGAGTTCTCGCCGTCGCGGAACGACCTCCAGGCGGCGTGCTCCGGCGTCAGGAAGATCTTGGTGATATCGCGCGGATTGGCCAGCTCGCGCCAGGAGTCCATCTGCAGCAGGTGCGGCGAGGCGGCGGAGATGAACGGCGCGTGGCTGGCCGCCGCGATCTGTGACACCGCCGACAGCAGCTCGACATCCGGCGGGCTGTGGTCGAAGTAGTAGTCGCCGATCAGGCAGCCATAAGGCTCGCCGCCGATCTGGCCGTATTCCTCTTCGTAGATCTTCTTGAACAGCGGGCTCTGGTCCCAGGCGATGCCCTTGTACTTGCGCAGCGTGCGGGACAGCTCCTTCTTCGAGATCGGGAAGACGCGGATCTTGAGCGTCTCGTCGGTCTCGGTGTTGAAGACCAGGTGGTGCAGGCCGCGCCAGGCCGATTCCAGCTGCTGGAATTCCTCATGGTGCAGGATCTCGTTGATCTGCGCCGACAGCTTCTCGTCGATCGACGCGATGATCGACTGGATGGTGTCGACGACGTCGTCGCTGATCACCGAGGTGTCGCGCAGGGCCTGCTCGGCCAGCGTCCGGACGGCGGTCTCCACCGCCTCCTGGGCCTGGTCCGAGCGGGTCCTGAACTCGCGCTGCAGCAGGCTGGCGAAATCGCCGGGATCGACCGTGGTGGCCGGGGCGGCCTGCGCCTCGGCGGACCTGGTGACTGCGGACGACATGGTCAGTTCTCCTCCGTCTCTGGGGCCGGGGACGGAAGCGCGTCCGTCTTCTCCTCGGGGGCTTCGGGCTTCGGCGCGTGGCCGAGGGCGCTGAGCAGCGCGGGGTCGGCGAGAAGGCGCGCGACCAGCTCCTCGGCGCCGTTCTTGCCGTCCATGTAGGTCAGGAGGTTGGACAGCTGCGTCCGGGCCTCGAGCAGCCGGTTCAGGCTGTCGACCTTGCGCGCCACCGCAGCCGGCGAGAAATCCTCCATGCTCTCGAAGGTCAGGTCGACCGCCAGCTGGCCTTCGCCGGTGAGCCGGTTCGGCACCCGCAGCGCCACCCGCGGCTTCACGGACCGGAGCCGATCATCGAAATTGTCGATGTCGATCTCCATCATCTTGCGCTCGGCCACCGGGGGCAGCGGCTCGGTCGGGTTGCCGGCGAGATCCGACATGACGCCGACGATGAAGGGCAGCTGCACCTTCTTGTTCGAGCCGTAGGTCTCGACGTCGTATTCGATCTGGACCCGGGGCGCCCGGTTGCGCGCGATGAATTTTTGACTGCTCGCCTTTGCCATCTCTCATTCTCCTTGTGTGGGGCGGCTCCGGTCGTCAGGGGCTCTCGTCGGCCGCCAGGCCGGCGATCGAGCGGTAATGGGCGGCGCCCTCGGGCGCGAGCTCCAGGAGCAGAGCCATGAAGTCCTTGGAAACCAGCCGCTTCGCCCGTTCCAGAAGGGCCGGCACCGGGCTGGCCGGCTCGTTCGCCCGATACCAGCGGCAGATCCGGTCGAGCGAGCCGATGACGTCGTTGCGGTCGCGGATCTCGCCGGACAGGGCGGCCACGGGGGCCGCCGCTTCCGGGGACGCCTCGGCCGCCGGCGCGGCGCTGGGCCTGTGGGCGTCGACCAGTTCCTTGGCCTGGCGCAGCAACGCGATCAGCGGATCGAAGCGGACCGCCTCGGTGATGTCGACGCGCTGCTTGATGCCGGCATCCAGGCGGATCGCGGCGGCCAGGGCGGCGTCGAGATCGGCGCCAGCCCGATCGAGCTGGCCGGGATCGGTGTCGCCGAAGGCGCGCTCGACCGCCGCGAGGTCGATCTCGCCGGGCCGCTGCGCCTCGATGCAGTCGCGTAGCGTGAAGTTGCCGAACTGCCGCGACGCGGTCAGCGGAACCAGGCGGATCTCCGCCATCAGCCCGGCCGGGTCGCACAGATTGGCCAGGGTGTTCAGGCGCACGGTCTGGTCGTCGCCATCCTCAGCATCCGGCCGCGGATGCAGGTCCGGCCAGAACTGCTCGACATAGCCGGCGAGCAGCTCGAGGCCGCCGCGGAGGCCGGAGAAGCCGGATTGGTTGAGGGCCGAGCGCGCCAGCAGCACGCCGATGCGCAGGTCCTTGCTGCGGCCGGCGAGGTCGAGGCCCAGCCGCCAGACCTCGCGCCAGTCGGGCGGCTCCTCGGCCACCACGGCATCGCCGATCTGCTGGCCCGGCTTGCCCTGCGACGCCATCTCGAGCTCGAGGAAGCCCAGATCGTAGTCGAGGGCCTCGCCGCATGCGTCGCTGTCGTCGACCGGCTTCAGCAGATGATCTGCGTCGAGCATCACCATGTCCGTCACTGCATGTCCGCCGCTGGGGCTTTCCGGCTCGCGCCACCTTCGGGTCCCGGCAGTAAAGCCAAGAAGATCCGGGGGAAGGGGCGGTCGTTCGATTTCAGAAATCTAGCGAAGCCTCGGCGCCGTACTGCATGCGCGATTGATATGCGGGCATGTTGCGGCGCGTGCGCCGCATCCCGATCCCGAATGACCGGATATCAACTGCGCATGCGAAGGGCGCGCCTGAAGCCGTCAGAGTGTCCGCATTCCTGATCGCCGGCCCGTCCCCGGGCGGCCTCGGATGAAGCGGAGCGCAGGATGTCTTGGGACAACAGGGTCGTCTGGTCGGAAGGGCTGTTCCTCCGGCCGCAGCATTTCCAGCAGAGCGACCGCTATGTCGAAAAGCTCGTCCGCAGCCGCACGGCCGCCTTGCGCGGCTATGGCTGGGGCGTCACCGAGCTGCGGCTGAACCGCGAGATGCTCAGCCTCGGCAAGATCGCGATCGAGACGGCCCGCGGCGTGATGGAGGACGGCACGCCGTTCAGCATCCCCGACGACGCCGACCAGCCGATCCCCTATGAGGTGCCGGAGCATTTGCGGGATTCGCTGATCCACCTGGCCATGCCGCTGTATCAGCCCGGGGCGGTCGAGACCGACGGGCGCGCGGCGACCGACGTGCCGATCCGCTTCGCGGTCGCGGACCAGGACCTGGTCGACACCAATGCCGGCGAGCGCGACGGTGCCTCGATCGAGGTGGCGCGGCTGCGCTTCCAGCTGCTGCCGGACGGGGCGGACCGGGCCGGCTTCTCCTGCCTGCCGATCGCCCGGCTGGTCGAGGTCCGGGCCGACCGGCAGGTGGTGCTCGACGAGACCCACATCCCGCCGACGCTGGACTGCGCCGGCTCCCGCATCCTCGCCAACTTCATCACCGAGATCACCGGCCTGCTGCATCACCGCGGCGAGGCGCTGGCCGCCCGGGTGTCGCAGTCGGGCACGCGCGGCGTGGCCGAGATCGCCGACTTCCTGCTGCTGCAGGCGATCAACCGCTACGAGCCCTATTTCTCCCATCTCTCCGGCGCCGCGGTGGTGCATCCGGAGTCGCTGTACGGCCTGATGGTCCAGCTCGCCGGCGAGCTCGCCACCTATGCCCGGACCGAGAAGCGGCCGCCGGCCTTCGGCGGCTACAAGCACGAGGACCTCGCGCTCAGCTTCCGGCCGGTGATCCAGTCGATCCGGGCGTCGCTCAGCGCCGTCTTGGAGCAGACGGCGGTGCCGGTGCCGCTCAAGCAGCACAAATACGGCGTCCACATCGCCGAGGTCGCCGACCGCTCGCTGTTCACGACCGCGACCTTCGTGCTGGCCGCCCGCGCCGATGTCGAGGTCGACCGGCTGCGCCGCGAATTCCCGACCCAGATCAAGATCGGCCCGGCCGAGAAGATCAAGGAGCTCGTCAACGTCGCGCTGCCGGGGATCATCATCAACCCGCTGCCGGTGGCGCCGCGGCAGATCCCCTTCCATGTCGGGGTGACCTATTTCGAGGTCGATCAGCAGAGCCCGTTCTGGAAGGACATGCGCCATTCCGGCGGCCTGGCGCTGCACGTCGCCGGCGAGTTCCCGAATCTCGAAATGGCGCTCTGGGCCATCCGTGGCCAGTAGCAACCCGCAACCGACCAGGTGTCCCCCATGGCCCTCGTCCTACGCGTAGACAGCCCGGACTCCAGCCTGCCCGAGACCGTCGGATCCGACGGTCTGGTCGAGGCCGAGGACGCGCTGACCATCGGCCGGGCCGACGACAACGGCCTGGTCCTGCGCGACGCGCAGCAGACCATCTCCAAGCACCACTGCTCGATCGAGCCGGCGGAGGGCCGCTTCGTCCTGATCGACCGCAGCCGCAACGGCACCTTCCTGAACGACGAGTCGGAGGCGCTGCCGCGCGAGGTGCCGGTGGCGCTCAAGGCCGGCGACGTCATCCAGATCGGCAGCTACCGCATCGACGTCATCGCGGCGCCGGGCTCGACCCCCGCCGTTGTCGAGGCCGACGAGCCGGAGCGCACCGTGCCGCCGCCGGAGGAGCTGAGCTTCCTCGGCACGGTGCAGATGGGCCCGGCGCTGGGCGGTGTTTACGGTCGCGTTCCGGGCGCCACGACCAGCCGGCGCGAGGAGCCGCTGCTCGGCGACATCGAGGGCGACCTGCTGCCGGTGCCGGGATCGGATTTCGGCGCGCCGCTGGATCCGCCGGAGGACGACTGGGCGGCGGTCCGCAAGCCGAAGGCCTATGCCGACCATGTGCCGGAGCATGCCGTCGTCTTCGTGCAGCCCAAATCCGGCGTCGAGGCGATCCCCGATGACTGGGACCTGATGGCGGAGCTCGGCATCGCCTCGGCCGCGGCGGCCGCGCCGGCTTTCACCAAGGTCGACATCATCACCCCTCCGGACGACGACATTCTCGAGGCGCCGCCGCAGCAGCAGCCGGAGACACGGCAGGACCCACCACCCGCTCGGCCTGTGGCAAACCCGCCGGCCGCTGTTCCCGGCGACGACGCCAGTCGTGCCGTGGCGGCCTTCCTTGCCGCCTGCGGCCTGTCACAGGCGGATGTCGCTTCGGCCGACCTCACCACCATGATGGACCGGGCGGGGCGGATGCTGGCGCATTCCGTCGCCGGGCTGCACGGCATCCTCTCGGCCCGCCAGCTGGCGAAACAGGAATTCGGCCTCGAGCGCACGATGATCGAGCGCTCCGGCAACAACCCGCTGAAGTTCACGCTGGACGCGAAGGAGGCGATGCACACGCTCCTCTGCGTCGAGATCCCGGGCTTCATCCGCGGCGACGCGGCGGTCGAGCAGGCCTTCTCCGACATCAGGGCGCATGAGGTCGCGATGCTCGCGGCGCTGCAGGAGGCGCTGCACAGCGTCTGCGACCGCCTGTCGCCGGCCTCGGTCGAGCGCACGGTCGGGCAGGCCGGCTGGCACTGGCCCGGCACCAGGAAGGCCCGGGGCTGGGACGAATACCGGCGGACCTTCGACGACGTGGTCTCCGGCCTCGAGAACGACGCGCTGCGCATCTTCGGCGCCGATTTCGCGCGCGCCTATCGCGCCGAGACCGCTCGCCCGCGAGGACCGGAACGCAGGGACACGGATGGCGGAGCCCGTCCGCAAGGAGAAGGGCAGGATGGCGATGACTGAGGAAACCGTCCTGCTGCCGCGCGGTCCCGCCGCCCGGCCCAATCCGGGCGGGCGGCTGACGCTGGTGTCCTCGCCGCCGTCCCCGGCCTCGCCGGTCGAGCGGTTCTGGGAGGCGCTGGCGCTCGACCGGCTCAGCCCGCTGGTCGCGGCCGCGGCGGCGCTGCTCGGCCTCTGCGCCCAGCTCAAGAACAGCACCAGCCATCCCGATGTCGAGGGGCTGCGCCTGAGGGTGCTGCGCGAGATCGACGCCTTCGAGCGCCGGGTCACCCCGCTCGGCCTGGCGCCGCGGGCGATCAAGGCCAGCAAATACGCGCTCTGCGCCACGATCGACGACATCGTCCTGAACACGCCCTGGGGCAGCCGCAGCGTCTGGACCACGCGCAGCATGGTCGGGTCGCTGTTCAGCGAGACCTGGGGCGGCGACCGGTTCTTCGACCTGCTGACGCAGCTGAAGAAGGATCCGGGCGTCAATGTCGACCTGCTGGAGCTGCTCTACTACTGCATGAGCCTGGGCTTCGAGGGCCGGTTCCGGATCGCCTCCCGCGGCGCCTCCGAGCTCAGCGTGCTGCGCGAGGACGTCTACCGCCTGATCCGCGCGGCCCGCGGCGAGTTCGAGCGCGACATCTCCCCCCACTGGCGCGGGGTGGCTGCCGCCCGCAAGCTGCTGCGCAGTATCGTCCCGGCCTGGGTCGTCGCGGCGGCCGGCGTAGCTCTGCTCCTGGCACTCTATGCCGGGCTGCTGTTCGCGCTGAACGGCCGTTCCGACCTGGTGTTCGACGACCTCGCCGCGCTGCCGCCGACCGGTCCGGTCAGCCTGGCGCGGGTGGCACCGCCGCCGGCGGTGATCGTGATGCGCGGCGACAAGCTGCGGCGCTTCCTCGAGCCCGAGATCCGCGAAGGGCTGGTCACGGTGGCCGAGGACGCCCAGCAGATCGTCGTCACCATCCGTGGCGCCGGCATGTTCGAATCCGCCAGCCCGACGGTGAAGAGCCAGTTCGAGCCGCTGCTGCGGCGGATCGGCGAGGCGCTGAACGACCAGCCGGGGGCGGTCCTCCTGACCGGCCACACGGATTCGACGCCGATCCGGTCGCTGGCCTTCCCGTCGAACTATCACCTGTCGGTCGCCCGCGCCAAATCGGTCGGCGAGATCATCAAATCGAAGATGAACGAGCCCGGGCGCGTGCAGGAAGAAGGCCGGGGCAGCACCGAGCCGGTGGCGTCGAACGACACGCCGGAGGGGCGCCAGCAGAACCGCCGGACCGAAATCATCATCAGCAAGACGACGAATAGTTGAGGGGACGGATGGCCATGCAGTCCATCAAGAGCGCACTCCGGTCGAAATGGCTCTATGTCGGCCTCGGCACCGGGATCATCTGTGCCCTGATCTTCACGCTCGGGCCGCTGATCTCGATCGCGGGCTTCGCCCCGCTCGACAACATCAGCAGCCAGATCGTGGCATCGATGCTGATCCCGGTCGGGTACACCGTGACCTACATGATCCAGTCGCATTTCCAGAGCCTCGTGCAGTCGCGGGTCTCGAATGCGCTGACCGGGCTTGGGACCGGGCAGAAGGACGAGGCCGGCACCGCGGACTCCCCGCGGACCGGCGGACGGGACGGCACCGCCGCCGCCGGCCGCGAGCTGGAGACGATCTCCGGCCGCTTCCGCGAGGCCCTGGGCACGCTGAAGGGGCGGCGCTTCGCCGGGGCCAGCGGCCGGCGCTGGATGTACCAGCTGCCCTGGTACGTCATGATCGGCCCGCCGGGGTCGGGCAAGACCACTGCGATCGTCAATTCCGGCCTCAGCTTCCCGCTGGCGGAGAAGTTCGGCCGCAAGGCGGTCGGCGGGGTCGGCGGCACGCGCAACTGCGACTGGTGGTTCACCGACGACGCCGTGCTGATCGACACCGCCGGCCGCTACATGACCCAGGACAGCGATGCCGAGCAGGACAAGGCGGCGTGGCTGGGCTTCCTGCGGCTGCTGCGGCGCCACCGCCGGCGCCAGCCGCTGAACGGCGTGCTGGTGGCGATCGGCATCAGCGAGCTGACCTCGACCTCCGAGGAGGCGCGGCTCGACCATGCCGCCCGCATCCGCCAGCGCGTGCTCGAGCTGTACAAGGAGCTCGGTCTGCGGCTGCCGGTCTATGTGATGCTGACCAAGAGCGACCTGCTGGCCGGCTTCGTCGAGTTCTTCGACGATCTCGGCCGCGAGGGGCGGGAGTCGGTCTGGGGCTTCACCTTCGCGCATGAGCCGGAGCGCGAGGGCGGCGCGATGGAGGGCTATGAGGCGGAATACGACGCGCTGGTCGGCCGTCTCGGCGAGCGGCTCTTGGAGCGGATGCAGCAGGAGAGCGACATCCAGCGCCGCGCTTTGGTGTTCGGCTTCCCGCAGCAGGTCGCCAGCCTGAAGCACCTGACCCACCAGTTCATGCAGGAGGCCTTCGCCCCGAATTCCTTCGAGGAGCCGATCATGCTCCGCGGCGTCTATTTCGTCAGCGGGACGCAGGTCGGCACGCCGCTGGACCGCGTCGTCGAGGCGATGTCGCGGACCTTCGACGTCCCCCGGCCGCCGCGTCCCGCGCTCGGCGGGCAGAAGCGCAGCTACTTCATCAGCCGGCTGCTGCGCGACGTGGTCTTCGCCGAGGCCGGGCTGGTCAACGCCGACCCCCGGGCCGAGCGGCGCCGGCGGCGGATCCAATACGGCCTCTATGCCGGGATCGCGGCGGTGGTGGCCGCAGCCGGCATCCTGTGGACGGTCAGCTACGGCCGCAACGTCGACCTGATCGAGAGCGTCCGGCTGACCGCCAGCAGCTATGCCGCCGAGGCCAACACGCTGAAGCTCGACCGGGTCGACAGCGCCGATCTGCGGCCGGTCGTGCCGCTGCTGCAGAAGCTGCGCGAGATCCCGACCGGCTATGCGTCAGGCGACTCCGCGCCCGACCGCCTCTCCGGCTTCGGCCTGGACCAGAGCGACAAGCTCGGGGTGCAGACGCGGGCGGCCTATCGCCACACCCTCAACACCCTGCTGCTGCCGCGCCTGGTCCTGCGGCTGGAGACCGTGCTGGCCGAGCGGCAGGACGACCCGGCGTTCCTGTACGAGGCGCTGAAGGTTTATCTGATGCTGGGCCAGCAGGGGCCGCTGCAGCGCGACGTGATCCGCAACTGGATGGCGCTCGACTGGGGCGTGCAGTTTCCCGGCGACGCCGATGCCGGGCTGCGCCGCGCGCTGGCCGGCCATCTCGACGCCATGCTGGAAGGCCCGCTGTCCAACATCGGGCTGAATGGCGAGCTGATCGAGAAGAGCCGCGCCAAGCTGCAGGGTGTTTCGCTCGCCCGCCGCGTGCTCGACGCCGTCGTGGCCAGCCCGGAGGCGGCGCGGGAGCCGAGCTGGCGCCTGGCCGACCACGCCGGGCCGGTGGCCGAGGGCGTGCTGACCCGCCGGTCGGGGCAGCCGCTCAGCGCCGGCATCCCGGGCATCTACACCAGTGCCGGCTTCTACGACACCTTCCTGCCGCTGCTGCCGCAGGCGGCCGATGCCGTCGCCGCCGATGGCTGGGTGCTGGACCCGCAGGCGGCCACGGCCCCGGCCGGCAGCGATGCCAGCCTGAAGCTGCAGCGCGAGGCGTCGGCACTCTATGCCCAGGAATTCGCGCTGCGCTGGGACCAGATGATCGGCGACATCGCCATCCGGCCGATGCGGACGGTCGACGACTCATTGCGGACCCTGAACACTCTGGCCGCGCCGACCTCGCCGATCCGCCTGCTGCTGGTCGCGGCGGCGCAGGAGACCAAGCTGGAGCGGCCGCCGGCGCCCGACGACGCCGCGCCGGCCGGCGACGGCGCCGCCCAGCCGGGCAAGGTGCCGCCGAGCAAGCTCGAGGCGCTGTTCCGGTCGCAGTCGGCCGTGGACACGCCCGAGGGCATCGCCCGGCGCTATCTGAACGACCATTTCCAGTCGCTGCATCAGCTGGTCGACGTGCCGCCCAACAGCCAGGCCGACGCCCAGGCGCCGATCGACAGCGCCATCCGCGACCTCGGCGGCCTGTACCGCTCGCTCAGCGAGATGCAGGGGCTGGGCGCCGGCTCGCTGCAGAAGGGCGACCAGGCGGCCGTCGCGATCCGCCAGATGGAGTCGGGGGCGGCCAACCTGCCGGAGCCGATCCGGCAATGGATCCTCGGCGTCAGCCGCACCAGCTCGGACCTGTCGATCACCGGCGCCAAGCGCCAGCTGGCCAGCGTCTGGAGCAGCGGCCCCGGCGCGCTGTGCCAGCGGGCCACCGAGGGGCGCTACCCCTTCACTGCCAGCTCCGGTCAGGACGTCCCGCTCAGCGACTTCGCCCGGCTGTTCGGCCGCAACGGCGCGATCGACAGCTTCTTCGCCGAGAACCTCGCCCCCTTCGTCGACATGTCCGAAGGGTCGTGGAAGGTGCGGCCGACGGGCAATGTCGACTTCCGGCTCGACCGCGGCACCCTGGCCCAGTTCCAGCGGGCGGCGGCGATCCGCGACAGCATGTTCCAGGATGCCGGGGCGCAGCCCTCGGTCGGCTTCGTGCTCACCGTCGCCGAGACCGACCCGTCGACCGACACGGTGGTGGTCGACATCGACGGCCAGCGGCTGGAGCATCGGCGGGGCGCGTCGACGGCGATGCATTTCCGCTGGCCGGCGACCGGCGGCGTCGGCGGCGCCTCGGTCACCTTCACCGGCGACCAGGGCGCGACCCTGTCCCGGACCGGCGCCTGGGGCCTGTTCCGCCTGCTGGACCAGGCGGATTCGCAGCGCCTCGGCGGCTCCGACCGGCTGCAGCTGCGGCTGGCGGCCGGCAGCCATTGGGCGACCTTCATCCTCCAGGCCGACAGCGTGATGAATCCGCTGTCCGGCAAGCTGCTGGCGCAGTTCCGATGCCCGCAGGATCTGTGAGCGCCCGCGTCCCGGCCGCGATCGCAGCCGGGCGGCCCTGCGGCTTCTACGGCAAGCTGCCGGCCCGCGCCGATTTCGTCGGCGCCGGGCTGCGGCCCGAGACTGTCGGCCGCTGGGACGCCTGGCTCCAGCAGTCGCTCGCCGCCGGCGAGGCCGCGATCGGTGCCGACTGGGCGGAGCTGTTCTTCGTCGCGCCGCTGTGGCGCTTCATCCTGCCCGCCGGCGCCTGCGGCCGGTCCACCCTGATCGGTGTGCTGATGCCCAGCGTCGACGCGGTCGGCCGCTGCTTCCCGCTGATGCTGGGGCAGGAGATCGAGCGGCCGGTCGACCCGGTCGGGCTGATGGCCGGCAGCGGCCCCTGGTTCGCCGCCGCCGAGGCCCTGGCGCTCGACGCCCTGGCCGACGGCTTCGACCTGGCGGAGTTCGGCCGCGACCTGCCGCCCTGGTCGGTCGTCCGCGGTGCGGCAGCCCCTCCGTCTCCGGCCCGCGAGGACGGGGTCGGGACCTGGGTCGAGCTGCCGATCGCTTCGGCGGCGCCGGCCGCGGTCGCGGCGCTGGCCGGTCACGGCGCCTTGTGGTGGACGACCGGCGCCCGGCATGTGCCGCCGGGCGTGGCGATCAGCGCCGGCCTGGTGGCGCCTGACGGCTTCGCGGCCCTGATCGACGGTAGCTGGGCACGGCACGGCTGGTCGGTCCGGTCGCCGGCCCGTGGCGGTGCCGGAGACAACGAATGGGACCGGGAGCTGTGAGAACCACCCCGCCGGCAGGGGTCGAAACCCATCCCGCATCAGAGTTCTTCAACCATAGCGTTCTGGAGAGGTGAGTCATGGTCACATATGTGCACAACAAGGCTCGGGCCAAGAAGTCTGTGGCCTGGATCGAGGAGACGCAGCGCAACGGTGCCGAGTGCTGCATCGCGCTGGCCCATCTCGGGTTTGAGGGCCAGTCGGTTGCGCTTGTCATGCCGTCGGGACTCAGCGGGCTGACGAAAAAGCTGCAGGTCATGGACTATGAAGGGAAACCGAAAAAGATCACGACAAAGAAAGAAAAGGATCAATACAAGCTCATTGCAATTGGTCTGGCGAAGCTAGGTCCGGACAATGTTCTGAACGTGAGGCTGAAGAAAGGCAGCGCACAGTCGCTGCATAAGGGCCTTCGGGAATATTTCAGGGGAGGATTTGGACTGGAAGTTCCCTACGATTCGATCGGTACGGAGACCAATCTTCCGGAGGATCAGGAGAACCTCTTTGCTCAGACGGAGGCGGAGAACCAACTGAAGTTCTCCTCCGAGGAGACCGAGACCGATCAGCCGGCGAGCGCTGCCGAACAGCCCATCCCGCCGGTCGGCAAGGATCCGGATTCGGACTCGGAAGGCTCACCGATCCTGACGCCCACGGCCAGCGAGGCCGGGGATGACGACGTCCCCGAAGAGGATCTGATGGAGGGCGTGGAGGAGTCGGAGAGCGAGGACGAGGATGACGAGGACAACCCCCTCTCGGACGAGCTGAAGCAGGGCATCGCCACCGCGTCGGCGACCATCGCCGGCCACGCGTTGAGCCTGAGCCGGGAGATCGGCGTGGGGCAGAAGGCCGAGCTGGGCCCGCTGACCGACAAGATCGCGGCCTGGCTCGAGGACATGCTGGCCGGCCTGTCGCCGGAAGAGCGGGAGATGCGGCTGCACAACCTCACCAGCCGGCTGCTGTTGATGCTGGCCTATCCCGAGAATCTGCGGAACCTCCAATATGTGGACGCGGCCCCGGCAGCCGGCGACGGCGATCAGGACAAGCCCGGCCGAGAGAAGCTCCTGGTGAACGGGATCGATCTCGACAACGTTTCGACCGACGACCTCAACCCGGAGGAGGTGACGGAAAGCCTGTTCAAGCTGGCCAAGGCGCGGGCTCAGGAGCGGCTTCTTCCCTATCCCCTGAACCAGGCGAGCCCCGACCGGATCGCCGGCATGGTGGCGTCGGGATGGCCCAAGGAGGACGGCGATGCGGAGGGCAAGCGCAAGGCCGTGCAGCGCCTGGTCGCCGTCGTGCAGCAGATGTTCGCGAAGGACGACCAGCTCATCGGCCTGCTCGGCTTCAAGAAGAATGATGCGGCCGACGGAGACAATCTCGTCGCCAGCCTGGTCGAAAGCATCAAGGAGGTGTGGGAGGCGCACCGCAACGCCGCGATCAAGCAGAAGGACGAATTGAAGCAGAAGGTCCAGCAGATCATCGGGACCAGGGTGGAGAACCTCGGCGGCACCTGGGGGCATGTCGACGACATCTTCCTGCAGATCGACGGCGAGATCTCCGACCAGCTCGCCGCCATCAGCGGGCAGGAGGGCGATGCCAGGGCGAAGGCGATCGACGCCGCGGCGGACACGGTCCAGACGAATCTCAGCTATCTCGATGGAAACAACATCGTCGATCTGCTCGACAATCCGCCGTTCGACGTCGGCCAGGGCGCCGTCGGCGAGACGTTGCGGGAAGGGCTCACCGGCGTCAGCGATGGCCTGAAGCGGATCGAATCGCTGAGCGTCGCGGCCGCGGCATAGACGCTCACCGGGCCGGTCTCCACACCCCGGAGGCCGGCCCGGGATCGCGCGGGCGATACTGTGTCAGAGGCGGACGGGACGGCCGCGGCCGTTCAGGCGTCGGCGAGATGAGCCAGGACGACCAGGGTGACATTGTCGGGGGCGCCGCGCGCGAGCGCCAGGTCCAGCAGCGCGGCCGCGGCCGCCTCGCAGGGCTGGGCGGCCAGGCGGTCGGCGATCTCGGCGTCGGCGACGACATTGGTCAGGCCGTCGCTGCACAGCAGGAAGACGTCGCCGGGCCGGCTGTCGCCCTGCACCATATCGAGCTCGAGCGGCCCCGAGGCGCCGACGGCGCGGGTGATCACATTGGCGCCGGGATGGCGGCGTCCCTGCTCGGGCGTCAGGCTGCCGCTGTCGATCAGGCGCTGGACATAGGAATGATCGCGGGTGAGCTGCCGCAGCGCCCCGTCGCGCAGCAGATAGAGCCGGCTGTCCCCCGCCCACAGGCAGGTGTAGCGGCCGTCCCGGAGCAGCAGGACGACGACGGTCGCGCCGATGACGGCGCCGTCGCCGAGGCCGGCGGCGTCGGTCAACAGAGATCGGTGGGCCGCGGCGAGCCGCGCGCGGATTTCCTCGATGGCGGCCGGCTCGGCCTCCGGGTGATGGCCCCGCGCCAGGGCGTCAACGACCGTGCGGCTGGCGTGGTCGCCCCGCAGATGGCCGCCCATGCCGTCGGCGATGGCCCAGAGACCATGCTCGGGCCGCTGGAGGAACGCGTCCTCATTGTGCTTGCGGACGGCGCCGGCGTCGGTTTTCGCCGCCCCGTCGTATCGATGGTCGATCATGCGGCTACCGGGCCGGACGGGCCTTGCCGACCGCCGGGTTCGGAGAAGCGGCGCTGCCGCCGGTCCGGCCGGCTCGATCTCTCAGCAACCGTTCCTCCCGCTCCGCCTGTGCGCTCGCCATGGACCATGTTATGGCGGGCGCCGGGTGGTTTCGCTTCATCCGAAAGTGGTATGGTGGTATGTCTCGGGGCGGCGTGGCGCCCTGGCGGATGAGGCTGTATTTCCTATGCTTTTACGCTCACCGCCATGGTCAATCGCGTGAAGACAGATCTGGGCGGGCTCGCGGGCGAGGTTACGCGGTGAAACGTATTCTCGTGGTCGATGACGATCCGGCGATGCGCGACGTGATCTGCGAATACCTCGAACGCCACGATTTCGAGGTCCGCTCGGCCGCGTCCGGCGCGGCGATGACGCGGATCCTGGCTACCGAGGAGATCGACCTCGTCATCCTCGACCTGAAGCTGGGGCAGGAAGACGGGATGGATCTGATGCGGGGCCTGCGCACGAACTCGGACGCGCCCGTGATCCTGATCACCGGCCATCGCCTGGAAGAGATCGACCGGGTCATCGGGCTCGAGCTGGGTGCCGACGACTACCTGACCAAGCCGCTGGCCCTGCGCGAGATGGTGGCCCGCGTCCGCACCGTCCTGCGGCGCGTGGAATCGGCGGGGGAGCGGGCGCGGCGGAAGGAGGGCCGGGCCCGCTACCGCTTCGACGGATGGGAGCTCGATGTCGCCAAGCGGCGGCTGACGTCCCCGGCGGGCGCCGAGGTGGGCCTGACCTCCGGCGAGTTCAACCTGCTGACGGCCTTCGTCCGGTCGCCGCAGCGGGTGATGACCCGGGAGCAGCTGCTGGTCACCAGCCGGATGCACGATGCCGAGGTCTTCGACCGCAGCGTCGACGTGCTGGTCCTGCGTCTGCGCCGCAAGCTCGAGGCCAATCCCAGCGATCCGGCCCTGATCCGGACGGAGCGCGGCATCGGCTACGTCTTCGCCCCCGCCGTGGAGTCGCTGTGATGGCCGCCTTTGCCCGGTGCCTGCCATGGGCCGCCGCCGCCGGCCTCGCGGTCCTGGTCTTCGGCGCGGCGCTGGGGCAGGGGATCGACGCCGCCCGCGAGGAGCCGATCACGCCGGTCGAGCCGGACCGGACCCTGGACCCGGCGAAGGTCGCGCTCGGCAAGGTGTTGTTCTCGGACGTCCGGCTGTCCGGGGGCGATGTCCGCTCCTGCGCCTCCTGTCACGAATTCAACCGCGGCGGGGCCGACGGCCTCGCCCATTCCAAGGGCGCCAACGGGCAGCTGGAGCCCTTCAACACGCCGACCGTGTTCAACGTCGCCGGCGACTTCCGCCTGAACTGGCGCGGCAACTTCCGGTCGCTGGAGGTCCATAACGAGGCGGTGCTGCTCGAGCCGCGGCTGATGAATGCGCGCTGGCCCGACCTGCTGTCGAAGCTGAACCAGGATTCCGGCATCCGCAGCGCCTTCGAATCGGCCTATGGCGACGGGCCGAGCCGCGAATCGGTGCTGGACGCGCTCGCCGCCTTCCAGCGGTCGCTGTCGACGCCCGATTCCCGCTTCGACCGCTATCTGCGCGGCGACGACACGGCCATCACCGCGGACGAGGAGCGCGGCTACGAGCTGTTCAAGGCCTATGGCTGCGTCGCCTGCCACCAGGGCCGGAACGTCGGCGGCAACCTGTTTCAGAAATTCGGGATCTTCTCCGACCCCTTCTCGGGCCGGGCGGACGACGACGTCGCGGATCAGGGCCGCTTCGCCATCACCGGTCGCGAGGCCGACCGCCGGGTGTTCCGCGTGCCCAGCCTGCGCAACGTCGCGCTGACGGCGCCCTATTTCCACGACGGCAGCGCCGACACGCTCGACGCGGCGGTGGCGATCATGGCCCAGGCCCAGCTCGGCCGGGACCTGCCGCAGGCGGATCGCGACCTGATCATCGAATTCCTGGGCACGCTGACCGGCGAATACGAAGGCAGGCCGTTGTCGCAGATCACCGCCGCCGAGGCCCGATGAGAACGCTGGGCGTCGCGCTGCTGGCCCTGCTGCTGGCGCTGACCTATCTGGTGGTCCAGGGCGCCACGCCCGATGCCGCGCAGCACGAGCGCACGCTGGACGCGCTGCGCGCCCTCGACCTCAACAATGCGGCGCTGCAGCGCGACGTGCTGCGGTCCCGCACCGGGCTGCTGCGGACCTACGACCCCCTGGTGCACTCCGTGGCGGCACTGCGGCAGGCGGCGGCCAGCCTGAAGACCGCCGGCGACATCGCCGACGGCGACACCCGCACCGTCCTCGACCAGGACGTGGCGCAGCTGACCGCGGCGGTCGACGATCAGGAAGGGCTGGTCGACGATTTCAAATCCAGCAATGCGCTGCTGCAGAACTCGCTCAGCTTCTTCAACCACACCGCCCGGCAGCTCGACCAGGCGGAGGGCGTGCGGCAGACCGCCCTGGCGTCGGAGATCGGCAGCCTGGCCAGCGCCATGCTGCTGTTCGCCGCCGACCCCAGAAGCGAGATGGCGGCCGAGCTGTCGGCCGCGCTCGACCGGCTGCGCAGCCTGGACGTGCCGGCCGCCGCGGCCCAGGGTGTGGACGCGCTGGTCACGCACGGGCATCTGATCCTCGCCACCCTGCCGACCGTGGACGGCCTGGTCGTCCGCCTGCAGGCCGCGCCGATCGCGACCCAGGCGCAGACGATCAAGCAGGCCTATTTCGCCGCCTATGGCCGGGCGGCGACGCGGGCCCTGTATTTCCGGCTCCTGCTCTATGCCGCGGCGGTCGGCCTGGCGGCCTATGTCTGCTACCTGTTCCTGCGGCTGCGGGCCAATGCCCGGGCGCTGGAGAAGCGCCTGGCCCTGGAAAACCTGATCGCCACGATCTCGACCGACTTCATCAACCTGCCCCGGACCAGCCTCGACGACGGCATCGAGCAGGGCCTGGCGCGGCTGGCCGAGCAGATGCTGTTCGACCGCGCCCACATCTTCGTCTGGGGCCTGGATACGGCGCCCCGCGAGTACTCCTGGTCGCAGCCGCAGGTGCCGAACACGGCCGACACCGGCCGGATGCTGCTCGACCTGGCGAATGACTGGCCGATCTCGGCCGGGGGCGACGACGGCACGATCCACGTGCCGTCGGTCGTCGCCCTGCCGGACGGGCCGATCAAGGACCGCCTGGCATTGCTCGGCCTCCGGTCCTGGCTGTCGATCCCGCTGGGCAAGGCCGGCGGCCGCTCCGGCGTGCTGATGTTCGAGGGGGTGACGGCCGAGAAGCGCTGGTCCACCGGCGACGTCGCCCTGCTGCGCACCGCGGCGGAAAGCTTCGCCAACGCGATCGAGCGCGAGCGCAGCGAGGTCCAGCGCGAGGCGCTGGAGACCCAGCTGGCCCAGTCCCAGCGGCTGGAATCGCTCGGCGCCCTGGCCGGCGGCATCGCCCATGAGTTCAACAACATCCTGGGTGCGATCCTCGGCTATGGCGAGTTGGCGCTGTCGACGCTGACGCGCACCGGCTCGACCCAGCAATATGTCAAGCAGATCATGACCGCGGGGACGCGGGCGCAGTCGGTGATCGACCAGATCCTGGCCTTCAGCCGCCGCCGCGAACGCCGCACCCGCGCGATCCGCCCGGAGCCCGTGGTCGCCGAGGCGCTGGAACTGCTGCGCGCCTCCCTGCCCCCGTCGATCGCGCTGCACCGGCGCTTCGCGGCCGGGGACGCGGCGATCCTTGGGGATGTGACCGAGCTGCAGCAGATCGTCATGAACCTGTGCACCAATGCGGCGCACGCCATGTCCGGCCAGGGCCGGGTCGAGATCGGCCTCGATCTGGCCCGCATTCCCTCGGACACGGTGCTGTCGCACGGGCCTCTGGGGGCGGGCGACTATGTCCGCCTCAGCGTGTCGGATTCCGGCCACGGCATCGACGCCGCCGTGATGAAGCGGATCTTCGAGCCGTTCTTCACCACCAAGGCGGTGGGCAGCGGCACCGGTCTCGGCCTGCCGACCGTGTACGGCATCGTGACCGGGCAGGGGGGCGCCATGAACGTCCACAGCCTGCCCGGCGTCGGCAGCACCTTCGAGGCCTATCTGCCCCTGACCGAGGATCCGGTGGTGGATGAGGAGGAGCTCGCCGAGGCGTCGTCCCTGTGGGGGCGCGGCGAGACGATCCTGGTGGTCGACGACGAGAAGCCGCTGGTGCTGGTGCTGGAGGAGATGCTGGCCGCCCTGCGGTATGAGCCTGTCGGCTTCGACAGCAGCGCCGCGGCCCTGGCCGCCTTCCGCGCCGATCCCGACCGCTTCGACCTGGTCCTGACCGACGCGCTGATGGCCGAGGTGACGGGGATCGAGCTGGCCAGGGAAGTGCATCGCCTGCGTCCCGGCCTGCCGATCCTGCTGATGACCGGCCATTTCGGCGGCCTCGATGCCGCCGACATCGAGGATGCCGGGATCCTCAAGGTTCTCAGGAAGCCGCTGCGGTCGCGTCTGCTGGCGGAAGGCCTGTCTTCGTGCTTGGCGCCCGTGGCGCCGCCGGCGAGCAGCGAGCGGGTCTGAGGCGGCCGGACCGGTCCTGGTGAGACCGGCCCATCCCGATCCGAAAGGGAGTCAGGACGCCACAGCGTCGCACGACCCCATCGCCTGGGCCGCCTGCTGGCTGCCCTGCACCGTCGCCAGCGCGGCGGCCGCGATCTCGCTGCGCAGCCAGCTGTGGTCCGGGTCGCGATGGCGCCGCTCGTGCCAGATCAGCGCCACCTCATAGGGCGGCAGCTCCAGCGGCGGCTCGACGACCGTGAGCGGCATCATGGCGGCGATGCGGGTGGCGACGCGGTGCGGCACGGTCAGCACCAGGTCGGTCTCGGCGATCATCGCCGGCGCCGTCAGCATGTTGGGCACCAGCATCGGGTCGCGATCCGGCAGATCCAGCTTGGCCAGCCCGTCATAGACCTGGCCGAAGCCGTCCTCGGAGCCCGAGGCGATCACGGCATGGCGCAGGGTCGAGAAGCTCTCGATCGTCCACTCCCGTGCCAAGGCGGGGTGGTCCTGCCGCAGCAGGCAGGCGAAGCGGTCGGAGTACAGGCTGCGCCGCAGATAGCCGGGCGGGGTGTCGCTGATCTGCCCGACGGCGAGGTCGATCTCGCCCAGCTCGAGCCGCCGCAGCGCGCCGGCCAGCAGCGGATCGGTGACGACGTCGAGATGGGGCGCGCGCTCGCGCAGCCGCGGCAGCAGGCGCGGCAGCAGCACCAGCGCCTGGTGGTCGGGCATCGCCAGCGTCGCCTTCGACCGCCATTCCCCCGGGGCGAAGCTGCGGCTGGTCACCATCTCGCGGATCGACTCCAGCACCGACGGCAGCAGCGCGGCCAGGCGCTCGCCCCGCGGCGTCGGCGCCAGGCCGGTCGAGGTGCGGACCAGGATGTCGTCGTTGAACATGCCGCGCAGCCTGGACAGCGCCCGGCTCATCGCCGGCTGGCTCTGGCCGACATGCTGGGCGGCATGGGTGACGTTGCGGTGTTCCAGCAGCGCATCGAGCGCCACCAGCAGATTGAGGTCGACCGAGGCCAGGTTCGGCATCGTCCGTTGCGGCGCGGCCTGACGGCCGCCGACGATCAGGGCCGGCTGCGGCCGTTCCATCGAGGTCTTCCGGGTCAATGCGAGTTCGGACATGGTTTTCCCCTCTTCGCAGGAGAGGCCCGTCGGGACGGGGGCTCCTGTGACGGAAAGACGGATCGTGATGGTGCCTGTCCGGCGGTGGCCGCCGGTTCGGCTCGGACTGGGCGTTTCGGACCGGGATTAGGACCCGGTCCCCAGGAGCCAAGTGTCGTCAGCCGCGTTAATTGCGGATTTCAGAACCAGCCGAAATCGTTACAGATGAAATCCGGCGCCCCCGGCTGTGCCCGCGGGAACCGATGCGCCTCCGGGACGGCCGGCGCCGAGCCTAAACTGCCCCCGCCGAGCCCGGGCTGTGAACATCCGTCAGGCGCATGACGGCATCCGGTTTGGCGTCAGCTCCGGTTCCGCCAGACGCGGCGGCGGCGCACGGTCCCGTCATGGCCCTGCGCGCTGAACCAGCCACCCTGGAAATGATCGGTCACCTGCGGCAGGTCCGAGGGCTTGTCCTGGAAGGCCTCGGGCGCGGCGAAGTCGACGGTACGGTCCTGCGGCCGGTAGCCCAGCGCGGTCGCGACCGAGTTGTCCCACCAGGCCGCATCGGTGGCCGACATGCCGTAGACGGTGGTGCAGTCGATCCCGGGATGCTCAAGGCCGATCAGCACCAGCTGGGCCAGGTCGCGCGGGCTGATCCAGACCGCCAGGCCGCGGGCGTCGAAGGGCCGCTCGCCGGCATTGCCGATGCGGATCGCCAGGGTGCGGATCCCCGCCTTCTCGAAATAGACCCCGGCCTCCAACTCGCCCCAGCATTTGCTGAGGCCGTAGAGCCCGTCCGGGCGCATCTGGTCCTCGACCCCGACGCGGGCGTCGCGCGGGTAGAAGCCGGTCACATGGTTGCTCGACGCCTGCACCACGCGGCCGATGCCGGCACGCAGCGCCGCCTCATAGACATTGTGGGTGCCCAGCACATTGACCCGCAGCATGTCCTCGGCCGCGCGCTCATTCGGATAGCCGGCGAAATGGACGATGGCGTCGGCGCCCTCGACCGCCGCGGTCAGCGCCGCCAGGTCGGTGATGTCGACCGAGACCCAGCTCTCATGCTCCGCAAGCGGGCCGGGATCGACGATGTCGAGGATGCGCACCGCCTTGATGCGGCCGGCCAGTGCGCGGCGCAGGACCCGGCCGACATTGCCGGCGCCGCCGGTCAGCACGATCGACTTGGCGGACATAGCGCTTTCGGCGCCGGTGACGCTGCCGCCGGCCGGGACGGGTGAAATCAAGATTCAGACTCCTTCGAACATCCGCTGCCGGGCATTGAGGACATGCCGGCGCATGGCTTCGGCCGCGGCCCCGGCATCGCGCCGGCGGATCGCCGCGACGATCGCGACATGCTCGTCCTGTACCGCCCGGATCCGCTCCGGCGTCCGCATCCGGCTGAGATGCCGGGTGATGTTCATGCCGACGGCGATGTGCGAGGCCAGCGAGGACTGCACGGCGACGTGATAGGGGTTGCGCGTCGCCCGGGCGATCGCCTCGTGGAAGCGCCGGTCCTCGTCGGCGCCGAGCTCGCCATTGCCGAGACAGGCTTCGAGGGCCTCGAGCGCGTCCTCGATCTCGCGGAGGTCCGCCGCCTCCCAGCGCTCGGCGGCCAGCGCCGCGGCGACGCCCTCGAGGCCGGCACGGAACTCGAAGCAGCGCTGCACATCGGCCAGCGAGCGGACCTGGGCGAAGCGCAGCACTTCGAGATCCGGCTGCCGCCGGACATAGGAGCCGGAGCCCTGGCGCGAGACCACCAGCCCGTCCTGGCGCAGCCGGCCCAGCGCCTCGCGCACCACCGGCCGCGACGCGCCGAACCGCGCCGACAGCTCCGATTCCGACGGCAGCCGGCTGTTCACGGCGAAGTCGCCATGCGCGATCAGCGACACGATGCCGTCATAGACCACTTCGCTCAGCCGGGCCGGCGGCCCGCCGTCCCGCGGCAATAGGCCGGCATCGCCGTCCGTGCCACTCATGCCCGCCTTCCCCCCGCCGGCAAGTTGTCAAGATTGATCACGGCTGTGACCGCCTGGCTTTCATGCCGAATTGGTCCGCCACCGCGGGCTTTCCGCTGTTTGCGCTGCAGCAAAGCCGGGCGACAGAAAACGTCCTGAACAAGGCCATTCCGGTTGTGATTTGTCAATATTTGTAATATGACCGGAGCGGCAAAGGAAGCAGGTCGGCACGCATGGCGAAGCCGGACTCGACGCAGCACACAGGGGAGGGTCCCAGGATGGACGACAAGCTCAGCGCCTCGCCGCACGTGTTCGCCCGACGCATGGTCCTGAAGGGGCTCGCCGGGGTGGCGGCGTTGCCGCTGGCCGTGCGCCTCGCTCATGCGCAGGCCGCCAAGGGAGAGGCGCCCGACCTGGCGCAGCTGGCAAAGGATGGCAAGCTGCCGGCGCTGGCCGAACGGCTGCCGGCCAACCCGCTGGTGGTGCAGCCGTTGACCAAGGTCGGCACCTATGGCGGCACGCTGCATCGCGGCCTGCGCGGCTCGGCCGACCACAACGGCATCCTGCGCGTGGTCGGCAACCAGGGCCTGGTGCGCTGGGACCTCGGCTTCACCAAGGCCCTGCCGAACGTGGCGGAAAGCTGGGACGTCAACCCCGACGGCACCGAGTTCGTATTCCATCTGCGCAAGGGCATGAAATGGTCCGACGGCCATCCCTTCACCGCGGACGACGTCGTCTTCTCGATCGAGGATTGCGCCAAGAACAGCGAGCTCTACGGCTCGGTCCCGTCGCAGCTCACCATCGCCGGCAAGCCGGTGGTCGTCAGCAAGGTCGATGACGCGACGGTGAAGTTCACCTTCGCCGCGCCCTACGCCACCTATCTCGAGACGTTGGCGACCCCGCTGGGCCAGCACCCGACGCTGTTCGCCAAGCACTATGCCAGCCAGTTCCACCCGAAATACAACGACAAGGTCGACGATCTGGTGAAGCAGGCCAACCTGCAGAAATGGAGCGACCTGTTCCGCGCCAAGAACGGCGACATCGAGATCCCGCAGCGCTGGGGCAATCCGGAGAAGCCGACCCTCGACCCCTGGGTGGTCGTTGAGCCCTATGTCGGCGGCACCACCCGCGTGGTGATGAAGCGCAACCCGTATTTCTGGCAGGTCGACACCGAGGGCAACCAGCTGCCCTATATCGACGAGCTGTATTTCGGCATCTCGCAGGACGTCGAATCGCTGCTGCTCGACGCCATCTCCGGCAAGCTCGACATCCAGGAGCGGCACGTCAACCTGCTGCAGAACAAGCCGACCCTGTCGCAGAACCGGGAGAAGGGCGGATACCGGCTGATCGAGCTGGAGCCCTCCGCGGCGCAGCAATGCCAGATCTACCTGAACATCTGCCACAAGGACCCGAAGCTGAAGGCCTTCTTCGGCAAGAAGGAGGTCCGCCAGGCGCTGTCGCTCGGCATCGACCGGCAGGAGATCATCGAGCTGGTCTATTTCGGCCAGTCCGAGCCGTACCAGGCCGGGCCGCGGCCGAGCCATCCCTGGTATCACGAGACGCTGGCCCGGCAGTTCACCGAGCTCGACGCCGACAAGGCCGGCGCGATGCTGGACCAAGCCGGCTACGACAAGAAAGACGGCGACGGCTTCCGCCAGCATCCCGACGGCAGCAAGATCTTCTTCGCCATCGATGTCATCCCGACCCTCTATGCCGACCTGGTCGACGTGCTGGAGCTGGTGAAGCGGCACTGGGCGGCGATCGGCATCGACATCAAGGTCAACACCATCGAGCGCGCCCTCTACTACACCCGTGGCGACAGCAACGACCACGACGCCCAGGTGTGGCCGGGCCCGGGCGGGCTGGACCCGATGTTCGACCCGCGCGACTTCTTCGCCCAGCATCCGCAGGGCTCGCGCTACGCCATTCCCTGGACCCAGTGGTACGTCTCGAACGGCCAGTCGGGCGAGGAGCCGCCGGAGAGCCAGAAGCAGCGCATGAAGCTGTTCGACGAGGCGCGCAGCACCGCCGACCTCGACAAGCGCGGCGCGACGATGAAGCAGCTGTTCGACCTGACCGCCGAGGCCTTCGAGACGGTTGGCATCTGCCTCGCCGTCAACTCCTTCGGCGTGGTCAAGAACAACCTCGTCAACGCGCCGGAGAAGGAGCCGGATTCCTGGACCTGGCCGAATCCCGGCCCGGCCATGCCGCAGCAGTTCTTCTTCACCAGCTGACGCCCGGCGCCACCGGTCTTCCTCCCCCGCTCAGCGACCGTTCCGAGGAGAGCCCCGGATGCTCCGCTTCATCGCCAAGCGCCTGCTGTGGATGGTGCCCGCGCTCTTCGCGGTCAGCTTCCTCGCTTTCGTGCTGATCCAGTTGCCGCCCGGCGACTTCGTGACCAGCTATGTCGCGACGCTCGCCGCCTCGAACGAGATCGTCGACCAGAACGCGGCGGCGGCGCTGCGCGAGCGCTTCGGCCTGAACGACCCGATGCTGGTGCAATACGCCAAATGGATCGGCGGCATCATCACCCGGGGCGATTTCGGGCTCTCCTTCGAATGGCAGCAGCCGGTCAGCGACCTGATCTGGGAGCGGATGGCGCTGACCCTGGTGCTGACCCTGGCCACCCTGATCGCGACCTGGGCGATCGCGCTGCCGATCGGGGTCTATTCCGCGGTGCGGAAGTACTCGATCGGCGACTACATCGTCACCACCATCAGCTTCGCCGGGCTGGCGATCCCGTCCTTCCTGCTGGCGCTGGTGCTGATGTATGTTGCCGCCATCGAGTTCGGGCAGGACGTCAGCGGCCTGTTCTCGCCGGAATTCGAGAAGGCGCCCTGGAGCATCGCCAAGACCTGGAACCTGCTGCAGCATCTGTGGATCCCGGTGCTGATCCTGGCGGTATCCGGCACCGCAAGCCTGATCCGGGTGATGCGGGCGAACATGCTGGACGAGATCCACAAGCCGTACGTCACCACCGCCCGCGCCAAGGGCCTGTCGGAGTTCCGGCTGCTGCTGAAGTACCCGGTGCGGGTGGCGCTCAACCCGTTCATCTCCACTCTCGCCTGGCTGCTGCCGAACCTGGTGTCCGGCTCGATCGTGGTGGCGATCGTGCTGAACCTGCCGACGGCGGCGCCGCTGCTGCTGCAGTCGCTGATGGCGCAGGACATGTATCTCGCCGGCGCCTTCGTGCTGCTGATCTGCGCGCTGACGCTGATCGGGTCGCTGATCAGCGACATCCTGCTGGCGCTGGTCGACCCGCGCATCCGCCTCGAATAGGGGGCCTCCATGACCGACCTCGCGACCGTCGCGCCTGCCGGCCAGCTCGCCGTCGCCTCGCAATGGCAGCTGATCTGGTGGGCCTTCCGCCGCCACCGGCTGGCCATGGCCTCGCTGGTGATCGTGGTCATTCTCTATGTGATCGCGGCCGTGCCTGGTTTCTTCGCCATCAACGATCCCAGCCAGCAGAATGCCCGTGCGGCCTTCCACCCGCCGCAGGCGATCCACCTGTTCGACCGGGCCGAGGATGGCAGCCTGCAGGTCGGCCTCTATTTCCACCCGCACAAGCTGACCCGCGACCCGGAGACGCTGGCCGCGGTCTACAAGGAGGATCCGGCCCGCAAGGTCGCGGTCTCGCTGTTCGGCCGCGGCTACGAGTATTCGGTGCTGGGCCTGTTCACCACCAACATCCATCTCCTGGCCTCGGCCGATCCGAAGCAGCCGCTGTTCCTGTTCGGCACCGATCGCCTCGGCCGCTGCGTCTGGAGCCGGATCATGCAGGGCGCCCAGATCTCGCTGTCGGTCGGTCTGGTCGGCGTGTTCCTGTCGCTCGCCATCGGCCTCGTCCTCGGTGGCATCTCCGGCTATTACGGCGGCAGGCCGGACTTCGTGATCCAGCGCGTGATCGAATTCGTGCTGGCCCTGCCGACGATCCCGATCTGGCTGGCCATGGCCGCCGCCCTGCCGCAGGACTGGCCGGCGATCACCCAGTACTTCATGATCACGGTGATCCTGTCGCTGACCGGCTGGGCCCAGTTGGCCCGTGTCGTCCGCGGCCGGTTCCTGTCGCTCAGGACCGAGGAGTTCGTCACGGCCGCCCGGCTGGACGGCTGCAGCGAGGGGCGGATCATCTTCCGCCACATGATGCCGAGCTTCCTCAGCCACATCATCGCCTCGGTGACGCTGGCGATCCCGGCCATGATCCTGGCCGAGACGGCGCTGTCCTTCCTAGGCCTCGGGCTGCAGCCGCCGACCATCTCCTGGGGCGTGCTGCTGCGCGAGGCGCAGAACATCCGTTCGATCGCCACGGCCCCCTGGCTGTTCGCGCCCGGCGCCTTCGTCGTCGTCGCGGTGATGGCGCTCAACCTGCTCGGCGACGGCCTGCGCGACGCGGCCGACCCCTACAACAAGTGATGGCCGCGATGTCGACGCCCCCGGTGCCGTTCCCCGGCCGCCCCAAGCCCGTCCTGGCGGTGCGCGACCTGGTGACCCATTTCCCGACCCGTGCCGGGCTGGTCAAGGCGGTGGATGGCGTCTCCTTCACCGTCGAGCGCGGCAAGACCCTCTGCGTCGTCGGCGAGAGCGGCTCGGGCAAGAGCGTCACCGCCCGCTCGATCCTGCAGATCGTCGATGCGCCAGGCCGCATCGTCTCCGGCGAGATGGTGCTGAACCGGGCCGATGGCAGCAGCGTCGACCTGGCGAAGCTGCATCCGCGCAGCCGGGCCATCCGCCGGGTGCGCGGCCGCGAGATCGCGATGATCTTCCAGGAGCCGATGTCGTCGCTGTCGCCGATCCACACCGTCGGCGACCAGATCATCGAGGTGTTGCGCCTGCATCTAGGCATGAGCAAAGCCGCGGCGCGGGCGCGGACGATCGAGCTCTTGAAGCAGGTCGAGATCCCGCGGCCGGAGCGGGCGATCGACCGTTACACCTTCGAGTTCTCCGGCGGCATGCGCCAGCGCGCCATGATCGCCATGGCGCTGGCCTGCAACCCGCAGTTGCTGATCGCCGACGAGCCGACGACGGCGCTGGACGTCACCACCCAGGCCGAGATCCTCGACCTGATCAAGCGGCTGCAGGCCGAATACGGCATGGCGGTGCTGTTCATCACCCATGACATGGGCGTGGTGGCGGAGATCGCCGACGACGTGCTGGTCATGTATCACGGCAAGGTGGTGGAGCACGGCCCGGCCGACCGCATCTTCCACGCGCCGGAGGAGCCCTACACCAAGATGCTGATCGGCTCGGTCCTCAAGCTCGAGGACAAGGCCGAGATCCGCCTGAAGCGGCCCCCGCTGCCCGCCGACCGCCCGCCGGTGGTCGAGGTCGAGGGCCTGCGGATGCAGTTCGGCACCGGCAGCGCCGCCTTCGCCGCCGTCGACGGCGTGTCGCTGCAGGTAAGGGCGGGAGAAACGCTGGGTATCGTCGGCGAATCCGGCTCCGGCAAGACCACCATGGGGCGCTGCCTGCTGCGGGTCTACGACCCGACCGGCGGCGCCATCCGCTACCGCCGCGCCGACGACTCGGTGGTCGACCTGGCCAAGGTCGACAAGCCGACGCTGTCGGCCTGCCGGCGCGAGATCCGGATGATCTTCCAGGACCCGGTCTCCTCTCTCAACCCGCGCATGACCGTGGCCCAGGTGATCGGCGAGCCGCTGCTGGTCAACGGCATCGCCAAGGGCAAGGACCTCGACGAGCGCGTCGCCGGGCTGATGCGGCAGGTCGGCCTCGACCCCGCCTGGCGCGAACGCTACCCGCACGCCTTCTCCGGCGGCCAGCGCCAGCGCATCGGCATCGCCCGGGCCATCGCGCTGAACCCCCGCGTCATCGTCGCCGACGAGGCGACCTCGGCACTCGACGTCTCGCTGCGCTTCCAGGTGCTGGACCTGCTGCTGAAGCTGCAGGACGAGCTCGACCTCGCCTACATCTTCATCAGCCACGACATCGGCGTGATCCGCTACATGTGCGACCGCGTCGGCGTGATGTATCGCGGCCGGCTGGTCGAGATCGGGCAGGCCGACGAGGTCTGCGAGGCGCCGACCCACGACTACACGAGGGCGCTGATCTCGGCCGTGCCGCGGCCCGACCCGCGCCGCCGCAGCATCCACAACCGCATCCGGTACACCGAACCCTCCGAGCGGAGCCTTGCCCGATGAAGATCACCGACATCCGGACCTTCCTGATGCAGGCCGGCCCGCCGGACCCCGACAAATGGGCGACGGATGGCCGGCTCGGCGACGTGGCGATCCCGGAGGGTAAGCTCGGCGGCTTCCGCAATTGGCTGTTCGTCAAGGTCTACACCGATGCCGGCATCGTCGGCATCGGCGAATGCTCCGGCTGGCCGCGGGTGATCGAGACCGCGGTGCAGGACCTGAAGGCCCTGCTGATCGGCGAGGACCCGACGCATATCGAGCGGCTGTGGCAGAAGATGCAGGTCGCGACGATGGGGCATGGCATGCTCGGCACGGTCGGCGCCGGCGCCATGACCGGCATCGACGTCGCGCTCTGGGACATCAAGGGCAAGGCGCTCGGCGTGCCGGTGTGGAACCTGCTCGGCGGCAAGATGCGCGACCGGGTGCCGATCTACTCCCACGCCAACACGGCCGAGGCGGCGCTGGCGGTGAAGAGCCACGGCATCCGGACGATCAAATGCGGCGGCGTCGCCGACCCGGTGCGCAAGGTGGCGACGCTGCGCGAGGCGGTGGGCGACGAGGTCGACATCGCCATCGACCTGCACGGCCCGCCCTGGCTGACCCCGGCCGACGCGGCGCGGCTGGCGCGGGCGCTCGAACCCTACAACCTGCTGTGGATCGAGGACCCGATCGCGCCCGACAACCTCGACGGCTACAAGCGCATCCGCGATGCCGCCCATGTGCCGCTGGCGGCGGGCGAGCGCATGGCGACGATCTTCGGCGAGCGCGAGCTGATCGAGCGCGAGCTGGTCGACGTCATCCAGCCGGACACCGGCCGAGCGGGCGGCCTGACCCAGATGCGGAAGATCGCGGCGATGGCGGAGGCGCATCACATCATGATGGCGCCGCATTCCGGCTCGCTGGGGCCGGTCGCCGAATACGCGGCACTGCATCTGCTGGCGGCGATCCCGAACGGCCTGGTGCTGGAGCGGCTCGACGCCGACTGGCCGGGCCGGGCCCGGACCGTGGTGCCGCATCCGGTGCAGCAGGACGGCTCGATCGCCGTGCCCGAGGCGCCGGGGCTGGGCTGCGACATCGACGAGGATTTCGTCGCCCGCTTCCCCAGCGAACGCAACGTCGCCGTCTCCGGGTCCGACCTCTCCTACGCGCCGGGCACCCATCAGGAGCACGTCTATGTCCAGACGCGGCTCCGACGGGTGCCGTATTTCACCGGACGCTGACACGACGGGGTCGGCGGGCGGTTGACGAAGGCGGCCGCTCAGCGGAGCGGCTGAAGCGCCTGGGCGAAGCCGCCGACATGGCGGCAGGTGAGGGCGGCAGCCTGCCGCGCGGCCTCCAGGCAGGCGCCCGGGCTGCCGCCCGCCAGATGCGCGTCGATGAAGGCGGCGATGAAGGTGTCGCCCGCGCCGGTGGTGTCGACCACCTCGACCGGCGCCGCATCGGCCTCGACCATCGCGGCGCCGTCCGCGGCGACGCTGCCCCGGGCGCCACAGGTCACCACCGCGATCCGGGCGCCCCGGCCGAGGAACTCCCGGGCCAGCTGCCGGGCGCGGGCCCGGTCCTCTCCTGCCGATCCGAAGGCGATGGCGAGGCCTTCGGCGCCGGGGTTGACTGCGAGATCCTGCGAGATCGAAACGCCGGCGGCGGCAAGCTCGCGCCGCAGCGCGCCGCCATCGTCCAGCCAGCCGAGATGGACATGCCGCATGCATCGCAGCCGCGCCCGGTCGGCCTCCGGCGGCCGGTATCCGGCGCAGGCGCCGAAATCCTCGAAGGCGATCACCCGGTCGCCGGTCGGGTCGATGTCGAGATCGGTCACGGCGGTGCGGCCCGGCCGGACCAGGACCGGGCCGGTGTCGACGCCCCTCGCGGCCAGGCAGTCCAGCACGCGGCGGCCGTCCTCGTCGTCCCCGACGGCGCCGAAATATCCGACCCGGCGGTCCAGCCCGGACAGATGCACGGCCACGTTGACCGCATTGCCGCCGACCGCGGACTGCCCGACCGGCAGGTACCGGTCGATGCAGTTGTCTCCGACGGTCGCGACCTCGAAGGAGTCCATGCCGCTCACCGATCTCCCCTGCGCAGCCGAGATCATGCCCTCAATAGGCCACCCGCTTGTAGTAGCGCCGGGTGGTCAGCGGATGGTCCGTCAGCACTTCGAGATGGGCGCTCACCCGTTCCAGGGCGGCGGCCAGCAGGATCGGCGAGATCAGCGCCCGCACCTCGGCGGACAGGCCCGGCAATGCGAACCGGGCGGAATCCAGCACCAGCAGCCTGTCGGTATAGTGCCTGGCGAAGCGCTCGACCCGCTCGGCCAGCGGGCGAAGCTCGTCCTCGCCCTTGAGCAGGACGACGCTGACGCCGGGCTCGACCAGCTCGAGCGTACCGTGGAAGAAGTCCGACGCATGCACCGGCCGAGTCCGGATCCACTGCATCTCCTCCAGGATGCACATGCCGTAATAGAAGGCCTGGGGCCAGGCCGAACCCGCGGCCGTGACGATGTGGTAGGGCGCCTCCGCCAGGGCCCGAGCGAAGGCGCCCGCCTCCGGCTCGAACTCCCGCTTCAGCCCGGCCAGCAGCTGCGGCAGCCGGCCGAGCTCCGCGACGATCGCGGCCCGGTCGAGGCCTTCGCCGCGATGCTCCAGGACCGACAGCGCGATGAACAAGGACTGCAGGTAGAAGGATTCGCAGGAGGTGTCGTCCTCCGCGAAGTTGACGACCGCATGGTCGGCCTGCTCGGCCAGGGGCGTGCCGGCATGCCCGACCAGCGCCAGCACGGTCGCCCCGCGCGCCTTGCAGAAGGCCAGTGCCGCCACGCTCTCCGCCGTGGTGCCCGAGAGGGAGGGGATGACGACGATCGATTTCGGCCCGAGATGCTTCGACCCGGCCAGCACCAGCTCGGCCGTCGGCGGCGCGAAGACGGGAAAGGTCGAGCGCCGCTGCAGCAGCTGCAGCGCCGGCTGCATCAGGATGGCGGCGCCGCCGGTGCCCAGGAAGAACAGATTCTCGGCCCCGGCCCGCAGGCAGGCCTGGATCGCCGCGTGGATCTGCCCCGCGGTCGCCGCCGCGCCCGACTGGATCTGGATGTATCGCTGCTCGTCGAAATTCAGCATCGGCGCCTGGCCTCCCGGCTGGATGGTCATGTGGTTTCGTAGCAGCAAAGCTATTGTCAGACAACGCACTCGTGTCAGTCCAGTGAAGGCAGGACTTGACTGCGGTTGGGTTGCCCCGGATGTTGTCTGACGGCAGGCTTCGCTGGCCGCGCCGCGTTCCGGTCGAGGAGGGAGACGTTCATGGCCACCGCGCTTCGGGACGAGCGGGCGCTGAGCGTCCGGCTCCGGGACGAGATCACCGCCCTGATCGACCGCGGCCGGCTGAAGCCCGGCGACCGGCTGCCGACGGAGGCGGCGCTGACCGAGCGCTTCCGGATTTCCCGGCCGGCCCTGCGCGAGGCGTTGAAGCTGCTCGAGCAGGAAGGGATGGTCGAGGTCGTCCATGGCAAGGGCCGCTTCGTCTCCGCTGCCGCCGCGGTGCGGGTGAAGCGTCCGATCACCTGCTTCGAGAGCGTCACCGACATGGTCCGGCACTTCGGCTACACGCCGGAGAACAAGGTCCTGGACCTGTCGGAGGCCGGGGCGGACCAGGAGACCGCTGCAGCCCTCGGTATCCCCAAGGGCGCACCAGTTGTCAGACTGGAGCGGCTGCGGCTGCAGAGTGGTACGGCGATCCTCTACTCGGTCGATCTGGTGCCTCGGCCGATTCTTCCGGCTGAACTCTCGGCGCTCGATTGGGGCGGGTCGCTGTGCGAGCTCCTCGATCGGTGCGGCCACCGGCCGCGCGCCTCGGCTGCCACCGCTTCCGCCGGCCTCTTGCCGCAGGATGTCGTCGATTCGCATGGCCTCGCGGAGTTCGGGCCGGCCTTCCTGATCTCGGAGATCTGCTATTCGGCAACCGGCCGGCCGGTCCTCTACGCGCATGACTATCACCGCGGCAGCGCCTTCTCGTTCAGCTTCGCGCGTCGGTAGCCGCCTGTCTGTTTCGTGCTCCTCGACTTGTCAGTTGTCAGACAGTGTGCCTATGCTCGGCCAACCACACAATCAACCTATGGGAGGGAACATGTTCGGGAAGATTCTGTCGGGCGTCGCCGTCGTCGCCATGCTGGCCCTCGTCGGGTCGCCGGTCCAGGCGGGCCAGACGCTGGACCGGGTGATGTCAACCAAGGTGCTGAACGTCGCCACCAACGCGAACTGGCCGCCGCAGGGATTCCTCAACGACGCCAACGAGCTCGACGGCTTCGACATCGACATGGCCAAGGAGATCGCCAAGCGCCTGGGCGTCGAGGTCAAGTTCGACACGCCGGAATGGCAGGTGATGACGGGCGGCCGCTGGCAGGGCCGCTGGGACGTGGCGGTCGGGTCGATCACGCCGACCAAGCCGCGGTCCCAGGTGCTGGATTTCCCGGCGGTCTACTACTTCAGCCCCTATGTGTTCGTGGTGCACAAGGACTCGAAGGCCACCAAGCGGTCGGACCTGAACGACAAGGTGATCGGGGTCGAGACCTCGACCACGTCGGAGGATTACATCAACCGGCGGCTCGAGATCGACGCGCCCGACGTGCCGGCCTTCACCTATGACGTCGAGCCGGGCGAGGTTCGCACCTATCCGGGGTCGATCGAGCCCTTCGATGATCTGCGCCTCGGCGACGGCGTGCGGATCGACGCGATCGTGGCGCCGGAGCAGACGGCGCTCGGCGCCATCAAGAACGGCTATCCGGTCAAGGTGCTGCAGGGCGACTACGCCTTCTTCGAGCCGCTGGTGGTGGTCGCCGACAAGGGCGATGCGGAGTGGGACGCCAAGCTCAGGGAGGTCATCGGCGCGATGCGCGCGGACGGCACCATCTCCAAATTCTCCGAGAAGTGGTACGGCCGCGACTACAGCCAGATGACGGTCTCGACAGCCAAGTGACGTCCGGTCACCCGTTGCCGGCGCGGCCGTTCGGCGGCCGCGCCTCGTGACAGCCGTCCCCGGAGACTCCATGCCGGCCTCCTACATCGATACCCATTACAGCCGCACGCTGGCCACCGACGAGCGGTTCCCGGCCCTGTCGGGCAGGCTGAGCGCCGATGCCTGCGTCGTCGGCGGCGGCCTCGCCGGCATCACCGCGGCGCTGGAACTGGCGCGGCGCGGCCGTCAGGTCGTGCTGCTGGAGGGGCGCCGCGTCGCCTGGGGCGCGTCGGGCCGCAACGGCGGCTTCGTGTCGCCCGGCTACGCCACCGGCCTCGGCGCGATCGAGAAGCTGGCCGGCCGCGACGCCGCCGCTTCGCTGTACCGCCTGTCGATCGAAGGCGTGCGCATCGTCGCCGACAACATCCGCGACCTCGGCATCGCCGAGGCGGGACCCGTTCCCGGCATCATTGCCGCGATCCGCTACGACGGTGCGGCGGGCCTGCAGGCCTATCGCGACCGGATGGAGCGCGACTTCGGCCGCCCGCTGCGCTTCATGCCGCGCAAGGAGGTCCGGTCGCTCCTCCTCTCCGCGAAATATCATCAGGCGCTCTACGACGCCGATTCCTTCCATTTCCACCCGCTGAACTACGCCCGCGCCCTGGTCCGCGAGCTGCGCCGCCTGGGCGGGCAGGTCCATGAGGACAGCCTGGTCACCGGGGCGGCGCTGGACGGGCCGCGCAAAGTGGTGACCACGGCGGGCGGGCAGGTCGAATGCGGCGACGTCGTCTTCGCCGGCGGCGGCTACACCGATGCCGTCTGCCCGGCGCTGCGACGGGCCTTCCTGCCCATCGCCACCTACATCCTGCTGACCGACCCGATCCGCGACCGCGTCGGCGACGCGATCCGGACCAATGCCGCGATCGGCGACGACCGGCGGGCCGGCGACTACTACCGGGTCGTCGGGGGCGAGCGGATCCTGTGGGGCGGCCGCATCACCACGCGGACCAGCGACCCGCACGACCTGGCCGAAAGGCTGCGGCGCGAGATGGTGACGACCTATCCGCAGCTCGCCGACGTGCATGTCGAGATCGCCTGGTCGGGGCTGATGTCCTATGCCCGCCACCTGATGCCGCAGATCGGGCGGCTGCAGCCGGGCGTCTGGTACTGCACCGCCTTCGGCGGCCACGGCATGAACACCACGGCGATCGGCGGCAAGGTCGTCGCCGAGGCGATCGCAGGAGACGGCGACCGCTACCGGCTGTTCGAGCCCTTCGGCCTGGCTTGGAACGGCGGCCCCCTCGGGCGGGCGGCGGCCCAGCTGACCTATTGGACCTACCAGGCGATGGATGCCTGGCGCGAGCGCAAGGCCGCCTGAACGCCGGCCTTCGAGAACGGAGCGGGGAGACGATGTACGCGGACAAGGTCGAATATCCCCGCATTTCCACCAAGCCGGCCGTTTTCCTGCCGCTGGCGCTGGTCCTGTTCCTGGTGTTCTGGGCCTGCGGGCTGAAGGACACCTGGCTCGGCCAGATCGGCGTCGCCCTGATCGGCGAGCCCTCGGCCGAAGGCTGGGCCGGCAATGCCGCCGCCGCGGTGGTGGTCACCCTGGCGATGCTGGCGAATTTCTACGTCATCGTGTTCCTGCCGCGGCTCTGGCAGATCGGCGTGATCTGGGCCGAGCTCATGTTCTGGATCGTGATCTTCTTCCGCTCGTTCAACCTCAGCCTCGAATTCGTCGAGCGCAAGATCGGCTTCCTGATCACCCAGGGCGTGACGACGACGCTCTACGTCTCCGCCGCCTCGATCGCGATCGCCTTCGTGCTGGCCATGGTCGGGGCGATCGCGAAGCTGTCGCGCAACGGCATCGCCTATGCGCTCGCCACCTTCTACACCTCGATCTTCCGCGGCCTGCCGCTGCTGATGCAGGTCTACATCATCTATATGGGCCTGCCGCAACTGGGCTATGTCGTTCAGGCCGTGCCGGCCGGCATCGCCGCCCTGTCGCTGTGCTACGGCGCCTACATGACCGAGATCTTCCGCGCCGGCATCGAGAGCATTCCGCGCGGCCAGTGGGAGGCCGCACGGGCGCTGGGGCTGCCGCCGCATCTGGTGCTGCGCAAGGTGATCCTGCCGCAGGCGATGCGGGTCATCATCCCGCCGACCGGCAACCAGTTCATCGCCATGCTCAAGGACAGCACCCTGGTCTCGGTCATCGGGGTGTGGGAGCTGATGTATCTGGCCCGCACCCAGGGCCAGACCGAGTTCCGGCATGTCGAGATGCTGATCACGGCCTCGGCGATCTACTGGCTGATGTCGATCGTGCTCGAGCTCGGCCAGGCCAAGCTCGAGCGCAGCTTTAACCGGGTCCGGTTTCGCGGATAGGCCGGAGGGCCGCCGGCGCGGTGCGATATGTCAGCGTCCGCCGATGCCCCAGCGCGCGATCTCCTGCACCAGCGTCTCGCGGTCGGCGGGATCGAGGGCCGGCAGGCCCGGCAGCCGCACCGCCCCGGCCGGGAAGCCGAGCAGGCCCAGCGCCTCCTTGACCACGGTGACGTTGGCGCCGTTGCCGTAGCGGGTGCGCAAAGTCTCGAAGCGGGCGATCTCGCCGACCAAAGCGCGGGCCTTGGCATAGTCGCCGGCCTCCAGCGCCGCGTGGATCGCCAGCGACCGGGCGGGATCGACATTGACCAGGCCGGAGGTGAAGCCGCGAGCGCCGAGGGCGTAGAAGGGCGCCGCCCAGCCCTCCGCCAGGCCGCAGACCCAGACGGCGGTGCCGGCATCGCTCGACCGCACGCATTCGGCCAGCAGCATCAGGTTGGTGGTGGCGAATTTCACGCCGACGACATTGGGGTGGTTGGCGACCGACAGCAGGTCGGCCAGGCCCATGGCGTCGGACCGGACATAGGCGACCAGCGGCAGGTCGACCGCATCCGCGATCGCCCGGAAATAGGCGGCCTGTGCCTGGGGCGCGGCGAAGGGGTCGAGGGGCTGGTGCGACATGATCGCGTTCGCCCCGGCATCCTTGGCGCGGCGGCCCAGCGCGATCGCCTCGGTCAGCGACCGGCCGATGGCGGCGACGACGTTGCTGCGGCCCCGGGCGGCCGACACCGCCGTGTCGTGCACCAGCCGGACCTCGTCGGGCGACAGGGCGTAGAACTCGCCGGTGTTGCCGGCGGCAACGACATTGTGGATGCCGCCGTCAACGATGCGCTCGACGATGCGGCCGGTCAGGCCCGCGTCGACGCCGCCCTCGGCCGTATAGGCGGTCGCATGCACGCCCGAGATGCCGCACAGCGCGCGCCGCAGGCCGTTCTGGATATCCATTCTCAGCTACTCCTTCCGGCGCGCGAACGCCGTCTGCACATGTTGCCGGCCCGACCGCACGATGTGGTCGCGCATCGCCCGTTCGGCCGCGTCCTCGTCACGCGCTTCGAGGGCTGCGAGGATGTTCAGATGCTCGCCCAGGGCGCGCTCGCGCTCCTCCTGGTCGCCGAGCAGGAAGCGGCGGGCCGCCTTGTCGTAGACCAGCTGCCCCGCCAGCAGGCGCTGCAGGTAGCGGCAGCCCGAGGCGGCGTGGATGGTCTCGTGGAAGGTCTCGTTCAGCGCGATCAGCCGGCGCACCACGCCCGCCGCCGTCGCCTGGCGCATGCTCTCGCCGACCGTGCGCAGCTCCGCGATCGTCTCATCCGTGATTCGCGCCGCCGCCAGCCGCGCGATCATGCTCTCCAGCGCCGCGCGCGCCAGCGCCATCTCCTCGGCCTGGGCCGCGTCGAAGGTGATGCGGATGCCGCGGCGCGGCTCGGTCCGCACCAGCCCTTCCAGCTCCAGCCGGCGCAGCGCCTCCTTCAGCGGCGTGGTGCTGACCCCCAGCTCCGCCGCCGCCTGGCGCTCGTTCAGAAGAGAGCCGGTCGGCAGCTGGCCGGAGATGATCGCCTGGCGCAGCTGCTCGTGAACGTGCTCGCGCAGCCCCTTCAGCATGTTCGGGTCGATCGATGGCAGGGGGCGGTGCACGCTGTCCTCTCGTTGCATCCGGCGGCTTCCGGCACCGGCAATTTCTTGAGACTTGATATATCAGGTCCCATGAGGTTAAGTCTAGCCGCCGGGGCAAGGGAGGAGTGGCGGCGTGAAGATCGACCGTCTGCGGACCTATATGACGCGCGACAAGGACCGTCCGCGCCTGCTCGTCGCCATCGACACCGATGACGGCCTCACCGGCTGGGGCGAGTGCTACAACCACGGCCCCGACCGGGCGCTGGCGCCGCTGCTGGACTACCTGTTCACCTTCCTGCAGGGGCAGGACCCGCGGCGGATCGAATACATCGTCCAGTACCTGATGCAGCAGACGCGCTTCCCGCCCGGCGCGCTGACGCTGGCGGCGATCTCGGCGATCGACCACTGCCTGTGGGACATCTCGGCCAAGGCGCTCGGCGTGCCGGTCTACATGCTGCTCGGCGGCAACGCCCGTGACCGCGTGCGCGTCTATGCCGGCGTCTACACTGCGCCCGACGCGCCGGCCGCGCGCGAGGAGTTCGATCGCCTCAACGAGAATTGGGGCCTGACCGCCTTCAAGCTCAGCCCCTACCGTATCAACATCTACGAGAACCGCTGGGGCGAGGTGGTGCGCACCAGCGCGGAGTATTTCCGCTCGCTGCGGGAGACGGTGCGCAACGACTACGAGATCGCCTTCGACGCCCATGCCCGCATCTTCGAGCCGCACCAGGCGGTGCAGCTCGGCAACGCGCTGGCGCCCTACGACCCGCTGTTCTTCGAGGAGCCGATCCGGCCCGAGAACGTCGAAGTCTGGGGCGACATCAAGCGGCAGATGGCCTGCACCCTGGCGACCGGCGAGTCGCTATACAACCGCTTCGAGTTCCTGCGCCTGCTGTCCCATCGCGGGGCCGACATCATCCAGCCCGACATCTGCGTCGTCGGCGGCCTCCTGGAGATGCGCAAGATCGCGGCGATCGCGGAGGCGCACTACGTCACCGTCGCGCCGCACAACCCGATGGGGCCGCTGGCCACAGCGGTGAACCTGCATTTCTCCGCCGCGCAGCCGAACTTCCGCATCCTCGAATACCGGCTGCCGCACGGCCCGAACTACACCTTTGAGGCGGGCGGCGGCGCGGCGAAGGCCGATCCCTCGGCCGGCGCCTGGTACGTCAAGGACCCGTATCTCCCGCGCGACGGCTATCTCGAGCTGCGCCCCGACCGTCCGGGCTGGGGCGTCGAGATCGACGAGGAGGTGCTGAAGACCGACGGCTACATCCATTGGGAGCGGCGCGTCGGCCGCCGCCCGGACGGATCGTCGGCGTTTCCATAAACAACCAAGAACAGCGGGCATCCGCCCAACAGGGAGGACGAGAATGAGACTGTCCCTACTGGCCGCGACCGCGGCCCTGGCGCTCGCCTTCGGCCCGTCCGGGGCGCAGGCGGCGTCGCCGGCGAATGCGTTGGTGATCGGCACGCAGCTCAGCGCCGTGCCGTCGCTCGACCCGGCGGCGATCAACGCCCGCACCGTCTCCGAGATCGTCTCGAACCTCTACGACAACCTCGTGATGGTGACGCCCGACGACCTCCAGACGATCCGGCCGATGCTGGCCGAAAGCTGGACCGTCGCCGACGACAAGCGCAGCATCACCATGACGCTGCGCCAGGGCGCCACCTTCTCCTCCGGCAACCCGGTGACGGCGGAGGACGCTGCCTGGACCATCCAGCGCGTCATCAAGATGGGCCAGGTCGGGTCGACCGACATCGCGCTGTGGGGCTTCACCAAGGACAATGTCGACCAGCTGGTTCAGGCCAAGGACGAGCGCACTCTGCTGATCAGCCTGCCGCAGCCGGTCTCGACCGACCTCGTGCTCTATTCGCTGGCCGGCGCCTCGCTCGGCATCATCGACAAGAAGGCGGCGCTGGAGCATGAGCAGAATGGCGACCTGGCCCAGAACTGGCTGAAGGCCAACAGCGCCGGCAGCGGCCCCTACAAGCTCACCACTTGGCGGCCGAACGACATCCTGCTGTGCGACGCGCGGGCGGATTACTGGGGCGGCGCGCCGGCGATGAAGCGCGTGGTCATGCGCCACGTTCCGGAATCCGGCAACCTGCGGCTGCAGGTCGAGGCCGGCGACATCGATATCGGCCAGTACATGGCCAACAGCGACATCGAGGCGCTGAAGGCCAAGGGCGCCGTGGTCGATCCCGGGCCGGGCCTGGGCTTCTACTACATGGCCATGAACACGCAGGATCCGGACCTGGCCAAGCCCAAGGTGCGCGAGGCGTTCCAGCATATCATCGACTGGAAGCCACTGGCCGAGACCACGATGAACTTCAACGGCTTCCCGTGGCAGTCGATCATCCCGAAGGGCATGCCCGGCGCCCCGGCCGGCGAGCCGACCGGCTACCAGTACGATCCCGAGCTGGCCAAGAAGCTGCTGGCCGAGGCCGGCTATCCGGACGGGCTGAAGAAGACGCTGTACCCGTCGGGCGACGCGCTCCTGAAGATGGCGGTGGCGCTGCAGGCCAGCGCCAAGAAGGCCGGCGTCGAGTTCGAGGTCGTGCCGGGCGAGCACACGCCGGATTTCCGCGCCCGGAAATACCAGGTGCTGGTCGGCAATTCCGGCACGCGGCTGCCCGACCCGTTCGGCACGCTGGTGCAATACGCCTACAACCCGGACAACCGCGACGAGGCGAAGCTCGGCGGCTACTACCTGTGGCGCACGGCGCTGGACGCGCCGGAGCTGACCCAGCTGGTCACCCAGTCGAAGAGCGAGACCGACCCGGCCAAGCGGGCGCAGCTGTTCACCGAGATCGACCAGAAGTTCAAGGCGATGGTGCCGTCGCTGGTGATCGTGCTGCAGCGCACCGACCCCTATGTCATCCGCCAGGGGATCAGCGGCTATGTCGGCAACCCGACCTGGTCGACGCGCTGGCACGACGTGAAGAAGAACTGAGGGGCCGATGACGACGGTCGACACGTTCAACCGGCCGGCGCGCTTCCTGCGCATGCGGCGCCTGTCGGGCCGCACCCTGTCGGTCGTCGTCACCCTGGTCGGGCTGATGCTGCTGACTTTCTCGATGGGGCGGCTGCTGCCGGCCGACCCGGTGCTGGCGGTGACCGGGTCGGAGGTCGACAAGGCCACCTATGACCGGGTCTACCAGGAGCTCGGCCTCGACCAGCCGGTGTGGCAGCAGTTCCTGTCCTATGTCGGCCGGGTCGCCACCGGCGACATGGGTCGGTCGCTGACCACCGGCCAGCCGGTCTCGGCCGACCTGCTCAGCGTCTTCCCGGCCACCATCGAGCTCGCTCTGGTCGCCATCCTGTGCGGCACGCTGGTCGGGGTGCCGCTCGGCGTCGCCGCCGCGGTCAACCGCGGCAGGCCGATCGACCATGTCGCCCGGGTGGTCGGCCTGGCCGGCCATTCGGTGCCGATCTTCTGGCTGGGGCTGATCGCGCTGATCCTGTTCTACGCCAAGCTGCAATGGGTCGCCGCCTCGGGCCGGATCGACATCCTGAACGAAGGCATGGTCCCGCCGATCACCGGGCTCTTGCTGCTCGACACCGCGCTGCAGGGCGAATGGGACGTGTTCCGCGACGCGCTCGGCCACATCATCCTGCCCGGCGCCGTCCTCGGCTACTACTCGGTCGCCTATATCAGCCGCATGACCCGCAGCTTCATGCTGGAGCAGCTGGGCCAGGAATACATCGTCTCCGCCCGGGCCAAGGGCGTGTCGCGCCGGCGGATGATCTGGGCCCATGCCTTCAAGAACATCCGCGTCCAGCTTCTCACGGTGCTCGCGCTCACCTTCGGCGGGCTGCTCGACGGCGCGGTGCTGATCGAGACGGTGTTCGGCTGGCCCGGCCTCGGCCAGTACCTCACCCGGGGGCTGAAGATGAACGACATGAACGTGGTGATGGGCGCGGTGCTGCTGATCGGCATCACCTTCCTCGTCATCAACATCATCTCCGACCGCCTCTACCGCATCCTGGACCCGCGCACCCGATGACCGCGACCTTCAGCGCCCCCCAAGGCGGGCTGCGCGCCTGGCTGAAGACGGATGCACCGCGCACCGTCTTCCAGTCGGCGATGCAGCAGCTCTATCGCGGCTGGCGGCGCTTCGCCGCGCATCCGCTCGGCCTTGCCGGGCTGGCCGTCATCCTGCTGCTGGTGATCGCAGCGGTCGCGGCGCCCTGGCTCACCTCCCACGACCCGATCGCGCAGGACATGGTGAACCGCCTGCAGGCGCCCTCCGCGGCGCATTGGTTCGGCACCGACGAGTTCGGCCGCGACGTCTTCGCCCGCGTCGTCTACGGCGCGCGGACGACGATCTACATCATCCTGCTGGTCACGGTCATCGTCGCGCCCATCGGCCTCCTGATCGGCGCCTGCGCCGGCTATCTCGGCGGCTGGGTCGACGAGGTGCTGATGCGAGTCACCGACATCTTCCTGTCCTTCCCCGGCCTGGTGCTGGCGCTGGGCTTCGCCGCGGCGCTGGGCCCCGGCATCACCAACGCCATCATCGCCATCGCCCTGACCGCCTGGCCGCCGATGGCGCGACTGGCCCGGGCCGAGGCGCTGAGCCTGCGGAAGGCCGACTTCATCGCCGCGGTGCGGCTGCAGGGCGCGTCGAAGACCCGCATCATCACCCGCCACATCCTGCCGATGTGCCTGCCCTCGCTGGTGGTGCGCCTGACCCTGAACATGGCCGGCATCATCCTGACCGCCGCCGGCCTCGGCTTCCTCGGCCTCGGCGCGCAGCCGCCGCTGCCGGAATGGGGCGCCATGGTCTCGACCGGGCGCGAATTCATGATCGACTGCCCCTGGGTGATCACCGCGCCCGGCATCGCCATCGCCGTGGTCAGCCTCGCCTTCAACCTGGCCGGCGACGCGCTGCGCGACGTGCTCGACCCGAGGTCCGGCGAATGAGCAGCCCCCTGATCGAGGTCCGCAACCTTGGCATCGCCTTCGGCCGCGGCGCCAGTGCCGTGCCGGTGGTGCGCGGCGTGTCCTTCACCCTCGGACGCGAAAAGCTCGGCATCGTCGGCGAATCCGGCGCCGGCAAATCGACCGTCGGCCGTGCGCTGATGCGGCTGCTGCCGCCCGCCGCCCGGGTGACGGCCGACCGCATGGCCTTCCGCGACACCGACCTGCTGGCGGCGAGCGAGCGGCAGATGATGGATCTGCGCGGCCGGCGCATGGGGCTGATCCTGCAGGACCCGAAATACTCGCTGAACCCGGTCGTGCCGGTCGGCGAGCAGATCGCCGAGGCCTGGCGGCTGCACCACAAGGGGCCGGCTCGCGAGGCGCGCGAGCGCACCCTGGCGATCCTCGAGGCGGTGAAGATCCGCGACCCCGCCCGGGTCGCGCGGCTCTATCCGCATGAGATCTCGGGCGGCATGGGCCAGCGCGTGATGATCGCGATGATGCTGATCGCCGGACCGGACGTGGTCATCGCCGACGAGCCGACCTCGGCGCTCGACGTCACCGTGCGGCTCGAGGTGCTGCATCTGCTGGACGAGCTGATCGAGAGCCGCGGCCTCGGCCTGATCCTGATCAGCCACGACCTCAACCTGGTGCGCCGCTTCTGCGACCGCGTGGTGATCATGTATGCGGGACAGGTGATGGAGATCCTGCCGGCCGCCGATCTGGAGCGGGCCGAGCATCCCTACACCCGTGGCCTCCTGGCGTCGCTGCCGTCGATCCATCGTGCCCAGGACCGGCTGCCGGTGCTGCGCCGCGACCCGGCCTGGCTCGGGGGGACGGGAGGCACGCCATGATCGAGGTCCGCGATCTCGTCGTGCGCTTCGCCGCCGACGCCCCGCCGGCGGTGGCCGGCGTCTCCTTCGCCGTCGCCGCGGGCGAGACCTTCGGCCTGGTCGGCGAATCCGGCTGCGGCAAGTCGACGGTGCTGCGCGCCTTGGCCGGTCTGAACACCGATTATGGCGGGGAGGTTCGGCTGGACGGCACCGTGCTGCCGCCGCACCGCCCGCGCGCCTTCTTCAAGCGGGTGCAGATGGTGTTCCAGGACCCCTACGGGTCGCTGCATCCGCGCCAGACCATCCAGGCCCAACTGCTGGAGCCGCTGCGCAACCAGGGCATGGCCCCGCCCGCGGATGCGGTCGGCGCGGCGCTGGATTCGGTCGGGCTGCCCCGTACGGCGGCCTTCCGCTACCCGCACCAGCTGTCCGGCGGCCAGCGCCAGCGCGTGGCCATCGCCCGCGCCCTGATGCTGCAGCCGGAGGTGCTGCTGCTGGACGAGCCGACCTCCGCCCTCGACGTCTCGGTGCAGGCCGAGATCCTGAACCTGCTGATGGATCTGCGGGCGCAGCGGGGCCTGACCTACATCCTGGTCAGCCATGACCTCGCCGTGGTCGCCCATATGTGCCACCGCATCGCGGTGATGCAGGGCGGCCGCATCGTCGACGGCTTCGACGCGGCGACGCTCCGGGCCGGCACGCCGGCGCACCCCTATACGCAGGAGCTGCTGACCGCCAGCGAGGCCTATGGCGAGGCACCGGCCGGCTGAAGCTCACTGAGCGGAGCTTGCGGTGCCGGCTCGCAGTGATATCTATTATCCAGCGATCCAGGAGAGGCCAATGCCCCGCAGCTTCGCACTTGGTGAGCGCTTCGAGGAGATCCGTCAGCTGCTCGCCGAGGCCGAGGGCGACGATCTGATTCCCGCCGACCAGGTCTTCGACGAGTTGCGTCGCCGGTACAAGGGGGTGGCCGCCGGCGATGCTGGTGAGTCTTGACTGCCATCGGACAATCCGATCCGGCCGAAAGCATCTCGCTCTAATACCAGCTGCCGTTGAGATCGACTCTCCAGCCCTTCCCCGTCATGGCGAGGCGCGCAGCGCCGTGGCCATCCAGAGATCGAGCCGCTGGATGGCCACGCCCCTTCGGGGCTCGCCATGACGGGTTAAGATTGAGGCCGTTGGTCTGATACCAACGGCCCTAGAT
>NZ_VCCH02000060.1 GCF_005938675.2 Mycobacterium sp. KBS0706
AATACATCGCCATCACCGACCACTCGCGCCGACTGACCGTCGCCCGCGGTCTCGATGCCGCAGGACTGAGGCGACAGATCGCGGAGATCGACCGCCTGAATGCGGAGGGGCTCGGCATCCGCATCCTCAAGGGCATCGAGGTCGACATCCTTCGCGACGGATCCCTCGACCTGCCCGACCATGTGCTGGCTGAGCCCGACCTGGTGGTCGCGGGCGTCCACGGCGCCTTCCATCTGGACCGGGAGGTGCAGACGAGACGGGTCGAGCGGGCCCTCGCCCATCCCCTTGTCACCATCCTGGCTCATCCGACGGGACGCCTGATTGGCGAGCGCGACGCGTATGACGTCGACATGGACCGGATGGTCCAGGTGGCGCGCGCCCATCGGACGATCCTCGAGATCGACAGCGATCCGGAGCGCCTCGATCTGCAGGACGTCGATTGCCGCAGGGCAAAGGCCACCGGAGTTCTAATGTCGATCGACTCCGACGCCCACCAGGTTGGCGCCTTCGCAAATCTCGCCTACGGCGTCTCGCAGGCGCGACGCGGTTGGGTCGAAGCCGCCAACGTCGTCAACACGCGATCGCTCGATGCGCCGCGGCTCCTCGCGGAAGGGCGAACAGGGCGGCGTGTCACCCTCACTGCGGCCTGATCCGTCGAGAGCGTAGCGGATCCAAATGATTGAAGGAGGTTCGATATGTCCCAGATCTGCCATCTGACCTATGTGGTGGAACCGAGACGCGATGGATGGACCGTGGTGTTCGGGCGGGAGGGTTTCGGCCACTTCGAGACCCGTCGCGAGGCGCTCCGCTCGGCGGGGCACGACGCCAGCTTCTGCCGCTCCCTCGGCCATGATGTCGAGCTTCACGCCCGGCGGCGGGATGGCCGGCTTCGCCGGATCCGCATCCCATGCTGGGACTCGGTGTGCGAGGCTTCCAGCCATGCATCGGGCTCGCGCGGTCCTGTCTGACCAGGGAGCGACCGATGCGCACGATGGAGAGTCCGCTTCTCCTCGATCTCTACCAGTTCACCATGATGGCCGCCTACATCGATCACGGCATGACGGCCTCGGCGGTGTTCGAGTTCTTCGTCCGCAAGCTGCCGGCCCGGCGCGGTTTCCTGATGGCCGCCGGACTCGAGCAGGTGCTCGACTATCTCGAAGGGCTGCGCTTCGGCGAGGATGATCTGCAATACCTGGCGCAGACCGACCGCTTCTCTGCCGGGTTCCTCGACTATCTCGCCGGCTTCCGGTTTTCCGGCGACGTCGACGCCATGCCGGAGGGCACGGTCTTCTTCCCCGACGAGCCGGTGATCCGCGTGACGGCACCGCTTCCTGAAGCCCAGATGGTCGAGACCCGTCTGGTCAATCTGCTGCAGTTCCAGGCGATCGTGGCGTCCAAGGCCGCCCGCATGGTGCTCGCAGCGCCCGGCAAGCGGCTGGTGGATTTCGGCTTGCGGCGTGCCCATGGCGCCGAGGCCGGGCTGCTGGCGGCGCGCGCCGCCTATCTCGCCGGCTTTGCCGGCACGGCCACGCTGGCGGCCGAACAGCGCTTCGGCATTCCCGTCTTCGGCACCATGGCGCATTCCTTCATCCAGGCTCATGACGACGAAGTCCTGGCCTTCGAGCGCTTCGCCCGGGCGCGGCCGCGCGACCTCGTCCTCCTGATCGACACCTATGACACCGAACGTGGCGCTCGGCGCGTCGTCGAGCTGGCGCCCCGTCTGGCGCAGGACGGAATTGCCATCCGTGGCGTGAGAATCGATAGCGGTGACCTGGCCGAGCACGCCCGGCGGGTGCGGGCAATCCTCGATGCCGGCGGGCTCGGCAAGGTGCAGATCTTCGCCAGCGGCGGCCTGGACGAGGACGATCTGTCGGCGTTTACGGCTCGGGCCGTCCCGATCGACGCCTACGGGATCGGCACCAGCCTGACGACCTCCTTCGATGCCCCCGCCCTCGATTGCGCCTACAAGCTGCAGGAGTACGACGGGGTGCCTCGCCGAAAGCGGTCGGAAGGCAAGGCGACCTGGCCGGGACGGAAACAGGTGTGGCGGCAGCAGGACGCCGGCGGGCCGATCGCGGCCGACGTCGTCGCGCTGGAAGCGGAACAGGAAACCGGCCGGCCCCTGCTCGAGCCGGTCATGCGCGGCGGGCGGCGGCTACCGGGGCTGCCGACGCTGGCCGAAGCGCGGCAGCGTGCGGCCCGCGAGCTCGCCTCCCTGCCCGCCGCACTCCGGCAGTTGGGGACAGCGGCGCCCGCCGTCCGGATCAGCGATGGGCTGCAAAGGCTGGCCGAGGCTTGCGATCGCAGCGACCCGCTCCCGCCACGGTGAGGGAGCAGGTCCCGCCGGCTCAATGCGACATCAGGACCGGCACGGTCATGGACCGCAGGATCGACCGCGTGGCGCCGCCGAAGATCATCTCATGGAAACGCGCGTGTCCGTAGCAGCCCATGACCAACAGGTCCGCGCTCCGGTCGGAGATGAAATTGAGGATCTCCGTCGGGACGTCCGGGGCAGGGAGCTCGCGGACCACCACATCGGCGCGGACATCGTGGCTGGCCAGGTGCCGCGCGATATCCATGCCCGGGACCTGGTCCTGCTTCGGCGGCGTGACGGCCAGGACGTCGACCTGCCGTGCGCGCTGCAGCAGCGGCATCGCGTCGGCGACCGCACGCGCGGCCTCGCGGCTCGCGTTCCAGGCGACCACGACATGCTCGCCCGGGACGGTCGTCGCCGCACCGGTTCGAGGAATGATCAGGATCGGCCTGCCGCTGGTCAGCGCCAGTTCTGGCGCCAGCCCGAAGGAGGTGGGCTCCCGTTCCGGATCGCTCTGGTCAACCACGACGACGTCGGCATAGCGCCCGTGGATCGAGATCGTGTCGATGAGGTCGCCACGGCCGGACCGCCATTCGCTGTGCCCGGCGTAGCCATAACGTTCGATCGTCGTGTCGAACCGGCGCTTCGCGTCGGCTAGATCCTGGTCGTTGGCCCGCTCCAGCGCCTCGATCGCCGACGCCGGAAGCGCCTCCATGCCGACGAGGCCGGTCCAGACGTCACGGCGGATGCCAAGTCCGATCAGCCGGGCATCCTGGCGGCGGGCAAAGTCGATGGCCGCGGCAAGGGCGGGGGTGTCTTCGCCGCCGACGTGAACCAGAACATCGCGATAGGGCATGATCTCCTCCTGAGGTCCAGGCGAGGGCGGCGCCGGCAGGGTGCTCGGCCGTCCCAGCACGCACCACCATCGGAAGTTCCGGGGCCTGATTCCTTGATCGGGATCAAAACGGGGCCTCGATGTTCGCACGGATGCCGGGTGCCCATGGGACAGGGCTCATCCGGGCCGATACCGGCTCGCTTGATCTGGCGCAAAGCGGCTGGGCCGCCGCTCGTGTAGCCGGAAGAACGACGCGGGCGGCGGAGACAACTCGTGTCGATCCGGGGCAAAGTTCGGGCGGGACAGATGGACGATCGCTTCGGGAGGCCGGCACCGCCCGGCGCGTCGGAGGAATCGGCGACGGTCCGTGAACCCGCGCTCGCAAGCGAGCAAAGTGGCGGAATTCTGGCGCGAGCGCTTCTGCTCGGCGAACGGCTCGATACCCGAGCGCTCAGGCTTGCGGAAACGACCGCGCTGCTGCTGCCGATGACGGTCCGGGTCGGGGATGGCTGGGTGATGCTGTTCCGCTACGGCGTGATTGTCGCCTTCGGCCTGTCGCAGGCGGCCGAGGCCGCGTTCCTCGCATCTGTGGCGCACGCGGTCCGCGAGCCGCTGCCGGCGCCGGAATGCGAAGAGGTTCGCATCCAGGTGGATGGTGCGCGCGAGGAAACGCTCGATGCAGCCGGGGCGATTGTCGTGCGGCAGGCGTCTCCCGATCGCTTGCGGGCGACCGCGGAGATCCTGGCGCGGAACGCTCTGCTGTCACATCATGAAGCGACCATCGCGGAGCTGTTCGACCGGATCGAGCCGCTCGCGATCGCGCTGCGCCGCGAGGGCCGTATCGGCTGGCGCGACCGGGACTTGTTGCGCCAGATCGGCGACGTTCTGTTTACCCAGCACAAGATGGTCGGCCGGGCCGAGGCGATGGAAAAGCCGGAGCTGCTTTGGGAGTATCCCGAGCTCGAACGCCTGTATGCCCGGCTTGAAGCGGAATACGAGCTTCGCGATCGCGCCAGGGTGCTCGACACCAAGCTCGACCTCCTGTCGCGCAGTTGCGAGACGATGATCGGCCTGGTCCAGGCCCGGCGCAGCCTGCGCGTCGAATGGTATGTGGTCCTCCTGATCGTGGCCGAGCTGTGCCTGTCGATCTTCGCCCTGTTGCGGGCGGGCTAGGCCGGATGGCGGAGCGAAGACGTCTTGATCCAGGTCAAGGAAGACGTCGGAACCGGGTGGAACAGTGGTCCGGCGCGTCCTCGCGAGAGGGGCGGGTGGATCGTCGGAGAAGCCTGCGTGTCGATCGAGCATACTGTCCGAATTCTGGGGGCGGCGGCCCTTTCGGCGACGGCTTTGCTGGCCAGCGCGCCGATCGCGATCGGATCCACGGCGGTTCCAGGTATCCGTGCTGAAATCGCGCGAGACGCCTATGATCAGGCAGCGTGCGGCTACTGGCTGGGCGACGGCGCCTCTCGGGACCTGGCCTGGATTGAGGAGACCGTCAGGCCGACGGAGAGTCAGCGTGCTTCCTTCGACGCGTTCAGGGCGGCGGTGCAGCAGGCCCAGGAGACGATGCGGGCGGCCTGCCGGGCCGGTCCGTCGGACGAACCGGAGGTGGTGCCCAGAGAGATCGAGGCAATGCTCATGGCATTCGCGATCATCTGCCCCGCCTTCGACGCCCTCTACGCCCAGCTGACTGATTATCAGAAGGTCCATCTCTACGAAGCCATGGAATGAGGCGGCGAGCGTAGCGACCAGCCTTGCGGTCCGAAGGGCCGCCGGACGGAGCGGGCCGAACCCCGTAGATCGGAGGCAGACATGTTCGAGCACATCCTCATCCCGACGGACGGATCGCCGCTGGCCGAGCGCGCCGTCGATCGCGGCCTTCGCCTGGCTGCAGCTTTCCGCGCCAGCGTCACGCTGTTGACGGTTTTCGAGCCTTTCCACGTGTTCAGCCTGAGGCCTGCCCAGCTGTCGGTGACCGAGGCCGACTACGAAGACGCGATGAGGCAGCGCGGGCATGAGCTTCTGACCGGCGGCATGACCCTGGCACGGGACCTGGGCGTGACCTGCGAGCCGGTGGTGGTTGGGGACGAGCAACCCTATCGCGCCATCATCGATGTCGCCACGGAGCGGCGCTGCGACCTGATTGCGATGGCGTCCCACGGGCGACGGGGCGTCTCAGCCCTCGTTCTCGGCAGCGAGACCCAGAAGGTGCTGACGCACTCGAAGATCCCGGTCCTGGTGTTCCGCTGATCGGGGGCGGCCGTGACCCCCGAGGCGAATCGGCACTCCTGCGATCTTCCCGGCCGACGCATTCGCGTGATGGACCCTGCCTGCCTCCAGGAATCCTGGCTGGGCGGGCTATGGCCACGCGCCAAATCTGCTTGCCTTCGCCGAATGCGCCGACTTGGCTTTGGCTTCGAGAACCCGTACTGGCGTATGACGTCCCGACGACATATCGCGGAGCCGGCATCATGACGGGCAGCCACCGCACGACGGCACCGAAGATCGTAGCGATCGGCGCGTCTGCGGGCGGTGTCGATGCGATATCGCGCCTGCTGGGTGGCTTGCCCCGAAATCTGCCTGCGGCGGTACTCGTCGTTTTGCGCCGACCGCTCGAGAGAGTCAGCCACCTTCCGGGAATATTATCGCGGAAGACAAATTTGGACGTCCGAGTGGCCGAAGATGGTGATCGACTAGAATCCGGCGTTTGCTTCATCGGGATGCCGGATCGACATCTGGTCCTGGAGCAAGATCTGCACGTGAGTACCTGGCCCAACAGCTTCTACAGATCTCACAACATCGACATGCTGTTCGAGTCGTTAGCCAGGCATGCGGCAAGACGCACTATCGGCGTCATTCTCTCCGGACTCCTGAAAGACGGGGTGTTGGGCCTGAAAGCCATCAAAGAGGCGGGTGGATTGGCCCTTGTCCAAGATCCAGGCGAAGCAGAGTATCCCGAGTTGCCAGAGAATGCGATCAGGTATGCCGGGCCGGTCGATCTGATCGATACTGCCGCAGGTCTGGCCAAGGGCATCGAGCGCCTGATCTCGCGTCACCCTGACGCTTGACAAGCCGGGTTGCAATCGGTGTTGGTCTCGGCAACGACGGTCGGTATGCGCAGCTTCGGCCAGCCGACCGAATCGGCTTCTTGTCATCCAGTCTCGGCAAGAGAAAGAAATTTGGTCAATGCCTCTTGAGACTGTCGCAGGAGGCTGAGTGTTTTTTCGGCAATCGAGATGTCTCCACCGTTTTTATGTATTCTCTCGATAATCTCGCTTTGCTTCTCGATCAGAACCAAACCGCGCGTGATTTTGCGATTCACTGCGTCAATTTTTTCCTGCCGGCTGCCGAATTTGTTTTCCTCTTCAACGAGCAGGCGCAGCAGCATGTCGCGGATTTCCGGGTCCTCCTCGAAGAGGAATCGTGAATGGAAGTGATCGATATTCTGTTCGATGATGAACCGTTGTGGGCATATCGATCTTCCCTGCCCTCCGACGCGCCGGCATATCCGAGTATTCTGGCTTAAAGCCGCGGACTTCTGCCGGAAACCGCCTGAGGATACCGCTATGGTGAACCACACACGATGGGAGAGTTTTCATGGTTTCGCGATCGGCGAGATCCGGTGCTCAGGTCGGTGGGTAAACGCGGCGACGAGATCGGAGGGGCTGGCAAAGCTCGATTGCCCACAGACGGGGCTAGGATCGAACGACGGCCGCTACCGACCGGTCGTCTGATCCTTGCCTTGCCAGATCAGATAGGCCGCGATCAGGAAGCCAGCCGCGAGAACCGTGACGGCGAGTCCAAGCACGCCGGAGGCGACGGCGAACCGAAACGCGCTAGCCGTCGGGATCCCGGCGTCGGGAATAGGTTCGGCAGGAGGCATCGGGTCGCCGACGGTCGCGTATGATCCGGTGAGGGCCACCGCCAGCACGGCAACGAGGATGCCGATGCAGACGACGGCGTTGACCAGGCACAACCATGCCCAGGCGCCCCGTTCCGTCTTGGCCACGGCGAAGGGAATCAGCGCGGCGAGGATCACGGCGACCGTCCAAGCCGTCCAGGCATACTTCCAGCCAATGGCAAGGCCGGCGGCGGCGGCTGATTGAAGTTGTCCCGACAGGATCACGAGCATGAATCCAAGGGCACAAGATGCGAGCCATCGCTGACCCATCTCATCCTCTCGACATTCACTCGATCGCAAACTTATGCTTTCCTCCCGGCTGTGGATTGACCGAGATCAATTTGAGGCCGGATCGACTTCGGCTGATGGCGCGGACGAAAAGCGCCCGAGAAGATCGATCACCTCCTGGTCGGTGATCTGGCTGAAATCCCGGTAGACCGCACCGACTGCCCCATATGGCTCGATGTCCTCGAGGCAGACGACCTCATCGGCCAAGCCCTGGAAATCCGAGATCATCCCGAGCGGGCCGACCGGTACGGCCAGCACGGACCGCTTCGGCTGCCGGCGTCGCAGGGCCTCGAGCGCCGCCCGGACGGTGGCCCCGGTGGCGATGCCGTCGTCGATCACGATCGCAACGCGTCCCGCAATGTCGATCGTCGAACGACCATCCAGGTAGAGGCGGCGGCGCCGTTCGATCTCTTTGAGCTCGCGGCGGCAGAACTCCAGGAACCGGCTCTCGGAAATCGCGGCATGACGGATGACAGGGTCGTTGCGAACGATGACGGGCTTGGATCCGTCGACCACCGCTCCCATGGCCAACTCCGGGTGGGATGGCACGCCGATCTTGCGGACCAGGATCAGATCCAGCGGCGCCTCGAGGGCCGCGGCCACCTCGGCTGCCACGGGAACGCCTCCGCGCGGCAGCGCCAGGATCACCGGCCGCAGCGCCTTGTACGGGGCGAGCGCACTGGCGAGGCGGCGGCCGGCATCCGATCGATCAGCATAGGGCATAGGAGCCTCCCAATTCTGCCCGATATCCGAGGATGGCGGAAATCTGTTCAGCACCGCCCGCATTGTCTTTGGGCGGGGTCAATCCGGTCTGGTTGCGGTCCTTGGCGTCGGAGCGTTGCGGTGCAGCTCATCGGTCCAGGCGTGGGCGCCGGCATCGCTCGGCGCTCGCCAGTCTCCACGCGGAGACAGCGATCCGCCCGACCCGATCTTCGGTCCGTTGGGCATCGCCGACCGCTTGAACTGACTCGACTGGAAGAAGCGCAGGAGGAACAGCTCCAACCACTTCAGGATCGTCGCCAGATCGTATTCCCGGCGTTCGCCGGCCGGCACCCAGTCGGGCCACTCCCCGGCGTCAATTTTCCCCCAGGCGCATTCTGCCAGGAAGGCGACCTTGCTCGGCCGATAGCCGTACCGGCTGAGATAGTAGAGGTTGAAGTCCTGCAGCGCGTAGGGGCCGACGGTTTGTTCCGCCAGCTGTGCCGGGAGGTCGCCGCTGCCGGGCACCAGTTCCGGCGAGATCGGAGTGTCGAGGATCGACCGCAGCGCGTCCCGGGCGTCGTCGCCGAAGGCCCGGGTTTCTGCCGACCAGCGGACAAGATGGCGGATCAAGGTCTTCGGCACCGAGACATTGACGGCATAGTGCGACATCTGATCGCCAACGCCGTAGGTCGTGTAGCCGAGCGCCAGCTCGGACAGGTCGCTGGTTCCGATCACGATCGCGCCATGGCGATTGGCCAGACGGAAGAGGTGCGAGGTCCGCTCCCCCGCCTGGACGTTTTCGAAGGTGATGTCGTGGATCGCCTCGCCGCGTGCGAAGGGATGGTCGATGTCCTTCAGCATCTGCAGCGCCGAAGGCTTAATGTCGATCTCGCCGGCGGTCACGCCCAGCGCCGCCATCAGCCTTTGGGCGCTGTCCTGGGTTCTGCGGGTGCTCGCGAAACCCGGCAGGCTGAAACCGAGGATGTTGCGGCGAGGCAGGCCGAGCGCATCGAAGGCCTTCGCCGTGACGAGCAGGGCCTGGGCGGAATCGAGGCCACCCGACACACCGATCGCCGCCTTGTCGATGCCTGTCGCCCGGAGCCGCTGGGCCAGTCCCTGGACCTGGATCTCGTAGGCCTCCAGGCAGCGCTCGTCTCGTCGCGCCGGATCCGCGGGCACGAACGGAAAGCGATCGACCCGCCGGATGGTCGGAACCTCGCCTGTCGGCGGGTCGAGCCGGAAGGGGATGCGGCGCAGGGCCGCGAGGCGCGGGCGGTGCGTCGCGGCGCAGTCGTTGAAGCTGGTTGTCCGAGCCCGCTCCTGGCGAAGGCGATCGAGATCGAGATCGGCGAGAAGCAGCCGGGCTCCTCCGGGGAAGCGCTCGCCCTCGGCCAGGAGCGCGGCGTTCTCATAGATCAGCGCGTGACCGTCCCAGGCCAGATCCGTGGTCGACTCGCCGGGGCCCGCGGCGGAGTAGAGATAGGCCGCGATGCAGCGGCCGGATTGCGAGGCGCACAGGAGCCGCCGATAATCCGCCTTGCCGATCGTGGCGTTGCTGGCCGACAGGTTCACCAGAACAGTGGCGCCGGCGAGTGCCGCGTCGGTGCTGGGCGGAACCGGAACCCAGAGGTCTTCACAGATCTCGGCGTGGATCGCGAGGCCGTCATGGTCGGTGGCGGTGAAGAGGAGGTCGCGGCCGAAGGGGATGTCTTCGCCGCTGATCCGGATTGTCCGGGTGACGGCGGCGTCGCCCGGGGTGAACTGCCGCCTCTCGTAGAACTCGCGATAGTTCGGCAGATATGTCTTCGGCACGACACCGAGGATCCCGCCACGGTGCATGACGAGGGCGCAGTTGAAGAGCTTCGCCTCGTGCCGCAACGGGGCTCCGGCGATGATGAGGGGACGAAGGGCCCGGCTCGCCTCGACGAGCTCGGCCACAGCCGACTCGATCGCGTCGAGAAGCGCGTCCTGGAGGAAGAGGTCGTCATTCGAATAGGCGGACAGCCCGAGCTCAGGGAAGACCGCGATCACGGCGTGATGCGCCTCGGCCTGGCGGGCGAGATCCAGCGTGCGCCGTAGATTCTCCGCCGGCGAGGCGATCGCAGACTGCGGCGTGCACACTGCGGCCCGTACGAAGCCATGGGCATAGATCGAGCGGAACGGCAGACGGTCATCGGACATGGCGTCGCGCGGCCTTCGCATCATCCTCGTCCCTCGGCCAGAGGGACCATTCGCAGGATCCGTCGAATTGGCCGGCGCTGTCTTGACGCAGGTCAAGATCGGCGATGCGTTCCGGAGCTCGATTCTCTCCGCCCGATGGCGGCTAACCGGAGGCCAGGGCGGTGTCCGATTCCGTCAGCGTCGAGTAGAGCCGGTTCGTCGTCGCGCGATCGCAGAGCGTGGTCCCGGGGGCGAGAAGCGTGGCGCCGGCGGCGGCCATCCCGTAGCCGAAGGCCTCCTCGACGGTCCAGCCGCGGGCGATTCCCGTCAGCATGCCACCGACCAGGCTGTCGCCCGCCCCGACGGTGCCTCCCACCGTCACTCGCACGGCCGGCCGGTGTCGGCAGGCTTGGTCCGTCACCAGGATCGCGCCGGCGGCGCCCAGCGATACCACCACGATTTCGGCGGCATGGCGGGCCACCAGTTCGCGGGAAAACGCGACTGCCTCGTCATGAGAACGGAGGGGCCGGCCCGCGACGGATTCGAGCTCACGCAGGCTCGGCTTGACCAGGTAGACGCCCTGGCGGAGCGCCGCTGCGAGAGCACCGCCCGAGGTGTCGAGGACGAAGCTGGCATGCCGCTGGGCCGCGATGCAGGCGGCGCGACCGTAGAAGTCTTCCGCAAGGCCCGGCGGCAGGCTGCCGCTTCCGACAGCGAGCGCCCGCCCCGAGACGAGATGGTCGAAGCGCTCGAGGATCAGGCGCGCCTCATGGTCCGAGATCGTCGGGCCGGGCAGCACGAACTGGTACTGGCGGCCGCTGCCCTTGTCACGGGCGATGAAGCTGAAGCGCGTCGAGCCGGCGGTCGGAACGGCTTCCCTTAGGACACCCTCGGCATCGAGGAGGGCGCTGAGCCGTTCGCCATAGGGGCCTCCGACCGGGTAGAGGGCGATCGCATCTCCTCCCAGCCGCCGGATGACGCGTGCGACGTTGATGCCGCCGCCACCCGGCTGCTCGACGCCCGGATCGCATCGCATCTTGTGCTGGTCCACCAGCTCGGCGACGGCGGTGGAGACATCGAGCGCTGGGTTCGGTGTCAAGCAGATGATCGGCTTCATGAGCATCCTGTCTTCGAAGCGGAGGCGCCCGACCATCGCGGCGAGGCCTCTCCCGCAGACGATATCCGCTGGCCTTCAACTCGGATTTGACGCGGATCAAGCGGGCGAACCTGCCCATCGGGTAGCCGGGAAGTCGGCCGAAGCCGTCGGATACGTAGATCTCCGTACGGAGAAAACCGGATCATCGAGCGGCCGGCGACACCCTAGGATCCTGGCGCGCCGACGCGGATGGACCGCTCTGCCATTTCACGACCGCGGCGTCGCACCGGCTCGAGTGTTTCGCGAGCCGATGTCCGGCCAGACCCCGGGATAGGGCTGTGCGCAAGCCCGGGGCTTGTTTCCGATATTTCCTTTTCGGCAGCGGGGGAGGCGAGCTGATGAGCAAGGCGGTAATGCTGGCGCAGAAGTGTCTGAAGCGGCTCGAGCAGCCGCTCGACGAGTGGGAGGCCGAATGCTTCCGTCGCGCCTGCGGCTTTCTGGAATTCGGGGCCGTCCGCGGCGCTGTGTCCAGCTGGAACGCGATGATCCTTCCGGCTGGACGACGATCGGAGGTCTATTCGGGGGAGGTGCCCGCGACGCCGATGACGCCGAAGGATGCCGATCACCTCCGGCGGCGGCTTGTCCGCCTGATCGAAACGCAGGTCCGCGCGGATGAGCGGCCGGCCGGGTATGGCTGCGCCTGACAGGCAGTCGCTGTCCTTCGGGCGACGCCGTCTCGCCGTCGCCTTACGATGTAAGGTTCATCGCCGTCACGGCGAAGCGACGGCAGCCATGGGTTTGGGTGTCGCTTCGTTCTGGGGTGCCGCTGTCACCTTCTTTGCGACAGCTTCGAGATCGTCGCCGTTGATGGTCTCCTTGGCCATCAGGTCGGCCGCCGCCTGGACCAGCAGGCCGCGATTGGCCATGAGGATCGATGTCGCCTGCCGGAAGGCCGTGTCGACCAGACTCCGGATCGCCGCGTCGATCGCCTCCGCGGTCGCCTCGCCGTAGCGGCGCGGTTGCCAGCCCACGCCCGCGGGGCCGCCGAGAAAGGTCGCCGGCTCGGTCTCGTAGGCGACCTGGCCCAGCCCCGCATCCATGCCGAACCGGGCCACCATGTTGCGGGCGATGTCCGTCGCCTTCGCCAGGTCGTCGGCCGCGCCGGTCGAGATCTCGCCGAAGACCAGGCTCTCGGCCGCCCGCCCGCCGAGCAGAACGGTCATGCGGTTGGCCAGCTCCGAGCGATCCATCAGGAAGCGGTCTTCGATCGGCCGCTGCATGGTGTAACCGAGGGCGGTGATCCCGCGCGGGATGATCGAGATCTTCTGGACCGGATCGACCCCGGGCAGCGCCATGGCGACGATTGCATGTCCCATCTCGTGATGCGCGACCACGGTCCGTTCATGCGGGTTGAGCAGCCGGTTGCGCTTCTCCAGCCCGGCGACGATGCGTTCGATCGCCTGGGTGAAGTCGTCGAAGGTGACGCAAGCCGCGCCGCGGCGGGTGGCCAGGAGCGCGGCCTCGTTCACGAGATTGGCGAGATCGGCGCCCGTGAAGCCGGGGGTCATAGCCGCCACCCCCTCCACCGGCACGTCCGTGGCGATTTTGATCTTCCTGATGTGGACCTGAAGAATGTCGATGCGGCCCTTCTTGTCCGGCCGGTCGACCAGGATCTGGCGGTCGAAGCGGCCGGCGCGGAGGAGGGCGGGGTCGAGGATCTCCGGCCGGTTAGTGGCCGCCAGCAGCACCACGCCGACGCTGGGGTCGAAGCCGTCGAGTTCGGCCAGCAGCTGGTTCAGCGTCTGCTCCTTCTCGTCGTGGCCGCCGCCGGGAAAGAAGGCGCCGCGAGCCCGGCCGAGTGCGTCCAACTCGTCGATGAAGACGATGGCCGGCGCATTCTGCCGGGCCTGCTCGAACAGATCCCGCACCCGGGCGGCGCCGACCCCGACGAACATCTCCACGAACTCCGAGCCAGAGATCGAGAAGAAGGGAACCTCCGCCTCGCCGGCGACGGCCCGCGCCAACAGGGTCTTTCCGGTTCCCGGCGGGCCGACCAGCAGCACGCCCTTGGGCACCCTGGCGCCGAGCCGGCCATGGCTCGCCGGGTCCTTCAGGAAGGCGACGACCTCGCGGAGCTCCTCCTTGGCCTCATCGACGCCGGCGACATCGGCGAAGCGGACCCCGACATCCTGCTCGACATAGACCTTCGCCCTGCTCTTGCCGATCGACAGCAGCCCGCCGGAGCCCTGGCCGAGCGCAAAGGGGCGCACCAGGAAGAGCCAAAGGAGAATGAAGCCGATCGTGGGCAGGAACCAGCCGAGGATCGTCTGCAGGAGACCGGGCTCGGGTTCGCCGGAGAAGCTGACATTGTGCCTGGCGAGCGTGTCCGACAGACCAGGTTCCACCCGGATGGTGGAGAAGTTCTGTGGCTTTCCATCTCCCGGCTCGCGATAGCTGCCGGTGATCCTGGTCGGGCCGACCACCAGATCCGTGACCTTGCCATCGCGGACGAGCTCGAGGAAGGTGCTGTACGGTATGGTCTCGACGCGGCCGGGCTGCGTCAGCAGGCTCTGGACCAGCAGCACCGCCAGGACCGAGCTGATCACATACCAGAAGTTGATGTGATGCTCCTTCTTGATTTCCATGACGGCGTCTCCGAGCCCTTCTCAGCCTCTGGCCGTCGAAGGATCCTCGCCGGGCGAAGGGGCGACCTTGATCCAGCGCAAACCCTCTCAGGCAAGCCCGGCCGCTTGACCTGGATCAAGGCCGTGGCCGTCTTCCCGGGACAGCGTTCGGCATCGCAGCCGCGGATGGCGGCCCTCACCGATCCGCAAGGGAGCGCAAGCGGATGTTCAAGCAGATTCTGATCGCGACAGACGGCTCGCCGATTTCGGAACGGGCGGTCGATCAGGGCCTTCGCCTCGCCGCGGAGGCTCACGCGCGGGTGTGCCTGCTGACCGTGACGGAGCCGTACCACCTCACCAGCAGCTGGCCATTGGTCGGCGCCGACGACTATGCGGAATATGCACGGCGGCAGGGACAGGAGCGATTGGCCTCGGGAGCCGCTTTGGCGAGGACGCTCGGCGTGGTCTGGGAGACGATCGTGGTCGAGCACGAGGCGCCCTATGCCGCGATCATCGATGCCGCGATGAGCCACGGGTGCGATCTCATCGCGATGGCGTCCCACGGCCGGCATGGGTTCTCGGCAGTGGTCCTCGGCAGCACGACGCAGCGGGTGCTGACCCACACGCGGATCCCGGTCCTGGTGTTCCGCTGATCAGGCGGCGGCATCGCTTTCCGAGCGAGAGGGCGACCGCGGTGCATGCGATTTTGCCGCCGGATACCGGCTCAGATGGAGGGTCCGAGCATAGAAGCCAGGGCGCGCGGCGCGCCGACCGATGCTGATCACGGCGGCGTCTGCAAGTTCCTTGCGGAAGATCGCGAGCACGATCCTGCGATGGTCTTCGTCGAGCAGGTCGATCGCCTCGTCGATGAAGACCCATCTCGGCTTGTGCAGCAGCAGGCGGGCGAAGGCGACACGCTGCTGCTCGTCCATCGACAGTTCCCTGTCCCATCGCCGGGTGCTGTCCAGATCGGGAACCAGATACCCCAGTCCGGTGCGGTCGAGAGCGGCCACCAGGGCATCGTCGCCGACACCCGCAGGATCGGCTGGATAGCTCAGGGCGGCGCGCAGCGGCCCGAGCGGCATGTATGGCCGCTGCGGCAGAAACATCATGCTGTCCCGCGGCGGCAGAAGGAGCCGGCCCGTGCCCCATGGCCAGAGCCCGGCGAACGCCCGGAACAGTGTGCTCTTGCCCGATCCCGGCCGGCCGAGGATGAGGATCCGGTCACCCGGTGCAATCTCGACCTGCGTCTCGGTGAGGGCGGCGCGGCCGGCGGCGGTCGTGACGGCAAGGTGATCGAAGGCAAGGCCCCCGGCCGGATGGTCCAGGATTTCGATGCGGTCCGTCTGCCCATCGTGGCCGTCGATCCGCAGCAATGCCTCCCGAAAATCCGCGATACGCCCCAGCGTGGCCCGCCAGTCGGCAATGCGGCCGAAATTGTCGACGAACCAGCGCAGCGCTTGCTGTACCTGCAGGAAGGCGCCGACCGCCATCATCAGGTTGCCGAAGGTCAGGCTGCCGGTGAAATACGCCGGTGCAGCGACGAGGATCGGCGCCACAAGAGCGAACCAGCCGTAGCCGGAGGTGACCCAGGTCAGCCTGGTGACCGCGCCGACGATGCGGCGCATCGCCGTCAGGACTTGGTCGAGCTCCTGCTGAAGCCGCTGCCGTTCGTCGGCCTCGCCGGCGCCGAGGGCGATTCCGTCGGCATTCTCGCTCACCCGGACGAGAGCGAACCGGAGCTCGGCCTCCTGGGCGTAGCGCTCGTCGTTGAGTCCAATCAGCGGGCGTCCGACACGCCAGCTGAGCCAGGACGCCGTCGCCGCGTAGAGCAACGCGCACCAGACCATGTATCCGGGAATCGCGAGGCTGCGCCCCTGGAGCACGAACACGACGTCCTCCGACAGCAGCCACAACACCCCGACGAAGCTGAGGAGAAGGAGACCGGATTGCAGCAGGCCGACACCGAGATCGGCAGAGAGTTCGGCCAGATGGCGAGAGTCCTCATGAAGGCGCTGGTCGGGATTGACGGCGACGCCCCCAGCCCAGACCAAGCGGTACGCGCGGCCCGGCTGCAGCCATTCGGCGATCAGGTCGCCGGTGAGCCAGCTGCGCAGGCGGACCTTGACCATTTCGTGCAGCCAGGTCTGGGCGACGTTCAGAGCCAGGAGGGGGCCGGCAATCATGGCGAACACCAGGAGCTGCCGGACGAAGTCCGCAGCGTTCCTTTGGGCGAGTGCGTCGTAGAATGGCTGGTTCCAGGCGTTCAGCCGGATCTGGAGGCCCGTCGTGGCGACGATCACAAGGACGATGCCTGCCGCGAGCAGCGCGAAAGCCTGCTTGTCCTTGGCCGCCCCCAGGGTCTGGAGGAAGAGTCCGATCTGGCTCATCGGTCGTTCTCTCGCCGTCGGATCTGTCGAAGACATTCGTGGTCACGCCCAAGCCGAACGCCTGGACGGACCTGCTGCGGTTGCGGGCGTGGAGAGCTGGCTTGGCCGAGATGGTCAGGAGGCTTCGCGGTTGTGATCGTGCTTGGGTGGAGATGATGATTGAACCAATCCACCGCCAAAACCGCGATCCCGGTGATGGCATCCGCTTCGTTCCAGGGCTGGCCCGCCCAGGGGATGATCCTGATCGCCTTGGGATCCTTCAACCGCCTGCAGGCAAGCTGGTTGTCCGTGGTCAGCGGACCGTGGCTCTCGGGAACCAGCAGCAGCACCGGGACATGAACATCGTCCAGGATCTCGTGGGCAAGGTCGGGACGCCCGGCATAGCTCACGATCGCCTGGATCGGCCTGCGCTTGGCGGCGACCAATGCCGCCGCGGCTGCAGTTCCGGTCGCGAACACACCGAGCGGCAGTTTGGCGAGGTTCGGCTGCCCCGCGGTCCAGTCGATCACTCCACTGAGCCGGATTGCGAGGAGGCCTATGTCGAGGATGTTCCAGCGGAGGCGTTCCTCGTGAATGGTCAAGAGGTCGAGCAGCAGCGTCGCGAAGCCTTGCTGGCTGAGGGCCGCTGCCAGAGCCGAGTTGCGAGAATTGAAGCGGTCGGAACCACTGCCATGAACAAGGGCGACAAGGCCCTTCGGGCTATGCGGCAGCCATAGCGTGCCAGGCAGCCCAGCCGGTGAAATGCGGATATGACGGAGGATCATGGGGGAATCCCGGAAGGCCTCTTCGAGTCACCCTATCCGGCGTGGCCGCCCACGGTTTTGATCAAGATCAATGGTTTCGGCCCTCCAGCCGGACTGCTGGTTTGACCCAGGTCAAAGCGCAGTCGCTTCGACTGCTCAATATCAGCAACCAGCGCGGTCGCCCTGCCGGACGGGGCCATGGCGCGAAGAGAGCAGCGGGAGGTCCGGATTCTCGCCAGTGCCCGGCCTGCTCGCCAGCATGGAGATTGAGGATGACACAGGTATCCAAGGTTCCGGTCAAATCCGAGCACACTTCGACCCCGGCGACGGTCCGAGGTGGCGATATGTTCCGCAGCCTGAGGCAGGAGATCGACCAGGTGTTCGACAGCTTTAACCGCGGTCTGAGCTTCTTCCCGTTCGGCCGGTCGCTGTTCGGCTCCGAGCCCGGATGGTCGCGGCAACTGCTCGAGGGGATCGCGCCGGCGGTCGATATCGCGGAGAAGGAGAAGGAATACACGCTTACCGCGGAGCTGCCGGGCCTGGGCGAGCACGATGTCGAGGTCAGGCTGTCAAACGGGATGCTCACCCTCAGGGGCCAGAAGAGCGAGGAGAAGGAGGAGCGGAAGCAGGACTACCATCTCTCTGAGCGACGGTACGGCTCGTTCCAGCGATCCTTCCCGTTGCCGACCGACGTCGACTGCGACAAGATCGTGGCGAGCTTCAAGAATGGCGTGCTGACTGTATCTCTGCCGAAGACGGCCGAAGCCCTGAAGTCCGAGAAGAAGATCGAGGTGAAGGCGGCCTGAAGCTATGGGCGGGCCGGAGGCGATGCCGTCAGTTCGTCGCTTGTCCCCGGCCCGCCATATCCTCGGACGCGAGCAATCGTGCGTTCGGGCCAGAGCTGGCACATCCTGGCGCGGCGACCGCTGGCTCGATCGGTCCACGAGCCTCGGAGTGCAACGAGCCGCGCATGCTTTTCTCCACGGCCTCGGCGATCAGTCGGTATTTCAGCCGTGTCACGGCCAGATCCCGGTACCAGGTGGCGAGATCTCCCCAAGGATCATTGATCTTCGAGAGGCCCGCCATGATCGCGACGATTGTGCCGACCTCGGCTTCCCCACGGATGACATACCAGCCGCCGAGAGCGAGAGCACTTGTCACTCCCAGATGGTAGAACATGTTCATCAAAAAATTCAGGGAAAATTTGAGTACAAAAATTCCCATGTTCAGTGTAAAAATGGTGTCAAACCGACGGCTTTGTTTTGCATTTCCTGCATCGGCGGGGGATTGGGCCACCGAGATGCTGATGCCGCGAAGAACTGCGATGCGCTGCGAGACGCGCTGGTTGATCCGGCTCTGCAGGGCCGGCACCAGCACGAGTTGTGGCAGGAACACGATGAGGCTCGCGAGCGCCATCGAGGGCTGAATGTAGAACATATAGGCGAAGGCGCTTGCGAGAATGCCGCCCTGCAACAAGGGCTCCGACAGGCACTCTCCGACGAAGCCGCCGATGTCATCGCTCTCGGCAATCATCATCGACAGGCCGACGCCGTCGGTCTCGCTGTCGTGCCTGTTCGAAGGGAGATCGTGCAAACCGAGCCGGATCGCTTCGCGCAGCATCCGTACGGCGCGTTCTCCGACCCAACCTCGATAGATGTTGCTGAACAGCTTGACTGCTCCCGCGAGCAGCGCGAGGCCGCCATAGGCCATCGCCATGAGCAGGATCGGGTGAAAGTCGTGGCCGTAAAGCGCGTCGTTGATGATGCGCCGCTGCAGGTCGATTGGCGCAATGGTGAGGAGGAACGTGCCGATCGAACAGGCGGCGAGGCCGAGCTGATGCCAGCTGCTTCCCCAAAGAACGAAGCCGAGCAGCGTACCAGGAAGGCCCTTTGTCGATGATTTGATCCGGGCCGCCGGGGCAGTGAAGAGCATATCCGTCTCCGTTACCGCAATCGGATTGGCCCTCCGGCAGAGGACGGGCCTCTTCCGCGTGTCTATGCTTTTCTGCCGCTGGCGATGGGATGGTCGGTGCCGGTTGAAGCGGCGACTTGAAGATTCGATGCGTGGAGGCTGCGGCAGAGATCGGCGAGATCCCGGACATCGAGTCCAAGGACGGAGGCGGTATAGCGACGAGTCTTCGGCTCGATCATGATGCTTCCGATCGCGGACCCGGCGTTTCTCAGGCAGGTCCACGCCTGCATGAGCAAATCCTCGTCGCGGGACACGACGGCATCGTGGAGCAGTCTCGTCGCTGAGCAGAACTTGGCCTGTTCTCGCGGGAGAAGGTCCTGGCCCGTGCGGAGAAAACGCTGATAGCGGCTTCGCATCGCTTCCAGGCAATCGGTCAGAAGCAGGATGGTTCGACTGCTGTGCATGGATGCCTCCCTCGGAACAGGATCGTTCTTCGGTGACGACGGACGTGATCGGCCAGGCTCACGCAGTCCCGAGCCGGACCGCGGGCTCGTCGCCTTCGGTCATCAGCTCGAGGGCCGGGCGGTCGAGCAACGACACGCGGTGGGCTCCCGTCATCTCGATCAGGCCATCGTGCTTGAGGGTCGCGAAGATCCTGCTGACGGTCTCGAGCGTCAGGCCGAGATAGTCCCCGATATCGCCGCGCGACATCGGCAGGCTGATTGTCTTGCCATCCGGCGCCTTGCGCGCCAGTTCGAGCAGGAAGCCGACGACCCGTTCGGTCGCGGTCCTTCGGCCCAAGGTCAGCAGCCTCTCATAGGCTGCGGTCAATGACCGGCAGGTGATCTCGCGGAAGCGATGACCGACCGCGCCATCGGTTTGGGCGAGATCCTCGGTATGCCGGCGGGGATACCGGATGACCACCAGGTCGGTCAGGGCCTCGGCGCCGAACCCGTGCTCGCCCAGCGCCTCGAAGCCGAAGAAGTCGCCAGCATGGAGGAAGGTGCCGATCTGGCGCCGGCCGTCGGGCAGCAGCTTGCAGGTGCAGCCAGTGCCGGAGACGACCCGGTACCAGTTCAGGGCAGGATCCCCCTCGCGATAGACGGCGCCGCCGCGTTGGACAGAGACGACGGTGCCGAGCGAGGCCAGGCTGGCCGGCGCATCGTCGCTGCGATGAGGCGGCAGGGTGGGAACGGGGCCTTGTCGCGGCCGGGACATCGGGAGGGCGCTGTGCGTCTGCATGGTTGCCTCGCTGCCGTCGATTGGACGTGCAGCTGTCGTACGCCTCGGCCACGCCTCGCATCATTCGGTTAGGTCCGTACGGAAAACTACTTACGCGGCAAAAAAAGGACCCGGCCGGGGCCGGGTCAGTGACTGCCGGTGCCCCGGTTGCAGAGCCGGGGCACCGTCCAAAGAGACGGGGCGCCGCTCTGTTCGTCTTTGATCCGGATCAATGAGGCATCGCCTCGGCGCAACCAAGCTGCCGATGTCGAAGATTGACGATCGGAGGCAGTCCGTGACCACCCTTGAATTCCTGATCCTTGGCGGGATTCTCGCCGCGTTCGTCTTGTTTGCGGCCAGCTTGGCTGTGGTGAGCTGGCGCGGGTGAGCCGCCTCAGCGGCTGTTGTCGGCGATCGATCCGGGAACCAGCACCGCGGCGCCGGTGAGACGGCCTTCGCGAAGCCGGGCCAGCGCCTCGTTTGCCTGGTCGAGAGGCATCGCCAGCGTCTCGGTCTGGATCGGCACCTCTGCGGCGATGGCCATGAAGTCCTCGGCGTCGCGGCGCGTCAGGTTGGCGATCGCGCGGATGGTCCGCTCCGGCCAGAGAAGGGCGTATGGGAAGCGCGGGATATCCGACATATGAATGCCGGCGCAGATGACGGTCCCACCCTTCCGGACCGCTTGCAGCGCTTTGGGAACCAGCTCCCCCACCGGCGCGAAGATGATGGCGGCGTCGAGCGGCGCCGGCGGCATCGCGTCGGACCCGCCGACCCAGGCGGCTCCGAGGCGCCGGGCGAAAGCCTGGGCTTCGGCGTCACCGGGCGCGGTGAAGACCGAGACCTCCTGGCCGCGGTGGCGGGCGATCTGGATGACGATATGGGCGGAGGCTCCGAAGCCGTAGAGGCCGAGCCGCGGCCCGGTGCCGGCCAGGCGCAGGGCGCGGTAGCCGATCAGTCCGGCGCAGAGGAGGGGAGCCGCCTCGACATCGCCATAGTGCTCCGGGATCGGCACGCAGAAGCGCTCGTCGGCCTTCGCATACTCGGCATAGCCGCCGTCCAGCTGATAGCCGGTGAAGCGCGCGTTCTCACACAGGTTCTCCTGGTCGCGGCGGCAGAATTCGCAAGTGCCGCAGGCCCATCCGAGCCATGGCACGCCGACCCGGTCGCCGGTCTTGAAGCGAGTGGCCTCGGTGCCGGCCGCAACCATCCGGCCAACGATCTCATGGCCCGGGACCAGCCACGGCTTAGGGGACGGCAGCTCGCCATCGACGACGTGCAGATCGGTCCGGCAGACGCCGCAGGCCGACACGCGGATGACGATTTCGGTCGGGCCCGGAGCGGGGTGCGGCAGGTCCGCGGGCTCGAGCCGCGTCCCCGGCTTCGTCAGGATCATGGCCTTCATGGACAAACCCTTTGCATTGGCTCCCGGCGAAAGACGGCCGATCGGAGTCTATTCGTTCTCCAACCTGACTCGCGCGGAGAGCAGTTGCTCCTGCAATTCGGGTCCGAGCACTGGAATGGCGAGGCCGAGCCCCTCTATCGCGTCGACGATGACGGACGCCACAGCCTGGTGGGCGAACCACCTGTTGTCGGCCGGAATCACGTACCAGGGCGCGTGCGACGTGGCCGTGGCCCGGATCATCTCCTCATAGGCCGTCATGTAGTCGTCCCAGCGCTGGCGTTCGGTCACCGAAGCCGGGTCGAATCTCCATCGCTCCCCAGGGTCATCGAGCCGCGCCAGGAGGCGCCGCCTCTGCTCTTCCTTCGAGACGTTGAGGAAGACCTTCAGGACCAGCGTGCCGTTGCGGGCCAGGTGGCGCTCGAAGGCATTGATATCCTCGAACCGCTCCGTCCAGATCGTCTTCGCCACCAGCTTCGGCGGCAGGTGCTGGCTGCCCAGCACGTCGGGGTGGACCCGGACGACCAGCACCTCCTCGTAGTAGGAACGGTTGAACACGCCGATCCGTCCGCGCTCCGGCAGGCGCCGGGCGGTGCGCCACAGGAAATCGTGGTCCAGCTCTTCCGCCGAGGGTTGCCTGAAATCGGTGACCCGGCAGCTCCGTGGATCCATCCTGGACATGACGTATTTGGCAGTGCTGCTCTTGCCCGCGGTATCCATGCCCTGGAGGATCAGCAGCACTGACCAATGGTCCTGAGCGTAGAGCCCTTCCTGGAGCTCCGTCAGCCGGGCGAGGTCCTGCATAGTGGCTTCGACGGTGAGGCCATTGGTATCGGTGGGGTCCCAGACGGCCAGCCTGAAGCCGTTGCCGTCATCGACCCGATAGTGCTTGGCCAGCCCGTTCAGCTTCGTCATCGATGGCCCCCGGGGCTCAGCCGAAGGCGGCCGGCCAGGGCCGGACCCGGACGATACGGAAGGGGCGAGTGACGCCGTCATGCTCGGTGACCGAGACGTACTCGCCTTCGACGAAGCGATGGTTGTCGAGCCGCCAGATGGGCTCGTCGTCATCCTCTCCCGGGGCGTAGGAGAAGGCCCAGCGGTGGTTGCGGAGATGGATCAGGCGGCCATGCTCGTCATCGGCGCCGGACCAGAAGCGGCGGACGCTGCATTCGCCCCGGCGGGCCCGCCAGGCCTCGGCATCGAGGTAGCCATCCGGATCGAGGGGGGCGATCAGTTCGTAGCCGCAGTCCGGCGCGCCCTGAGGAGCGTCCGGCGTCCGCGCCAGTTCCATGCGGATGCGAGAGAGGGATTTGGCGTGGGCTTTTGATCGGCGCCGGCTCTGAAGATCATAGGATGCCATGGAATGGCTCCTTTCGCTTATGAATGGCCTAGACCACACTGGCGTCGACCGGTGGCTGGGCCGCCGGGATCCCGACGAGCCAGCCGAGCCGGCCGAGATACCGCAGCGTCCGGAAGACCAGGGTCGAGACCGGAATGTCGGCCGCGAAGCCTGCCCAGTCCGGAGGCGCGGCGGCGTCGCTTCGCTGGAGCTTGAGCACGGCCGGGGTCGCATCCGAGGCATCGCCGGTCCGGGCCGACAGGCGGGCCGTCAGCACGGCGTCCGGTGCATCGAGCCAGATGCGCGCAAAAGGTACCTGCCGGCGATCGGCCACGGCCTGAATGGCTGCCCGCTCGGCCGGTTCCAGGAACGTGGCGTCGGCGATCACGGTGCAGCCGGCCGCCAGAAGCAGATCAGCCTCGCGGCACAGCGCATCGTAGACCCGGGCGGTCTGGTCGGACGTATAGGCGCTGTCGGGCAGGTGGTCCTCGGGTGCGAGGCCGTGCAGCCGCTTGCGGATGACGTCGGATCGCAGGATGCGCGCCCCCAGGGGCTGGCCGACATGGGGAGCGAGATGGGCCGCCAGCGTCGACTTGCCGGTGCCGCTGACACCGCCGATCGCCAGGAGGCGCGGCGGGCTGGCCTGGAACAGGTTCTCCGCCAGCGTGAAATACGACATTGCCCGCCGGCGCGCCTCCAGCCGCGCCGCGGCGTCGGTCGCGCTGCCGGCCACTGTGGCCTGGACATGGGCGCGGATGGCGGCGTGGATCGACAGGAAGAGCGGCAACAGGGCGGCGCCCTCGGCCTCGTCCGGCATGCGGTCGAGGTAGCGGTTGAACACAACGCTGGTGAGATCGCCCTGCGAGCGCTCGACCAGGTCCATCAACAGGAAGGACAGGTCGTAGAGGATGTCGACGCAGGCCAGACGGTCGGAGAACTCGATCGCGTCGAACAGCATCGGCGCACCGCGCCACAGCGCGATGTTGCCGAGATGAAGGTCGCCATGGCTCCGGCGCACATGCCCTGATCTCTGGCGCTGGTGCAGCAGCCCCTCGTGCCGGGACGCCTCGTCCAGCGAGCGCATGGTCAGCCGGCTGATCGCCGCGGGGTCGAACAGCCCGGTCCCGAAGCGCGCCAGGTTGCCGTCGTTCTCGACGATGATCTCGGCGATGGCCGCAGGTCCGCCGAACTGCTGTTCTTCCGGCAACGACCGATGAAAATCGGCGATCCGGTCCGCGAGGTCACGCATCATCGCGACGGTCAGCTGTCCGTGGCGGGCCAGCCGGTCGAACTGTCCGGACGCGTCGAAGCGCAACATGACGAGCAGCCAGTCGACGATCGTGCCGTCGCCGCCGAGCGACAACTCGCCCTCCGCGGTCTGGCACACCGGCAACACCCGCAGATAGAGGTCTGGCGCCGTCCGCCGGTTCAACGCCAGCTCTTTCTCGCAGGCTGCGCGCCGGAGCTCCGGGGTGGAATAGTCGAGATAGCTGAAGCGCACCGCCTTTTTCAGCTTGTAGGCATGCCCGCCGGCCAGGAAGACGACCGAGGCGTGGGTTTCCACTCGCTGGACACTGGTGACGCCGTAGGCCTCCGGTTGGGACAGAAAGGCGACCACCTCTCGCTGGGCATCTGCTGTCATCGTCCTCTCCTCCTTGATGAGGCTGATCGTGCCGATGCGCAAGGGAAGCGACCTTGAGCTAGATCAAGGGCGGCGCGTTCTGAAATCGCCTGGTTTATCCGAGCGACTGGCCGGGTTTGATCCAGATCAAGGCGGTCTCGCCTGGCCTGGCCGATAGCACCGGGGCCGCCGGAAGCGTGGGCCGCTCCGGCCCCGATATCAGACCGCCAGGGGGACCTTGCGCCGTGACCACAGCCCTCGACCTCGTGCAGCTCTCGCGGCTGCAGTTCGGCCTGACGGCCATGTACCACTTCCTGTTCGTGCCCCTGACGCTCGGCCTTGCCGTCCTGCTCGGCATCATGGAGAGCGTCTATGTCATGACCGGCCGTGAGGTCTGGCGCCGCATGACGAAGTTCTGGGGCACCCTGTTCGGCATCAATTTCGCCATGGGTGTCGCCACCGGCATCACCATGGAGTTCCAGTTCGGCATGAACTGGGCGTATTACAGCCAATATGTCGGCGACATCTTCGGAGCGCCGCTGGCGATCGAAGGGCTGATGGCCTTCTTCCTGGAGGCGACCTTCATCGGCCTGTTCTTCTTCGGCTGGGACCGGCTGTCGAAGGTCGGCCACCTGGTCGTCACCTGGATGGTGGCGCTCGGCTCCAACCTCTCGGCGCTGTGGATCCTGGTCGCCAATGGCTGGATGCAGCACCCGGTCGGCGCGCGCTTCAATCCCGATACCATGCGGATGGAGGTGACGGACTTCATGGCCGTCATCTTCAACCCGGTGGCGCAGGCGAAGTTCGTCCACACCGTCAGCGCTGGCTATGTGACCGGCGCGGTGTTCGTGCTCTCGATCAGCGCGCTCTACCTGCTGCGCGGCCGCCATGTCGATATCGCCAAGCGGTCGATGACGGTGGCGGCCAGCTTCGGCCTCGCCGCCGCCCTGTCGGTGGTCGTGCTCGGCGACGAGAGCGGCTACACCGCCGGCGAGAACCAGAAGATGAAGATCGCCGCGATCGAGGCGATGTGGGACACCGAGCCGGCGCCGGCCGCCTTCACCCTGTTCGGCCTGCCGGACCAGGAGGCTCGGCGGACCGCCTACGAGATCAAGGTGCCCTGGATGCTCGGCCTGATCGCCACCCGGTCGGTCGACGGCGAGGTGCCGGGCATCAACCAGCTGGTGGCCCACGCGCAAACCCGCATCCGCTCCGGCCTCGTCGCCTATGACGGGCTGCAGCGGCTACAGGCCGACCGTGCCGACGCCGAGGCCCGGGGCCGCCTGGCCGCCCATGCCGACGACCTCGGCTACGCGCTGCTCCTGAAGGCAATCCGCCCGGACATCCTCGCGGCCACCGACGCCGAGATCGAGCAGGCGGCCTGGAGCACGGTGCCGGGCGTCTCGCCGCTGTTCTGGAGCTTCCGGCTGATGGTCGGGCTCGGCTTCTTCTTCATCGGCCTTTTCGCCGTCGCCTTCACCCTGGCCTCGCTGCGCCGCCTGCACACGTCCCGCCTTTTCCTGCGGGTCGCGCTGTGGGCGCTGCCGCTGCCCTGGATCGCGGCGGAGCTCGGCTGGTACGTGGCCGAGGTGGGGCGCCAGCCCTGGGTGATCGAAGGCGTGCTGCCGACCTTCCTGGCGGTTTCCAACCTGTCGACGGGCAGCGTCCTGACCACGCTGCTGGGCTTCGTCGCCGTCTATTCGGTCCTGCTCATCGTCGACGTCTATCTGATGACCAAGGCCGTCCGCCTTGGCCCCGCGCCGTCGGGGCCGGACCTCTCGGCCGAACCCGGCCTGGCCGCCGCCCCGGCCGCGGCCGAATAGCCCCGCAAGGATCCCGCCATGTTCGACTATGAAACCCTGCGCCTGATCTGGTGGGCGCTGCTCGGCATCCTCCTGATCGGCTTCGCCGTCATGGACGGCTTCGACCTCGGCGCCGCGACGCTGCTGCCCTTCATCGGCCGCAACGACGCCGAGCGGCGGATCGTCATCAACACCGTCGGCCCGGTCTGGGAGGGCAACCAGGTCTGGTTCATCCTGGGTGGCGGGGCGATCTTCGCCGCCTGGCCGCCGCTCTACGCCGTCGCCTTCTCTGGCTTCTACCTCGCCATGTTCCTGGTGCTGTTCGCGCTGATCCTGCGGCCGGTGGCGTTCAAGTTCCGGTCCAAGCTCGAACACCCGACCTGGCGCCGAACCTGGGACTGGGCGCTGTTCGTCGGCGGGTTGGTGCCGTCGCTGATCTTCGGCGTCGCCTTCGGCAATGTGCTGCAGGGCGTGCCCTTCCGGTTCGACGAAGCGCTGCGCATGACCTATGAGGGCACGCTGCTCGGGCTGCTCAACCCCTTCGCGCTGCTCTGCGGCCTGGTCAGCATCGCCATGCTGGCGATGCACGGCGGCGCCTGGCTGGCGCTGAAGGCGGCGGAGCCGGTGGCGGCGCGGGCGGTCACGTTCATGCACTTGGCCGCGATCGCCCTGATCGCGCTGTTCGCCGTTGCCGGCCTCTGGGTGACGATCGGCATCGACGGCTACGCGATCACCAGCGAGTTGGCGCATGCGGGGCCGTCGAACCCCCTGCTGAAGCAGGTGACGCGGGAGTCCGGCGCCTGGCTGGCCAACTATGGGACACATCCCTGGACCCTGGCCGCGCCAGTTCTCGCCTTCCTCGGTGCGTTCGGCGTGATTGCCCTGTCCGGTCTGCAACGGCCCGGCCTCGCCATTCTGGCGAGCGCGCTGAGTGTGGCCGGCGTGATCGCGACGGCGGGGTTCAGCGCGTTCCCCTTCCTGCTGCCGTCCTCGCTCGATCCGAACGCCAGCCTCACGGTGTGGGATGCCTCGTCGAGCCGCCTCACCCTCGCGATCATGCTGGGCGCGACCGTGGTCTTCCTCCCCCTCATTCTTGCCTACACGGCCTGGGTCTACCGCGTGCTGCGTGGCCGCGTGACCCTGGCCTATGTCTCCGACAACCCGACCAGCACCTACTGAAGGAAACGACCGATGTGGTACTTCGCCTGGGTCCTCGGCGTCGGCTTCGCCTGCGCCTTCTCGATCCTCAACGCCATGTGGCTCGAGCTGTATGAGGACGGGACCGCCGCGGCGACCCGCGGTGGCCGGCGGACCTGACCCGGCCCGCATGGTTGTCGATTTGTAACTGGATTCGAGAGACCCGGACGATACCAATGGTCGGCGTCGGCCTGGGGACGGCCGAACATTCGATGTCAAGAGAAGGGGGCATCATGCTGAAAACGAAGCATGATCGGCTGGCCTATGATCTGGTCGCGCAGATGCTGCACTGGCTGACCCTGCTGCTGCTGGGGCTGCAATTCGGGCTGGCCTGGTCGGCACCGGAGCGGCTGGCGTCGCCGGATGCGCTGATCAGCCTGCACCTATCTTTCGGGGTTGTAGTCCTCATCGTCGCTCTGGTCCGGCTGGCCTGGCGAGTGATCCGGCCGGCCCCGGCGCTTCCAGCCGATCTCCCCGACTGGCAGCGGCTCGGCTCGCACGCTCTGCAGGTCCTGCTCTATGTGCTGCTGATCGCCCTGCCGATCCTGGGATGGCTTTGGGCCGGCGAGCGGGGATGGCCCGTGAGCCTATTCGGCTTCGCAGCGCTGCCGGATCTGGCCTCTCGGGGCTCATCCTTCGGCCGGCTGGCCGGCGACCTGCATGGCTTGCTGTCTAACGTCCTTCTGGTGCTTGTCGGCGTCCACGTCCTGGGCGCGCTGTACCACGCCGTCGTCCGGCGCGACGGGGTGATGCAGCGCATGCTGCCGGCGCCCCGGCGCCCTACCTGATCCTCCGGTGCCATGGCGTCTGCCTGATCCAGATCAAAGCGGAGAGGCCGGCGCTGCCGTGTGATGGGCGTCTTCCAGATGGGGAGCAGCCATGACCGCCCTTCACCTGTCCCATGATGCGTGGATCGTCGTCTGCGATGCCACGAAGGCCCTGTTCCTGAGAAATTCCGGCGACACGCGTCTCCCGGATCTCCGCGTGGTCGAGCGCATGGACGCCCCCGACCGCGGCCGGACCTCGGACCAGGGAACAGACCGGCCCGGACTTCTGCAGAACCGGCCGGCGCCGGCAAGTACGATCGAGCAGACCGATTGGCATGGCCAGGAGAAAGACGCCTTTGCGATGCGAATTGCGGGCAGGCTCGACCAGTTGCATCGAGAGGGACCTGCCAGCTCCATCATTCTTGTCGCACCGCCGCGCATCTTGGGCTCGGTGCGCCGGGCGCTGGGACTGGCCGCCTCGGCCGCGGTCGTGGCGGAAATCGCGAAGGATCTGACGAAACATCCGGTCCATGAGATCGAGCGGCTGCTGACCACTGAAGGATGAAGAGGGCGAGCCGAATCCGGCGTCGGCCGGCGTCCGGCCCCCGCAGTGCGGCCGGAGCAGGCCAGCCGATCACGTCGGCGAGAGGGCCGTGCGGATCGTCAGGATCAGGTCCTCGCAGTCGAACGGCTTCTCGATCACCGCCGCTGCTCCCAGTGCCTGCGCCGCCTCGCGCATGCCGGCCGCCTTCTTGCCTGTGATCACGATGCAGGGGAGGGAGGTCCCGCGCAGGCGAAGACGGCGCAGCAGTTCCAGGCCGCCGATCCCCGGCATGTCGTAGTCGACCAACAGGCAGCCCGTCACGGCCGGCGTGGCGAGAAACCCGGTCGCCGATGCGTGAACGCAAACCGTGAATGATGCGGCTTCGAGCAGGAAAGCGAGCGACCGGCGCACCGCCACGTCATCATCCACGACATGAATGGTCGGGCGGTCGGCCGGGGCAAGGGGTGTGGACATTCGGAGCCGGGGTTTGGCGCAGGAGGCGTACCGTAACGTGCCACCAAGCGTCCGCCTTGATCTGGATCAAGGCCCCCGTGCCGAGTGGACCTGATCGCGCGAGTCGTCCTCGGGGCGGAGCGCCAGCCACATCCGGACGAGATCTGACAGGTTCCGGGCCTGCATCTTTTCCATCACCCGGGCGCGGTGCACCTCGACCGTGCGGGCGCTGATGCCGAGATCATAGGCGATGGTCTTGTTCGGATCGCCTTTGACCAGGGCCGCCAGGACCTCCTGCTCGCGCGGAGTCAGCGCCACCAGCCGCGAGGACAGCACGGCGGTCTCGCTCTGCCGGCCTCGGTCGCGCTGATTGCGCTCCAGCGCCGTCCGGACGGCGCTGATCAGCAGCTCGTCGTCGAACGGCTTTTCGAGGAAGTCGACCGCCCCGGCCTTCAACGCCTGCACGGCGATGGGGATGTCGCCATGGCCGGTCATCACGATTACCGGCAGCGCGATCCCGCGCTCGACCAACTTCTGCTGGAGCGTCAGCCCGTCCATTTCCGGCATCCGGACATCGGTGACGATGCAGCCCTGCGTCGGGATCCCGGACCGATCCAGGAAGGCGACGGCCGAATGATGGGTTTCCACCCGAAAGCCTGCCGTTTCGAGCAGGAAGCTCAGCGAGAGGCGCACCGCCTCGTCATCGTCGACGATATGGACGACCGGTGCATCAGTCATGATCGCCGTTCCCATTCGCTGCAGCGGCCGGCAGGGTGAACCGGAAGGTGGCGCCGCCGCCCGGCGTTGGCTCGGTCCACAAGCGTCCGCCATGCGCCTCGACGATGGTCCGGCAGATCGACAACCCGATGCCCATGCCCTGTCGCTTGGTCGTGACGAAGGGCTGGAACAGCTGGGCCTCGACCTCCGGCGCCAGGCCCGGGCCTGTGTCGATCACCGCGAACTCTATTGTGTCTCCCCGGGCCGACGCGGCGATCTCCAACTCGCGCCTGGCGCTTCCGTCCATTGCTTCGATAGCGTTCCGCATCAAGTTCAAGAGCACCTGCTGAATCTGGATCTTGTCGACGACGACGTGCCGCGGCTTCGCGTCGACCGCGAGATTCACCCTGACGCCGTGCTCCTTGGCGCCGACGAGCGCGAGCGCGCTGGCTTCTTCGACCATCTTGGTGACGGTCTCGACATGCTTTTCCGTCTCGCCGCGGGCCACGAAGTCGCGCAGCCGGCGGATGATCTGCCCGGCGCGCAGCGCCTGCTCGGCACTGAGCTCGACCGCCTCGCGCAGCTTCGCCAGGTTGGGTTGATCCCCCCCGGCGAGCATGCGCCGCATCGCCTGGCAATAGTTCGTCACGGCGGTCAGCGGCTGGTTCAGCTCATGCGCCAGGGTGGCTGCCATCTGTCCCATGGCGCTGAGGCGCGAGACATGCAGCAACTCGCTCTGCAACTCCTGCAGGCGTGCCTCTGTCTTCTGGCGCTCGGTCAGATCGCGGATGAAGCCGGTGAACACCCGATGACCCTCGCGTGAGACCTCTCCGACGGCGAGCTCCATCGGGAAGGTACCACCGTCCTTGCGACGGCCGACGACCACCCGGCCGATGCCGATGATGCGGCGTTCGCCGGTCGCGAAATAGCGCGCCAGATAGCCGTCATGCGCCTCCCGGTAGGGCGAGGGCATCAGCATGTTGACGTTGCGGCCCTGGACCTCATCCCGCGCGTAGCCGAACAGGCGTTCGGCGGCATTGCTGAAGGACTGGATCAAGCCCTGCGCGTCGATCACCACCATCGCGTCGGGGATGGTCTCGAGGATCGAGCGCAGATGGGCTTCCCGGGCCTCAGCGGTCGCCTGGGCAGCCCGCGCGTCGGTGACGTCCGCATGCAGGACGACGATTCCGTCTTGCGAGCCTCCAGCCGGCCGGGCGCCGGTGCAGCGGAACCACAGCTCTCCGCTAGGCCCGGGGAACGAGTAGTCCAGCAGCAAGCCTTCGCTTCGATGAGAGAGCATCAGGCGAAGCTCGGCGGCCAGACGCCTGGCATCCGGATGGCCCGTTTCGGCGCGGTGGTCGCAACTCGCGACGTAGTCCGTGCCGACGGCGGCGCCGGCCAGCACGTTGCCGGAAGCGTTGGCGCTCCAGCTGCGGTTGGTCGAGAGGATGATCCCATGGCGGTCGAGCAACGCGATCTGCCCGGGCAAGGCGTCGAGGATCGCCGCGCTGTGCTCGGAATCGGGCGATGCCGTCACCATTCAGTCCCCAACGGCCGCTCCGGCCGGATCAAGACGTCACCTCGCTGCGCCGCGCAGAATTGACGACAGCCACTCTGCTGACGCCGCTCGCCGCCTGCGTCGAGAAAGTCTGAGCGTAGCAGTGGTCCGAAACCCTGACAATCCGAAGGTGCGGCGTGGTTCCATGGGCGTCGCCCGGGCGCAAGGGGCCGGCCCTCCGACAGGCGGTCTCTCGACGAGCGGTGCAACGCGATCGTCCGGCGCGCTTGACGCAGATCAAGGCGGTGGGCCGAGCCGCGCTGTCTTCTGTCCTCGGATGTCCCGAGAAACATGGGTTCATCCAGCGGTCTGACCTTCGGATGCAGGAGGACGGAATGAAGGCGCTCGTCTATCGCGGGCCCGGGATGAAGACGGTCGAATACCGGCCGAAGCCCGAGATCGAAGCGCCGGGCGACGCGATTGTCCGGATGGTCAAGACCACGATCTGCGGCACCGACCTGCACATCCTCAAGGGCGACGTCGCCACCTGCGTGCCGGGGCGCGTCCTCGGCCATGAAGGCGTCGGCGTCGTTGAGACCGTCGGCCCCGGCGTCGCGACCTTCCGGCCGGGCGACCGGGTTCTCATCTCCTGCATCTCGGCCTGCGGCACATGCGAGAACTGCCGCCGCGGCATGTATTCGCATTGCCGGACCGGCGGCTGGATCCTCGGCCACCGGATCGACGGCACGCAGGCGGAATTCGTCCGCACGCCGCATGCCAATACCAGCCTCTACCGCATCCCCGACGGCGCGGATGAGGAGGCGCTCGTCATGCTGAGCGATATCCTGCCGACCGGCTTCGAGTGCGGCGTGCTGAACGGCAAGGTCGCACCGGGCTCGACCGTCGCCATCGTCGGGGCCGGCCCGATCGGGCTCGCGGCCCTGCTGACGGCCCAGTTCTATTCGCCCGCCCAGATCATCGTGATCGATCTCGACGACAACCGGCTCGAGGTGGCCCGGCAGTTCGGCGCCACCCATGTGGTCAACAGCCGCGGCGGCGGTGTGGCCGAGGACATCAGGGTCCTGACCGATGGGCACGGGGTCGACACCGCCATCGAGGCGGTCGGCGTGCCCGCGACCTTCCTGCTCTGCCAGGACATCGTCAATGCCGGCGGCACCATCGCCAATGTCGGCGTCCACGGGCAGAAGGTCGACCTGCATCTGGAGCGTCTGTGGTCGGAGAACATCACGATCACGACCCGGCTGGTGGATACCGTCAGCACGCCCATGCTGCTGAAGACGGTGCAGTCCGGGAAGATCGACCCGGCGCGCCTGATCACGCACCGCTTCCCCTTCGACCGGATCCTCGACGCCTACGACACCTTCGGCCGCGCCGCCGACACCAGGGCGCTGAAGGTGATCATCGCCATGTGAGGTCGGGATTGCCGCCCGCCTCGCAGGAACCAGGGAGAAGATGATGTCGACTTCGAAAACGGTGTGCAGCCCGGACGCGAGAACGGTCGAAATGACCTGGCCGTTTCGGGATGTGCCGCTGCGCGGTTCCCGGCCTCGCCGAAAGGTGAAGCCCGACGCTGGGCCGACGGAACAGAGGAGTGTCGGCCCGCGGAGAAAACGTCGCAGCACGACGGCGCAACCGCTCGCGACGTGACGGATCGGCTTCGAATGCCGGAAGAGGGCTTCCCGTATCCGGAATGCCCCTTTTCCAGACATTCGCGGGCCGCCCACCTCAGGGCTCCTGCGTTGAAAGCGCCGTGCCGGAGGAGTCCGAAAAAGTCATTCGGTTTGAACAGGAGGCATAATTACTATGGCGATCATTACAGGGACCTCCGGCAGCGATACCTTAGACGGGACCGCCGATGCCGACACGATCGACGGCCTGGCAGGTGATGATCGGCTCTGGGGACAAGCCGGCAACGACACCATCACAGGGGCGGCGGGCAACGACCGACTCTACGGCCAAGGAGGCGACGACAAGATCTACGGCGGTGACGGCGACGATTGGATCGAAACCGCCGACGGCGCGGATGTCGTCGATGGCGGTGCCGGGTTCGACACGCTTTATGTCAACCATTATAACGCTCCCTACGGCTTCAGCTTCACCCTGAATGGCGCCGCAGGCAGCGACGGCAGCCGGGCGATCAACATGGAAAAGATGTTCTATGATGGCGGGGAGGGCAACGATGTCATCACCGGGGCGGATGGCGACGACAATATCTCTGGAGCCTACCGGAATGATATCCTGAACGGGGCGGCCGGCAACGACCTTCTCTTCGGGGGCACCGGCGACGATGTCCTGCGGGGTGGTGCGGGGGCCGACTATCTTGGTGGCGACGACGATCCCTGGGCGGCCCCTGGCACCGATACTGCAAGCTACTACACCTCCGCGGTCGGGGTCGTAGTCGACCTGACAACCGGCATTGGCGCGGGGGGGGATGCTCAAGGCGACAGGTTGGACCGCATCGAGACTGTCAGCGGCAGTCAGGGCAATGATAGCCTTGCCGGGAATTCCGGCGCCAACACTCTGCAGGGTTGGAATGGCAACGACGTGCTCGCAGGCGGCGCCGGCAAGGACACGCTCTTCGGCTACGCCGGGGCCGATCGTTTCGTCTTTGGCAGCATCGGCGACAGCGTGGTCGGGGCCAATGCCGACCGGATCACCGACTTCAGCCACGCCCAGGGCGACAGGATCGATCTGTCGGCGATCGACGCCAAAACCGGCGTGGCCGGCGACCAGGCCTTCACCTTCATCGGCACCGCCCTCTACACCGGGGTCGCGGGGCAACTCCGCTGCGCCTCGGACGGCGTGATCACCGCCATCGGCGGTGACGTCGATGGTGACGGGGTCTCCGACTTCCACATCCGGCTGACCGGCCAGATCGGGCTGACGGCGGCCGACTTCGTGCTGTAGCCGCCGAGGACAGAGGATGCTCGCTCCGAGGAGGGCCGGCATCCTCCTGCCCGCCCGGACGGTCGGCTCGTGGATATGGAACTCGTCGGGGTCGACCTGGCTCTGCACGATGATCAGCGCATCGACGCCACGGACATCGTGGAAGCGCTCGCGGTCGCCGTCGGGCTGACGGCCGATGCCTCTCGCGCCAATGTCAAGGTGCCAGCGGCCCGGCACCGCGACAATCTCGGGCTGCAGCGTGGATCTCCGGAATTGACGCAGATCAAGGCCGTCCGTCGCGCCGCGTTGTCTTCTTGCCCCCGCGGACACCCCGGAACGAATGCGACCCCGGCCGACGGGCAAGTCCGCTTTCCTCGGTCGCAGGAGGAGGGGATGAAGGCGCTGGTCTGTCGCGGACCCGGGATCAAGGCCGTCGAAGATCGGCCCAAACCTGATCAAGGCACCGGCGCGCCTGATCACGCACCGCTTCCCCTTCGACCGGATCCTCGACGCCTACGACACCTTCGGTCGCGCCGCCGACACCAGGGCGCTGAAGGTGATCATTGCGATGTGAGGGTCGGGATTGCCGCCGGCCTCGCAGGAACCAGGGAGAAGATGATGTCGACTTCGAAAAAGGTGTGCAGCCCGGACGCGAGAACGGTCGAAATGACCTGGCCGTTTCGGGATTTGCCGCTGCGCGGTTCCCCGCCTCGCCGAAAGGTGAAGCCCGATGCCGAGCCGGCGGAACAGAGGACTGTCGGCCCGCGGAGAAAAGGTCGCAGAACGACGGGCCAGCCGCTCGCGAAGTGACGGATCGGCTTCGAATACTGGGAGAGGGTGTTCCCGTATCCGGAATGCCCCTTTTCCAGACATTCGCGGGCCGCCCACCTCAGGGCTCCTGCGTTGAAAGCGCCGTGCCGGAGGAGTCCGGAAGAGTCATTCGGTTTGAACAGGAGGCATAGTCACCATGGCGATCATTACGGGAACCCCCGGCCACGACGAGCTTTACGGGACCTCGGGAGACGACATTATCGACGGTCTGGCAGGCACCGATATGCTCTACGGCTATGCCGGCAACGATATTCTCCGAGGCGGTCTGGACTCAGACTATCTGTATGGCGGCGACGGTGATGACCGGATTGAGACAGGGGGAGGTGGCGGCGCTTACGGGTACGGCGGCGGCGGCAATGACATCCTGATCGGATCGATCGACAGCGACGAGCACCTCTACGGCAATGATGGAAACGATACCATCTCCGGGGGCGCCGGCGTCGATGACATCAGTGGCGGCGCCGGCAACGACACTATCAACGGCGGCGAAGGCGACGACTTCATCGACACCGGCATCGGCATCGACGTCGTCGATGGCGGCGCCGGGATCGACGAGCTCTATGTCGATCGCAGCAGCACCATCACGGGTGTCAGCTTCACCCTGAACGGCGCCGCCGGCAGCGACAGCAGCCGGGCGATCAACATGGAGCGGATGACCTACCTTGCCGGGTCCAGCAACGACACCATCGCCGGGGCGGCCGGCGACGATGTGATCAACGGCGGTGCCGGCAACGACAATATCAACGGTGGCGACGGCAATGACGATATCAGCACCGGCATCGGCGTCGATCTCGTCGACGGCGGCGCCGGGATCGACAAGCTTTATGTCGACCGCAGCACCACCACCACGGGCGTCAGCTTCACCTTGAACGGCCCCGCCGGCAGCGACGGCAGCCGGGCGATCAACATGGAGTGGATGAACTATCAAGCCGGGTCGGGCAACGACACCATCGCCGGGGCGGCCGGCAACGATGTGATCAATGGCGGTGCCGGCAACGACACTATCAACGGCGGCGACGGCGACGACCTCATCGCCCCCGGCATCGGCGTCGACGTCGTAGACGGCGGCGCCGGAACCGACGATCTCTATGTCGAGCGCAGCGCCACCACCACGGGCGTCAGCTTCACCCTGAATGGTGCCGCCGGCAGCGACGGCAGCCGGGCGATCAACATGGAGTCGATGATCTATTTTGCCGGGTCGGGCAACGACACCATCACCGGGGCCGGCAGCAACGATAGGATCCATGGCAATGACGGCGCCGACGTTCTGAGCGGAGCGGCCGGCCACGACCACGTCGAGGGTGGTATGGGCAACGACACCATCGACGGTCTGGCGGGCAATGATTGGCTCTGGGGACAAGCCGGCAACGATATTCTCCGCGGCGGCACCGGTGAGGACTCCATGTTTGGCGGCGAGGGTGATGACCGGATTGAGACCGGGGGAGGCAGCGGCGACTCCGGAGAGGGTGGAGACGGCAATGACACCCTGATCGGATCGGCGGACACCGAAACCCTGTACGGTGATGCCGGCAACGACAATATCGCCGGAGGGGGCGGCAACGACGTCCTCTATGGCGGTGTCGACAACGATATAGTCTACGGCGGAGCCGGCGACGACTGGCTCGATCCCGGAATCGGCGTGGATGTCGTCGACGGCGGCGCCGGGATCGACAAGCTTTATGTCGACCGCAGCCGCACCACCGCGGGCGTCAGCTTCACCCTGAACGGCCTCGCCGGCAACGATGGCAGCCAGGCGACCAACGTGGAGTCGATGATCTATTATGCCGGGTCGGGTAACGACATCATCACCGGGGCCAGCGGCAGCGATTCGATCCGCGGCAGCGATGGCGACGATGTCCTGACGGGGGCAGCCGGCGACGACTATCTCGACGGAGGCAACGGCAACGACACTTGCATGGGCGGTGACGGCAACGACGGGATCCGCATCGGCATCGGCGTCAGCATCGTCGACGGTGGTGTTGGCATCGACAAACTGGAAGTCGAGCACACCTGGACCACCCCGGACGTCAGCTTCACCTTGAACGGTGCCAGCAGCGACGGCAGCCGGACGATCAACATGGAGTCGATGATCTATTGGGCCGGGTCGGGCAACGACGTCATCACCGGAGCCGGCGGCAATGACTGGATTTCCGGTTGGGATGGTACGGATGTCCTACGGGGCGGTGCAGGGGCCGACAATCTCATTGGTGGCGCCGGCACCGACACCGCCAGCTACTATACCGGCGTGGTCGGGGTCGTTGTCAGCCTGGTGAACGGGACCGCCACGGGTGGGGACGCCCAGGGCGATACCCTGGTCGCAATCGAGAACATCTCCGGCAGCCAGGGCAGTGACAGCCTGGTCGGGAATTCCGGTGCCAACACTCTGCAGGGTTGGAATGGCAACGACGTGCTCGCGGGCGGCGCCGGCAAGGACACGCTCTTCGGCTATGCCGGGGCCGATCGCTTCGTCTTTGGCAGCATCGGCGATAGCGTGATCGGCGCCAATGCCGACCGGATCACCGACTTCAGCCACGCCCAGGGCGACAGGATCGATCTGTCGGCGATCGACGCCAAAACCGGCGTGGCCGGCGATCAGGCCTTCACCTTCATCGGCACCGCCCTTTATAGCGGCATCGCGGGGCAGCTCCGCTGCGCCTCGGACGGCGTGATCACCGCCATCGGCGGCGACGTCGATGGCGACGGGGTGTCCGACTTCCACATCCGGCTGACCGGCCAGATCGGCCTGACGGCGGCAGATTTCGTGCTATAGTCGCCGAGGACGAGGATGCCCACCCAAGCAGGGTCGGCATCCTCCTGGCCGTCCGAGATCGCTATTGCGGCGAGAGGGACAAGCGGACGTCCGCGCGGCGTCGTTGCGAAGCGTCGAAGCTCATGCGAAGCCAGGGACATTGCCCGCGTCCCGAAGTCGTCAAGGACGGTTGCAGGGACGGGGCGATAGGCCTGCAGCGCAGCGGTTCGGCCATCCCGGTCCGGAGTCCGTCGCGGTCAGGCTGGACCCCGGCGTCGGTCAGATTGTTCTTGCACCGCCTGTCAGTCGGAGGGATTCGCGAGGTCGGCTTCAGCCTCCTGGACCACAATGATGGTCCGCAGCAGGCTGGACGGGTTGACGCTGATCGCATCGATGCCAAGGCGGGTGAGATATCGGGCGATATCCGGATAATTGGCCGGCGCCTCGCCGCAGATCCCGACGTGCCGACCGTTGCGCTTGGCGCCCGTGACGGCCAGGCGCAGCATATCCAGCATGCCCGGATCGCGTTCGTCGAAATCGAAGGCGACGCTCTCGGAATCCCGGTCGACGCCGAGCGTCAGCTGGGTCAGGTCGTTGGATCCGATGGAGAAGCCGTCGAACAGGGCAGCGAAGGCGTCGATCCGTATGACGTTGTTCGGGATCTCGCACATCAGATGGATCTCGAGGCCGTCCTTGCCGCGTTCGAGCCCGTGGCCTGCCATGGCTGCCAGCACCCGGCGGGCTTCCTCCTCGCGCCGGCAGAACGGCACCATGACATGGAGGTTGGCCAGCCCCATCTCTTCCCGGACGCGGCGGATGGCATGGCATTCCAGGGCAAAGCCGTCGGCATAGGCCGGATGCGCGTAACGCGAAGCGCCGCGGAAGCCGATCATCGGATTGGCTTCCGCAGGCTCAAAATCACGACCGCCCGTCAGGCCAGCATACTCGTTTGTCTTGAAATCGGAGAATCGCGCGAGCACGGGCTTGGGATGGAAGGCGGCCGCCAGCGTTCCCAGGCCTTCTGACAACCGCTGGACGAAGAAGTCGGAAGGGTGGGAATAGCCGCGCGTCAGCCGCTCGATGGCTCGGCGGGCGGCCGCCGAGGTGACGCGCTCCGGGTGGGCGAAGGCCATCGGATGGGCGCCGATGTGCTCGCTGATGATGAACTCCATCCGTGCCAGGCCGACGCCGGCATTCGGCAGCATCGCCGTGCGGAAGGCGAGCTCCGGCGTGCCGAGATTGACCATGACGGCCGTGCGCGGCATGTCAATCCGGTCGACCTCCGTTCTGACCACGTCGAACGGCAGGGCGCCCTCGTAGACGCGTCCCGCTTCGCCCTCGGCACACGAGACGGTGACGGTCGTGCCCGCAGCCAGAGTCGTTGTCGCGTCCGTCGTGCCGACCACGGCCGGGACGCCCAGCTCTCGGGCGACGATCGCGGCATGGCAGGTGCGCCCGCCCTGGTCGGTCACGATCGCGCCGGCGATCTTCATCACCGGCTCCCAGTCCGGACTGGTCGACCGGGCGACCAGGATCTCCCCCGGCTGGAAGCGCTCGAGGTCCTGCGCGTCGGCGACGATGCGCACGGATCCCGCGGCGATCCGCTCACCCACGGCGCGGCCGGTCGCGAGGAGGCGGCCCTTCTGATGCAGAAGGTGGGTCTCCAGGGTCCCCGGTAAGCGCTGGGACGCCACCGTCTCCGGGCGCGCCTGGACGATGTACAGACGCCCGTCCTCGGCATCCTTCGCCCATTCGATGTCCATCGGCATCGGCTTGCCGGCGCGCCGCGAATAGTGGTCCTCGATCCGCATGGCCTGATCGGCAAGCGCGAGGACCTCCGCGTCCGAGACGCAGAAGCGCGCGCGGTCCGATGGTTTCACCGAAACGCTTCGCGTCGCCTCGGCCGAGGCCCGTCCGGCATAGATCAGCTTGCGCTGCTTGCGGCCGAGCCTGCGGCTCAGAACGGCGCGATGGCCGGCGCGGAAAGTCGGCTTGTGGACGTAGAACTCGTCGGGGTCGGCCTGGCCCTGCACGATGGTTTCGCCGAGGCCGTAGACGCCGGTGACGAACACCACGTCCCGGAAACCGGATTCCGTATCCAGCGTGAAGATGACGCCGCTCGCGGCCCGGTCCGACCGGACCATCTTCATGATCCCGACCGAGAGCGCCACCTGGAAATGGTCGAAGCCGTTGTCATGGCGGTAGACGATGGCGCGGTCGGTGAAGATCGAGGCGAAGCACCGGCGGCAGGCTTCGATCAGCGCCTCCGTGCCGCGGACGTTGAGGAAGCTCTCATGCTGGCCGGCGAAGCTGGCGTGCGGCAGATCCTCGGCGGTCGCGGAGCTGCGAACGGCGACCGAAACCCGCGGGCCGTACTGGTCCTCGAGCCGGCGGTAGTTCTCGCCGATGAGCCGGGCGATCTCGGCGCCGCCCGTTGCCTCGTAGACGATCGACCGCGCTTCGGCGGCTCGCTCAGCCAGGAGGTCGACGCGGCGAGGATCGAGCCCGTCGAGAACCTGGTGGAGCCGATCCCACGCTCCGGCACGCGCCAGCGCGTCCCGATATGCCCGAGCCGTGAGGACGAAGCCGTTGGGGATGTTGATCCCCTCCCGGGACATCGCCGAATAGAGCTCTCCGAGCGAGGCGTTCTTTCCCCCGACCAGGGACACGTCGTCGAGACCGACGGTCTCGAACCAGCGGACATGGAACTCCGGCTGCGACGCGGGTTGCTCTTCGGCGCGGCTTCCGGCTTCGGGCGGGACCGCCGGGGCAAGGAATGAACGACCCATGGAGTGCTCCTTCGCAAGCCGTCCCGATGTCGGGGCAGGCCATCAGGGAGGCGGCTGCCGGCTGTCGGGCCGCCGTGGTGGAAGGCGACGGGCCGGGGCGGCAAAGTCGTCAGCTCCCGGATGCAGCCAGGTCGCGACGACGAGGCCGAAGGGGACGAGGAGGGCGACCGTCGCGGCCCAGACGAAGGTCCACACAAGGCATCTCCCGTGTGTCAGCGGCGCAGCCAGGCGAGCAGGCCGACCACCGCGACGATCAGGAGCATGCTGATGAAGGCCTGCAACACCCCGAAATTCGGCACATCCCGGGCGACGAAGACCACGGCGATCGCCCCCGCGACGGCCAGCAGCAGACGAATTGGAAGCGACATGTCCACCTCCCCGTGTCGCTGCCCATGCTGCGGCGACCGGCGCGGTCGATCCTTGATCCAGATCAAGACCCCGCAAGCCTGCCAGTTGATCCGGATCAAGGCCAGGGCACGGGCGACGCCTTCACTCTCTGGCTCGGAGGCCGCCCTGACGAGCCGGTGGCCGCGAGAAGAGGAGCATGGCTATGACCTACAAGCGGGTTCTGTTCCGGTCGGCGGCGCGGGAGAAGATCCTTCAGGGCGTCACCCAGCTCGCCGACGCCGTGCGGGTCACGCTGGGGCCGAAGTCGAAATCCGTGCTGATCCAGAGGCATTGGGGAGCGCCCGTCATCTGCAATGACGGCGTGACCATCGCCAAGGAATTCGAGCTCAAGGAGCCGGAGGAGAATCTCGGGGCGCAGATGCTGCGCCAGGCGGCCGAAAAGACGGGCGAGGCCGTGGGCGACGGCACCAGCACCGCGACCATCCTCGCGCATGCGCTGTTCGCCGACGGGCTTCGCAACGTCGTCGCCGGCGCCAGCGCGATCGACATCAAGCGCGGGCTGGACGTGGCCGCCAAGGCCGCCATCCAGGCGCTGGCGGAGATGTCGCACCCGGTCGCCGCACGGAAGGAGAAAGAGCAGGTTGCGACCATCTCGGCGCACAACGACCCGGTGATCGGCCAGCTGGTGGCCGACGCCATGGAGAAGGTGGGAGGGGAGGGGGTCATCACGGTCGAGGAGTCGAAGACCACCGAGACCACCCTCGATGTGGTCGAGGGTTTGCGGTTCGACCGCGGCTACATCTCGCCCTACTTCATGACCAATGCGGAAAAGCTGTCCGCCGAGCTCGAGGACGCCTTCATCCTGCTGCATGAGAAGCGGCTGGCCAATCTGCAAGGCCTTCTGCCCCTGCTCGAGGCCGTGGTGCAGTCTGGGCGCCCTCTGGTGATCATCGCAGAGGATGTGGAGGGGGAAGCGCTGGCCACGCTCGTGGTCAACAAGATTCGCGGCGGCTTGCGCGTGGCCGCGGTCAAGGCGCCCGGCTTCGGCGACCGGCGCAAGGCGATGCTCGAGGACATCGCGGTGCTGACGGGCGGACAGGTGGTCGCCGAAGAGCTCGGGATCAAGCTCGAGAACGTAAGCCTAGACCGGCTCGGGCGCGCCAAGCGGGTGATCATCACGGGCGAGCACACGACGATCGTTAGCGGTGGCGGCCGTAAAGAGGATATCGAGGCTCGCATGAAGCAGATCCGGCAGCAGATCGCCGACACGACCTCGGACTACGACCGCGAGAAGCTCCAGGAGCGCCTGGCGAAGCTGTCCGGCGGCGTCGCCGTGATTCGAGTGGGGGCGCCCGCCGAGACCGAAATGAAGGCGCGAAAGGAGGCGCTGGACGATGCGATCAGCGCCACCAAGGCGGCGGTGGCCGAAGGCATCGTGCCGGGCGGCGGCCTCGCGCTCCTGCGCTGCATCGACGCGGTCACCAAGGTCGAGGAGACGCTCGAGGGCGACGAACGGACCGGTGCCCAGATTCTGAAGCGGGCGCTCGAGACGCCGGCGCGCCAGATCGCGGAGAATTCGGCGGTCGAAGGCGGCGTGGTGGTCGAGCGGATGCGCAACGGCGACGGGGCGATGGGGTTCGATGCGGCACGGAAGATCTATGTCGACCTGGTCGACGCCGGGATCGTCGATCCCACCAAGGTGGTCCGGGTCGCGTTGGAGAATGCAGTGTCGGTCGCAAGTACGCTGCTGCTGACCGAAGCGACCATGACCGAGGTCCCCGAGACGAAGGCGGACGCGAAGCAGCCCCTCGACATGTCGATGGACGTGTAGATCGCGCCATCACGGATTTGATCAGGATCAAAGCTGCGGGGGGCAGGACTGGCCATCGTCCTGCCACACCTTCGAGGAGACATCCGATGAACGCCGTCGACATCATGACCAGAAAGCCCGTGACCGTGCGCTCGGACCTGCCGATTCTGGCCGCGATCCGGATCATGCTCGGGCGCGGGATCAGCGGCCTGCCCGTCGTCGACGAAGAGGGCGACCTGGTCGGCATGATCACCGAGGGCGACCTGCTGCGCCGGACCGAGATGGGCACCGAGAAGCGCCGGCCCGACTGGCTCGCCTTCTTCACCGGCACCGACCGGCTGGCGCGCGAATACGTCCAGTCGCACAGCCGCAACGTGGCCGACGTGATGACAAGGGAGGTGGTCTCGGTCTCCGAGGACGCGCCGCTCGAAGAGATCGTGGAACTGATGATCGGCCGGCGGATCAAGCGCGTGCCGGTGCTTCGCGGAACCAAGCTCGCGGGCATCATCACCCGCGCCAACCTTCTGCGGCTTCTGGGCGACCTGCTGGACGTCCGGGCCGAGAGCGGCAATGACGACAAGGCAATCCGCGAACGGATCTTCGCCGAGCTGAGCGAACAGCTTTGGGCCCGCGTCGAGGGAATGCGGATCGAAGTGAAGGGTGGCGCGGTGACGCTGGGCGGCGTGATCACCGACGAGTGCGTCCGCGATGCGCTGCGCGTGGCGGTCGAGAACGTGCCGGGCGTCAAGGCGGTGAAGGACGACATGGTCCTGCTCGAGCCTTTCACCGGCACCGTGCTCGATCCCGTTTTCGAGCGGCAGCTCTGAGAGCATCGAGGCCGGGCCATGCGCAGCCTCGAGGGCACCATCGACTGGTCCGGCCCGATGGAAGGGGTGCACGGCCAACCGGGTGCGACGGCGTCCGGGCTCAGCTCCGAGCAGGCCGCCGCCGCCCGCCGGCGCTGGGGCCCGAACGACGTTCTGGCCCATCGCCGCGCCTCCGTCATCGGGCTCTTGCTCGACCGGCTACGGAATCCTCTGATCCTGCTGCTGCTCCTAGCCAGCTTTCTGTCCGTCGCGGCGGGAGAGACGCACAGCTTCGTGATCGTCCTCGGCATCCTGTCGATCAGCGTGGCGATCGACTTCGTGCAGGAGTTGCAGGCCCATCGGACGGTCGAGGCGCTCCATCGGTCGGTGGCGCCGCGGGCCCGGGTGCGACGCGACGGGGTGGACCGGGATGTGCCGGTCGACGAGCTCGTGCCGGGCGATGTCGTCAGCTTCTCGGCCGGTGACATCGTCCCGGCCGACTGCCGGCTGATCGAGAGCCGTCACCTCTTTGTCAACCAGGCCTTGCTGACCGGGGAGTCGTACCCGGTCGAGAAGAGCGCCGACGATCGGCGGGTCACGGGCGAAGGCCCGGCGGGGGCCGCGGATGCGGTGGCGATGGGCAGCTCGATCGTCAGCGGCTCGGCCATGGCTCTCGTCTGCCGGACGGGACGGGAGGCGATGCTTGGCACGGTCGCGACCAGCCTCGGCCGCCAACGCCCGCCCGATGCCTTCGAGATCGGCGTGCGCCGCTTCGGCTTCCTGATGCTCCGCCTGACCGTGTTCCTGGTCCTGTTCGTCCTGGCGGTGAACCTGACCTTCCACCGCCCCTGGCTCGAGGCGCTGATGTTCGCCCTGGCGCTGGCGGTCGGGCTGACGCCGGAGCTCCTGCCCATGATTGTCACGGTGACGTTGGCACGGGGCGCCCGGCGCATGGCCGACCGGCGCGTCATCATCAAGCGCCTCGCCGCGATCCACGACCTCGGGGCGATGGACGTGCTGTGCTCCGACAAGACCGGCACCCTCACCGAGGCGAGGATCCGCCTCGTCGGACACGTCGATCCCGCCGGTGCCGAGAGCGAGGAGGTACTGCGCCTGGCCGTCCTCAACAGCGCTTTCGAGAGCGGCATCAGGAGCCCGCTGGACGACGCTATCCTCGAGCATGGACGGCCCGACGTCTCGGCGTGGCGCAAGCTCGACGAGGTGCCGTTCGACTTCGATCGCCGCCGGGTCTCGGTCCTGGTCGAGCCAGCCGGCGGCGGCGCCCGCCTGCTCGTGGTCAAGGGCGCTCCCGAGGACATCCTGCGGATCTCTTCCGCCACGGCGACGGCCTCCGGCGGGACACGTCCGCTCGACGCGGCCGAACGCACCCGGCTCTCAGCGATGTTCGAGCGGATCGGCGCCGATGGCCTCAGGGCGCTGGGAATAGCGTTCAGGGAGGTAGGGGCCAGGCAGGACCATGCCGCTCTCCGGGACGAGGATGAGCTGATCTTCGCCGGCTTCGTGACCTTCGTGGACCCGCCGAAGCCGGACGCTGCTGCCGCGATCCGCACCCTCGGCGAGGCCGGGGTCGCGGTCAAGATCCTGACCGGCGACAACGAGCGGGTGACGCAGCATGTCTGCGCTGAGCTGGGCATCCCGGTCACGGGCCTGCTGACCGGTGCTGAGATCACGGCGATGTCCGACGAAGCACTGCTCGGCCGTCTGGCGACGGTCAACCTGTTCTGCCGCGTGACGCCCCAGCAGAAGCGCCGGGTCATCGCGGCGTTCCGGCGGCTCGGGCACGTGGTCGGTTTCCTCGGCGACGGCGTGAACGACGCTTCCGCGCTGCACGAGGCCGATGTCGGCATCTCGGTCGAGACCGCGACGGATGTGGCGAAGGAGGCGGCGGATCTGGTGCTCCTGGACCACGATCTCTCCGTCGTCCATGCCGGCGTGATGGAGGGACGCCGCACCGTGGCCAATGTCACGAAATACATCCTGATGGGCAGCAGCTCGAATCTCGGCAACATGATGAGCATGGCCGGCGCCGCGCTTTTCTTGCCGTTCCTGCCGATGCGGCCGGTCCAGGTGCTGCTCAACAACCTGCTCTACGACCTGTCCGAGCTCGGATTGCCCTTCGACCGGATCGATGCCGAAGCGCTGCAGCGACCGGTGCGCTGGGATCTGGGCCGGATCACCCGGTTCATGCTGGTGCTCGGTCCGATCAGCTCGCTGTTCGACTTCCTCACCTTCGGAATCCTGCTCGCTCTCTTCGCCGGCGACGAGGCCGCGTTCCAGACGGGCTGGTTCGTCGAATCGCTGCTGACGCAGGTGCTGGTGATCTTCGTGATCCGCACCCGGGGAACTCCTTGGGCGGACCGGCCGCATCCGCTCTTGTCTGCGCTGTCCCTCGGCGTCGCAGGTATCGCGATCGTCCTGCCGTTCACGGGGCTCGGCGTCCTGCTCGGCATGACTGCCCTGCCGCCGGCCTTCTTCCTGTTCCTGGCGGTCGCAGTCCCGACCTATCTGGCAATCGTCGAGATCGCCAAGCGACGCCTGAGCTGAGACAGGGCCGGCCGAAGCGCTTGATCTGGATCAAGGCCGGCGTCGAGGCCGGCCATGAGGATCCCGCGAGCACCGGCGATGGGCTCGGCCCGGAGGCCCGCCCCGGCTTGGCGGCAGACGAGAGGATACGATGTCGGTCCGCAACCTCGACGCCCTGTTCCGCCCGAGCTCGATCGCGGTGATCGGGGCCAGCCGCCGCGCCGGCTCGGTCGGAGCGGTCGTGGCCCGCAACCTGTTCGCCGGCGGCTTCGATGGGCCGGTGATGCCGGTCAATCCCAATGCGCAGTCGATCGGCAGCACCCTGGCCTATAGGTCGGTCGCCGAGCTGCCGGTCACCCCGGACCTGGCGGTGATCGCCACCCCGCCCGCGACGGTGCCGGGCCTCATCGCCGAGCTCGGCGCCCGCGGCACCCGCGCCGCCGTCGTCGTCACCGCCGGCTTCGGCGAGGGCGACAGCCAGGCCGAGGGCGCGGCGTTGCGCCAGGTGATGCTGGACGCGGCGCGGCCCCATCTGCTGCGCGTCCTCGGCCCCAATTGTCTCGGCCTGATGGCGCCGCACCATGGCGTCAACGCCAGCTTCGCCCATATCGCGCCGCTGCCGGGCGTCATCGCCTTCGTCAGCCAGTCCGGCGCCATCGCGACCGCGGTGCTGGACTGGGCGACGCATCGCGGCATCGGCTTCAGCCACGTCGTGTCGCTGGGAGACATGGCCGATGTCGATTTCGGCGACATGCTCGACTGGCTGGCCGCCGACGGCCGCACCCGGGCGATCCTGCTTTACGTCGAGGCCGTGACCCATGCCCGCAAATTCATGTCGGCGGCCCGCATCGCCGCTCGCACCAAGCCGGTGGTGGTGATCAAGGGCGGCCGCACCGAGGCCGCGGCTCGGGCGGCCGCCAGCCATACCGGGGCGCTCGCGGGATCGGACGCCGTCTACGACGCCGCGTTCCGCCGCGCCGGGATGCTGCGGGTCTTCGACCTGGCCGAGCTGTTCGATGCAGTCGAGACCCTGGCCAGCCGCCTGCATGTCGAGGGCGACCGGCTGGCGATCCTGACCAATGGCGGCGGCACCGGCGTCCTGGCGACCGAGGCGCTGGATGATGCCGGCGGCACCATGGCGGCCCTCACGGCCGAGACCATGGCGCGGCTCGAGGTGGCGCTGCCGCGGACTTGGAGCCGCGGCAACCCGGTCGACATCATCGGCGACGCGACGGGCGAGCGCTATGCCCGCGCGCTCGATGCGATGCTGGCCGACCCCGGCAAGGACGCGGTGCTGGCGATGAACTGTCCGACCGCAGTCGCCGATCCGATCGATGCGGCGCAGGCGGTGGTCCGCTCGGTGGAGGCGGCAGCGACGCGCGACGGCCGCCGGCCGCCGGTCCTGACCTGCTGGCTCGGCGAGGGCGCCGCCGCGGCCGCGCGACGGCTGTTCGCCGAGCATCGGATCCCGAGCTATGCCACCCCAGGCCAGGCCGCGCGCGCCTTCATGCATCTGGCCCGCTACCGCCGGAACCAGGCGCTGCTGATGGAGACGCCGCCGGCGCTGCCGCAGGATTTCGCGCCCGATCCGGCCGCGGCCAGGGCGGTGATCGCCGCGGCGCTGGCCGAGGGACGGGCGATGCTGACCGAGCCGGAATCCAAGCAGGTGTTGGAGGCTTATCGCATCCCGGTCGTGCGGACCTGCAGCGTCGCCGCGGATCCGGACGCCGCGGCGGATGCCGCGTCCGGCTTCCAGGGACCGGTGGCACTGAAGGTCCTGTCGCCCGACATCACGCACAAGTCCGATCTCGGCGGGGTGAGGCTCAACCTCGAAGGGGCGGAGCAGGTGCGGGCCGCGGCGCGAGAGATGCTCGTGACGATCGGCAAGGCCGCGCCCGAGGCCCGACTGCTCGGCTTCACCGTGCAGGACATGGCGCGCAAGCCCGGCGCGCATGAGCTGATCCTCGGCATCGGCCAGGACAGGCTGTTCGGTCCGACGATCCTGTTCGGACATGGCGGCACCGCGGTCGAGGTGCTGCGCGACACTGCCGTCGCCCTGCCGCCCCTGAACGCCGTGCTGGCCCGCGACCTGATGGCGCGCACCCGGGTCTGGCTGCTGCTGCAAGGCTACCGCGCCCGCCCCAGGGCCGATCTCGACGCGGCGGCGTTCACGCTGGTGAAGCTGTCGCAGCTCGCCGCCGACCTGTCCGAGGTGGTGGAGCTGGATATCAACCCGCTCCTGGCCGACGAGGACGGGGTGGTGGCGCTCGACGCCCGCATCCGAGTGCAGCCGCCGCTGCCGCCCGGGACGCCGCGCTTCGCGATCAGGCCCTATCCGCAGCATCTGGTGCAGCATCTGGCGCTGCGCGACGGCAGGACCTTCACGCTGCGGCCCGTGCGGCCGGAGGACGAGCCGGCGATGCGCGAGATGCTGCAGCGGTCGAGCCCGGAGGACATCCGGCTGCGCTTCTTCGGCCCGATGCGGCTCGACCACGACTTCGCCGCCCGGCTGACGCAGATCGACTACGACCGCGAGATGGCGCTGGTGGCGGAGGAGGCGGAGGACGGGCGCCCCGTTCTCCTCGGCACAGTGCGCATCGTCGCCGATCCGGACAACGTCGCTGCCGAATACGGCATCATGGTGCGTTCGGACCTGAAGGGGCAGGGGCTCGGCTACCGGATGATGACCGAGGTTATCGCCTATGCCCGGAGCCGGGGATTGGCACGGATCTCCGGCGAGATCCTGCGCGAGAACGCCACTATGCTGCGCATGGCTGAGGAGCTGGGCTTCAAGCGCGAAACCGTGCCGGACGAGCCCGGGCTGGTACGGGTGACGATCTCCCTCGGCGCTTGATCCACCTCAAAGTCGGGAGGCGGGGCTGGCAGCAGGATGCTGTCCGCGACCGGCGGCAATCCTCCGACAGACCGCGCGGCGCACCCTTGGAATGCAGGAGATGGCCATGCCAATCCGTAAGATCCTGGTGCCCGTTGCGGGCAAGCTCAATGACGACAGCCTGCTCGACGCAGCGCTGGCAATCGCGCGGGAGCAGACGGCCGCGGTCGAGCTGCTGTATCTGCGTCCCTCAATCATCGGCAATGTTCCCGCCTGGGAGTTCGACTACGGCGCCTGGAGCGAAAGGTACCAAGCGGAGATCGAGGCTTCGGTGACCGAGGCCGCCAAGGCCGCCCATCGCTACTTCGACGGCTGGTGCCACCGCAACCGCGTCGCCGGCGAAACCGATACGCCGAAGATCACCTGGCGGGAGGAGGCCGGCGTCAACTCCGACGTGATCGGCGCCGCCTGCCGGGTGTCCGATCTGATCGTCACCCGGGGTCCCGAGAATACCGCGACGGCCTGGTCGCGAGAGATCTTCGAGGATGCGCTCCTAGCCTCAGGCCGACCGGTCCTGATGGTGCCCGACACGCCGTTCCTCAGCCGCGTCGACACGGTCCTCATTGCCTGGAACGACAGCGTCCAGTCGGCCCGGGCGGTCGCGGGGGCGCTGCCGCTGCTGCGCGACCGGAAGTGGATCAAGGTGGTCACCTTCCTGGACGAGGCCGGGCAGGAGGTGAAGCTCGATGCGATCCAGGCCTATTTCCAGAGGCACGGGATCCTGGTCGAGTGCGAGCCCAAGCCCCTCGACAATCGCACGGTCGGCCAGGCGCTGCTCGACGAGGTGGACCGCATGCAGGCGGGGCTCCTGGTCATGGGCGCCTACACCCACAGCCGGGTCCGGGAAGCGATCCTCGGCGGCACCACCCGCGACGCGGTCGAGCAGGCGCGCGTCGGCGTTCTCCTGGCCCATTGATCCCGAGGCATCCCGGACGCAGGCCCGCGCTGCCGGCGCGGGCCTGATCCTGTTGCGAGGCTTCCGCTGGCGCCAGGCCACCGACGGCCGAGTTGATCTGGGTCAAAGCCGTGCCGCGGCGGTGGGATTACGCACTGTCTGTCGACCCTGACAAAGGAGGCTGGTGATGACCGGCAAGAACGAGGACCTTCGGCGCAATGTGCTCAACGAACTGGCGTGGGATCCGACCTTCGACGCCACTCATATCGGCGTCGCCGCGGACAACGGTGTCGTGACCCTCACCGGGCACGTGACGACCTATGCGGAGAAGCTGGCGGCCGAGCGGGCGGCCCAGCGCGTGACGGGCGTGCGCGGCATCGCGGAGGAGATCGAGGTGCGCCCGCCCTACGCCAAGAAGACCAAGGACGACGAGATCGCCGAGCGGGCGGTGCGCATCCTGCAATGGGATGTGTCGGTGCCGACCGGCCGGATCTCGGTCAAGGTGGAAAAGGGATGGGTGACCCTCTCGGGCACCGTCGACTGGGACTATCAGCGCGGCGCGGCGGCAGCGGACATCCAGAAGCTCAGCGGCGTCATGGGCCTGATCAACCTGATCAAGGTCCAGCCGGCGGTCCGCGCCACGGATGTCAAGCACAAGATCGAGGAGGCGTTCCGGCGGAACGCAGCCCTCGATGCGGGCGAGATTCGGGTCTCGGCTGTCGACGGCACCATCACCCTGAGCGGCCGGGTGCGGAACTGGGCAGAGCGCAACACGGCGGAGCGGGCCGCCTGGTCCGCGCCCGGGGTCACTGCGGTCGAGGATCACCTGCTGGTTGGCTAGATCTGCCGTTCGACGGCAACTGCGACGCGCCGATCACGGTCGGCGTGTCGTCCATCCCCGAGGCGTCATGGCTCCCACCCTGCATTTCCACGGCGCGGCCGGCACCGTCACCGGTTCCTGCCTCCTGCTCGAGGCCGACGACCGCCGCATCCTGATCGACTGCGGCTTGTTTCAGGGAACGAAGACGCTGAAGGGGCTCAACTACATCCCCTTTCCCTTCCGGCCGAATCAGATCGACTGCGTCCTGCTGACCCATGCCCATATCGATCACAGCGGCCTGATCCCCAGGCTCGTGCGCGACGGCTTCCGCGGGCCGGTCTACGCCACCCGCGGCACGATCGATCTCTGCGGTGTGATGCTGCCCGATGCGGGACATATCCAGGAGTCGGAAGTGCTCACGCTGAACCGGCGGAACCAGCGCCGGGGCCGGGCCAAGGTGACGCCGATCTACACCGTGGCGGATGCAGAGGCGACCCTCGCGGCCTTCCGTCCGGTCGGATACGAAGCGTGGTTTGAACCGATTCCCGGCATCCGCGCCCGATACTGGAACGCGGGGCATATCCTGGGATCAGCATCGATCGAGATCGAGCTCGCAGGCGGGGAGGGCAGGCCCCTTCGCCTTCTGGTGTCCGGCGATCTCGGTCCCGATGCCAAGATGCTCCAGCCCGACGCCCGGGCGCCGAGGGACATCGACATCCTGGTCTGCGAGGCGACCTATGGCGACGTGGACCGGCCGGAGGTCACGCCTGAGACACGGCGCGGCCACCTGGCGGCCGAGATCCGGGAGGCCATGACGCCCCAGGGCGTGCTGATCATCCCCGCCTTCGCGGTGGAGCGGACCCAGGAGCTCATCCTCGATCTCGTGCGGCTGATGGGCGACGGCGTCGTGCCGGCATCGCCGATCTATGTCGACTCACCCCTCGCCATCCGCGCCACTGACGTGTTCCTGCAGAATCACAAGGCGCTGGAGGGCGGCCCGGATTTTGCCCGGGCGCTGAAGTCGAAGCAGATCCATTTCGCCGAGACGCCGGATCAGAGCCGGGCGATCAATGGCGTGGACGGGTTCAGGATCGTCATTGCCGCGAGCGGCATGTGCGATGCGGGCCGCATCCGCCACCATCTGAAGCAGCATCTCTGGAACCCGGCCGCCACCGTGCTGTTGACGGGCTTCCAGGCGCAGGGCACGCTCGGCCGATTGCTGCAGGACGGCGCCAAGGCGGTGCGGATCCAGGGCGAAGAGCTGCAGGTCCGCGCGCGGGTCCGGATGATCGAGGATTATTCCGGGCACGCCGACGGGCCGGAGCTGGCCCGGTGGATCGCCGATCGCGGGCAGGTCCGCGGCGCGGTGTTCCTCGTCCATGGCGAACGGCCGGCGCTCGGGGCGCTGCGGGAACGGGTGATCAAGAGCCTCGATCCTGCGCCGACGGTGATCGTGCCCCAGCTCGACGACGGCTACACGTTCCGCGCAGGCCTGCCCGAGCTCATCCCGATGCCGCAGCGGCCGCGCATCCTGCCGGAGGCCGTCGCGGCCCTCGACTGGCACAACGAACGGGCGCGGCTTCTCCTCGACATCGACGCCCGTCTCGAGGCCGCCGGCCATGCGCGCGCCCGAAGCGCGATCCTGCGACATCTCCGACATGCCCTGGACGAGGGCTGATTGATCTGGATCAAAGTCGCGGCGGCGCGCCGGTGATGAATTGCCCGGGGAAGAGATGGCACTCATCGGGGAGCGTTCGATGGTAGCCGGCGTATTGAGGCTTCTGGTTCCGGCGACACGATCGGCGCTCGAAGATTGCCACACTTGCGAGGCGCGTTGCCGAAGCCTCTGCGGCAGCGTGTCGGATGAACACCTGACGGAATTCGCCGACATCGCGGAAACGGTCCGGCTGCGTCCGCACCAGCGCATCGTCACCGAGGGCGACCCTGCGGACCATACGTTCAACATCGTGTCCGGCGCGGCGAAGCTGGTGAAGGCGCTGCCTGACGGCCGGCAGCAGATCGTGGGTTTCCTTCTCTGCGGCGACTTTTTCGGGCTCCCCGTCCAGGGCGCCTACCCCTATGGCGTCGAAGCGATCGGAGAGGCCCGGCTGTGCCGCTTCGAGCGCACCCGCTTCGAGGCGCTGCTGCGTCGTCTCCCGGCCGTCGAGACCGCCCTTCGCGAGCGGCTGATCGGAGATCTGGCTTCGGCCCAGGAGCACATGCTGTCGCTCGGCCAGAAGTCGGCGTTGGAGCGCCTGACGGGCTTCCTGCTGCAGCTCAGCGGCCGGGCGGGGGGGCTCGGCCTTTCGTCCAACCCTGTGCAGCTGCCGATGACCCGGGCGGACATCGCCGACTATCTCGGCCTGACCCTGGAGACGGTCAGCCGATCCTTCGGCCGATTGAGGGATCAAGGGCTGATCGCCGTCCGCGGCCGGCACGAGATTGCGCTCGAGGCGATCGACCGCTTGAAAGAGCTCGCCCAGGGCGATGACGAGACCGTGAGGGTCCGTCCGACAGAAGGAGAACCGAGATGTCGATCCGCCGGATACTGACTCCCTTCGCGGGTGCTCCGCGGCACGACATGCTCGATATCGCGGCCATGATCGCGCGACGGCAGGGGGCGGAGCTCGAATGCCTCTACTTTTGCCGGCCGGGGGATCTGTCCGACCGTTTCCTCGGCGAGATCTTCGCTCCCGGATGGACCGAGGACTTCACCGAGTCGCTGAGCACGGAGGTGCGCGCGTCAGCCGACCGCGCCCACGCTTGGTTCGAGCAGTGGCGGGAAAGGGACCGGATCCAGTGCCGGCACAGCCACGACCCGGTGGAGCCGGCTCCCGTCCACTGGACGGAATGTCCGGAGCCGTATGGCGAGGCGATCGGCCCGGCCGGCCGTACCGCGGACCTGATCGTGGTGGCGAAGGCTGAGCGCAGCCGTCCTTCGATCGCCGACCGGATCTTCGAGGCGGCGCTGCTGACCACCGGGCGCCCCGTGCTTCTGGTGCCTGGCCGAACCATCCTGAACCGGTGCGGGTCGGCCGTGATCGCCTGGAACGATACTCCCCAGGCGGCCAGGGCCGTCGCGGGCGCCCTGCCTCTTCTCGATGCGTGCCGGAAGATCACAGTGCTCGCGGTCGAGGAGCATGGCGCGACCCCACCGCTCGAGCCCGTGCAGGCGTACCTCGCGAGACATGGCCTCAGGGCCGAGGTGGAGGTTCGGAAGCCGATCGGCCTGTCGGTCGGCGAGACATTGATGATGGCCACCGACGAAGCCTGTGCGGATCTGCTCGTCATGGGCGCCTATTCGCACGATCGGACGCAGGAGCGGATCTTCGGCGGCACCACGCGCGATGTGATGCGGGACCCGCGCATGCTCGTTCTCTGGTCGAGTTGACCGGCCGGCGTAAGCCCGGATGGAGGAAACATGACGTTCCTGGATTCGAGGGAAAAGGCGATCGAGGCTGCCTTCCAGCACGATCAGGAGATGACGCTTCGCATCCGGACACGCAGGAACCGGTTGCTGGGCCTCTGGATTGCCGAGTTGACTGGGCTGAGCGGGGCTGCCGCCGACGCCTATGCCGGCAAT
>NZ_VCCH02000061.1 GCF_005938675.2 Mycobacterium sp. KBS0706
GCCACAGGCCGCAGCCGATCGCCACCAGCGCGGCGCCGGCCAGGGATGCCGCCAGGGCCAGGAACAGCGGCGGGTGCAGGACCAGGACCAGCACCGCGACGCGGATCACCATCACCGCCCAGGCGGCGACGATGCCGGCGGCCAGCGCCGGCGCCGCCTGCGGCGCGGCCTGCGCCTGCCTGGCGAAGACCAGGGTCAGCGCGGTGGAGGAGACCAACCCGCCGAGCAGCCCGGTCAGCAGCGTCCCGACCCGGGGGCCGGCGATGCGCACCGCGGCGTAGCCGGCGAAGGAGAGGCCGGCGACCAGCACCACCAGCCACCAGATCTTGGCCGGGTTGATCGCCTGCCACGGATCGAGCGTCCGGTCCGGCAGGAACGGCGGCACCACCACCGCGAACAGCAGGAACTGCAGCGCCGCCGCGGTCTCGGCCGGGGTGAAGCGCTCCAGCCAGCCATGCAGCCGGGCCTTCTCGCGCAGCAGCAGGGCCACGACCACGGCCCCGCCCACGCCGATCAGGTCGCGCCCGATCCCGGCGGCGGCGCCGAGCAGGGCGGTGACCAGCAGCGCGACCTCGGTGGTCAGGCCCAGGCTGCCCGCCTCGCGCAGATAGGCGGCCAGCATGTAGGCCCCGATCCCCGCCAGGAACAGCAGCAGCGGGCCGGGCCCGAGATCCGCCGCCAGGAAGGCTGCGACGCCGGCGCCGAAGCCGGTGATGGCGAAGGTGCGCAGCCCGGCGGCGCGCTGGCCCTCGGGCCGGTCGCGGTCGGTCCAGCCGCGCTCCAGCCCGATGATCAGGCCGACGGCGAGGGCAGCGCCGAGGTGGAGGGCCGAAGATGTCTCATCCATCCGCACTCTCCCCTGCGCCGCCGATCCGGCGACCATAGCCGAAAGCCCGGACGCCGCGAACCGAAGGATGGCACGCCGCCATCGCCGGAAGAATTCGGACGGCGACCCAGGACCTCCGTCCTCAATCGATCCAAGAACTCATACTTTGTTACAGTATGCATTCGGATGATTTGCATCCAATAATATGCCTCCGCCTGAAAACAACAATATTCGGCTGGGGGAGGGTCGCCATGTCCAAATTGCTAGCTCTGTCCTTGAGCATAGCGGTGCTCGGTGCTGTGTGGGCATTCCTCGCTCTGGGGCCGCTCGCCGGCTTCGTCCTGGTCTGGGCCGGGTTCATCGCCTGGGGATGCTTCTTCCACTCCGGCGCCGACGAGAAGGCGCTGAGCCGGACGATCGTCGGCAATGCCTATGGCGCCGTGCTCGCCTGGATCGCGCTTTTGATCATCGTCCATGTCCCGATGCCGGCGCTCGGCACGGTGTGGCCGGCCATCGTCGTCGGCGTCACCGTCTTCTTCCTGGTGATCGTCGCCTCGGTCGACCTGCTGTCGGTGGTTCCGGCCAATGTCTACGGCTATGCCGCGACCGTGGCCTATTCGCTGCATCAGGGCGCCGGCGCCGACGGCATCGGACCGCTGCAGCGCCTGACCACGGCCAGCGCCGCCAACCCGCTGGTCCTGCTGATCGTCTCGATGGTGTTCGGCGCGGTGTTCGGCTACGCCTCGGCCAAGCTGGCCGGGGCGCTGGCCAGCAAGTCCAGCGCCCCGGCCTAGCCGCTCCGATCGATCCGCCGGCCTCGTGCGTGACGAGGCCGGCGGGCGGGATCAGCCGTTCAGCTTGGTCTTCAAAAGCTCGTTCAGCATCGCCGGGTTGGCCTTGCCGCCCGAGGCCTTCATCACCTGGCCGACGAAGAAGCCGAACAGCTTGTCCTTGCCCGAGCGGTACTCGGCCACCTTGTCGGCCTGGGCCGCCATCACCTGGTCGATCACCGCCTCGATCGCGCCGGTGTCGGTGACCTGCTTCAGCCCCTTGGCCTCGACGATGGCGCCGGCGTCCTGCCCGGTCTCCATCATCTCGGCGAAGACGTCCTTGGCGATGCGCCCGGAGATGGTGTTGTCGGCGATCAGATCGACCAAGCCGCCCAGCTGCTCGGCCGAGACCGGGCTGTCCTCGATCTCCTTGCCGGCCTTGGCCAGGCCGCCGAACAGCTCGTTGATCACCCAGTTGGCGGCCAGCTTCGGGTCGCGCCCCTTGGCCGCGCGCTCGTAGAAGAAGGCCTTGGCCTGCTCGGCCACCAGCACGCCGGCATCATAGGCCGACAGGCCGTATTCGCCGATGAAGCGCGCCTTCTTCTCGTCCGGCAGCTCCGGCAGGGTCGCGGCGATGCGCTCGACGAAGCCGTCCTCCAGCACCAGCGGCAGCAGGTCCGGGTCCGGGAAGTAGCGGTAGTCATGCGCATCTTCCTTGGTGCGCAGCGACCGCGTCTCGCCCTTGTTCGGGTCCCACAGCCGGGTCTCCTGGTTGATGGCCCCGCCGCCCTCGATGATCTCGACCTGGCGCTGGGCCTCGAACTCGATCGCCGACATGACATGGCGGATCGAGTTGACGTTCTTGACCTCGCAGCGGGTGCCGAATTCGGTGTCGCCGACGCGGCGCACCGACACGTTGACGTCGCAGCGCATGGAGCCTTCCTCCATGTTGCCGTCGCAGGTGCCGAGATAGCGCAGGATCGACCGCAGCTTGCGGAGATAGGCCGAGGCGTCGTCCGGGCTGCGCAGGTCGGGCTCGGACACGATTTCCATCAGTGCCACGCCGGACCGGTTCAGGTCGACGAAGGTCTCGCGCGGCGACTGGTCGTGCAGGCTCTTGCCCGCATCCTGCTCGAGATGCAGCCGGGTGATGCCGACGGTGCGGGCCGACCCGTCCGGCAGGTCCAGCACGATCTCGCCGGTGCCGACGATCGGGTCCTTGTACTGGCTGATCTGGTAGCCCTGCGGCAGGTCCGCGTAAAAGTAGTTCTTGCGGTCGAACACCGAGCGACGGTTGATCTGCGCCTTGAGGCCGAGGCCGGTCTTCACCGCCTGCTCGACGCAATGGTCGTTGATCACCGGCAGCATGCCGGGCATGGCGGCGTCGACCAGGCTGACCTGGCTGTTCGGGGCCGCGCCGAAATCGGTCGCAGCGCCGGAGAACAGCTTGGCCTTGGAGATGACCTGGGCATGGACTTCGAGCCCGATCACCGTCTCCCAGGTGCCCGTCTCGCCCTCGATCGTGTACATGGAACCGCTCGCACTACCGTCCGGAAGCGAGACAGGGAGCGCGGAAGGGGTCCCGCTGTCAACATTATGTTGAACAGCCACCCTAAGGTTGAATGGCGACCTCCGCCTCGATCTCGACCGCCAGGCCGAAGGGCAGCCCGGCCATGCCGACGGCGGAGCGGGAATGCGCCCCGCGCTCCGGCCCGAAGACCTCGACGATCAGGTCGGTGAAGCCGTTGATCACCAGCGGATAGCGGTTGAAGGACGGCGCCGCATTGACCATGCCGAAGGCGCGCAGCCAGGCGGTGATGCGGTCGAGGTCGCCGAGCGCGTCCTTGAGGCTGGCGAGGATGGCGAGGCCGGTCAGCCGCGCGGCCTGGTAGCCCTGCTCCTCCGTCAGCTCCTGCCCGACCTTGCCGAGCAGTGGTGCCAGCGACCCGTCCGGCGCCAGGGCGCCATGGCCGGAGACATAGGCCCGGTCGCCATGCACGCGGACCCAGGGGAAGCTCAGCTTCACCCCCGGCGGCAGCTGGATCGGCGCCGGCAGCTGCAGCCCCAGCGCGCTCAATTTCGCCTCGATCTCGGCCATCGGTGAATCTCCCTATGCGTGCCGGCCGATGCTACAGGCCGGCCGCGCGTCAGACCACGTTGAGCTCGACGATCGGCCGGTTCTCCAGGATGCGGGTGAAGGCGAAGGGCGACAGGTCGAGGCTGCGGAAGCCGCCATGGGCGATCAGCTCGGCCACGCCGCGGCCTGCGGCAGGCGACTGCTGCAGCCCGTGGCCGGAGAAGCCGTTGGCGAAAATCAGGTTCGGCAGGTCGGGATGCGGCCCGATGATGGCATTGTGATCGACCGTGTTCATCTCGTAGTGGCCCGCCCAGGAGTTCACCACCTTCAGGCTCTCGAAGGCCGGCACCCGCTCGGCCAAAGCCGGCCACATCATCTCGTCGAACAGGCCGTGGTCGACCGTCAGGTCCTCGGTGTCCGGGTCCTCGCCCAGGGGCGGGGCGCCGCAGATGAACAGGTTGCCCTCGGGCCGGAACCAGACGCCCGAAGGGTCGATCACCAGCGGGCAGCCCGCCAGCATCCGCCGGCAGTCGAACACGAAGACGCAGCGTTTGCGGCCCTCGACCGGCAGGTCGATCCCGGCCAGCGCCGCGACCTTGCCGGCCTGCGGCCCGGCGGCGTTGACCAGCATGCCGCAGCCGATGCGGCCACCCTGCGCCAGGGTCACGCCGGTGACCCGGCCGCCGGCCCGGTCGATGCCGGTGACGGTGTCGGCGATGTAGGTGGCGCCGAGCGACCGGGCCTTGCGCTTGAACGCCTGCAGCAGGCTGTAGCCGTCGAACCAGCCCTCGCCGGCCAGGCCGAGCGAGCCGGCGGAGAGGCCGTCGACATTGAGCCAGGGGAAACGTTCAGCCAGCCGGTCCGGCGCCATCAGGTCGACGGCGACGCCCTCCCCGACCTGCATCTCGTGATTGGCCTGCAGCACCGGCAGACCGGCCGGGGTGGCGAGGAACAGGTAGCCCTTCTCGTGGAAGCCGAAATCCGGCACCTCGCCCTCGACCTCGAGCCAGCGCTCGGGGTGCTTCAGCACCTCCAGCCCGAAGCGCGACACCGCGACATTGAAGGGGGTGGAGAATTGCTGCCGGATCGAGGAGGCGGAGAGCGCCGAGGACGCGGTGCGGTAGGTCGGGTCGCGCTCGACCACCGCGACGGTGCCGCCGAAGCCCGGCTCCAGCATCAGGAAGCAGGCGACGGCGCTGCCGATGGCGCCGCCGCCGATGATGACCACGTCGAAGCTGTCCGCCATGCCCGCACCCTGTCTTCGCCGCCTTCCCTCCCCCGTCATCCCCGCGAAAGCGGGGATCTCCAACCGGGTGTCTCGACGAGATTCCCGCTTTCGCGGGGATGACGGGGAAGGTGGATTGGATCCGTCACACCTAGACTAAGGAGGAGCGACGCGCAATCAGGAATTTTCCGATCGGAAACAGATGCAGGCCGCTGCGGCGCATGCTTAGCTCCACGCATGAACAGTGACGTGCCCCAGAGCCTTGGCCCGCGGCTGAAAGCGTTGCGCCGGACCCGCGGCTGGACGCTGGAGGCGGCGTCCGAGCGCACCGGCCTGGCCAAGTCAACCCTGTCGAAGATCGAGAACGGCCGGATGTCGCCGACGGTCGAGGTGCTGCTGAAGCTGTCGCAGGGCTTCGGTGTCGATATGGCAGGACTGTTCGGCGAGGCCCGGCCGGCCCCGGCGGGGCGCAGCCTGACCCGGGCCGGCACCGGGCCGCGCTACGAGACCCGCAGCTACAGCCACGAGCTCCTGGGCGCCGACTTGGCGGACAAACGCATCACCCCGGTGCGCGCCCGGGTCAAGGCCCGGAGCCTGCTGGACTACGGCCCGCTGGACCAGCATGAGGGCCAGCAGTTCCTGCTGGTCCTGTCCGGCGCGGTGACGATGCATTTCGCCGGCGAGGCGCCGTTCCGCCTGGCCGCCGGCGACAGCCTCTATTTCGACGCCCGCACCCCGCACGCCCTCCTCTCCGACGGGCCGCTGGAGGCGGAGATCCTGTGGATCCATGCGGGGTGAGGCCTCCCCCTCACCCTCCCGTTGCCGACGCAACGGCACCCTCCCTCTCCCCGAGGAGAGGGGAAAAGCAACGCGGCCAATATGCCTCTCCTTGGGGAGAGGTCGAAATCGCGCAGCGATTTCGGGTGAGGGGGCGGCGCCGGCCGACAAACCCGGAGCGGCCTATCCCCGCAGCGGCTTCAGCGCCTCGGCCCAGCGGGCCAGCTCGTCCAACATCGCGGTCGCGGCCTTGGCCTGGCCCTCGGGGAGGGTGAGCTTGCCGTCGGCCAGCGAATTCCAGGCCATCGGGATCGACACCGCCTCGGTCAGCGGCACCACCTTCAGAGTGGTCAGGGTCAGCTTCTCGGCCTGGACGGCGCGCATGCCGCCGGAGGCGCCGCCATAGCTGACGAAGCCGGCCGGCTTGTAGTTCCATTCCAGGTACAGGTAGTTCAGCGCGTTCAAGAGCGCCGGCGGCGGGCCGAAATTGTATTCCGGCGTGACGAAGACGAAGGCGTCGGCGGCGCTGACGCTGGCGGCCCAGCGCCTGGTGTGCTCATGCACATAGCGTTGCAGCCGCGGATGCTCCGGCTCGTCGAACACCGGCAGGTCGAACTCCTTGAGGTCGACCAGCGACGCGTCGAACTGGCCATGGCCGGCGGCGATCTCCTGGAACCAGGAGGCGACCACCAGGCCGATCCGGGTCGGCCGGGTGCTGCAGATGATGGTGTGGAGCTTCAAGGGCACAACGCTCTCCCGGTGCGACGGAGATTGGACGATGGGCCGCGATCTTTGCGACGGCCGACGCAAGCGCACAAGCGCTATTCGGTTTCCGGCCGGCGGGCGATCAGGGCCGAGGAGGTGACCACCTCGGCCACCATGCCGTCGGCCTCATACTCCGCCATCAGCCCTTCGATCTCGGCGATCAGCGCCGTGACCCGGTCGCCGATCCGGTCCGGCGCGGTGCCGGACATCGACAGGGCACGGTCGATCAGCGTCTCGGTCGGAATCCGCCGCCGCTCGATCACCGCCACCTCCTCCAGCCGGCTGAACGGCGAGTCGAGCAGCACCGCGGTATGGTTGAGCCAGTCCGTGGACCGCAGCATCGCCCGGGCGCTGTCGCCCCCGGCATAGCGTTCGATCAGGTCGCGAAACGGCTTCACCCAGCGATTGTCGGGCACCTTCGGATGGTCGTCATGGATCAGCACCACGGCGCCCTCGGGATCGATCATGGCGTCGAGGCGGCGCAGCGTCTCGACCCGGTCCATCCAGTGGAAGGAGCGCCCCATCGTCACCAGCCGGAAGCGGCCGAGCTCCGGCCCCAGATCGTAGGAACTGCCCTGCTGCAAAGCGACCCGGACTCCGGCCCGCTCCGCCGTCTCCGCCGCGACCGCGAGCATCTCGGGCTCCGGATCGATGCCGACGACCTCGCCGGCGAAGGGGGCAAGCGCCACCGCGATCTGGCCCGGACCGCAGCCGAGATCCAGCACCCGATGCTCGCCGCCGAGGCCGCAGGTCCGGGCGATGCGCGGGAACAGGCCGGCGGCATAGGCCGGCCGACCCTGCAGGTAATGGGCGGCCGCGGTGCGGAATCGCCGCGGCGTGAAGGGAATCGTGGTCATGGACCGGCCTCCTGCGGATGTGCCGGCGCTCCCCTTCCCCGCGCCTTGCCTCGGCATAGCAGCTTTCGATGACGGTCCGAAGACGACAGGGCGCCGCAAGCGCCAGCGCCACCCCCTTCACCGTCATGGCGAGGAGCGAAGCGACGTGGCCATCCAGAGATCGAGCCGCTGGATGGCCACGCCGCTTTGGGGCTCGCCATGACGGCTTAAGCCTTTCGGTATCGCGATGGAGCTTACAGGAACCGGATGCGCAGCTCGTCGTCATAGGCGCGGTCGCCGATCCGCAGCGCGCCCGGCTCGACGCCGTAGACGGTGAAGCCGTGCCGCTCATAGAGGCGGCGCGCCGGCTCGGCCTCGGTGATCACCGCAAGCAGCACGGCGTCGAGGCCTTCGGCCCGGGCATGGTCCAGCACGGCCTCGACCAGCGCGTCGGCGGCGCCGGTGCCGCGTGCCTCGGGCCGGACATACATCCGCACCAGCGTGCCGCGGTGGCGGCGCTTGACCCCGCTCTCCCGCGCCAGCCCGACGAGGCCGAGCAGCCGGCCGTCACGCTCGGCCGCGAAGGTCGGCACCTCGGTCACGCGCCGGACGAAGTCGTCGAGCGACAGGCCAGCTTCCGTCTCATAGGTGGAGCCGAACGCCTCGGGATGGCGTTCCAGCCCCTCCAGCCGGATTTCGCGATAGGCCGCGGCATCCGCAGGGCCGAGCCGGCGGATGCTGAAGCCGGTCATCGTCAGGACATCGTCTGCGGCAGGGCGGTGAAGCCGGACGCCTGCTCCATCACCTCGGCGACGCGCAGGATCGTCTCCTCGTCGAAGGGGCGGCCGAGCAGCTGCAGCCCGAGCGGCAGCCCGTCATCGCCGAGGCCGGCCGGCACCGACAGGCCGGGCAGCCCGGCCAGCGACGCCGGCACGGTGAAGACGTCGTTGAGATACATCGCGATCGGGTCGTCCTGCTTCTCGCCGATGGCGAAGGCGGTGCTTGGCGCCGTCGGCGTCAGGATCACGTCGCACTGCTTGTAGGCCTCGGTGAAGTCGCGGGCGATCAGCGTCCGCAGCTTCTGCGCCTTGGTGTAGTAGGCGTCGTAATAGCCGGCCGACAGCACATAGGTGCCGATCATCACCCGGCGCTTGACCTCGCGGCCGAAGCCGGCGGCGCGGGTGTTCTCATACAGCTCGTTCAGCGACCCGCCGGTCTCGCGCAGGCCGTAGCGGACGCCGTCATAGCGCGCCAGGTTGGACGACGCCTCGGCCGGGGCGACGATGTAGTAGGTCGGCAGCGCGTATTTGGTGTGCGGCAGCGAGACCTCGACGATCTCCGCCCCCGCCGCGCGCAGCCAGTCGGCACCCTGCTGCCAGACGCGCTCGATCTCGGCCGGCATGCCGTCGACCCGGTATTCCTTCGGGATGCCGACCTTCAGGCCACGGATGTCGCCGGTCAGCGCCGCCTCGAAATCGGGCACCGCCATATCGACGCTGGTCGAATCCTTCGGGTCGAAGCCGGCCATCGAGCGCAGCATGATCGCCGCGTCCCGCACCGTGCGCGCCATCGGCCCGGCCTGGTCGAGCGAGGAGGCGAAGGCGACCACGCCCCAGCGCGAGCAGCGGCCATAGGTCGGCTTGATGCCGACGATGCCGGTGAAGGCCGCCGGCTGGCGGATCGACCCGCCGGTGTCGGTGCCGGTCGCCGCCAGCGTCATGCGCGCCGCGACCGAGGCCGCGGAGCCGCCGGAGGATCCGCCCGGCACCAGCTTGGCGTTGCTGCCGTCCTGCCGCCGCCACGGGTTCTCGACATTGCCGTAGGCGGAGGTGATGTTGGCCGAGCCCATGGCGAACTCGTCCATGTTCAGCTTGCCCAGCATCACCGCGCCGTCGCGCCACAGATGGCTGGTGACGGTCGATTCATAGGGCGGCACGAAGTTGCCGAGGATATTGCTGCCGGCCGTGGTGCGCACGCCTTCGGTGCAGAACAGGTCTTTAATCGCAATCGGCAGGCCTTCCAGCGGGCCGCCCTCGCCGCGGGCCAGCCGGGCGTCGGAGGCCTTGGCCATCTCGATCGCCTTGTCCGGCGTCTCGGTGACGAAGGCATTCAGCTCGCGCAGGCTCTCCATCGCCGCGACATGCGCGGTGGTCAGCTCGACCGAAGAGATCTCGCGCTTCTTCAGCGCGTCGCGCGCGCCGGCGAGGGTGAAGTGGGTCGGCTTTGACATCACTCGACCACCTTCGGCACGGTGAAGAACCCGGCCTTGGCCGAGGGCGCGTTGGCCAACACTTTCTCGGGATAGCCGCCGTCGGTCACCTCGTCCGGCCGGCGCCGCAGCCCCTGCTGCGCCACGCTGGTCATCGGCTCGACCCCGTCGGTGTTCACCTCGGCCAGTTGCTCGACGAAGTCCAGGATGCCGGACAGCTCGCCGGTCATGGAATCGAGCTCCGCCTCGTCGAGGCGGATGCGGGCCAGATGCGCGATCTTCGCGACGGTGGCTCTATCGAGCGACATCTACAGTTTCCGTAGGCGTTTGGGATGGACGAGATTGCTTAAGAAAGCGCGGCACGCTAGCACCTGAGTCCGGGTTAAACAAGGACAAGCGGCATGAAGCCACATACTTCATTGCACGCAAGACGACATCAACTAGGCAAAATATCTGATATGAGAAATCAAATAGACTCCGATCCAAATAAGCTTAAATATTCCAATATAATTCCTGTTATTTCATTAATTATATCTCTATTTGCAATTGGGTTGACCATCATATTTAATTTTTACTCTATAAAAAAGGATAAATTCGATATGTCTCAACGAATTATATCACTGTATATGTCACAAGATATTATACAAGATCGAATAAATCTTACCTCTATAATGGATAGAGAAATTGATCTGAACGCTGACAAGCTCGATACGGATTCATCAATTACGGAATTTTCAGAATCCGTAATTTCCAAATACCATCTAGAAAAATCCGTTAATTCTCTCGATATGGTCTATAGATCTGCCTACATATGCATAAAATCTTCCATGTGCGATGAGGACTCTATAAGAAATTTTATGTGCTCCGAAGCCATAGTTTTCTATGGGTATTTCTATTACTATACCTCGCCACCACCGCAGCTTAGGCCGGATACGGGCGACATTGTTGAAGAATTCGCATATGAGTTTTGCGAGTTCGAAGCAGCCGACAAACCCCTGGATGGACAAGGATCGTGATAGCTGAAGTTAGAGAGATCCGAGCCCTGCTGCCCCCCGGCGGGCGGCTGATCGGCCTGGATCTCGGAGAAAAGACCATCGGCATGGCGGTGTCCGACCCCGGCCTGTCGCTGGCCTCGCCGATCGGCACCATCCGCCGCACCAAGTTCACGCCGGACGCGCAGGAGCTGCTGCGCATCGTCGACGACCGCGGCGTCGCCGGGCTGGTGATCGGCCTGCCGGTCAACATGGACGGCAGCGAGGGGCCGCGCTGCCAGTCGGTGCGCGCCTTCGCCAAGGACCTGCTGAAGCTGCGTGACCTGCCGATCGCCTTCTGGGACGAGCGGCTGTCGACCATGGCGGTGCAGCGCCAGATGATCGAGTTCGACGTCACCCGGAAGAAGCGCGCCAAGGCGGTGGATACCGCGGCCGCCGCCTGGATCCTGCAGGGCGCGCTGGACGCGCTGCAGTTCGGCGGCCCGCTGCCGTCCGGCGACTGAGCGCCTATTCGGCGGCCGGCACCGGGCAGCTGAGATCCCCCTCCTCGCAGTTCAGCAGCGCCTTCAGGTCGTCGGTGCGCCGGGTGGTCTCCTGCTCCAGGCACTGCGCCACGATCATCGGGCGGGCGCTGCCGCCCTCGACGCCGGACGACATGAAGTCGCATTCGGCGTCGCGATAGGCGATCCAGGCGCGCTGGGCCGCGACCAGCGACTTGGCCGCGGCCTCGCTGTCCTTCAGCCGCGCCATGACCTGCTTGTAGGCCGCGTTCAGGGCGGCATCCGCCTTCTTGTAGGCATCGCCGGCGCATTGGTTCAGCCCGGCCTGGCTGTCGTCCGGGCAGTCCTGGGCCGCGGCGGGCAAGGCCGCCAACAGAATGGCGGCGGCGGCGGCGATCACGGGCTTGAGCATCGGCGAATCTCCTCCGGTGTCCCGGCAGCATGCGCGACTTCGCCGGTCCGATGCAGGGACAAATTCCCGCGGATGCTAGTCCACGGCGATCTGGTCCGGCTCGGTCCGCGCCAGCCGGGCCAGCGTCTCCAGCGCCTCGCGCAGCACCTCGGGCGGCGGCGAGGCCAGGGCCAGCCGCACCGCCGCCGGCGCGTGGCCCGGGCCGGCGGCATAGGCCGGGCCGGGAGTCAGGGCGATGCCCTTGCGCGCGGCCGCGGCGGCGAAGGCCTCCGCCCGCCAGCCTTCCGGCAGCTCGAGCCAGAGATGATAGGCGCGCGGGTCGCCCTGGATCTCCAGCCCGTCCAGCGCGCGGCGGGCGACCGCTTGGCGCGTGCGCGCGTCCTGCCGCTTCTCCGCCACCAGCGCCGCGACCGTGCCGTCGGCCATCCAGCGCGACGCCGCCTCGAGCGCCAGGCCGCCCGGACTCCAGGGGCCGGAGCGGATCGCCGCCACCATGCGCTCGACCAGCGCGCGCGGCGACACCGCGAAGCCCAGGGTCAGGCCGGGCGCGAGGCGTTTGGACAGGCTGTCGATCACGATCGCATGCTCCGGCGCCAACGCCGCCAGCGGCACCTCGTCGGCCAGGTAGCTGAACACCCGGTCCTCGATCGCGACCAGGTCGAGCCGCTGCAGCAGCGCCGCCAGATCCGCCCGCCGGCCCGGCGGCATCGACATGCCGAGCGGGTTGTGCAGCAGCGGCTGCAGATAGACCCCGCGCAGCGGCGCCGCGTGGTGCGCGGCCTCCAGTGCGTCCGGCCGCAGCCCCTCCGCATCCATGGCGATCGGCACCAGCGCGATGCCGAGCCGGGCGGCGATGCCCTTGATCACCGGATAGGTCAGCGCCTCGACCCCGACCCGGCCGCCGACCGGCGCCAGCGCCGATAGCGCCGCCGCGATCGCCTGACGGCCATTGCCGGCGAAGAGCACACGAGCCGGCTCCGGCGACCAGCCGGGCTGGGCCAGAAACGAAGCCGCCACCGCCCGTGCCGCCTGGGTGCCGGCGGCCGGCACCGCCCCCAGCGCCAGGCCCAGCGCGTCCGGCCGCAGCAGCGCCTGCAGCCCCTGCGCCAGGATGGCCGGCTGATCGGGCAGGATCGGGAAGCTGGATTCGAGGTTGATCGGCGCCTGCCAGGGCTCGGCCAGCACCGAGGCCGGCACCGGCGCGGCGGCGCGGACGAAGGTGCCGCGCCCGACCTCGCCCGACACCAGCCCGCGCCGGGTCAGCTCGGCATAGACCCGGGCGGCCGTCGAGGCGGCGATGCCGCGGCGATAGGCGAAGTCGCGCTGCGGCGGCAGCCGGTCGCCCGGGCGCAATTGCCCCGAGGCGATCTCGCCGGCGACGGCGTCGGCAATGGAGCGGAAATCGTCCAGCATGCTAAATTGCTCCGAGAGCAATACAGTGATTGCACCGACATCATGCCCGGAGCAATCTCCGAATGCAATCCCGCAATTGCGGCGTCTGGGCATGGGCCCCCCGCCGGCTGCGGGCCAACAGGAGACCTTCCATGTCGACGCGCGTTGTCGAGCGCCGCGTTCCCCGCTCTGCCCTGTCCGATCCCGTGGCCTTCGCCGGGCTTGGGCAGATCTTCGGCCTCTGGCTGCGGCGCGCGCGAACCCGACGCCAGCTCGACTCGCTGAGCGACCATGAGCTGCGCGACCTCGGCCTCGATCGCGGCGCCGCCACGCGCGAGGCGGCAAAACCGTTCTGGCGAGGCTGAGCCTCGCCTGCTACCGGCCGGCAGGGTATGGTGGCGCCCAGCCCCTGCCCTGCCGGAGGCGGCACCCTGCCGCAGCCCGATGAGCGATATCTCGGCCGACACCCTGCTGCAGACCGAGACCGTCGCCATCCGCGACGTCGCCTGCGACGGCGCGTGCCGGCACAGGAGCGCCGAGGAATGCGCGGCAGCCACCCATCTGGTGTTTCCGTATCGCGGCGTCTTCGTCCGTCATCTCGGCAGCGACGACGCCGTGGGCGAGGCCAACCAGGTGCTCTTCTTCAACCCGGACGAGGGCTACCGGATCAGCCATCCGGTCGAAGGCGGCGATTCCTGCCTGGACCTGGTGGTCGAGGACGCGCTGCTGCGCGAACTGGCGCCGCCGGAGCTGCTGCAGGACGGCGCGGCGACGGCGTTCCGCCCGCATCGGCTGCGCATCGATGCGCGCAGCCAGGCCCTGGTGGCGCTGCTGCGGCATAGCCTGAGGCGCGAGGCCGCCGAGACGCTGGAGGCGGAGACCCTGGCCCTGACCCTGGTGCGGCGCGCCATCGGCGAGCGCACCTCGCACAAGGCCGGGGCCAGCCGCAGCCTGCAGAAGCTGGTCGACCGGGCCAAGCTGGCGCTGTCCGCCGACCTGGCGCGGCGCTGGACCCTGGCCGAGATCGCCGCCGAGGTCGGCGTCTCGCCGGTCTACCTGACCCAGGTGTTCCGGCAGGTCGAGGGCATGCCGCTATATCGCTACCAGCTGCGCCTGCGGCTGGCACGGGCGCTGGACCTGCTGGGCCGGTACGACGACCTGACCGCCCTCGGCCTCGATCTCGGCTTCTCCAGCCACAGCCATTTCAGCGCCGCCTTCCGCCAGGCCTATGGCCGCAGCCCGGCGGAATTCCAGCGCTCGGTCCGGCTGCGCTGACCGGCCTCGCCAAAAATCCCTAAAGAATCCGACAGCGGCCCCGCCGCCCGGAATGCTCTCCTTCCCTTGCCCGGACATCGGGCGGAGAAGGAGAACCTTCATGAGCGAGAGAACCTGCGCGGCCTGCGACTGCGAGCTCGATGCCGAGACGATCAAGGTGACGATCGGCGGCCAGACGGTGGAGGTGTGCTGCGAGGACTGCGCCCGGGCGCTGCGCGAGGCCGACGCCTCGACCGCAAGCGGGGAGTGATCGATGCGCTCCCTGGAAGCGGTGATCGAGACGCGCCGCGTCGCGACGCCGTCGGGCAGCATCGCCTATGCCGAGGCAGGCGCCGGGCCGGTGGCTCTGTTCGTCCACGGCGTGCTGCTGAACGGCCATCTGTGGCGGCACCAGCTGGCGCAGCTGTCGGATATCCGCCGCTGCATCGCCGTCGACCTGCTGGCCCATGGCGACACCGAGATCGCGCCCGGCCAGGATGTGTCGGTGACCGCCAATGCCGTGATGCTGCGCGAATTCCTCGATGCGCTCAGCATCGAGCAGGTCGACCTGGTCGGCAATGACAGCGGCGGCGGCATCGCCCAGATCTTCGCGGCGACCAACCCCGAACGGGTGCGCAGCCTGGCCCTGACCGACTGCGACGCGCATGACAACTGGCCGCCCGAGGCGTTCAAGCCCTTCCTGGCGATGGCGGCGGCCGGCGGCCTGCGCGGCGCCCTCGACGCGATGCTGGCGGACAAGGACGTCTACCGCTCGGCCGGAGCCCTCGGCCCGGCCTATGAGCATCCCGGGCGGGTGACCGACGACGACATCGAGACCTATCTGCGGCCGCTGGTGCGCAGCGCGGCGCGCACCGACGACTTCCGGCGCTTCCTCGCCGCCTTCGACGGCCGCCACACGCTGGCGGTCGAGGACCGGCTGCGGACCCTGGCGGCGCCGACCCTGATCGTCTGGGGCACCGACGACGTCTATTTCGACGTCAAGTGGTCGCACTGGCTGGCCGAGACGATCCCGGGCACCCGCAGGCGCGTCGAGCTGAAGGGCGCGCGGCTGTTCTTCCCCGAGGAACGCGCGGTCGAGCTCAACCAGGAGCTGCGCGCGCATTGGGGCCTTCGGCGCTAGCCGGCCCCGTCCGCAGCCCTTCCCTCTGCAGGAGAGACACCATGTCGACCTACGCCTTCGAGCGTCAGGCCGCTACCGCTCGCCCCGGCTTCGCCACGGGCCTGATGCAACAGGTCGCGCTGTGGCTGCGCCGGTCGCGCACCCGCCCCCGGCTGTGGACGCTGAGCGACCACGAGCTGCGCGACCTCGGCCTCGAGCGCGGCACCGCCGACCGCGAGGCGCTCAGGCCGTTCTGGAGAGGTTAGAGCAGAATGAATTGAGGTTGGATCACGTCAATGCAATCGGGCAGGAGCTGACGGGATGTCGAGCATCTTCAGATTACCTCTCCCGCCTGGCGGGAGAGGTCGGGATCGCGTCAGCGAGACCGGGTGAGGGCTGGCCCAGGCCTCGACAAAATCCCCTCACCCGGAGCCGCTTCGCGTCTCCGACCTCTCCCGCAAGCGGGAGAGGCAATCGCGCAATCCTTGCTTGGTCTGACCCAAAATCCTCCGGCGCGCAAGAGAAGCCCCGCCTCCGAGAAGAGGCGGGGCCAGCGGCTCCGAAACGGCTACCGTTCGACCGTCAGCCAGCGGCTGAGATGGTTGTCCAGGACATTGTCCTGCCAGCCCTTCACCTTGGTCGAGAGCATCCGCTTGCTGGTGTAGTAGTAGATCGGGATGATCGCCTGGTCGGCCAGGAACAGCTGCTCGGCCTGGGCCAGGGTCTGGCCGCGCTTGGCCAGGTCGGCCTCGACCACCGCCGCATCCATCAGCTTGTCGTAGTCCGGGCTGGCGTAGCCGGGATAGTTCTGCTCGCCGGCGGTGCTGCGGAACAGGTCGAGGAAGTTGCTGGGGTCGTCGAAATCGCCGATCCAGGAGGTCCGGCCGATATCCTTGTACTCCTTCTTGCGCAGCGCGCTCTGCATCGTGCCCCATTCGAGATTGGTCAGGGTGGTGTCGACGCCGAGCTTCTGCTTCCACATAGCGCCGATGGCGACGGCGATCTTCTTGTGGTTCTCGGAGGTGTTGTAGGAGATCTCGACCGCCAGCGGCTTGTCCGGGCCATAGCCGGCCTTGGCGAACAGCTCCTTGGCCTCGGCGTCGCGCTGGGCCTGGGTTTCCCCGGCCTCCTTCGGCGTCCAGGCGGCGAAGTTGCTCATCCCCGGCGGCACGAAGGTGTAGGCCGGCAGCTCGCCGCCCTGGGTGATCTTGCCGACCATGACGTCGCGGTCGATCGCCAGCGACAGGGCGTGGCGCAGCTCCGGATGGCTCTTCCAGGGCTCGTGGGTCAGGTTGACCGTGTAGTAGTAGGTGCCGATGTACGGGACGATCCGCACCTCGTCGGCCATGGTCTTCTGCAGATCCGGGATCTGCTGGTTCGGCAGGGTGTAGGTGTAGTCGAGCTCCCCGGCCTTGAAGCGCTGCAGCTCGCCGTCGACATCCTCGGTCACGAAATAGTTGACGGTGTCGATCTTGACGTCGGCGGCGGCGTGGAACTCGGGGTTCTTGGCCAGCTTCACATGCGACTGCGGCACCGCGTCGGCCAGCATGTAGGCGCCGTTCGACACCATATGGCCCGGCTTGACCCAGTCGTCGCCGAACTTCTCGAGATTGGCGCGGCTGAGCGGGAAGGTGGCGTGATGAGTCAGCGTCGCCAGGAAATACGGCGTCGGCCCGACCAGCGTGACCTCGAGCGTATGGTCGTCGACCGCCTTGGCCCCCAGCGTGTCGGCCGGCTTGCTGCCGAGGCGGATGTCCTTGGCGTTGACCACCTGGTCGATGAAATAGCCGTAGGGGCTGGCCGTCTTCGGGTCCAGCAGGCGCTTCCAGGCGAAGACGAAGTCGCCCGCGGTCACCGGCGAGCCGTCAGACCATTTGCCGTCGGCGCGCAGCTTGAAGGTGTAGGTCTTGCCATCGTCGGAGACGGTCCAGCTCTCGGCCGCGCCGGGAATCGGCTGCGCCTTGGCGTCCTGGGTCAGCAGGCCCTCGAACAGGTCGTTCTGGACATTCGCCTCGCTGACGCCCGACGACTTGTGGATGTCGAGCGATTCCGGCTCCTGGCTGTTGCCGGCGTTCAGCACCATCTCGGCCGCGGCGATCTGCGACATCCCGCCCAACAGCGCTGCCGCCAGCAGGCTGCGGACGAGAACCCTGGAGAAGCCTTGCATCTGTATCCCCCTGTTGGGCTGGTTCTTTTTCAGGGCCCAAGGCTATGGCCTATACCACCGATACGCCCCTGCCAAAAAGGAGGAAGGTCTTAACCTGGGGTCATGGTCGGTCCGGGCCCGGCCGATTGCGGCCCCGCCCCGCCTGGGTTAACCAGGAGGCCTCAAGGAGGAGTTCCCGAGAATGACCGACAGCCCCGCCGGCGCCCTGGCCGGCCTCAAGGTGCTCGACCTGACCCGCGTGCTGGCCGGCCCGAGCGCGACCCAGATCCTGGGCGATCTCGGTGCCGACGTGGTCAAGGTGGAGCGGCCGGGCGTCGGCGACGACACCCGGAAATGGGGCCCGCCCTTCCTGCAGGATGCCGACGGCGCCGACACCACCGAGAGCGCCTATTACCTCAGCGCCAACCGCAACAAGCGGTCGATCGCCATCGACTTCACCCGGGAGGAGGGCCGCGCCCTGCTGCGCCGGCTGGTGGCCCAGGCCGATGTGCTGGTCGAGAACTACAAGCTCGGCGACCTCGCCCGCTACGGCCTCGGCTATGACGACCTGAAGGACGAGTTCCCGGCGCTGATCTACTGCTCGATCACCGGCTTCGGCCAGACCGGCCCCTATGCCGCGCGCGCCGGCTACGACTATCTGGTCCAGGCCATGGGCGGGATCATGAGCCTGACCGGCCCGACGGACGGCGAGCCGATGAAGGTCGGCGTCGCCATCGCCGACCTGATGACCGGCACCTATGCCACGATCGGCATCCTCGCCGCGCTCGACCATCGCCGCCGCACCGGGCGCGGCCAGATGGTCGACATGGCCCTCCTGGACACCCAGGTCGCCTGGCTGTCCAACGCCGGCCAGTACTACCTGACCTCGGGCGTGCCGACCCCGCGCACCGGCAACGGCCATCCGACCATCGTGCCCTACCAGGCGTTCCGGGCGGCGGATGAGTACCTGATCCTGGCGGTCGGCAACGATTCGCAATTCGCCAAGTTCTGTGCCGCCGCCGGCCGGCCGGAGCTGGCGACCGATGCCCGCTTCGCCACCAACCAGGCGCGGGTGCGCAACCGCGAGGTGCTGGTGCCGATCGTCGCCGGGCTGATCGCGGAGAAGCCGCGCGGCCACTGGCTGGAGGTTTTGGAGGCCCGGCAGGTGCCCTGTGGCCCGATCAACACCATCGACCAGGTCTTCGCCGACCCGCAGGTCGTGGCCCGCGGCATGCGGATCGAGATGCCGCATCCGCTGGCGCCGGACCCGGTCGCCCTGATCGGCAGCCCGATCCGGCTGTCGGAGACGCCGGTCAGCTATCGCCACGCCCCGCCGGCCTGCGGCGCCGACGGCGTGGAGGTGCTGCGCGACTGGCTCGGCGAACTGAATCCGGCTTCCGGGCGTTGATAGGGGGATAGAGGCTGGCGTCATGCGCTGGCGAGGCGCGCGCGCCCATGATCGGGCCGCGTCGTGCCAAGGGTTCGTCTTGCCCTGACGCCGTGAAAACGGAGAACAGAGACATGGCCAAGACTGTCCATGCGGCGTCCGCCGCCGCCCTGGCCGCGCTGCTGCTCGCGGCGCCGGCCATGGCCCAGACCGTGATCGTGCCGGCCCCGGCCCAGACCGTGGTCACGCCGGTGCCGACGGTGGTCGTGCCGGCGCCGACCGTCGTGCAGCCGGCACCGACGGCGATCGTGCGGCCGGCCCCGGTGGTCGTCGCCCCGCCGCCGCCCGTGATGGCCGAGCCGGTGACGACCTATCCGGTCGACCCCAACCTCCGGATGCAGCAGCCCTATGTGGTGCAGGGCGGCGTGCAGCCGCGGCATCCGCCGGTGACGGCGATGCCGAGCGGGCCGGGGCCGGCCGATCCGCGCGAATATGCCACCGACACACCGATCACCGTGACCGGCCATGTCGACGGCGTCAGCCATATGGGCGGCGTCACCTCGTTCCGGCTGCAGACCCCGACCGAGGCCTGGACCGTCGTGGTGCCGGGCGACGCCGGCCGGATCGGACGCTCCGCCACCGTGACCGGCTATCCGCATGTCGAGGTGCGCAACCAGCTGCTGGCCCAGAGCATCCGCTGAGACGGGCCCTGTCATCGGCTGAATAAAAAGAACCCCGGCGCCGAGGCCCGACGCCGGGGTTTTGTGCCTGATCGCTGGAAGGGGGAGAGATGCGATCAGGTCACTTGGCTGGACGACGGCGCGGCGCCGTCGTCGAATTCGTCTGGCTGGAAAGAACCCCGGCGCCGAGGCCCGACGCCGGGGTTTCATGAACGATCGCTGGAAGGGGGAGAGAAGCGATCAGTTCACGGGGTTGGACGACGGCGCCGCCGTCGTCGAGCTGGTCTTCTTGTGAGCCTGGGCATGCTTCTTGGCATGCTTGGTGGTGTGCGCACGGTGGTGAGCCGTGTGATGAACCGTCTTGTGAGCGGTCGCCGCCGGCGTGGCGGTCGTATCCGTCGTGCCCGAGGTCTGGGCGAAAGCGGCGACGGGCAGAGCCAACGTCATGATGCCGGCGAGGATAAGTTTCCGCATAGTCAGCGCTCCGGGAGCCGTGTTGAAACGGCACATCCGAACAGTGCCGCGCAGCAAGAGAACGCCATGAATCGCCCCTCCGGAGCATCTTAATTCTTGGTAAGGCGCCTAAACTCTCCGTAAACTTGCAGCCCCGGCTAACTCGGCTGAATCCCGTCAGATGATCGCCGCCTGCGGCGTCGCCGCGGTCGACAGGCCGCCTCCCCGTTCCCTATGGTCGGCATGCGAGCCGGAGCGCGCCTCCGCCGCCGACCACGAAGGGGCCCTTCATGACCAGCTTCGATTCCGACATTTCGAGCCTCCGGCACGCCGGCGACCTGACCCGCCGCGGCTTCGCCATGACCTCGCTGATCGCGGGCTTCGCGCTGGCCACCCAGCCGGTCTCGGCCGCAGCCATCGCCACCGACACCGAGGGGCTGGACGCCGGCGAGGTGCAGGTGCCGGTCAAGGACGGCCGGATCCCGGCCTATCGCGCCAAGCCGAAGGCCGGCGGCCCGGCGCCGGTGATCCTGGTGGTGCAGGAGATCTTCGGCGTGCACGAGCACATCAAGGACATCTGCCGCCGGCTGGCCAAGATCGGCTATTACGCGATCGCGACCGAGCTCTATGCCCGGCAGGGCGACGCCAGCAAGATCGCCGACATCAACCAACTGATCTCGACCATCGTCTCCAAGGTGCCGGACAGCCAAGTGCTGTCCGACCTCGACGCCACCGCTGCCTTCGCCGCCACCGATGGCGGCGACGCCGCCCGGCTGGGCATCACCGGCTTCTGCTGGGGCGGCCGCATCGTCTGGCTCTATGCCGAGCACAACCCGGCCCTGAAGGCCGGCGTGGCCTGGTACGGCAAGGTGGTCGGCGATCCGACCCCGCTGCAGCCGAAGAACCCGATCGACCTGGTGGCCGATCTGCATGCCCCGGTGCTCGGCCTCTATGGCGGCGCCGACACCGGCATCCCGGTCGATACGCTGAAGCAGATGGAGGCGGCGGCCAAGGCGGCCGGCAAGACCGTCGAGTTCGTGGTCTATCCGGACACGCCGCACGCCTTCAACGCCGACTACCGGTCGAGCTACCGTCAGGGTCCGGCCGAAGACGGCTGGAAGCGGCTGCAGGCCTGGTTCCACGCACACGGGCTCTGACCGGGACATCGCGGGGGCTTTGCCGGCGGCCGGCCCCTGCGGCATTCTTATCGAAATTCGATAAACCCTTATTGACCCTCGATATGAAGCGACGCATAGTGGAGCCGTGATTCGACTGGGTGAGTCCTCATTCATGCACCGCGTCGCGCGCCTCAGCAGCGTGCTCCGTCCCGCCGTCACGATCCTGGCTTGGCTCATCCTGCTGGCGACGATCCCGTTCCTGGTCTGGGTCGTCCTCTACGGGCAAGCTGATCTGGCGGACGGGGTCGAGGCCCCGGTCTCGTCGCTGCCGCTGCTGCCGGTGGCTCTGTATCTGGGCCTGTATGCCCTGCGCTCGGCTCTGATGGTGGTGGCGCTGTTCTCGCTGCGCCGGATCCTCAACCATTTCGGCCGCGAGCAGTATTTCACCCGGGACTGCGTCATCGGCTTCCGCCGCATCGGGATGCAGCTGGTGGCGCTGGCGGCGGTCGATGTGGTGGCCCCGATCCTGGTCCTCGCGGCCCTGTGGGTCACCGAACCGCGCTTCGACCCGTCCGACACCTGGGTCCTGCTGACCGATCTCCCCTTCATGCCGCTGGTGGGAGGCCTGTTCGCCCTGATCATGGCCCATGTCCTCGGACAGGCGGCCGATCTGGCGGAAGACGCAGCCCTGACGGTATAGCCGGATGCCCATCATCGTGCGCCTCGACGTCGTGCTGGCCCAGCGGAAGATGAGCTTGACGGACCTGTCCAACGCGGTCGGGGTCAGCATCCCCAATCTGTCGATCCTGAAGACCGGCAAGGCGCGCGCGATGCGGTTCTCTACCCTGATGGCGCTGTGCCGGCATCTGCAGTGCCAGCCCGGCGACCTGCTCGAATACGTGCCCGGCCCCGGGGACGACGCCCCGGACCCGCCCGACTAGACCGCGGCGGGACCCAGCCAGACCCTACCGACGATCGACCCCAGCGAGGATCCGATGATCTCCCGCAAAGCCCCTGTCCTGCCCGCCATAATCCTGGCGGCGGTGATGCCGCACGACTCCGTCGGCGCCGAGCCGGATGCCGGCCTGGCCGGCTCCAGCCTCATCGTCGGCCTCGGCGCCGGCGCCGGCTTCGCCCCGACCTATGAGGGATCGAAGCGCTATGAGTTCGTGCCGGTGCCCGCGGTCAGCCTGTCCTGGGACGACACGCTGCTGGTCGAGGACAGCACCGCGCGGCTGGTGGTGATCCGGACGCCGTGGCTGCAGGCCGGCCCCCTCGCCGCCTGGCGCCCGGGGCGCCAGCAGGACGACGACCACCGGCTGAAGGGGCTGGGCGATATCGACGACGCCGTCGACCTCGGCGCCTATGCCCGCATCGGCTTCGGCGGCTGGTCGGCTTCGGTCTCGGCCCGGCAGGATGTGATCGACAGCGGCGGCGCATTAGTCAATTTCGAGACCGGATACGCGTTGCCGCTGACCGACGCCCTTACCCTCTCGCTCGGCGCCGACGCCATCTGGGCCAGCGACGACTATATGTCGGCCAATTTCGGCGTCACCCGCCAGCAGGCCCGGCACAGCCGGTACGACGAGTTCGAAGCCGGGGCCGGCTTCAAGAATGCCGGCCTGTCGCTCGCCGCCAGCTATGCCCTGAGCGAGCGCTGGTCGCTCAACGCCGTCACCGGCTGGGAGCGCCTGCTCGGCGACGCCGCCGCCAGCCCGATCGTCAAGCAGGGCGGCTCGCCGGACCAAGCCTATGGCTTCGTCAGCATAACCTATCGCTTCGGCCTGTAGCGGCCGGGGCCCAACAGGGAGTCGGGTTGCGATGATCGTTCGAGCCTGTCTTGTCCTCCTGCGCGCCGTCGCCCGCGGCCTGGCGCGGCTGACCGGCCGCCCCAGCCGCCGGGTCCGGGTCGTCCGCCTGCTGCCGCATGGCGGCCCCGGCGGCCGGGCCTTGCCGCTCCGCGTGGTCGATGACGCACGCCGTTCCGGAGGGCCCCGCCGGGCCGGGCCGGGTGCGAGATGATCGGCGCCATGCTCTGGCTCGGCGGCATCCTGCTGTTCGCCGCGCCCTATCTCTGGGCCTGCGCGCTGTGCCTGGTGTCCCGCGACCGATCCGCCGCGACCGAGCAACCAGGCCCATCGCCGCGGCAGGAGTGTTAGTATGTCGGCACCGACGCCGTTCCTATCCCGGAAGCAGACGAAGGACAAAAGATGAAGACCCGCGCTCACCGCCGACCGTCCCGCTGGCTGGTGCTGGCCGCCGCGGCCGTCGCCCTGGCCGGCTGCGGCGTCGTCGCCGCGCCGTTCCGCGTCACCGGCGCCGTGGTCAAGGCGGTGCCGGTGGTCGGCCATCCGGTCGCCGCACCGTTCGACGCCACCGGCGACGCCATCGACTGAGCGGGGCTGCCGGCGACTCGACCGGATCGCCGGGCAGCCATCCCGGCGATCCCGGTTCCGCCAGCCGTCATCACCCGCTATGGTCGGCGGCCCTTTCCCAAGCGCCGCCGATGACCGCCGATCCCTCTGCCGCCGAGTCCGGAAGCATCTTCCGCCACCGCGGCTTCGCCTATTACTGGACCGCCCGCCTGATCGCGACCTTCGCGGTCCAGTTCATCAGCGTCGCCGTCGGCTGGCAGGTCTACGACCTGACCCGCGACCCGTTCGACCTCGGCCTGGTCGGGCTGGTGCAGTTCCTGCCGTCGCTGCTGCTGGTGCTGGTCACCGGCGCCGCGGCCGACCGCTACAACCGCCGCCGCATCATGGCGATCTGCATCGCCGCGGAGATCCTGTGCGCGCTGGCCCTGCTGGCCCTGACCATCGGCGGCGAGCACCGGGTCTGGCCGATCTTCCTGGTCCTGGCCGGCCTCGGCATCGCCCGCGCCTTCCTCGGCCCTGCGGTGCAATCGCTGCTGCCCAACCTGGTGCCAGCGGCGGAGCTGTCGACCGCGATCGCCTGGAACTCCTCGTCCTGGCAGATCGCCACCATCAGCGGCCCGGTGATCGGCGGCCTGCTGTACGGCCTGGCGCCGGAAGCACCCTATGCTCTCGCCGCGGTGCTGATGGCGGCCTCGATCGGGCTGGTGACGCTGATCCCGAAGCCGGCGCAGAAGACGGTGCCGGAGCCGGCGAGCTGGGAGAGCCTGGGCGCCGGCTTCCGCTACATCTGGAGCGAGAAGGTGGTGCTGGGCGCGATCTCGCTCGACCTCTTCGCCGTGCTGCTGGGCGGCGCCACCGCGCTCTTGCCGGCCTATGCCCGCGACATCCTCGATGTCGGGCCCTGGGGCCTCGGCCTGCTGCGGGCCGGCCCCGGCATCGGCGCGCTGGTGGTGGCGATCTGGCTGGCCCGTCGGCCGATCACCAACCAGGCCGGGCTGATCATGTTCGCCTGCGTCGCCGGCTTCGGCGCCTTCACCTGCGTCTTCGGCGCCTCCACCCTGCCCTGGCTGTCGATCGTGGCCCTGACGCTGATGGGCGCCTTCGACATGGTCAGCGTCTATATCCGCGAGACCCTGATCCAGCTGTGGACGCCGGATGCGCTGCGCGGCCGGGTGAATGCGGTGAACATGGTCTTCGTCGGCGCCTCGAACGAGCTCGGCGAGTTCCGCTCCGGCATCTCGGCATCGCTGATCGGCGTGGTGCCGGCGGTGGTGGTCGGCGGCCTCGGCACCATGGCGGTGGCCGGGCTGTGGTCGACCTGGTTCCCGCAGCTGCGCCGCATCCGCCACCTGAACCACGCCGCATAGAGCGGTTTATTTGAATCGGATCTCGCCGGTACAATCGGGCCCGGCGGAACAGATTGCCTCTCCCGTTTACGGGAGAGGTCGGAGACGCGAAGCGGCTCCGGGTGAGGGGATTTCGTCGAGGCCGGGGCCAGCCCTCACCCGGTCTCGCGGCGCGAGCCCGACCTCTCCCGCCAGGCGGGAGAGGCAACGCGAACACCCGAAATCCTGTCGCTCCTGCTGATCGCGCCGGAGCGGTCCGGCCTCAAACCATCATGCTCTCGCCTGACATCACCGTTCCCCCGGCCGGGAAAATCGCCATGATGGAGCCGGCGCAGGAACGGATTCGCTCATGTCCTCATTCGATCCCACTTCGATCTGGGCGCTCGCCGCCGCGGCGGTGCTGGGCTACCTGCTCGGCTCGATCCCGTTCGGCCTGGTGCTGACCCGGGCCGCCGGGCTGGGCGACATCCGCAGCATCGGCTCCGGCAATATCGGCGCCACCAATGTGCTGCGCACCGGCAACAAGGGCCTGGCCCTGGCGACGCTGCTGCTGGACGGCGGCAAGGGCGCGATCGCCGTGCTGATCGCCGGCCTGTTCGACCCGATGCTGGCCGTCCTGGCCGGCGGCGGCGCCATGCTGGGCCACAACTATCCGGTCTGGCTCGGCTTCAAGGGCGGCAAGGGCGTGGCCACGGCGCTGGGCACGCTGCTGGCCATCGCCTGGCCGGTCGGCGTGCTGTGCTGCCTGGTCTGGCTCGTGACGGCCTTGCTGTTCCGCTATTCGTCCCTGGCGTCGCTGACCTCGGTCGCCGCGGCGCCGGTCCTGGCCTTGGCCCTGTCCGGCGTGCCGATCCTGGGCGCGGTCCGGACCGACCTGCCGCGCGCGGCCCTGGCCCTGTTCATCGCCGTGCTGGTGTTCATCCGCCACGACGGCAACATCCGCCGCCTCCTGCGCGGCGAGGAACCGAAGATCGGCCAGAAGAAAACGCAAGCGGCCGGCTGACCGCCGATATCACACCGTAACCCTGACCACAGGTGATCCAATAAATTTAAATATTAATTAGTCAACAATCCGATATTTCATTTTGGTGTCAATCAGAACGATTGATTAAGTCTGACTTTTTCTCTTTCATAAACGATAAGAGCACCGATGGCGATCTGAGGGTGGATTATGCGGCGCATCCCGGAACCTTTCCGAATCAAGATGGTCGAGCCGATCCGGGCGATCACGCCCGAGGCGCGGCAGGCCGCCCTCGAGACGGCCGGCAACAACCCCTTCCTGCTGAAGGGCGAGGACGTCTACATCGACCTCCTCACCGATTCCGGAACCGGGGCGATGAGCGACCGGCAATGGGCCGGGCTGGTCACCGGCGACGAATCCTATGCTGGCAGCCGCAGCTTCTTCCGCCTGCAGGACACCGTCCGGGACCTGTTCGGCTATCCCTTCGTCGTGCCGACCCACCAGGGACGAGGCGCCGAGCATCTCCTGTTCCCCTGCCTGGTGCAGCGGAAGCGGGACCAGGGCGGCGCCCAGCGGCCGGTCTTCATCTCGAACTACCATTTCGACACGACGGCGGCGCATGTCGAGATGAGCGGCGCCGGCGCCGTCAACGTCGTCACCGAACAGGCCTTCGACACGGCATCCGACCACGGCTGGAAGGGCGACTTCGACCTCGACCGGCTCGAGGCCGCCATCGTCGAGCATGATCCGGCCAATGTCGTCGCCATTATCGCCACGGTCACCTGCAACAGCACCGGAGGGCAACCGGTCTCGATGGCCAATATGCGCGCCGTCCACGCGATCGCCCGGCGCCACGGCATCCCGGTGGTGATCGACGCGGCCCGCTTCGCCGAGAACGCCTGGTTCATCCAGCAGCGCGAGCCCGGCTATGCGGAGACGAGCATCGGCGACATCGTCCGCGAGATGTTCGTCTACGGCGATGCGATGACGATGTCCGCCAAGAAGGACGGGCTGGTGAACATCGGCGGTCTCTGCTGCATCCGGGAGGACGAGGCGCTGTTCGACGCGGTGCGGATCCGCTGCGTGCCGTTCGAGGGCTTCGTGACCTATGGCGGCCTCGCCGGGCGCGACATAGAGGCGCTGGCGATCGGGCTGCGCGAGGGCATCGACGAGGCCTTCCTGTCCTATCGCATGGCCCAGGTCGCCTATCTCGGCGAGCGTCTCCGCCGTGGCGGCATCCCGATCCAGACGCCGGTCGGCGGCCATGCCGTCTTCGTCGACGCCAGGAAGCTGGTGCCGCACATCCTGCCGTCGCAGTTTCCTGCCCAGGCGGTGACCAACGCGCTGTACCTCGAGGGCGGGGTCCGGGCCGTCGAGATCGGCTCGCTGCTGCTCGGCCGGGATCCCGCGACCGGACGCCAGAAGCCGTCGCCGCTGGAGTTGGTCCGGCTGGCCATTCCGCGCCGCGTCTATACCAACGACCATATGGACTACATCGCCGATTGCCTGATCGCGGTGGCCGGCGGCGCCCGCCAGCTCCGCGGGCTGGAATTCGCCTACGAGCCGCCTGTGCTGCGGCATTTCATGGCGCGGTTGCGGGTGGCGGCCGAGCCGGAGGTGGCGGCCGCCTGAAGCGGCCCTTCGGCGAGATCCCGGTTGACCCGGCCGGCGACCTGCCCCGAAGCTGGCGGCATGACGACGCCCCGGCGCCCCCTGAGCGAAGCCGAACGGCTGGACTGGCTTCGCCTGGCCCGGACCGATGCCGTCGGGCCGATCACCTTCCATCACCTGGTCAGCCGCTACGGCTCCGCCGGCGCCGCGATCGAGGCGCTGCCGGAGCTGTCGCGCCGCGGCGGCCGCAGGGTCGAGCTGAAGCCACCCTCCGTGGCCGAGGCGAAGCGCGAGCTGGAGGCGCTGGCGCGGATCGGCGGCCGCCTCGTCGCCGCCTGCGAGCCCGACTATCCCGAGCCCCTGGCCGCGGTCGAGGACGCGCCGCCGGTGCTGTCGCTGCTCGGTCGCGGCGACCTCGCGGCCCGGCCGATGGTCGGCATCGTCGGGGCGCGCAACGCCTCGCTGAACGGCCGCCGCATGGCGCGCGACATGGCGCGGGAGCTGGGCGAGGCCGGCTTCACCGTGGCCTCCGGCTTCGCCCGCGGCATCGACACCGCGGCGCATGAGGGCGCCTTCGCCACCGGCACGCTGGCGGTGCTGGCCGGCGGCATCGACATCGTCTACCCCCCGGAGAATGCCGGGCTGCACGACCGCCTCGCCCAATCCGGGCTGGTGGTGGCGGAATGCGCCCTCGGCACCCAGCCGACCGCCCGCCACTTTCCGCGCCGCAACCGGCTGATCTCCGGCCTGTCGCTCGGCGTCGTGGTGATCGAGGCGGCGCTGCGCTCCGGCTCGCTGATCACCGCCCGCATGGCCGCCGAGCAGGGCCGGCAGGTGTTGGCGGTGCCGGGATCGCCGCTCGACCCCCGCGCCCAGGGCTGCAACCGCCTGATCCGCGGCGGCGCCACCCTGGTCGAATCGGCCGAACATGTGCTCGAGGCGCTGGCGCCGCAGATCTCCGCCCCGTTGCTGCGGGAACCGTCGCCCCCGGCTCCCCGCCCCCACTCCACCGCCCTGCCGGAGGGCGGCAACGGGGCCGAGGCCGACCGCGCCCGGGTGATCGCCCAGGTGCTGGAACGGCTGTCGCCGACGCCGACGGCGGTTGACGAACTGTTGCGCGATTGCCAATTGTCTCCGCCGGTGGTGCTGACCGTGCTGCTGGAGCTCGAACTCGCCGGCCGGATCGAGCGCCAGCCCGGCAACCGGATCAGTCTGCTCTGACTCGCCGTTGTTGGTGAGCCTCCATTCCTGGCGCCGCCCCCTGGCGACGCCGTTGTCATGATTGAGTGTGGCGCTTTGGCAGACCAGACCCTCGTCATCGTCGAGTCGCCCGCGAAGGCCAAGACGATCAACAAGTATCTCGGCCGCGACTATACGGTGCTGGCCAGCTTCGGCCATGTCCGCGACCTGCCGGCCAAGGACGGCTCGGTCCGGCCGGAGGAAGACTTCGCCATGGACTGGGAGCTGGCCGACCGCGGCAAGTCCCGCATGGACGAGATCGCCCGCGCCGCCAAGGACGTCGACCGCGTGCTGCTGGCCACCGACCCGGATCGCGAGGGCGAGGCCATCTCCTGGCATGTGCAGCAGCTGCTGCGCGACCGCCGCGGGCTGAAGGACCTGGAGATCCGCCGGGTCACCTTCAACGAGATCACCAAATCCGCCATCCTCGACGCCGTCGCCCATCCGCGCGACCTGCACCAGGAGCTGATCGAGGCCTATCTGGCCCGCCGGGCCCTGGACTACCTGGTCGGCTTCACCCTGTCGCCGGTGCTGTGGCGCAAGCTGCCGGGGTCGCGCTCGGCCGGCCGTGTCCAGTCCGTGGCGCTGCGGCTGATCTGCGAGCGCGAGCTGGAGATCGAGCGCTTCAAGGCGCGCGAGTTCTGGAGCATCGAGGCGGTGTTCCGGACGCCGAAGGGCGAGGAGTTCACCGCGCGGCTGACCCATCTGAACGGCCGCAAGCTCGACAAGTTCGACCTGCCCGACGAGGCCTCGGCCCGGGCCGCGGCGACGGCGATCGACCCGCTGGCCTTCGCCGTCGCCTCGGTCGAGACCAAGCAGGTGCGGCGCCACCCGGCCCCGCCCTTCACCACCTCGACCCTGCAGCAGGAGGCGTCGCGCAAGCTGGGCATGAGCGCGACCCAGACCATGCGCACCGCGCAGCGCCTGTACGAGGGCGTCGACATCGGCGGCGAGACGGTCGGCCTGATCACCTATATGCGGACCGACGGCCTGACCCTGGCCGGCGAGGCCATCGCCCAGGCCCGCCAGGCGATCGGCAACCTGTACGGCCCCAATTACGTCCCGTCCTCGCCGCGGGTCTACAAATCGACCGCCAAGAACGCCCAGGAGGCGCATGAGGCGATCCGCCCGACCGACCTGCGCCGCCGGCCGGAGGAGGTGTCCCGCGCCCTGTCGCGCGAGGAGCTGCGGCTCTACGAGCTGATCTGGAAGCGCACCATGGCCTGCCAGATGGAATCGGCGGTGCTGGACCAGGCCATCGTCGACGTCGCCGATGCCCGCCAGGTCGCGGTGTTCCGCGCCGTCGGCACGGTCGTCCGCTTCGACGGCTTCCTCAAGGTCTATCAGGAGGACCGCGACGATCCGGCCGCGCCCGGGGAAGACGCGGATGAGAGCCAGCGCCGCCTGCCGGCCGTGGCCAAGGGCGACGCGGTCGACCGCCGCAAGACCACCCCCGAGCAGCATTTCACCCAGCCGCCGCCGCGCTTCACCGAGGCCAGCCTGGTGAAGCGGATGGAGGAGCTGGGCATCGGCCGCCCCTCCACCTACGCCTCGATCCTGCAGGTGCTGCAGGACCGCGAATATGTCCGGCTGGAGAAGAAGCGCTTCGTCCCGGAGGATCGCGGCCGCATCGTCACCGCCTTCCTGGAGAACTTCTTCAAGCGCTACGTCGAGTACGACTTCACCGCCAAGCTGGAGGAGCAGCTCGACGACATTTCCGGCGGCAAGCTGGACTGGAAGCAGGTGCTGCGCGACTTCTGGGCCGCGTTCCACGCCGCGGTCGAGGGCACCAAGGACCTCAAGATCGGCGACGTGATCTCGGCGCTGGACGAGGCGCTGTCGGACCATCTTTTCCCGCCGAAGGGCGACGGCACCGACCCGCGGCTGTGCCCGTCCTGCGCCAAGGGCCGGCTGGGGCTGAAGCTGGGCCGCACCGGCGCCTTCATCGGCTGCTCGAACTATCCGGAATGCCGCTTCACCCGGCCGCTCGGCGCCCCGGGCGAGGAGGGCAATGGCGAGGAATCGGCTCTTCCGCGCCTGCTGGGCGACGATCCGGAGACCGGCCTGCCGGTGTCGATCCGCAAGGGTCCCTATGGCATCTACGCTCAGCTCGGCCCCAAGGACGAGGCGGCCAAGGGCGAGAAGCCGAAGCGCGCCTCGCTGACCAAGGCGCAGGACCCGATGGCGATGACGCTGGCCGAGGCGCTGGCCCTGCTGTCGCTGCCGCGCGAGGTCGGTCGCCACCCCGAGACGGGCGAGCCGATCCTGGCCGGCATCGGCCGCTACGGGCCCTATCTGAAGCATGGCGACAAGTACAAGAACCTGCCGCCGGAAGAGGACGTGCTGAAGATCGGCATGAACCGGGCCGTCGACCTGCTGGCCGCCGACAACGCCAAGGCCCGGCCCAGCGCCGAGCCGCTGCGCGAGGTCGGGGCGCATCCCGACGGCGGCGAGCCGATCAAGGTCTTCGCCGGCCGCTACGGCCCCTATGTCCGCCACGGCAAGGTCATGGCCTCGCTGCCCCGCGGCGTCGAGCCCGAAGCGGTGACGGTCGAGAAAGCGGTCGAATGGCTGGCCGCCAAGGCGGCGAAGGGCCCGGCCAAGGGCGGCCGCGGCCGGTCGACGGCGAAGGCGGCGCCGAAGGCTGCTGCCAAGAAGGCCCCGGCGAAAAAGGCGACGGCCCGCAAGGGCAAGGCCGCCGAGTGAACGCATTCCCCCTCTCCCATGCCGCCCTGGGCCCCCCCTCCCCTCGCGGGAGGGGGCTAGGGGGAGGGGGTTCTCTCGACCGGCTCGGTGGGGCTTCCCTTCGGGCATGTTTCGTCGCCTCTCCCGCTTGCGGGAGAGGTCGGGCTCGGGCAGCGAGACCGGGTGAGGGCGGCACGGCCGCAACACCAGGATCAGCGCTGCAGGATGGGGCGGATCATGCGCTCGCTCTCGGCGAGATCGAGCTTTCGGCGAGGCCGCTATCCCCTCACCCGGACATCCTTCGGATGTCCGGCCTCTCCCGCAAGCGGGAGAGGCGATCTGTTCGGATGCCCACCATCGGTTCCGCCGATCGATGTGGTGCAGCCCCCACGCCATGACCGAACCGCCCACCCGCAAGCCCCCGGCCCGGCGGCCGATCAAGCGGAAGAAGGTCGTCAAGACCGTCGTCCCGGCCAAGACGCCGCTGGGCAAGGGCAAGAAGGCGGTCAAGCCGTTCCCGACGCGCGAGCAGATCACCGAGTTCCTGAAGTCGCGCGACGACACGGTCGGCAAGCGCGAGATCGCCCGCGCCTTCCACATCACCGGCGATGACCGGGTGCGGCTGAAGCAGCTGCTGCAGGACATGGCCGAGGACGGCCAACTCGAGAAGCGCCGCGGCCGCCGCATGCGGGCGCCGGGCGCGGTCCTGCCGAACGTCGCCGTGCTGCGAATCGCCGCCATCGACGGCGAGGGCGAGGCCCTGGCCCAGCCGGTGCGCTGGGAGGAGGACGAGCCGCCGCCGCGCATCACCATGATGGCCGAGGGCCGTGGCCAGGGCGCGCTGGCGGTCGGCGACCGGGTGCTGGCGCGGCTGCAGCAGGCCGAGGACGGCAGCTGGACCGGCCGGACCATGCGCCGGCTGGAGACCCAGGCCGATGTCCGGGTGGTCGGCGTGTTCCGCCGCGGCCGCGACGGCCAGGCCCGCATCGTGCCGGCCGACAAGCGCGCCCGCGACACCTGGCCGGTGCGCGAGGGCGATACCGGCGGCGCCAGGGACGGCGACCTGGTCGAGGCGCTGGTCGAGGCCTCCGACCGCCTCGGGCCGCGCCGCACCGTGGTCACCGCCCGCTACGGCGACGCCGAGGATCCGCGCTCGATCAGCCTGATCGCCATCCATGCCGCCGGCATCCCGACCGACTTCCGGCCCAAGGCGGTGGCCCAGGCCGAGGCCGCCGAACCGGCCGCACTGGGCAACCGGGTCGACCTCCGCCAGATCCCGCTGGTCACCATCGACGGCGCCGATGCCCGCGACTTCGACGACGCGGTCTGGGCCGAGCCGGATCCGGACCATCCCGGCGGCTGGCACCTGATCGTCGCCATCGCCGATGTCGCCCATTACGTGCCGCCGGGGTCGCCTTTGGACCGGGACGCCTTCGAGCGCGGCAACTCCTGCTACTTCCCCGACCGCGTCGTGCCGATGCTGCCGGAGGCGCTGTCGAATGGCCTGTGCTCGCTGCGGCCCGACGAGGACCGCGCCTGCCTGGCCGCCGACCTGTGGATCGACGCCCAGGGCCGGCTGGTGCGCCACCGCTTCCGCCGTGGGCTGATGCGTTCATCCGCCCGGCTGACCTATGAGCAGGTGCAGGCCGCCCGCGACGGCCAGCCTGACGAGCTGACCGGGCCCCTATTGGAGCCGGTGATCGCCCCGCTGTACGGCGCCTATCAGGTGCTGCTGGCTGCGCGGGAGAAGCGCGGCACGCTGGAGCTGGACCTGCCGGAGCGCAAGGTCCAGCTCGGCGAGGACGGCCGCGTCGCCTCGATCGGCATCCGGCCGCGGCTCGACAGCCACAAGCTGATCGAGGAGTTCATGATCGCCGCCAATGTCGCGGCGGCGGAGACGCTGAGCGACAAGAGCCTGCCGGCGCTGTACCGCGTGCACGACCAGCCCGACCGCGCCCGGGTCGAATCGCTGAAGGAGTTCCTCGAGCCGCTCGGCTACACCCTGTCGCTCGGCCAGGTGATGCGGCCGCGGGTGTTCGGCCAGATTCTGGCGCGGGCCGTCGGCCGGCCGGAAGAGCCGATGGTCAATGAGATGGTGCTGCGGTCGCAGGCGCAGGCCGTCTATAGCCCCGACAACCTCGGCCATTTCGGCCTGGCCCTGCCCCGCTACGCCCATTTCACCTCGCCGATCCGGCGCTATGCCGACCTGACCGTGCATCGCGGGCTGATCCGGCTGCTGCATCTCGGCAGCGACGGCGCCACCGAGGAAGAGCTGTCGCGGCTGGAGGAGATCGGCACCCATATCTCGGTCACCGAGCGCCGCGCCGCCCAGGCCGAGCGCGACGCGGTCGACCGCTACCTGGCGAGCTGGCTGTCGGACCGGATCGGCACGATCCTGCCCGGCCGGATCGGCGGCGTCGCCAAGTTCGGCCTGTTCGTCAAGCTCGACGATTCGGGCGCCGATGGGCTGGTGCCGATCTCGACCCTGCCCGACGACTATTACGACCATGACGAGGCGGCGCATGCCCTGGTGGGCCGCCGCTGGAACCGCGTGTTCCGGCTGGGCGCCAAGGTGCGGGCGCGGGTCACCGAGGCCGATCCGCTGACCGGCAGCACCGTCTTCGCCCTGGTCGATGCCGGCCACGGCGCCGATGTCGAAGGCCTGCCGCCGCTGTCGGGACCGGACCGCCGGGGACCCCCTCGAATCGGGCCGCGATCGGGCCCCCGATCCGGCCGGAAGCCAGGGTCCGGGCCGCACCGCGGCCCTCGGCGTTGAACGCAGCCCTGCTGCGCTGCAATAACGCCTTTTTCCTGTCAAGTATCTGGCCTAGAGTAGACGGTGAAAAAGTTGCGGGCGGAGTTCCATTAAGTGTTTTGTCAGAAGCGGTTGGCGGCGGTTGTTGCGGCGCTGCTGGTGCTTTCCGGCTGCCTTGCCTCCGCCCCGGACTCCCCGGCGCCCCAGGCCGACGCGCAGACCCGTGACGGCGGCCATTTCGCCGACCCGTCTGTGTTCACCGTCGGCTTCGACCGCATCCAGGAAGTCTATCTGGTCAAGGAAGATTTCGGGAAGCTGGCGCTGGACGGGCTGAACGGCCTGTCCAAGATCGACGACGCGCTCAGCGTCCGCCGCGACGGCGGCCGGGTGCAGTTGATCCGCACCGGCCATGTGGTCGGGGATTTCGACTCGCCCGCGCCCGATTCCGCCTATGACTGGGGCACGCTGGTCGCCTCCACCCTCGACTCGGCCTCGCTGGCATCGCCGAAGGTCGCCTCCGCCGGCAGCGAGGCCGCCTACCAGGCAGTCTATGACGCGCTCCTGTCCGACCTCGACCCCTATTCCCGCTACGTCAACCCGGACCGCGCGCGCGACGACCGCGCCCAGCGCGACGGCTACACCGGCGTCGGCATCGCGCTCAGCCAGGACGAGAAGGGCCGGCCGGTGATCGGCGATGTGTTCCCGGACACGCCGGCCGCACGCGCCAACCTGCTGAAGGGCTCGTCGATCGTCGCCGTCGACGGCGTGTCGGTGGAGGATGCGAAGGTCGACGAGATCGCCGACCTGATGCGCGGGCCGGTCGGCACCAAGGTCGACCTGACCGTGCGCGAGCCCAAGGGCGGCAGCCGCACCGTCACCATGACCCGCGCCAAGGTGATCGAGAACATGGTGCGCAGCGAGGTGCGCAACAACGTCGTCGTCGTCAAGCTCCTCCGCTACAACACCACCGCCGCCGCCGCGGTGCGCAACACCGTGACCGGCCTGCTGCGCGGCCTCGACGGCCGGGCCCGCGGCATCATCATCGATCTGCGCGGCAATCCGGGCGGCCTGCTCGACCAGTCGGTGGCGCTGGCCGACATGTTCATGGACCACGGCCAGATCGTCTCGACCCGGGGCCGCAACCCGGACAGCGACCAGAGCTTCAGCGCCCGCGACGGCGACATCTCCGGCCACCTGCCGCTGGCCCTGCTGGTAGACGGCCATTCGGCCTCGGCGGCGGAGGTCACGGCCGCGGCGCTGCAGGATGCCGACCGGGCGATCCTGGTCGGCTCCACCTCCTTCGGCAAGGGCAGCGTCCAGACCGTGACCCGGCTGCCGAACGACGGCGAGCTGTTCCTGACCTGGAGCCGGATCTACGCACCGTCGGGCTACACCTGGCACCGCCAGGGCATCCTGCCGACCGTGTGCACCAGCGGCAACGGCACCGACGCCAAGGCGCTGATCCAGGCCTTCCGCGCCGGCCAGCTGCCGCGCATGGCCGATGCGGCGGCGGAGCGCTTCCGGGCGCCGGATGACGACACGGCGCTGCGCCGCGTGCGTGCCGCCTGTCCGTGGCAGGTGCATGACGCCGATCTCGATCTCGATGTGGCGATCGGCCTGATCAGCGACCCGGCCCTCTACGCCCAGGCCCTGGGCTCGCAGGACCGCGGCACCGTCGCCGTCCACGCGCAGTAAAAAGCGGCCGGCTCGTCCCTGGATCGTCGGGCTCCCCAAGCGCGCCTCCGCCGGGCTGAGGCGCCGGCTCCTGCATCCTGATCGCTGACTGACAGCCTTGCTTCGACCGTGCCGGCAGGAGGCCTGTGACGTCTTTCCGATCCATGCCCGACGCGAGCGACTGCGTGCTCTAGTCAAGGCCCGACCGGGGGCCATCGGCGTCCGGACCTCCTATCCTCAGTTGCCTTTCGGATGCGCATCCGCGTCACCGATTTGTCTGATCTTCCTACCAGAGTATGCGGAATACGTGATAAATCCTTTTCATTCGTGTCTGCCTGGGCCAACCGGGCGCATTTCGAAGCCCGGCCGCTCCCAATAGAACCGGCGGCGCCGACCGGCGAAGCAGGAGGACGAACGTGACCCAGACCCTCAACGGCACCGCCGGCGCTGATACCCTCACCGGAACCAACCCGGGCGATGCGGCCAACCCGGACGGCATCGACATCATCAATGGCGGCGGGGGCAACGACACGCTCAGCGGGCTGGGCGGGAACGACATCATCCAGGGCGGCCTGGGCGCCGACACCATGAGCGGCGGCGCCGGCTTCGACACGGTCAGCTACGCCAACGCCACCGCGGGCATCGGGCTGGCGCTGAACTCCGCCGGCAGCTTCGGCGAGTCCGTGGGCGACAAGATGACCGGCTTCGAGGCTGTGATCGGCAGCGCCTTCAACGACCAGATCGCCGGCGACACCGGGACCAACACGATCGATGGCGGCGCCGGCAACGACTACATCCAGATCAGCGGCGGCGCCGACACGCTGATCGGCGGCAGCGGCAGCCAGGACATCCTCGACGCCCGCGCCTGGGGCGGGTCGATGACCATCAACCTGGTCGCCGGGACCGCGACCGGGGGCGTCACCCTATCCGGCTTCGAATGGATCCTGGCCACGAATTTCAGCGACATCCTGACCGCCAACCAGAATGTCAACACGACGCTGGCCGGCTTCGTCGGCAACGACACGCTCAACGGCGGCGACGCCGATGACGCGCTGTACGGCGACAGCTACGCCGGCATCAACGGCACCGGCAACGACACGCTCAGCGGCGGCGCCGGCGGCGACACGCTCGAAGGCGGCGATCTCGCCGACGTGCTGAACGGCGGCACCGGCATCGACACCGCCGCCTATGGCGGGTCCGGCGTCGGGGTGACCGTCAACCTGGTCACCGGCACCGGCACGGGCGGCCATGCCGAGGGCGACACGCTGACCGCGATCGAGAACCTCGACGGCTCAAACCTCGCCGACACCCTGATCGGCAACACCGGCGCCAACCGGCTTCGCGGCGGCAACGGCGACGACCTGCTCAACGGCGGCGCCGGGGCCGACTCGCTGCAGGGCGGCAACGGCATCGACACCGCGACCTATGCCGCGTCGGCCGCCGCGGTGACCGCCAATCTGACGTCGGGCACCGGCACCGGGGGCGACGCCCAGGGCGACGCGCTGACCGCCATCGAGAACCTCATCGGCTCGGCCCTGAACGACACTCTGATCGGCAGCGCCGAGGCCAACGCGCTGACCGGCGGCAACGGCAACGATCTGCTTCGCGGCGGTGCCGGGGCCGATGCCCTCACCGGCGGCAACGGCACGGACACCGCCGACTACACCGGCTCGGCGGCGGCGGTCGCCGTCAACCTGCTGACCGGCACGGGCACTGGCGGCGACGCCCAGGGCGACACGCTGGCGACGATCGAGAACCTCACCGGCTCGGCCCTGAACGACACGCTGATCGGCAATGCCGCGGCCAATGTGCTGAGCGGCGGCGACGGCAACGACACGCTTCGCGGCGGCGCCGGCGCCGATGTCCTCAACGGCGGCAACGGTGCGGACACCGCCGACTACACCGGCTCGGCCGCGGCCGTGTCGGTCAACCTGCAGACCGGGGCGGTCTCCGGCGGCGATGCCGCGGGCGACACGCTGACCAGCATCGAGAACGCCACCGGCTCGGCCCTGAACGACACGCTGATCGGCTCGACCGGGGCCAATGCGCTGAACGGCGGCGACGGCAACGACCTGCTCCGCGGCGGGGCCGGGGCCGACGCCCTCACCGGCGGCAACGGCACGGACACCGCCGACTACACCGGCTCGGCGGCGGCGGTCGCCGTCAACCTGCTGACCGGCACGGGCACCGGTGGCGACGCCCAGGGCGACACGCTGGCGACGATCGAGAACGTCACCGGCTCGGCCCTGAACGACACGCTGACCGGCAATGCCGGGGCGAATGTCCTGAACGGCGGCGACGGCAACGACACGCTCCAGGGCGGCGCCGGCGCCGATGCGCTGCAGGGCGGCAACGGCACCGACACCATCTCCTATGCCGCCTCCGCCGCGGGCGTCAGTCTCAGCCTCACCAGCGGTGTCACGTCGGGCGGGGATGCCGCGGGCGACAGCTTCAGCAGCATCGAGAACGTCCTCGGCTCGGCCTTCGCCGACGACATCAACGGCCAGGCCGGGGCGAATGTGCTGGATGGCGGTGCCGGCGACGACAGGCTCGCGGGCCGCGCCGGCGCGGACGTCCTGCGCGGCGGGGCCGGCAGCGATACGGCCTATTACATCGCGACCGGCAGCGTCACCATCAACCTCGCCACCAACACCGCCGCGGGCGGCGATGCCGCCGGCGACACCTTCGACAGCATCGAGAACCTCTCCGGCTCGAACCAGGCCGACACCCTGACCGGCGATGCCGGGGCCAACATCCTCGACGGTGTCGCCGGCAACGACCTGCTCGACGGCGGCGCCGGCGGCGACACGCTGATCGGCGGCGACGGCATCGACACGGTGACCTATGCGGCCTCCGCGGCGGGCATCACGGTCAGCCTGTCGACCAACACCGCGACCGGCGGCGATGCCCAGGGCGACAGCTTCAGCGGCATCGAGAACATCACCGGCTCGGCCTTCGCCGATCAGATCAACGGCAGTGCCGGGGTGAACGTCCTGATCGGCGGCGCCGGCGACGACGTGCTGTCGGGACGCGGCGGCGCCGACAATCTGCAGGGCGGGCTCGGCACCGACACGGCCAACTACATCGCGTCCTCCGTCGGCGTCACGGTCAATCTCGCGACCAACACCGCGACGGGCGGCGATGCCCAGGGCGACACCTTCAGCGCCGTCGAGGGCGTCAGCGGTTCCAACCACGCCGACATCCTGACCGGCAATGCCGGGTTCAACGCCCTCTCCGGCGCCGGCGGGGACGACCTGCTCGACGGCGGCGAGGGCGCTGATCTGATGGACGGCGGCACCGGTATCGACACGGTGACCTATGCCGCCTCGACTGCGGCCGTCACGGTCAATCTGACGACCGGGAGCGGCGCAGGCGGCTATGCCCAGGGCGACGTGCTGACGACGATCGAGATCCTGATCGGCTCGGCCCTCAACGACACCCTGACGGGCAGCGCCGCGGCCAATGTGCTGAACGGCGGCAACGGCAACGATCTGCTCCAGGGCGGCGCCGGGGCCGACACACTGACCGGCGGCGCCGGAACGGACACCGCGAGCTATGCCGGCTCCGCCGCCGCTGTGGTGGTCACGGTCAACGGCGCGGCCTCGGGCGGCGACGCCGCGGGCGACACGATGACCGGCATCGAGAATCTGACCGGCTCGGCCCTGAACGACACTCTGACGGGCGATGCCGGGGCGAATGTCCTGGCCGGCGGCGACGGCAACGACACGCTCCAGGGCAGTGCCGGCGCCGACACGCTGGCCGGCGGCGCCGGCATCGACACGGCAAGCTACGCCGGGTCCAGCGCCGCAGTCGTCGTCACGGTCAACGGCGCGGCCTCGGGCGGCGACGCCGCGGGCGACACCTTGAGCAACATCCAGAACCTGACCGGCTCGGCCTTCGCCGACACGCTGACCGGCGACGCCGGGGCGAATGTGCTGGCCGGCGGCGATGGCAACGACACGCTCCAGGGTCTCGGCGGCGCCGACGTGCTGCAGGGCGGCAATGGCACCGACACGGCGTCCTATGCCGCCTCGGCCGCGGGCGTCAATCTCAGCCTCTCGTCCAACGCCGCGGCAGGCGGCGACGCCGAAGGCGACAGCTTCAACAGCATCGAGAACATCATCGGATCGGCCTTCGCCGACACGATCAACGGCAGTGCCGGGGTGAACGTCCTGGATGGCGGCGCCGGCGACGACATCCTGGCGGGCCGCGGCGGTGCCGACGTCCTGCGTGGCGGGACCGGCAGCGACACGGCCAACTACATCGCGTCCGCAGCCGTCACGATCAATCTCGCGACCAACACCGCCACCGGCGGCGATGCCGCCGGCGACATCTTCGACAGCATCGAGAATCTCTCCGGCTCGAACCAGGCCGATACCCTGACCGGCAATGCCGGGGCCAACACCCTCTCCGGCGCCGGCGGAGACGACCTGCTCGCGGGCGGCGCCGGAGCCGACGCGCTGGACGGCGGCGCGGGCACCGACACGGCGACCTATGCCGCCTCCGCCGCGGGTGTCACGGTCAACCTGCTGGCCGGAACCGGCACCGGCGGCGACGCCCAGGGCGACACGCTGACGGCGATCGAGAACGTCACCGGCTCGGCCTTCAACGACACGCTGACCGGCGATGCCGGGGCGAATGTCCTGGCCGGCGGCAACGGCGACGATGTGCTCCAGGGCGGCGCCGGGGCTGACACTCTGGCCGGCGGCGCCGGCATCGACACGGCAAGCTACGCCGGGTCCAGCGCCGCAGTCGTCGTCACGGTCAACGGCGCGGCCTCGGGCGGCGACGCCGCGGGCGACACCTTGAGCAACATCCAGAACCTGATCGGGTCGGCCTTCGGCGACACGCTGACGGGCGACGCCGGGGCGAATGTCCTGGCCGGCGGCGACGGCGACGACACGCTCCAGGGCGGCGCCGGCGGCGACGCGCTGCAGGGCGGCAATGGCAACGATACCATCTCCTATGCCGCTTCCGCCGCGGGCGTCTCGCTCAGCCTCTCCAGCAACACCGCGTCGGGCGGCGATGCCGAAGGCGACAGCTTCAGCAGCATCGAGAACGTCATCGGTTCGGCCTTCGCCGATACCATCAACGGCCAAGCCGGGGCGAATGTCCTGGATGGCGGCGCCGGCGACGATGTGCTGGCGGGCCGCGGCGGCGCCGACGTCCTGCGCGGCGGCGCCGGCAGCGACACGGCCAGCTACATCGCGACCGGCAGCGTCACGATCAACCTCGCCACCAACACCGCCTCGGGCGGCGATGCCCAGGGCGACAGCTTCGACAGCATCGAGAATCTCTCCGGCTCGAACCAAGCCGATACCCTGACCGGCAACGCCGCGGCCAACATCCTCGACGGCGGCGCCGGCAACGACCTGCTCGCCGGCGGCGCCGGGGCCGACACGCTGACCGGCGGCGCGGGCACCGACACGGCGAGCTATGTCGGGTCGGCCGCGGGCGTCACGGTCAACCTCGCGGCCGGCACTGCGACGGGCGGCGACGCTGCAGGCGACACCTTCAACAGCATCGAGAGCCTCATCGGCTCAGCCTTCGCCGACGCGCTGACCGGCGATGCCGGGGCCAATGCGTTGAGCGGCGGCGACGGCGACGACCTGCTCGTCGGCGGTGCCGGGGCGGATGCCCTCGCCGGCGGCAATGGGGTCGACACGGCGAACTATGCGGCCTCCGCCGCCGGGATCGTCATCGACCTCACGGCCGGCACCGGCACGGGGGGCGACGCCCAGGGCGACACGCTGACCGGCATCGAGAACCTCGTCGGGTCGAGCTTCGTCGACCGGCTGTACGGCTCCGCGGCGGTGAACGACCTGCGCGGCGGCGACGGCGACGACCAGCTCCGCGGCGGGGCGGGGGCCGACGTCCTCGACGGCGGCAACGGCTCGGACTTCGCCAACTACCAGGAGTCGGCGGCGGCGGTCTCGGTCAACCTGCTGACCGGCACGGCCTCGGGCGGCGACGCCGCGGGCGACAGGCTGACCGGCATCGAGAACCTGTACGGGTCGAGCCATGACGACCAGCTGACCGGCAACGATGCGCGCAACATCATCGGCGGCGAGCTCGGCAACGACACGCTCGTGGGCAATGGCGGCGACGACGTGCTCTCCGGCGAGGACGGCAACGACGCGCTCTCCGGCGGCGACGGCGCCGACCGGCTGGTCGGCGCGGCGGGGACCGACACCATCCATGGCGGCATCGGCGATGACTCGATCGATGCCGGCAGCGAGAACGACCAGGTCTTCGGCGAGGACGGCCACGACAGCATCTATGGCGGCGCCGGCGACGACCAGCTCGACGGCGGAGCCGGCAACGACACGATCGAAGGGGCGGCCGGGGCCGACACGATCATCGGCGGTGAGGGCATCGACACGGCGGCCTATGCCGGCTCCGCCGCCGGGGTGAATGTGAACCTGGCGACGGAGGCCGTCTCCGGCGGCGATGCTGCGGGCGACTCTCTCGTCAGTATCGAGCAGGTGCTGGGCTCGGGCTTCGCCGACACGCTGACCGGCGACGCGGGCGCCAACACCCTGTGGGGCCAGGGCGGCGACGACGTGCTCACCGGCGGCGGCGGCGGCGACCTGCTGAAGGGCGGGGCGGGCAACGACAGCTTCGTGTACACCGCCCTGTCCGACAGCACCGTCTCCGGTGCCGGCAAGGACACCATCGCCGACTTCGCGACCGGCGACAGGATCGACCTGTCGGCGATCGATGCCGACGGCAACGAGGCCAACGGCGACACCGCCTTCACCTTCACCTTCGGCGCCGGCGCCTTCACCGGCACGGCCGGCGAGGTGCGGGTGCTGACGTCCGGGGACATCCAGGTGGTGTATGCCGATACGGATGGCGACAAGCTGGTGGACTTCGCCATCAACGTCGCCTCCGACCACGCCCTGACGGCGAGCGACTTCGCGCTTTAGCCGCTGCAGCCCGGGCGCTATCGGCGTCCGGGCCATCGCCGCACTTGACTCGGGCGGCGCGGACGCTATGGTGCGCGCTTCCCGGCCCGTGATGCGGCGCCGAGCAGAGTCATATTGGGACCAGCATCATGGCCAAGCCGAGCACCATCAAGATCCGCCTGAACAGCACCGCGGACACCGGTTTCTTCTACGTCACCACGAAGAACCCGAAGACCAAGACCGAGAAGCTGACGCTGAAGAAGTACGACCCGGTCGTGCGCAAGCATGTCGACTTCAAGGAAGGCAAGATCAAGTAAGGAACGCCGTCCGGTCGCCCGACCGGATGCCACTCTTCGCTTGACCGATCAGGCCCCGCCGGCGGCGGGGCTTTTTGCTTGCCTGCGCGCTGCCGGCCTCAATCCAGATGCCGGCGCACCGTGGCGATGAAGCCGGCGACGCTGATCGGCTTCGAGATGTAGTCGTCGCAGCCGCCGGCGCGCACCATCGCCTCGTCGCCCTTCATCGCCAGCGCCGTCACCGCGATCACCGGGATCGCCGCCAGATCCCGGTCGGCCTTGAGCCATCGCGTCACCTCCAGCCCCGAGATCTCGGGCAGCTGGATGTCGAGCAGGATCAGGTCGGGCCGGTGCGCCCGCGCCAGCGCCATCACCTCCGAGGCGCTGTCGGTGGCGACCGTGGCGTAGCCATTGGCCTCGAGCACGTCGACGAACAGCTTCCGGTTGAGATCGTTGTCCTCGACGATCAGCACGGTCTTCGGCATGGCCCGGTCCCCCGGCGCCCGCAACCGGACGCCCCCGGACCAGAATCGGTGCGGCACGCGGCGTTGTAAAGATCCGCGATCGGAGACCGGTGCGGATCCGGTACAAAACGGGTACAATCGCGCCATGTCCGATCTCGTGACACCGCGGCCAGCCCGATGACTCCGAAGCCGGACCGGGCCGGGCTGCTGCCCGGCCTGTGCCGGGACTGCGGCACCCATCCGCCGCCGGGCGCGCGGCGCTGCGCCCGCTGCGGGTCGCCGCGTCTGGTCCGGCATGCCGAATTGCACGCGCTGAGCATCGCCCATCTCGACTGCGACGCCTTCTACGCCACGGTGGAGAAGCGTGACCGGCCGGATCTGGCGGACCGGCCGGTGATCGTCGGCGGCGGGGTGCGCGGCGTGGTCTCGGCCGCCTGCTATGTCGCCCGGCTGTACGGCGTGCGCTCGGCCATGCCGATGTTCAAGGCGCTGGAGGCCTGCCCCGACGCCGTGGTGCTGCGCCCGGACATGGCGAAGTACGCCGGGGTCAGCCGGCAGATCCGTGCCCTGTTCCTGGCCGCGACGCCGAAGGTCGAGCCGCTGTCGCTGGACGAGGCCTTCCTCGACCTCACCGGCACCCAGGCGCTGCACGGCCGCAGCCCGGCCGAGACCTGCGCCGCCATCGCCCGCCAGGTCGAGCGCGAGATCGGCGTCACCCTGTCGATCGGGCTGGCGCCGAACAAGATGCTGGCCAAGATCGCGTCGGACCTGGACAAGCCGCGCGGCTTCGCCGTGATCGGCCGGGCCGACGCCATGGCCTTCCTGGCCGACAAGCCGGCCGGCATCATCCCCGGCGTCGGCAAGGTGATGCGCGAGAAGCTGTTCAGCGACGGCATCCGCACGGTCGGCGACCTGCGCCGGCTGGACGAAGGCGCGCTGGTCCGCCGCTTCGGCGTGTTCGGCCGGCGCCTCTACCGCTATGCCCGCGGCGAGGACCAGCGGCCGGTCGATCCGGACGGCGAGACCAAGAGCGTCTCGGCCGAGACCACCTTCAACACCGACATCCAGCACTCGCAGGCGCTGCTGCGCGAGCTGTGGCCGCTGTGCGAAACCGTGGCGACGCGGCTGAAGAAGCACGACTTGGCCGGCGGCACCGTGGTGCTGAAGCTGAAGACCGCCGGCTTCCGGCAGCTGACCCGCAGCCACCGCCTCGCCGACCCGACCCAGCTGGCCGAGGCGATCTGGCGCGTCGCCGTGCCGATGGTCGAGCAGGCGGCGAACGGCGAGGCCTTCCGGCTGATCGGCATCGGCTGCACCGACCTGGTCGAGGGCCGCCTGGCCGACCCGCCGGACCTGCTGGACCCCGCCCCCGCCCGCCGCCGCGCGGTCGAGGAGGCGATGGACGAGATGCGCCGCAAGCTGGGCCCGGACGTCATCGCCAAGGGCCGCTCCGGCCTGCCGCGCCGCCCGGGGTAGGCCGTCGCGTCCTTCCGTCGCGGCAGATTCCCTCTGTGCGGCGGCCTCTGGTCGGGGGAAGACTCCGCCCCACCTGCTGTCCACGCGATCCGCCGGCACGGCCGGTGTCTAACCGAGGAAGCCTTGCGATGAACCGACGTGATGCCCTGACGCTGGGTGGGGCCGCCGCTCTCGCCGCCACCGTCGTCCGGATCGGCGCCCCGCGCCCGGCCATGGCCCAGACCGCCGCGGCGGCGCCGGCCGGCCCGTTCAAGCAGCCGCCGCTGCCGTTCAAGGAGGACGCGCTGGCGCCGACCATCGGCGCCGAGACCGTCGGCCTGCATTACGGCAAGCACCACAAGGCCTATTTCGACGCGCTGAACAAGCTCGCCGCCGGCACGCCCTATGAATCGATGACCCTGGCCGAGGTGGTGGTGAAGTCGGCCTCGGCCAAGGATGCGGCGGTGTTCAACCAGGCCGGCCAGGCCTGGAACCACAACCTGTACTGGGAGCAGTTCACCCCCGGCGGGCCGAAGGCGCCGCAGGGCCGGCTGGCCGACGCCATCGGCGAGTCCTTCGGCGACCAGGCCGCGCTGGTCAAGGCCGCCACCGAGGCGGCGGCCAAGGTGTTCGGCAGCGGCTGGGTCTGGCTGGTGGCCGATGCCGGCAAGCTGGAGCTGGTCGGCACCTCGAACGCCGATTCGCCCTTCGCCCATGGCGGCCAGCCGCTGTTCGGCATCGACGTCTGGGAGCACGCCTATTATCTGGACTACCAGAACCGCCGCGCCGACCACGTCAAGGCGGTGCTGGAGACCGTGGTCAACTGGTCGGTGGTGTCGGACCGGTTGGGGGCCTGAGGCGCCTCAATCGCAGCGCGGCGCGGCGATCGGCTCCAGCGTGTCCAGCTTCGCCGCCATGGCGAAGTCGCCGTAGTCGATCACGATGCGGTCGGCGATGCCGTTCTCGAACAGGCGCTGGCGCAGCTCGTAGTCGGGCTGCTCCGCGCTCTTGTCCTTGTCGGCTTTGCCGACGGTGAAGAAAGCCATGACGACCGGATGCGACGGCCCCTGCCGCAGCGAGTCGGCAGCCGGGTCGCCCGGCTGCTCACGGCCGATCGCGACGCTGACATATTGCGGCCCGTCGGTGGAGCTGCCGTCGAAGAAGCCGGCGGTGAAGATCGACTGGCCCTGCCGCATCGCCTCGACCAGCCGCTGCATATGGGTCGTCGGGAACAGGCTGCCGGCCGGCAGCGCCTGCTTCAGGTCGGCCGGCGTCTTGAACACGGCATCGCCGCCCCCGGCGCCGTCCAGCCGCGCCGTGCCGCGGATGTCCTCCTTGTCCTCGCCATTGGTCGAGGAGCTGAGATTGTAGGTGAGCTCGTGCCCGTCGGCGGATTCCCAGCCGGCGTAGCGGGTCTTGCGGGTCAGCGTGTCGCCCGAGGCGTAGACCATCGCCACCTGGTAGTTCTGCTCGAAGCTGGAGCCGTCGCAGGCCGCGGCCCAGCGATACTCCATCTGGCCCGCGATCGAGATCACGCTGCGCTGGCCGCGCGTCATGTCGAGGGTCAGGGAATACACCGCCCGATGCGGCTGCAGCGCCGCCGCCGGGGCGGCCTGGGCCGCACCGGACAGCAGCAGGAGGGCGAGGGCGGCGGATGGTGCGATGCGGGACATGCAGCATCTGAGCCCGAAGCCGCGAGCCGACGCAAGTGCTGCGGCGCGCGCCGCCTCAGTTCGCCTTCTTCGGCAGGTCGAGCTTGATGTGCAGCTCCTTCAGCCGGGCCGCGTCGACCTCGGCCGGGGCGCCCATCAGCAGGTCCTCGGCGCGCTGGTTCATCGGGAAGGCGATGACCTCGCGGATGTTCGGCTCGTCCGCCAGCAGCATGACGATGCGGTCGATGCCGGGGGCCGAGCCGCCATGCGGCGGGGCGCCGAAGCGGAAGGCCGACAGCATGCCGCCGAACTTGGCCTCAAGCTCGTTGCGGCCGTAGCCGGCGATCTCGAACGCCTTGATCATGATCTCCGGCTTGTGGTTCCGGATCGCGCCCGAGGACAGCTCGACGCCGTTGCAGACGATATCGTACTGGAACGCGTTGATGGTCAGCGGGTCCTGCGTCTCCAACGCCTCCAGCCCGCCCTGCGGCATCGAGAACGGGTTGTGGCTGAAGTCGATCTGCCCGGTCTCCTCGTTCAGCTCGTACATCGGGAAGTCGACGATCCAGCAGAACTCGTAGCGGTCCGGGTCGATCAGCTCGAGCTCCTGCCCGATCCGGGTGCGGGCGAAGCCGGCCAGCTTGGCGGCCGCGGCCTCAAGGTCGGCGACGAAGAACACCGCGTCGCCATCCTCGGCGCCCGTCGCCTCGCGCAGCGCCGCCTGGGCGCCCGCCTCCAGGAACTTGGCGATCGGGCCTTTGCCCGCGCCGGCCTCGAACACGACGTAGCCGAGGCCCGGCGCCCCCTGCTCCTGCGCCCAGCCGTTCAGCTTGTCGAAGAAGCTGCGCGGCTTGTCGGCCACCTTCGGCGTGCGGATGGCACGCACCACGCCGCCCCTCTCGACCACGCCCTTGAAGGCGCGGAAGGTCACGTCCTCGCGGCCGAAGACGGCGGTGACGTCGGTGATCACCAGCGGGTTGCGCAGGTCCGGCTTGTCGTTGCCGTATTTCAGCATCGACTCGGCATAGGGGATGCGCGGGAAGGCGCCGGCGGTGACCGGCCGCTTCGTCCCGGTGAAGTCCGAGAACTCCTCGAACACGCCGCGCAGCACCGGCTCGATGGTCTGGAACACGTCTTCCTGGGTGACGTAGCTCATCTCGAAATCGAGCTGGTAGAACTCGCCCGGGGACCGGTCGGCGCGGCTGTCCTCGTCGCGGAAGCAGGGCGCGATCTGGAAGTAGCGGTCGAAGCCGGCCACCATCAGCAGCTGCTTGAACTGCTGCGGCGCCTGCGGCAGGGCGTAGAACTTGCCGGGGTGCTGGCGCGCCGGCACCAGGAAGTCGCGCGCGCCCTCCGGGCTCGACGCCGTCAGGATCGGCGTCTGGAACTCACGGAAGCCCTGGTCGATCATGCGGCGGCGGATCGAGGAGATGACCTCGCTGCGCAGCACGATGTTGCGCTGCATCTTCTGCCGGCGCAGGTCGAGGAAGCGGTTGCGCAGGCGGATGTCCTCGCCAGCGTCCTCGTCCGACGCCACCTGCAGCGGCACCACCTGGGCGGCCGACTGCAGCACGAAGTCGTCGATCCGCACCTCGATGCCGCCGGTCGGCAGCTTGTCGTTGGACGTCTCGGCGCTGCGCTTGACCACGGTGCCGGTGATGGTGACGACGCTCTCGACCCGCACCGCCTCGGCCGCCGCGAAATGCGGGCTGTCGGTGTCGACCACGCATTGCGTCAGGCCGTAATGGTCGCGCAGGTCGAGGAACAGCAGATTGCCATGGTCGCGCTTGCGATGGACCCAGCCCGACAGGCGGACGGTCTCGCCGGCCTGTTCGGGACGAAGCTGGCCGCAGGTGTGGGTGCGGTAGGCGTGCATGGGGATGCTCTCGGACCAGGGCAGAAACGCCGGTCAGTGACACTGCGCGCGCCGGCCTGTCAAGCCGCGGCTCGACGCCCCTGCCCTGCCTCCGGCAGAATGGCTGCCATTTCGCCTGGTTCCGAGCCCGATAGCATGCGCTGGATTTTCGTCCTCCTGCTTTTTCTCGCCGCCGGCAGCGCCCTCGCGGAGGAGTCCCGGCCACCCTTTTTCACCGCCGACGACTGTCCGGCCGGCACGACCCTCCCGAAGGGTGTCACCGCGGACTGCGGCACCGTCACCGTTCTGGAAGACCGCGCTAGGCCGGACGGCCCGCGCATCCGCCTGCGGGTGGCGACGCTGTGGCGGACGGGCCAGGATCTGCGGCCGGCCCCGCTGCTGTACATCAATGGCGGGCCGGGTTTGTGGACAGGCTTGGATGCAGAGGGGCTCATGAACTGGGCACGCGCGGTCAAAGAGCAGGACTGGCTCGGCAACCGCCGCCTTGTGCTGTTCGACCCGCGCGGTGTCGGCGCGTCTCAGATCCTGCCCGCGTCCTGCGGTCGGTTGGACCAGTTTCTGATGCTGGAAATCCTGGACCATACCTCACGGTCCGACGAGAGATGGCGGGCCTCCTTTCGGGAGAAGGCCGAGACTTGCTGGTCCCGCTTCCGGCAGGCCGGATATGACCCCGGCCGGATCACGACCGCGGACATGGCGGCGGATGTTGCGGATCTCCGCAGGGCATTTGGCTATGCCGCTTGGAATCTATGGGGCGTTTCGTTCGGATCGCGCGTCGCGCTGAGCGTGATGCGCGATCATCCGCAGGGCATCCGCGCGGTCATCCTCGATGGCGTGTGGCCCCCGGACGCGAATTTCTACGACTATGCCAGGAACACGGGCGAGGCCTTCGATGCCCTGATGGAGGCGTGTCGAACCGACACCATCTGCAACGCGGACTATCCCGACCTCGAACGACGCTTCCTGTCGCTCGCCGAGCGGCTCGATGCCCAACCTCTGACCGTCACGATCTTCGACGATGCGACGGCCCGGATCGATGGCTGGATGCTGCTGGACATCGCCGACCAGATGCTCCAATCCGGCGACAAGACGCGCTCCTTGCCAAGGCTGGTGGCGGAGCTGGAGGCTGGGGAGACCCGTCAGATCGTCGACGGCAAGCTGATCGAGGTCACCGACTTTGTCCGCAACGAAGACCGCTACGATCAGGCGGTCTATGCTTCGATCGCCTGTGCCGACACGTTTCCCGCCGACCCCGACTGGGTGGTGAAGGCCAGGTCTGCCGATCTCCGCTTCGGCGATCTGGTCTGGGATCCGACGGCCGATGGATATTGTGCGGCATGGCCGGTCCCCCGAAGCCCTGCAGCCGACGCCGCGCCGGTGACCAGCGACATCCCGGCGCTGCTGATCTCGGGGGCCTTCGATCCGCGCACCCCGCCGTCCTGGGCCGAGGCGGCGGTCAGACGGCTAGCCCACGGCTACAGCTTCGTCTTCCCAGGACAAGGGCATGGCGTCCTCGATCGCGGCCAGCCCTGCGCCCAATGGATTGCCGGCCGGTTCCTCGACGACCCGTCCCGTCGGCCTGACCACGACTGCTTCGCTCGCCTGGAGCCGCCGGTGTTCGAACCGCTGCCTCCGGGTTAACTCTCCGCGACTCGTCACCGAACCGACGCCTGCGCATGCTATCCTGGCCGCATGCGAGTCGAGGCTACGGATCCACGATGGCCGGCGTGACGGCCAGGGCGCAGCGGGCGCCGAATTCCCCCCAGGCCCGAGGGCCCCAGAGCCGGGCCGCCCAGGACCGGGTGACGGTCGACCTGTCGGCCGTGGTCGTGGCGGTGGCCGGGGAGACGCCGCGAGTGCTGGCGCTGCGCGGGCCGGACGGCGTCGACGCCCTGCCCGCCGGCCCGCTGGAGCCGCAGCACCGGACGCTGGAGCTGGGGCTGCGCGCCTGGGTCGAGGCCCAGACCGGCCAGCCGCTCGGCTATGTCGAGCAGCTCTACACCTTCGGTGACCGCGACCGGCACCTCGCCGGGCCGGGCCGGGTGCTGTCGGTCGGCTATCTGGCGCTGCTGCGCGAGGCGGCGCCGGCCGGCGACAGCTTGTGGAGCGACTGGTACCGCCACTTTCCGTGGGAGGACCGCCGCAGCGGCCGCCCGGAGCTCTTGGACCGGATCGAGCCGGCGCTGGCCGGCTGGGTCGAGGCGGCCGGGGCCGAGCCGGAGCGGCGGCGGCGCGAGGCCCGGCTGCGCCTCGCCTTCGGCCTCGGCGGCCTGCCCTGGGGCGAGGAGCGGGTGCTGGAGCGCTACGAGTTGATGTACGAGGCCGGGCTGGCCGCCGAGGCGCATCAGGACGGCACCCGTCCCGCCTGCCCGGCGCTGGCCGAGGGTGCGCCGATGGCGGCCGACCATCGCCGCATCCTGGCGACCGCGATCGGCCGGCTGCGCGGCAAGATCAAGTACCGGCCGGTGGTGTTCGAGCTGATGCCGCCGACCTTCACTTTGTCGCAGCTGCAGCGCACGGTCGAGGCGCTGGCAGGCTTGCGCCTGCACGCGCCCAACTTCCGACGCCTGGTCGACAGCCAGGGGCTGGTGGAGGAGACCGG
>NZ_VCCH02000062.1 GCF_005938675.2 Mycobacterium sp. KBS0706
CGACGCAGGGCGCAGGGAGTGTGAGAAATGCCGGCTAAAACCCCGGGCCGCGTCGTCGCGCAGAACCGGCGGGCGCGGCACGACTATTTCATCGACGAGAATGTCGAGGCCGGCATCGTCCTGGTCGGGACCGAGGTGAAGTCGCTGCGCGAGGGCCGCGGCAACCTGCAGGACGCCTATGCCGGCGAAATGCAGGGCGAGCTGTACCTGTTCAACGCCCATATCCCGGAATACGGGCCGGCGCAGCGCTTCAACCACGAGCTGAAGCGGCCGCGCAAGCTGCTGGTGCGCAAGCGCGAGCGGGACAAACTGCTGGGGAAGGTGAAGCGGGATGGCATGACCCTCATCCCGCTGTCGATCTATTTCAATGCCCGCGGCTTCGCCAAGGTCGATCTCGGCCTGGCCCGGGGCAAAAAGGCGCATGACAAGCGCGAGACCATCAAGGCCCGCGACTGGCAGCGCGAAAAGGCTCGCGTCCTGCGCGACCGCGGCTGATCGCGGCAGGCCGGTTCCCTCACGGGGAAACCGGCCTGGGCCACATCAAGCGGACCGGGCGTAGTTGCCGGCCTGCTGCACCGTCTCCTCGACCACGCCGTCATCACCCTCGACCGCCGGGGCGACCTGGGTGCGGTTCGGCGCGTTCATGCGCTGGATGTGCGGCGACAGCTCCATCAGCTCGACGAAGTTGTCGGCCTGACGGCGCAGCTCGTCCGACACCATCGGCGGGCTCGACTTGATGGTCGAGACCACGGTGACGCGGACGCCCTTGCGCTGGATCGCCTCGACCAGCCGCTTGAAGTCGCCGTCGCCGGAGAACAGCAGGATGTGGTCGGCCCGGTCGGCCATCTCCAGCGCGTCGATCGCCAGGTCGATGTCGACATTGCCTTTGACCCGGCGGCGGCCCTGGCTGTCGGTGTACTCGCGCAACGGCTTGGTCACCATGCTGTAGCCGTTGTAGTCCAGCCAGTCGATCAGCGGTCGGATAGGCGAATATTCCTGATCCTCGATCAGCGTGGTATAATAGAAGGCGCGGATCAGGCGACCCTTCTTGGCGAACAGGTCGAGCAGCCGGCGATAATCGATATCGAAACCAAGCGAACGAGCCGCGCCGTACAGGTTGGCGCCATCAATGAAAATTGCGAGCCGTTCTTCCTTATAGAATATCATGTGCGTTCCTTCGCGGCAGGGGACAGGTTGACAGATTGGGTTCGCTACCCACTTTGCAAGGAGCGGTCAACGGTTCGCGACGAGGCTTGCGCATCCGCCGCATCTGCGCTACGTGGTCCGCCCTTCGCTATAACAAAGATGCGACCGTTGCGTTGCATCCATCTTGTCACGATTCTATCGTCGTGGCTGTATTTCGTGCAGGAGCGGTAGCCCATGGCTCGCGTCACCGTTGAGGATTGCGTCCTCAAGATCCCGAACCGGTTCGACCTGGTGCTCGTGGCGGCCCAGCGCGCCCGCGACATTTCGTCCGGCGCCGCGCTGACCATCGACCGCGACGACGACAAGAACCCGGTGGTGGCGCTGCGCGAGATCGCCGATGAGACGGTCCCGCTGGACGGCCTGCAGGAGGCCTTGGTCAAGGGCCATCAGAAGCTCGCCGAGATCGACGAGGCCGATGACGAGATCATCGAGCTGATGGCCGGCGAAGAGGAGTGGCTCAAGGCCGGTGTGGCGCCGCAGAACCCGGCCGCCGCGGTCGGCTCGGACGAGGAGTCGACCTTCGGCATCGGAGTCGTCGAGGACGAGGCGGAAGACGACGAGGCCGAGGAGGACGACGGCCGCGGCGACCTGGAAATCGGCTCCTCCGAAGACGACATCTGATCCGAGCGGAACTGCCCGGCATGGTGTCAGGCCGCCTGTCGGGAGATCGATGATGCGGCTTGACCGGTCGGGGCGGGGACATGGCTGCCGCGCGCCTGCCGAATTTGATCCACAACGCGGCGGATTTTGGTCAATTTATGATCCGGGCGGGCGCTGGGTCGTTCGTCCGGGAGAATCGCTGATGGATCGGTGGCGGGGCGCGGCATGATCCGCCAATACGAACTGGTCGAGCGGGTCAAGGCCTACGATCCGTCGGCGGACGAGGACCTGATCAACCGCGCCTATGTCTATTCGATGAAGGCGCATGGCTCGCAGAAGCGCGCCTCCGGCGACCCCTATTTCGTCCATCCGATCGAGGTCGCCGGCATCCTGGCCGGCATGAAGCTCGACACCGGCTCGATCGTCACCGGCCTGCTGCACGACACCGTCGAGGACACCGGCGCGACGCTGAGCGAGCTCGAGGGCCTGTTCGGGCGCGAGACGGCGCAGCTGGTCGACGGCGTCACCAAGCTGTCGAAGCTGGAGCTGCAGAGCGACCAGTCCAAGCAGGCGGAGAATTTCCGCAAGCTGGTCCTGGCGATGTCCAAGGACATCCGGGTGCTGCTGGTCAAGCTGGCCGACCGGCTGCACAACATGCGCACCCTCGGCGCCTTCAACAACGAGGAGAAGCGGCGCCGGATCGCGCGCGAGACGCTGGAGATCTACGCGCCCCTCGCCGAGCGCATCGGCATGCACGGCATGCAGGAGGAGCTGGAGGACCTGGCCTTCGCCCAGCTCCACGCCGATGCGCGGGAGAGTATCGTCCGCCGCCTGGCCCAGCTGCGCGAGGAAGGCCAGGATGTCGTCTCGAAGATCATCGCCGAACTGCAGCGGGTGCTGGACGAAGGGGGCCTCAAGGCCGCCGTCCTCGGCCGCGAGAAGCGCCCGTACTCGATCTGGCGCAAGATGCAGCGCAAGAACATGGCGTTCGAGCAGCTGACCGACATCATGGCCTTCCGGATCGTGGTCGAGACCGAGGGCGACTGCTACCACGCGCTCGGCCTGATCCACGGCCGCTATGCCTCGCTGCCCGGCCGCTTCAAGGACTATATCTCGACGCCGAAGCCGAACGGCTACCGGTCGCTGCACACCGCGGTGATCGGGCCGATGCGGCAGCGCATCGAGGTTCAGATCCGCACCGGCGACATGCAGGAGATCGCGGAGCTCGGCGTCGCCGCGCACTGGGCCTACAAGCAGGGCGACCGCAACCAGGACGGCACCCAGTACCGCTGGCTGCGCGACCTGCTCGACATTGTCGACCAGGCCCAGAAGCCCGAGGAGTTCCTCGAGCACACCAAGCTGGCCCTGTTCCAGGACCAGGTGTTCTGCTTCACCCCGAAGGGTGCGGTGATCGCCCTGCCGCAGGGCGCGACGCCGGTCGACTTCGCCTATGCCGTACACAGCCAGATCGGCGACACCTGCGTCGGCGCGCGGGTCAACGGCCGCATGGTGACGCTGCGCCACCTGCTGCAGAACGGCGACCAGGTCGAGATCATCACCTCGAAGACCTCGACGCCGTCGCCGGAATGGGAGCGCTTCGTCGCCACCGGCAAGGCGCGGGCCTGCATCCGGCGCTTCATCCGCGCCCAGCAGCATGACGAGCACGCCAAGCTCGGCCGGTCGATGCTGCAGGGCGTGTTCCGGCAGGAGGGCTACGAGTTCTCCGACAAGGCGCTGGAAGGCGTGCTCAAGATCTTCAAGGCCGCCCAGGCCGACGACATCCTGGCCAATGTCGGGGCCGGGGTGCTGGGCGCGCGCGACGTGTTCCACGCCGTGTTCCCGGGCCACCGCGCCCAGGTGCAGCAGGAGAAGGAGCGCTCGGGCAAGGTCGTGCCGCTGACCCGGGCGCGCAAGGCCGCGACCACCGGCGGGCCGGGCGCGATCCCGATCCGCGGGCTGATCCCGAACCTCGCCGTGCACTATGCCCGTTGCTGCCACCCGATCCCGGGTGACCGCATCGTCGGCATCGTCACCACCGGCAAGGGCGTGACCATCCACACCATCGACTGCGACACGCTGGAGAGCTTCTACAACGCGCCGGAGCGCTGGCTCGACGTCAGCTGGGACGCCGGCGCCGACGCCGCCGAGGACCATGTCGGCCGGATCCAGGTGACGATCAGCAACGAGCCGGGCAGCCTCGGCACGCTGACCACGGTGATCGGCAAGAACGGCGGCAACATCACCAATCTCAAGATCACCAGCCGGTCGGTCGACTTCTTCGAGATCCTGATCGACATCGACGTCAAGGACGTCAAGCACCTGACCAACATCATCGCGGCGCTCCGCGCCATGCCTGTGATCAGCGCGGTGGACCGTGCCCGCAGCCGCTGACCGCCGACCCGGCTCCGCCGGGCTGCGACCAACGTCGCCCTCACCGGCGATTGATTTCCAACCGCCGCCGGACCATACAGGGGCGCCATGAGCCAGCATCAGAAGTCGGTCGAGATGTCGAAGAAGCAGGGTGGATGGGTCGAAACCATCCTGACCGTGGTCTATGCGATCGCGATCGCCTTCGGCATCCGCACCGTCGCGTTCGAGCCGTTCAACATCCCGTCCGGCTCGATGATCCCGACGCTGCTGGTCGGCGACTACCTGTTCGTGTCGAAGTTCTCCTACGGCTATAGCGCCCAGACCATCGCCTTCGGCTTGCCGCTGTTCGACGGCCGGATCCTCGGCAGCCCGCCGGCCCGCGGCGACGTCGCCGTGTTCCGCAAGCCGAACGACACCTCGGTCGACTACGTCAAGCGCGTGATCGGCCTGCCCGGCGACCGGGTCAAGCTCACCGCCGGCCGGCTTTACATCAACGGCCAGATGGTCGAGCGCCGCGAGATCGAGACCTACGGCGCGACCACCCAGTACGGCCAGCGCGTCGCCCTGCACCAGTACATCGAGACGCTGCCGGGCGCGAACGGCAACCCGCCGGTCGAGCACCGGATCCTGGAGATCAGCGACAACCAGCAATATGACGACACGCCGGAATACGACGTGCCGCCGGGCCATTATTTCATGATGGGCGACAACCGCGACAACAGCGCCGACAGCCGCGCCGATGTCGGCTTCGTCCCGGTCGAGAACTTCGTCGGCCGCGCCGAGTTCCTGTGGTTCAGCCTCGACGACGCCAGCTTCTGGCAGGTCTGGAAATGGCCGTTCGCGCTCCGCTTCAGCCGCATGTTCACGGGGATCCACTGACCGCCGGGACCGAAGAGGGCCTCGACGCGTTCGCCCGGCGGCTCGGCCACGCCTTCCGCGAGCCGATGCTGCTGGTCGAGGCGCTGACGCATCCCAGCGTCAGCGGCCAGAAGCGGCGCATCGCCAAGCACGGCTATGAGCGGCTGGAGTTCCTCGGCGACCGGGTGCTCGGCCTGGTCATCGCCGAATGGCTGCTCGAGCGCTTCCCGAAGGAGGCCGAGGGCGCCATCGCCAAGCGCCATGTCGCCCTGGTGCGGCGCGAGGCGCTGGTCGAGGTGGCCCAGGCGATCGGCCTCGGCCGCCATCTCGTGCTGTCGCCGGGCGAGGACGTGGTCGGCCGCGAGAACCCGACCATCCTGGCCGATGCCTGCGAGGCGGTGATCGGCGCGCTGTACCGCGACGGCGGGCTTGCCACCGCGGCCGGCTTCATCCGCCAGGCCTGGGCCGGCTTCATCGATCAGAACGCAGCGCCGCCGCAGGACCCGAAATCGGCGCTGCAGCAATGGGCGCTGGCCCGCGGCCTTAAGCTGCCGCGCTATGTCGAGGTGTCGCGCGGCGGCAGCGACCATCTGCCGGTCTTCGAGATCCGCGTCGAGATCGAAGGCCAGCCTGCCGCCACCGCCAGCGGCCCGTCGAAACGGGTGGCCGAGCGCGACGCCGCCGCCGCTCTCCTGCAAAGGCTTTCCCCATGACCGAAGACGCGACGCGCTGCGGGTTCGTCGCCCTGATCGGCGCCCCCAACGCCGGCAAGTCGACCCTGCTCAACACCCTGGTCGGCACCAAGGTCGCGATCGTCTCGCCGAAGGTGCAGACCACGCGCAGCCGGGTGCTCGGCATCCTCACCGAGGGCACGACCCAGATCGTGTTCGTCGACACGCCCGGCATCTTCAAGCCGCGCCGGCGGCTCGACCGCGCCATGGTCGCCGCCGCCTGGGCCGGGGCGGCCGAGGGCGACCTGGTGCTGCTGCTGGTCGACGCCGCGTTGAAGGGCGTGCGCGAGGAGACCCGCGGCATCGTCGAGAAGCTGGCCCAGACCAAGCGCAAGGCGATCCTGATCCTGAACAAGATCGACGCCGTGCGGCACGAGGTGCTGCTGTCCCTCGCCGCCGACCTGAACGCCACCGGCGTGTTCACCGACACCTTCATGATCTCGGCCCTGACCGGCAGCGGAGTCGACGACCTGCGCCGTCATCTGGCCGCGCATCTGCCCGAGGGGCCGTGGCTGTTCCCGGAGGACCAGGTCTCGGACATGCCGATGCGCCTGCTGGCGGCCGAGATCACGCGCGAAAAGCTGTTCCTGCGGCTGCAGCAGGAGCTGCCCTATGCGGTCGCAGTCGAGACCGAAAGCTGGGAGGAGCAGCCGGACGGCAGCGTCCGCATCTCCCAGATCATCTACGTCCAGCGTGACGGGCAGAAGGCGATCGTGCTCGGCCGCGGCGGCCAGATGATCAAGGCGATCGGCACCGCCGCCCGGCTGGAGCTGGAGGAGATCACCGAACAGCGCGTGCATCTCGCGCTGTTCGTCAAGGTGCGCGAGAACTGGCTCGACGACCCGGCGCGGTACTCGGTCTGGGGTCTGGACTACGATGCATAGTCGGAATCTCGCTTGTTCCCGTTTCGTGCTATACGGTCGGAATGACCTTGGACGGGGCATGATGTGGACTGGCGCGACGACGGCATCGTCCTGACCGTCCGCCCGCATGGCGAGGCGGCGTTGATCACCGGCGTGCTGACCCGCGGGCACGGCCGCCATCTCGGCGTGGTCCACGGCCAGCGTCGGCGCGCCCAGCTGCCGCCGGGCACGCTGGTCTCGGCGCAGTGGCGCGGCCGGCTGGCCGACCATCTCGGCACCTGGACGCTCGAGGTCGACCGCACCCCGGCCGCCGCGATCATGGACGAGCCGTTGCGGCTCCTGGCCCTGGTCTCGGCCTGCGCCGTGCTCGACGCAGCTTTGGCCGAGCGGCAGCCGCTGCCGGCGGTCTATGACGGCACGCTCGCTTTCCTCGAGACGCTGCCGACGCCGCATTGGGACGCCGCCTATGTGCAGTGGGAGGTCGGGCTGCTCGGCGTGCTCGGCTTCGGCCTCGACGTCTCGCGCTGCGCCGTCACCGGCAGCAACGACCATCTCGCCTTCATCAGCCCGAAGACGGGGAGGGCGGTGTCGCTGTCCGCCGCCGGGCCGTATCGCGACCGGCTGCTGCCGCTGCCCGGCTTCCTGACCGGCCGCGAGCCGGCGGTCCCGGCCACGGTGGCCCAGGGGCTGGAGCTGACCGGCCATTTCTTCGACCGACACCTGTTCGCCCAGGCCGGCCGCGCCCCGCCCGAGGCGCGGACCCGATTTGTCGAGGCGTACCGCCGAAGCGCGCTTCGGTCGGCCGCGCCGTTACGCTAGACTCCCGGACATGACCACCAAGCCTTCCGAGTCGATCCTGCCGGTGCCACTGCATGACGCGCTGAGCACCCGTTATCTCAACTACGCGCTGTCGACCATCACCTCGCGCTCGCTGCCCGATGTCCGCGACGGGCTGAAGCCGGTGCATCGCCGGCTACTCTACGCCATGCGGCAGCTGCGCCTGGCCTCGACCACGCCGCCGAAGAAATCGGCCCGCGTCGTCGGCGACGTCATCGGTCAGTACCACCCGCATGGCGACGCCTCGATCTACGATGCGCTGGTGCGCATGGCGCAGGATTTCGCCCAGCGCTATCCGCTGGTCGACGGCCAGGGCAATTTCGGCAACATCGACGGCGATAACGCCGCGGCGATGCGATACACCGAGGCCCGGCTGACCGCCGTCGCCGAGGCGCTGCTGGAAGGCATCGACGACGACGCGGTCGATTTCCGCGAGACCTATGATGGCGAAGGCCGCGAGCCGGTGGTGCTGCCGGCCGCCTTCCCGAACCTGCTGGCCAATGGCAGCCAGGGCATCGCGGTCGGCATGGCGACCTCGATCCCGCCGCACAATGTCGGCGAGATCTGCGACGCGCTGCAGATGCTGATCAAGCGGCCCTCCGCCACGGTCGACGACCTGCTGACCGTGGTTGCCGGACCGGACTTCCCGACCGGCGGCGAGCTGGTCGAATCCGCCGCGGCGATCCGCGAGGCCTATGCCACCGGCCGCGGCGCCTTCCGCATCCGCGCCCGCTGGGAGATCGAGAAGCAGCCGCTTGGCCTGTACCAGATCGTGGTCACCGAGATCCCGTACCAGGTGCAGAAGTCGCGGCTGATCGAGAAGCTGGCCGAGATCGTCACCGCCAAGAAGTTGTCGACGCTGGAGGATGTGCGCGACGAATCGGCCGAGGACGTGCGTATCGTCCTGGTGCCGAAGAGCCGCAACGTCGAAGCCGACATGCTGATGGAGCAGTTGTTCCGGCTGACCGAACTGGAGACCCGCTTCAGCCTGAACATGAACGTGCTGGACGCCACCAACGTCCCGCGGGTCATGGGGCTGAAGGACGTCTGCCGCGCCTTCCTCGACCATCGGCACGAGGTGCTGGAGCGGCGGTCGCGCCACCGGCTGGCCAAGATCGAGCGGCGGCTGGAGATCCTGGGCGGCTACCTGATCGTCTTCCTCGATCTCGACGAGGTGATCCGCATCATCCGCGAGGAGGACGAGCCGAAGCAGGGGCTGATGGCGCGCTTCAGCCTGACCGAGCTGCAGGCCGACGCCATCCTCGACATGCGGCTGCGCAGCCTGCGCAAGCTCGAGGAGATGGAGATCCGGCGCGAGTTCGACGGCCTGTCGGGCGAGCGCGACGACCTCAAGGCGCTGCTGGCCGACGAGGGCAAGCGCTGGAAGGCGATCTCGACCGAGATCGGCCAGATCCGGAAGAAATTCGGCCAGGACACTGCGCTCGGCCGCCGTCGCACCAAGATCGGCGAGCCGCCCTCGGCCGTGGTGGTGTCGCTGGAGCCGCAGATCGAGCGCGAGCCGATCACCGTGTTCCTGTCGGAGAAGGGCTGGATCCGCGCCCTGCGCGGCCATGGCCTCGACCCGACCGAGATCAAATACAAGGACGGTGATTCCGAAGGCTTCGTACTGCAGGCCGAGACCACCGACAAGATCCTGCTGTTCGGCAGCGACGGCCGCTTCTACACGCTCGGCGCCGACAAGCTGCCGCGCGGCCGCGGCTTCGGCGAGCCGGTCCGGATGATGGTCGACCTCGCCAACGATGCCGACATCGTCGCCCTGCTGGCCCATGTGCCCGGCCGCAAGCTGGTGCTGGCCTCGACCGACGGCCGTGGCTTCGTGGTGCCGGAAAGCGACGTTCTGGCCCAGACCCGGGCCGGCAAGCAGGTGCTGAACCTGAATGACGGCGCCAAGGCGGCGGTGTGCCGCCCGATCACCGGCGACACCGTGGCGGTGGTCGGCACCAACCGGCGCCTGCTGTGCTTCCCGCTGTCCGAGCTGCCGGAGATGTCGCGCGGCAAGGGCGTCACGTTGCAGAAGTACCACGGCGCTGCGCTGTCGGACCTGACCACCTTCAAGCGCGAGGAGGGGCTGATCTGGCAGATGGGCGGCGGCCGTACCCGCACCGAGCCGGAGATCCCGATCACCGCCCGCGGCCGCACCGGCAACCTGCCGCCGCGCGGCTTCCCGCAGACCAACAAGTTCTCGTGAATCCCCCTTGTCGTCATTCCCGCGCAAGCGGGAATCTCTTCGGGTAGAACTGGTGAGAGATCCCCGCTTTCGTGGGGATGACGGCCTTAGAAGAAGACAACCGGAGTCCTGACATGACCACCCGCACCCTTCCCCCGATGCTCTCGCTGTGGCGCGCCGACGGCCAGTCGGGCCTGCTGCGCGCCGCCGTGCTGGTGGTGATGGGCACGGCGCTGATGGCGCTGTCGGCCAAGGTCCAGGTGCCGTTCTACCCGGTGCCGATGACGTTGCAGTCCGGCGTGGTGCTGCTGATCGGCGGCGCCTATGGCTGGCGCCTGGGCGGCCTGACCATGCTGGCCTACATCGCCGAGGGTCTCGCAGGCCTTCCGGTCTTCGCCGGCCCGGTCGCCGGCCCGGCCTATCTCGCCGGCCCGACCGCGGGCTATCTGGTCGGCTTCGTGGTCTCGGCCGCGCTGATGGGCCTGGCGGTGGAGCGCGGCTGGACCCGCAGCCTCATCGGCATGGCCGTGGCCATCACCGTCGCTTCGCTGATCCCCTTCGTCACCGGCGTGGCTTGGCTTGCGACGTTGATCGGCCCGGCGGGCGCGATCTCCGGCGGCCTGGTGCCGTTCATTCCGGCGGCGATTCTCAAGGGCGCCCTGGCCGGCCTGCTGCTGGCCAAGATCGACGGCTTCGCCCAGCGTCGAGACGCCTGAGACCAAAAGGACGCAGCGCCGCTTCTGCGGCGTTGCGTCCCATCTCCGAGTTTCATTAGATGGCAGCAGCGCCGCGGCAGACGACCGCGGCGACTTGCGAAAACCACGCTCGATGCGAACAGGGGGAGAGCCCGAGAGATGAAGCGGCGGAATTTCATCGCGACCGCGGGGGTGGGGCTTGCGGCCGCGCCGCTGGCGGCGCCGGCGATCGCGCAGGACAAGCCAGAGATCAAATGGCGCCTGGCCTCGAGCTTCCCGAAGTCGCTCGACACCATCTATGGCGGTGCCGACGTGCTGTCGAAGACGCTGTCCGACCTGACCGACGGCAAGTTCCAGATCCAGGTTTTCCCCTCGGGTGAACTGGTGCCCGGCCTGCAGGCGCTGGACGCCGCGCAGAATGGCACGGTCGAGGCGGCGCACACCGTCGCCTACTACTATGTCGGCAAGGACCCGACCTTCGCCATCGGCTCGTCGATCCCGTTCGGCCTGAACGCCCGGCAGCAGAACGCCTGGCTCTACCATGGTGGCGGCAATGACCTGCTGAACACCTTCTTCGCCAATTACGGCGTGGTCGGCTTCCCCGGCGGCAACACCGGCACCCAGATGGGCGGCTGGTTCCGCAGCGAGGTCAAGTCGCTGGCCGACCTCAAGGGCCTGAAGATGCGCATCGCCGGCCTGGCCGGCCGCGTCGTAGAGAAGATCGGCGTGGTGCCGCAGCAGATCGCCGGCGGCGACATCTACCCGGCGCTGGAGCGGGGCACGATCGACGCCACCGAATGGGTCGGCCCCTATGACGACGAGAAGCTCGGCTTCTACCAGGTCGCCAAGTTCTACTACTACCCGGCCTTCTGGGAAGGCGGCCCGACCGTGCATTTCCTGTTCAACAAGGAGAAGTACGAGGGCCTGCCGGACAGCTACAAGAAGGCGCTGGCCGTGGCGACCGAGATCGCCAACTTCAACATGCTGGCGCTGTACGACGTGAAGAACATCGCGGCGATCCGCAGCCTGGTCGGCAAGGGCGTGCAACTGCGTCCGCTGCCGCGCGACGTGCTCGATGCCGCCTATGTCGAATCCTTCAAGCTGTACGACGAGCTGTCGGCCTCGAACGCCAACTGGAAGGCGATCTATGAGCCGTGGAAGAAGTTCCGTGGCGAGGCCTATCAGTGGTTCCGCGTCGCCGAATACACCTATGACAGCTATGTCTACGCCCAGCAGGCGGCCGGGAAGTAACCGCTCCCTCGTCGAATGAAGAAGGGCCGGTCCTTCGCGGGACCGGCCCTTTTTGTTGGCTACTTGAAGTCGGGCGGGGGCAGCGGGTCGCCGGGCTGCGCCGGGGCCGGTGCGGGCTGGCCGCCCGGGGCCGGTGGGGCGCCAAAATCCGGCGGCGGTGGGGTGCCGAAATCGGGAGCGGCCGGGGCGCCGAACGGATTGGCGCCGTCGGCGCCCGGCATCGGCACGTCGATGTTGATGGACGCAGGATCGGCCTCGACCTGGCCCGACTTGTAGTGGGTCACCAGTCCCGGGAAGGCGATGACGATCGCGACCATCAGGACCTGGATCACCACGAAGGGGATCGCCCCCATGTAGATCTGTCCGGTCGTCACCGGCGCGATGGTGCGGCCGGTGACCTTGTCGCGATAGGCCCGGTTCGGTGCCACCGAGCGCAGGTAGAACAGCGAGAAGCCGAAGGGCGGGTGCATGAAGGAAGTCTGCATGTTGACCGCCAGCAGCACGCCGAACCAGATCAGGTCGATGCCCAGGCTCGCGGCCACCGGCCCCAGCAGCGGCACGATGATGAAGGCCAGCTCGAAATAGTCGAGGAAGAAAGCCAGGAAGAAGACCAGCAGATTGGCGACGATCAGGAAGCCGATGACGCCGCCCGGCACCGAGGTCATCAGGTGCTCGACCCAGACATGGCCGTTGAGGCCGTAGAAGGTCAGCGAGAAGACGCGGGCGCCGAGCAGGATGAACAGCACGAAGGCGGACAGCTTGGTCGTGGTGTCCAGCGCCTGCTTGATCATGGTCAGGTTCAGGCGCCGGTTGAGCGCTGCCAGCACCAGCGAGCCGACCGCGCCCATGGCGCCGCCCTCGGTCGGCGTGGCGACGCCGAGGAAGATGGTGCCCAGCACCAGGAAGATCAGCACCAGCGGCGGGATCAGCGAGGTGACCACCTTGCCCGCCAGCGCCAGGCCGCGCAGCGAACGTGCCTCCGGCGGCAGGGCCGGCGCGCTGTTCGGCCGGATGATCGTCATGATCAGGATGTAGGCGGTGTAGAGGCCGGTCAGCACCAGCCCCGGCAGCAGCGCGCCCTCATACATGTCGCCGACCGAGCGGCCGAGCTGGTCGGCCATGATGATCAGCACCAGGCTGGGCGGGATGATCTGGGCCAGCGTGCCGGAGGCGGCGATGACGCCGGAGGCGAGCGACCGGTCATACCCATAGCGCAGCATGATCGGCAGCGAGATCAGCCCCATCGAGATCACCGAGGCGGCGACCACGCCGGTGGTGGCGGCCAGGAGGGCGCCGACGAAGATCACCGCATAGGCCAGGCCGCCGCGGACCGGGCCAAACAGCTGGCCGATCGTGTCCAGCAGGTCCTCGGCCATGCCGCTGCGCTCGAGAATCAGTCCCATGAAGGTGAAGAACGGCACGGCCAGCAGCGTCTCGTTCGACATCTGCTGGTAGAACCGGTCGGGGATCGCCCCGATCAGGTTGAACTGCAGCACGCCGAGCTCGACCCCGATCAGGTAGAAGACGAAGCCGACGGCGGCGAGCGAGAAGGCGACCGAGTAGCCGAGCAGCAGCACGACCACCAGGCAGGCGAACATGATCGGCGCCATGTTCTCGATCAGGAACTGCGTCATGCGGACGGGCTTTCAGGCACTGGTGGGCAGGGGCTGGCGGGCCGGCTCAGAGCGGATCGGCTTCGTGGCCGTGCGTCTGGACGATGTCGGGCAGGTCGCCCGACAGGATGGCCAGCCGCTTGATCAGCTCGGACAGGCCTTGCAGCGCCAGCAGGGCGAACCCGGCCGGGATCAGCGCCCACACCGGCCAGCGGATCAGGCCGCCGGCGTCGCCCGAGGTCTCGCCGCTGACGAATTTGTCCACCACCACCGGCCAGGTGATCAGGATCGCCACGGCGCAGAAGGGCAGCAGGAAGAACAGGGTGCCGAAGATCTCGATCCAGAGCTGGGTGCGGCGCGAGTGGCGGGCGTAGAGGATGTCGACCTTGACGTGCTCGCCCCGCAGCAGCGTGTAGCCCGCGGCCAGCAGGAAGACCGCCGAGAACAGATACCATTGCAGCTCCAGCCAGGCGTTGGAGCTGATCGAGAAGGCTTTTCGCAGGATGGCGTTGCCGGCGCTGACCAGGATGGCGACGAGGACGAGCCAGGAGACGGTTCGTCCAACCCAGCTGTTCACCGCGTCGATGACGCGGCTGGCACCCAGCAAAGCCCCCATCTGGCCTCCCCCGATTCTTGTACGCTTCAGCGCCGTTGATTGGATCGATGCAATTCGCTGCAGCGAAATATCAGCTTTCGCACGCCAGACCAACCGACGATTGGCACCGGACGCCGGCCCTTCGGCATCGGTATCCGATTCTGCTGCATCGTGGGGAAGGGCGGCGGCTCAACCGTCCTGGTCGAGCGTCGTCCAGCCGGTGTCGGTGAGGGCCTCCAGCGGTTGGAAGCGGGCCTTGTAGGCCATCTTCCGGCTCTGTTGGATCCAGTAGCCGAGATAGACGTGCTCGAGCCCGGTCCGGCGCGCCTCCTCGACCAGGGCCAGGATTACATAGGTGCCCAGGCTGCGCTCCGGCACATCGGGGTCGTAGAAGCTGTAGACGGCGGACAGCCCGTCCTCCAGCACGTCGACCAGCGCCGCCGCGCGCAGGGCGCCGGTCGGGTCGCGGAACTCGATCAGCGCGGCGCTGCCGCTGCCTTCCTCGATCATGCTGCCGTAATCGGCGCGCGACATCCGCGCCATGTCGCTGTCGCCGTGCCGGTGCCGCTGGTAGCACAGGAACAGGGCGAACTGCTCGTCGCTGCCGATCGGTAGGGCCGAGCGGCGGGTGAGGTCGAGATTGGCGGACCAGGTCCGGCGCATGCTGCGGCCGGGCGTGAAGCGCGCCACCGGGATGCGCACCGGCACGCAGGCGCGGCAGCCGGGGCAGACCGGGCGGTAGACGATGTCGTGGCTGCGCCGGAACCCGGCCTGCGACAGGGTGGTGTTCAGCGCCCTGGCGTCGCCGCCATTCAGCCGGGTGAACAGCTTGCGCTCGACACGACCGGGGATATAGGGGCAGGGCAGGGGGCCTGACCGGTAGAAATGCTGCAGACGGCCGAGCTTGCCGTCGATGACGGACATCAAGCGCTCCTGGGTCGGGACGCCAACCTCATGCCCATACTGCACCACAGTGCCGGATCGTCGGCAAGCGACTCGGATGCCGGCTCGCCACGGCAGGGTATGCAGAGGGAATCCACCGCAGGCTCATGTCAGCCTCAGAATTTCGTCGACGGTGGCGGCGACCGGCCGGCGCGTGTCGATCTCGTGGCCGGCGGACTGCCGCAGCAGCGGCTCGATCATCGCCACCAGCCCGGCCACCTTGCGCCGCTCCTCCTCTGTCCGGCCGTAGCCCTCGGATCGCGCCGCCAGCCGCTGCTGCAGCGTCTCGACCGGGGCGGAAAGCAGGATCACGACATCGATCAGGGGCAGGAACCGGCCCATGGTCTCGGAGGTGCCGCTGACGAACAGCGGCCGGTCGCGCGGCGCGGCCAGCAGGGCGCGGACGCGGTCCTCGCGCCAGACCCAGTCTTTCCCCTCGGCCGGGGTCAGGGCGTCGGCGGGGTCTGCGTCGACCCATTCGGACCATTCCGGCGTGTCGAGGTCGCAGGCGTCATGGCCCCGCGCCGCCAGCTCGCGGATCACGGCGGTCTTCCCGGTCCCGGACATGCCGGTGATCAGCACGCGCCTCATGAAGCGCTCCCTGGCGCCGGCCGCCTGCTCACGCCCCGACGTCGCCCAGCAGCTTGGCCGGGTAGCCGGACTCCATCAGCTTGCCGATGATGACGTCGACATGGGCGCGATCGCGGGTCTCGACCACGACGTCGATGTCGGCCCGTTTCACCGGGATCTGGAAGAACAGGCGCTGGTGGTAGGTCTCGATGATGTTGCCGCCGGTGGCGCCGATGATGCCGGCGATGGTGCTCAGCACCCCCGGCACATCCTCGATCTCGATGCGCAGCCGGGCGATCTGGCCGTTGCGCACCAGCCCGCGCATCAGGATCGAGGCCAGGATGCGCGGGTCGATGTTGCCGCCGCACACCACGACGCCGACCTTGCGCCCGGCGAACCGCTCCGGATGGGCCAGGAGGCCGGCGACGCCGGCGGCGCCGGCGCCCTCGGCCACCAGCTTCTGCTGGGTCATCAGCTGGTGCACGCCCTGCTCCAGCACCGTCTCGTCGACCGTGACGATGTCGTCGACCAGCGCGGCGATGATCTGCCGGGTCAGCACGCCCGGGCTCTTCACCGCGATGCCCTCGGCGATGGTGGCGCCGCCATAGACGCCGGTGCGGCCGGCGACCGCGTCGCTCATCGAGGCGTAAAGCGCGGCCTCCACTCCCGTGATCCGGATCGACGGGTTGATCGACCGGGCGGCGATGGCGATGCCGGAGATCAGCCCGCCGCCGCCGATCGGCACCACCAAGTCGTCGAGATCGGGCACATCGGCCAGGATCTCCAGCCCGGCCGTGCCCTGGCCGGCGATGATATACGGGTCGTCATAGGGGTGGATCAGGGTCAGCTTTTCCTCGTCCACCAGCTTGCGGGCGTGGCTCATGCTGTCGTCGAGGGTCTGGCCGACCAGCACCACCTTGGCGCCGTAGCCCTCGGTCTTCGCCACCTTGGTGAAGGGGGTATAGGTCGGCATCACGATGGTCGACGGGATGCCGAGGCGGGTGGCGTGGTAGGCGACGCCCTGGGCGTGGTTGCCGGCAGACATGGCGACCACGCCGCGCTTGCGCTCCGCCTTGTCGAGCGAGCGCAGCTTGTTGTAGGCGCCGCGGTCCTTGAACGAGCCGGTGCGCTGCAGCGTCTCCAGCTTCAGGAACAGCTCGCAGCCGAGGATGCCGGACAGAAGCGGCGCCGGGATGACCGGTGTCCGGGCCACCTGCCCCTCGAGGGCCGCGGCGGCGGCGCGGATGTCGTCGATGGTGACCGGCAGCGGGGCGGGGCTCATTTGGGCGGTTCCGTTATTGGCTCGGCTGCAGGGTCGTCAGCGACGCCCCGGCGGCGGCGAGATCAGCCTCGCCACCATGCAACGTCAAGTATCTTCCGTCTCGCCAATCCGCGACCAGGTCGCCCCAATGCGGCGACAGCGGGTTGCCGGACTGGCCGGTGGCGATCATGAAGCGCGACCGGCCGCGGTCGGCCAGGTCGTAGACGGCACGGTAGCCGGCGCCGTGCTCATCGGCATAGGGCGCCTCCGGATCGGTGATCGAGGTGCCGCCGCGGTTCAGGGTATAGGGCCCGCCGTCGGTCGGGGTCGCCAGTGAGATCAGGCCGCCGATCACCGGCACGCGCGACAGCACCTGGGCGCTCAGCGGCGCGATGTGCTCGGCGCCCCAGCGCCAGGCGGCCATGTCTGCGCCGTGGCGCTGCGCCAGCGCGTCCAGCGCCTCGCCAAGGGTCTGCCGCAGCAGTGCCTTGCAGTCGGCCGGCGGGGCCGTGGCGTCGCCGCACCAGGACGGGTCGCGGGTCATGATCGTCGCCAGGACGCCCGGGTGCAGCCCGAAATAGTCCTCGGCCAGGGGGCCTAGCGGCGGGTCGAACACGGCATGGGCGAAGCGCCGCAGCCATTCCATGTAGATCAGCGGCTCCGGCCGGTTGCGGTCCATCCGCAGGTCCCAGCCGCGCAGCAGGGCCACCGCCTTCGCCATGCGGTCATCCGCCGGCTCGATTTTGGTCATCAGCGGCAGCAGCTCCCGCGCCTCTGTCGTCAGCGTGTCGGCCTGCATCGCCTGGCTGCGCTCGACCGTGTTCGGTCCGTCGGCATCCAGCAGCTCGACGATGCGGCGGGCGCGATAGGGCTCGTCATAGCCGTCGCCGATATACTGGGCGTAGCCCGGCCCGACCGGGGCGTTGTTGGCGTTGGCGATGGCGCCGCCGGGCGGGTTCAAGGCCTGGGGCAGAGCCTCGAACGGGATGAGGCCGGTCCAGTCCTGGGCGCCCGAGGCGCCGTCCGCCGGCAGCTTGCCGTTTCCGGAGCGGCGGATCGGGATCGCCCCCGGGACCAGGAAGCCGATATCGCCGTCGGCATCGGCATAGGCGACGTTCTGTATCGGGGTGCGGTACAGCCGCATCGCCGCCAGGCACTCCTGCCAGTTGCCGGCCCGATTGAGCTGGTAGATCGCCTGGGCCGAGGTGTCGCCGGGGGCGAGGGCGGTGAAGGCGAGGGCGGCGACCTTGCCGTCGCCGGCCAGCGCCGCCACTCCCGGGTCGAGGTCGGACAGCACCGGCCCGTGCCGGGTGCTGCGGATGGTCAGGGTCACCGGGTCGCCGCCGGAGACGGCGATGGTCTCATGTCGGGTCTCGAAGGCGGCGCTGCCGTCCAGGGTCCGGTAGCGGTTCGGGTCGGCCGGGTCGACCGTCTCCAGGAACAGGTCCTGGACATCCGCGCCGGTGGTGGTGAAGCCCCAGGCGATCCGCCGGTTCTGGCCCAAGAGGGTCAGCGGCACGCCGGGCACGGTGGCGCCGGCCACCGACAGGGTCGGGGTCTCGATCCGCGCCAGGTACCACAGGATCGGCGCGCTCAAGCCCAGATGCGGGTCGTTGGCCAGGATCGGCGCGCCGGTGTCGGTGCGGCTGGGTCCGACCACCCACTCGTTCGAGGCGGTGCGGGGCCCGAGCGGAGGCGGCAGTGCCTGTGCCAGCGCGGTCAGCATCGGCGCGGTCTGGTCGAGGGCGGAGAGGGTGGCGGGCGGCAGCGCGCCGAGGTCGGGGAACAGGGTGCCGGCGCGCTCCGGTCCCAGTTTGGCGATCACCTGGGCGCGCAGGATCTCGTCGCGGTAGTTGGCCGACAGCTGCAGCGCCATCAGCTTGCTCCAGACCAGCGTATCGGCCGGTCGCCACGGCTCCGGCCGGATTCGCAGCAGGTAGAATTCGGGCGGCAGGGCGCCGGGGTGGTCGTCGATCCAGGCATTGACCCCGGCGGCGTAGCGGTCGAGCGCCGACTGCGTCTCCGGCGACAGGGCGGCGAGATCGGCCTCGGCCAGGCGGTAGATGCCGAGCGTCCGCATGAACTTGTCCGTCCGCAGCCCGGCTTCGCCGATCAGCTCGGCCAGCCGGCCGGCGCCGACCCGGCGCTGCAGCTCCATCTGCCACAGCCGGTCCTGGGCGTGCAGCCAGCCGAGGGCGAAATAGGCGTCGCCGTCGCTCTGCGCGAAGATCGTCGGCACGCCGTGGCCGTCGCGATAGATCCGGACCGGGCCGGACACGCCGTCGAGCGCGACGGTGCCCGATTCGGCCGGCACCCCGGTGCGCAGCCACCACAGGCCGGCGCCGGCCAGCACCACGAGCAGCAGCAGGAGGCAGGCCAGCGCGATCGCGCCGCGGCGAAGCCATCTCATCGGTCACGTCTCCGGGCCGGCCGGGATCGGTCGCGGCGGTGCTGTGTTATAATAATCTGTCCGATTCGATGCGAGGCGCCATGGGGGCGCAGGGTCGATCCGTGGCGCCCGGTGCGCTTCGGTCTATTTTCGCGGGGGGCTAGCCAAGTGGCCGGCACTGCCCAGATGATGCAGACGTGCCGCGCGTCCGGCGGCGGTCAGCAGGATGGTTCGATGGAGTCCTTCGCCGACGCCCTCGCCATGGTCACCGCCCTCCGCCCGGAGGAGCCGGTCTACTGCCTGCGGCCCCGGGTGCTGCGGGAGTCGGCGGCGGAGTTCCAGCGCCAGTTCCCCGGCACGGTGATGTACGCGGTCAAGTGCAACGACCATCCGGCGGTGCTGGCCGGGCTGCATGCCGGCGGCCTGCGCGATTTCGACGTCGCCTCGCTGAGCGAGATCGAGGCCGCGGCGGCGCTGCCCGGCGCCGTGTCGCACTACATGCATCCGGTGAAGAACCGCCAGGCGGTCGAGCTGGCCTATCGCCGCTACGGCATCCGCACCTTCTGCCTCGACCACGAGGAGGAGCTGGACAAGATCCTCGCGGTGACCGGCGGGGCGCGCGACCTGACCCTGGTGCTGCGGGTCGACATGCCCCGCTTCGATTCGGTCTGCGACCTCAGCGGCAAGTTCGGGGCCGAGGTCGAAGCCGCGCCGGCGCTGCTGCGCCGCATCGCCGCCACCGGCAACCGCGTCGGCCTGACCTTCCATGTCGGCTCGCAATGCCTGGATCCGGGCGCCTATGAGAGCGCCCTGACGATCTGCGCCGGCATTCTCGCCAGGGCCGAGGTAAAAGTGCCGGTGATCGATGTCGGCGGCGGCTTCCCCGCCGCGTATGTCGGCACCGAGGCGCCGCCGCTCTCCGCCTTCGTCGCCGCGATCCGCGCCGGCCTGGCCCGGCTGCCGGCCGACGCCGACCGTGCGGTGTTCTGCGAGCCGGGGCGGGCGCTGGTGGCCGAGGCCTGCTCGCTGGTGGTGAAGGTCGAGTTCCGGCGCGGCCACCGCCTGTACCTGAACGACGGCGCCTATGGCAGCCTGGCCGACATGAAGCTGTTCCGCACCGTCTATCCGGTCCGCCTGCTGCGGCCGGGCGGGGCCGGCGGCAGGCTGGCCAGCTTCGCCCTCTTCGGCCCGACCTGCGACAGCTACGACAGCCTGCCCGGCACCTCGCCGCTGCCCGAGGATGTGCGCGAGGGCGACTGGATCGAGTTCGGCCAGATCGGCGCCTATTCCAACGTGCTGCAGACCCGGTTCAACGGCTTCGAGGCCCGACGCTTCATCGCGGTCGAGGATGGCGCGCTGCGCCCGGCTGCGGCGCGGGCGGCTTAAGATGGAGCCGGTCGAGCATCAGTTCCTCGGGCTCGGCCTGGGCGGCTTCCACCGCCTGGCCTATGTCTCCTGGGGCTCGGACCGGTCGCGCCCGCCGGTGCTGTGCGTGCACGGGCTGACCCGCAACGGCCGGGACTTCGACATGCTGGCGGCGGACCTGGCCTGGTCCGGCCGCACCGCGGTCTGCCCGGACGTGGTCGGCCGCGGCCGCAGCGGCTGGCTGGCCAATCCGGCCCTTTACGGTTATCCGCAATATCTCGGCGACGCCGCGGCGCTGATCGCCCGGCTCGACGTGGCGGAGGTGGACTGGGTCGGCACCTCGATGGGTGGGCTGATCGGCATGATGCTGGCGGCCCAGCCGAACACCCCGATCCGCCGGCTGGTGCTGAACGATGTCGGCCCGTTCATCCCGCAGGCGGCGCTGCTGCGAATCGGGTCCTATGTCGGGCAGGATCCGGTCTTCGCCGATCTCGGCGAGCTCGAGGCCTATCTGCGGCGGGTGCATGCGCCCTTCGGCCCGCTGACCGACGGGCAGTGGCGGCATCTGGCCGAGCACAGCGCCCGGCGCCGGCAGGACGGCACGCTTGGCCTGGCCTACGACCCCGGCATCGCCGCCGCCTTCGCCGGACCGGTCGCCGATGTCGACCTGTGGATGGTCTGGGACCAGATCCGCTGCCCGGTGCTGGTGGTCCGCGGCGCGGAGTCGGACCTGCTGACCGCGGAAACGGCCGAGCGCATGGCGGCGCGGCCGGGCACCACGCTGCTCACCATCCCCGGCTGCGGCCACGCCCCGGCGCTGATGGCGGCCGACCAGACCGCCCCGATCCGCGACTGGCTCGCGGCCAGCTGAGACGGAGAGATCGTTTGGAAATGCGCTGGCGTGAGTCGGCTGGCGGTGGTTTCGAGAACCGGCGCGCAGCGGACGTTTAAGTCCGTGAGCACCGGAAGCTTCGAGTTCGCCGTCAGACGGCCGCGCCAGTAGCGTTTACAAGCGATCTCTCAGCCCAGCAGTTCGGCCGCCTCGACGGCGCCATACGTCAGGACGCCCGACGTCCCGGCGCGCTTGAACGCGGTCAGCACCTCGATCAGCGCCTTGTCGTAGTCCAGCCAGCCATTCTGCGCCGCCGCCTTCATCATCGCGTATTCGCCGCTGACCTGGTAGGCGAAGACCGGCACGCCGAAGCCGTCATGCACCCGGCGGATGATGTCGAGATAGGGCAGGCCGGGCTTGACCATCACCATGTCGGCGCCCTCGCGCAGGTCGAGCTCGACCTCGCGCAGCGCCTCGTCGGTGTTGGCCGGGTTCATCTGGTAGGTCTTCTTGTCGCCGACCAGCACCCCGGTCGACCCGACCGCGTCGCGGAACGGGCCGTAGAAGGCCGAGGCGTATTTCGCCGAATAGGCCATGATCTTGACGTCCTGGCGGCCGGCGCCGTCCAAAGCCGCGCGGATCGCGCCGATGCGGCCGTCCATCATGTCGGACGGCGCCACGATGTCGGCCCCGGCCTCGGCCTGGACCAGCGCCTGGCGGACCAGGATCTCGACCGTCTCGTCGTTCAGGATCCGGCCGTCGCGGATCAGGCCGTCATGGCCGTGGCTGGTGAACGGGTCGAGGGCGACATCGACGACGATGCCGATATCCGGCACCGCAGCCTTGATCGCGCTGATGGCGCGGCACACCAGGTTGCCGGCGCGGCAGGCCTCGGCACCGTCCTCGCTGCGCAGGGCGCGGTCGATCATCGGGAACAGCGCCACCGCCGGGATGCCGAGATCGTGGGCGCGGCGGCAGGCCTCGGCGGCGCTGGCCAGATCGAAGCGGGCGACGCCGGGCAGCGATTCGACCGGCTGCTTCCGGTCGCCCTCGACCACGAAGATCGGCCAGATCAGGTCGGACGGGCCCAGCCGGGTCTCGGCCACCAGCTCGCGGATCCAGCCGTCGGTGCGCAGGCGCCGCGTCCGGGTGGTCGGGTAGGAGCCGGGGAAGGGCAGGCGGGACATCGGGTCACTCGGAGACAGGAAGAGCGGGCGCACTCTAGGACGGAGCCCCGGCCGGAAACAACATGGTGCGGCGGCCCGCCACGGATCGGCACCGCCCGCGGGGAATGACGCCTGCATACAGAGGGTTGATAACTTCGCGCGAGAGGATCAAAAATGTCCTTCGTGGCAACCGGAAGCACCCATCTAGCGCGAATTCGTCCTGAATGCGGTGCAAATTGCAGTGAACACCTGTCCTGCTCACAACACTTTCGTTTTGGATGATTTTGTCTAAAGTGGCTTTATGAGTGGTAGAACGGCGGTCTAGATAGTACAAAGCGCCAGTGGGTCGGAGGTCTGAATGCATCATCCCTATTACCGCATGACCGCGCTCATTGAGCGGCTTCATCGCTGCTTTCTGGATGTGGTCAAGGTAGAGTTGGACCGCTTTGGCGTCCAAGACATCAACAACGTCCAAAGTCTGATTCTGTACAATATCGGCATGGACGAGCTGACCATCGGCGAGTTGACCGCCCGTGGCTACTATCTGGGCTCGAATGTCTCGTACAACGTCAAGAAAATGGTCGAGAACGGATATCTGGCGCAGGAGCGGTCGCAGCACGACCGGCGCTCCACCCGGGTCCGTCTGACCAGCAAGGGCCAGGCGCTGCGGTCCAGGCTCGAGACCATGTTCAGCCGCCAGGCCGATGCGCTGGAGGGCACCGGTCTGCGTGTCGGCGACGTCGAGACGCTGAACGCCACGCTGCGGCGGCTCGAGGGCTTCTGGTCCGGCAACCTCGCCTACAGCACCGACCAGCCGGTGACCAGCGCGGCCTGAGCCGCCTGCCGCCCGGTCACGAAAAAGGCGCGTCCCGAGGGGCGCGCCTTTTGTCTCTCCGCGCTCCGACCGCGATCAGAAGGCGGCTAGACCGGTCTGTGCCCGGCCCAGGATCAGGGCGTGCACGTCATGCGTGCCCTCATAGGTATTGACCGCCTCGAGGTTCATCACGTGGCGGATGACGTTGAACTCGTCGGCGATGCCGTTGCCGCCGAGCATGTCGCGAGCCTGGCGGGCGATGTCGAGCGACTTGCCGCAATTGTTGCGCTTCATCAGGCTGATCGCCTCCGGCGCGGCCTTGCCGTCGTCCTTGAGCTGGCCCAGGCGATGCGCCGAGATCAGGCCGAGGGTGATCTCGGTCTGCATGTCGGCCAGCTTCTTCTGGATCAGCTGGGTGGCGGCGAGGGGGCGGCCGAACATCTTGCGGTCCAGCGTGTACTGCCGGGCGGTGTGCCAGCAGAACTCGGCCGCGCCGATCGCGCCCCAGGCGATGCCGTAGCGGGCGTTGTTGAGGCAGCCGAACGGGCCCTTCAGCCCCTTGACGTTGGGCAGCAGGTTCTCTTCCGGGACGAACACCTCGTCCATCACGATCTCGCCGGTGGTCGAGGCGCGCAGCGAGAACTTGCCTTCGATCTTGGGCGAGGACAGGCCCTTCATGCCGCGCTCCAGCACGAAGCCGCGGATCTCGCCGCTGTCGTCCTTGGCCCAGACCACGAACACGTCCGCGATCGGCGAGTTGGTGATCCACATCTTGGCGCCGGACAGGCTGTAGCCGCCGGAGACACTGCGCGCCCGGGTCTTCATCGAGCCGGGGTCGGAGCCGGCGTCGGGCTCGGTCAGGCCGAAGCAGCCGACGATCTCGCCGGTGGCCAGGCGGGGCAGGTACTTCTGGCGCTGCTCCTCGGTGCCATAGGCGTAGATCGGGTGCATCACCAGGCTCGACTGCACCGACATGGCCGAGCGGTAGCCGCTGTCGACGCGCTCGACCTCGCGCGCGATCAGGCCGTAGCAGATATAGTTGACGCCGGCGCAGCCATAGCCGTCGATGGTCGAGCCGAGAAAGCCGAGCTCGCCCATCTCGTTCATGATCTCGCGGTGGAAGACCTCGTGCCGGTTCGCCTCGAGCACGCGCGGCAGCAGCTTCTCCTGGCAATAGGCGCGCGCCGCGTCGCGCACCATTCGCTCCTCCTCGGTCAGCAACTCCTCAAGCAGGAGCGGGTCCTCCCAGTTGAAGGCGGCACGGCCGGTCTGTGCCGGCTTGGCGGCCGCGGTGGCAGCGGCGGAAGTCATGGGCGAACTCCGGAACTATCGAAAAACGTGGCGCATAACAGCACAGGGGCCGGGTCGCCGCCAGCCTCGCGCTGCGGCGTCCCGGCCCCCAGGGCGAAGACGATCAGCCGCGCCGGGCCTTGTCCGTGCCGCTGCGGGCACGGCCCAGGCCGATCTTCTTGGCGAAGGCGGAGCGCTGTTCCGCATAGTTCGGCGCGACCATGGGATAGTCGGCCGGCAGCCCCCATTTGAGCCTGTACTCCTCCGGCGACAGCTTGTACGTCGTCCGCAGGTGCCGTTTCAGCATCTTCAGCTTCTTGCCGTCCTCCAGGCAGACGATGTAGTCGGGCTGGATCGACCGCCGGATCGGCACCGCCGGCTTGGCCGGCGTCGGGGCCGGTGCGGCCGTTGGCGCGGAGCCGATGTTCCGCAATGCCTCATGAATGGTCTGGATCACCGTCCCCAGCTGATCGTTCGGGACGTTATTGCGGGAAATATAGGATGTCACAATCTGGGTGGTCATCTGCACCAGATCGTCGGTGCTGCGGCCAGTCGTGTTTGCAAAATCCTCCATTGATCAAATCCTTATCTTTGTGTCGTCAACAGCGACAACGAGGTCGCATTTGATGTCGCGCATGTCAACGGTAATGGGAAAATTACCAACTATTCTACAACTGCAAGCTGCGGCCGGATCAAACTGGCTCGCCCGCATGAATAGAGCCACGTTCCGGCTCACTCTCCAAAGCAAAATATGCGAAGGTCACCCGCGCCCCATCCGATCGGACCAAAATGACTGACGCCGCCGAGACTGTCGCCATCGCCGCAGACCATGCCGGATATGCCCTCAAAGACCAGCTCCGGGCCGTGATCGAGGAGCAGGGGCTGACGGTGCTCGACCTTGGCACCAACGGGCCGGACCGGGTGGATTATCCGGATTTCGGCCATGCCGTGGCGCAAGCGATCCGGGACGGCCGGGCGTCGCGTGGCCTCGTGGTCTGCGGCACCGGCATCGGCATTTCGATCGCGGTCAACCGCCATCGTGGGATCCGTGCGGCGCTTTGCCACGACGTCACCACCGCCCGGCTGTGCCGCCAGCACAACGATGCGAACGTGCTGGCGCTCGGCGCCCGAATCATCGGCTTCGAGACCGCCCGGGATTGCCTTGCCGTGTTCCTGTCCACCGACTACGAAGGCGGTCGGCACGGCGACCGCATCGCCAAGCTCGACGTGCCTGCAGCCTGACCAGGATGATTTGCCCATGAGCTCTCCCGACTCCGCCGCCAAGATGACCGCCGCAAGCTCCCTCTTCACCGCCCGCCTGGAAGACACCGACCCGGCCGTGCTGCGCGGCATCCGGGACGAGCTGAAGCGCCAGCAGACGCAGATCGAGCTGATCGCCAGCGAGAACATCGTCTCCCGCGCCGTGCTCGAGGCCCAGGGCTCGGTCCTGACCAACAAATATGCCGAGGGCTATCCCAACCGCCGCTACTACGGCGGCTGCGAATTCGTCGACGTGGCGGAGTCGCTGGCGATCGAGCGTGCCTGCACGCTGTTCGACTGCGCCTACGCCAATGTCCAGCCGCATTCCGGCGCTCAGGCCAACCAGGCGGTGTTCTTCGCCCTGCTTCAGCCGGGCGACACCGTGCTCGGCATGTCGCTGGCCGCCGGCGGCCACCTGACCCATGGCGCCGCCCCGAACCAGTCCGGCAAGTGGTTCAACGCGGTGCAGTACGGCGTCCGCCGCGACGACGCCCGGATCGACTATGACGAGCTGCAGCGCCTGGCCGACGAGCACAAGCCGAAGCTGATCATCGCCGGCGGCTCGGCCTATCCGCGAATCATCGACTTCGCCCGCTTCCGGCAGATCGCGGATTCGGTCGGCGCCTATCTGATGGTCGACATGGCGCATTTCGCCGGGCTGGTCGCCGGCGGCGTGCATCCCAGCCCGCTGCCGCACGCCCACATCGTCACCACCACCACTCACAAGACCCTGCGCGGCCCGCGCGGCGGCATGGTGCTGTCGAACGACCCGGAGATCGGCAAGAAGATCAACTCCTCGGTCTTCCCGGGCCTGCAGGGCGGCCCGCTGATGCATGTCATCGCCGCCAAGGCGGTGGCCTTCGGCGAGGCGCTGCGGCCGGAGTTCAAGCTCTATGCCAAGGCGGTGGTCGAGAACGCCAAGCTGCTGGCTGAGACGGTGCGCGCCGGCGGGCTCGACATCGTGTCCGGTGGCACCGACACGCATCTGATGCTGGTCGACCTCCGGCCGAAGAAGCTGACCGGCAAGGCGGCCGAGGCCAGCCTCGAGCATGCCGGCATGACCTGCAACAAGAACGGCGTCCCGTTCGACCCGGAGAAGCCGACCATCACCTCCGGCGTCCGGCTCGGCAGCCCGGCGGCGACCTCGCGCGGCTTCGGCCTGGCCGAGTTCCGCCAGATCGGCGAGATGGCGGTCGAGGTGCTGGACGGCCTGGCCGCCAACCCCGAGGACAACTCGAAGGTCGAGACCGCCGTGCGGGCCCGGGTCGAGGCGCTGTGCGCCCGGTTCCCGATCTACCCGGACCTCTGAGCCGCGGTTCAAGGCTGGAATCCGTCCGTCCTGACACTCGACAGATTGTGGTTCGCCCACAACGGATGGTATCCATTCGCTGTGGGCGAAACCATTTCCGGGGGGACCGATGCGCTGCCCGTTCTGTGGCCACGACGACACCCAGGTGAAGGACTCTCGTCCCACCGAGGACAATTCGGCCATCCGGCGGCGCCGCTTCTGCCCGGCCTGCGGCGCCCGCTTCACCACCTTCGAGCGGATCCAGCTGCGCGAGCTGACGGTGATCAAGTCGACCGGCCAGCGCGAGCCGTTCGACCGCGAGAAGCTGCTGCGCTCGATGCGCATCGCCCTGCGCAAGCGCGACATCGACATCGAGCGGCTGGAACGGATCGTCAATTCGCTGGTCCGCCAGCTCGAAAGCTCGGGCGAGAGCGAGATCCCGTCCAAGGCGATCGGCGAGATGGTGATGAAGGCGCTGAGCGGCGTCGACAAGGTCGCCTACATCCGATACGCGTCGGTCTACCGCGACTTCCAGGAGCCCGGCGCGTTCAGCGATTTCGTCGACCAGCTGCGCGGCGAGCGCCCCTGATCGGCCGCCCGGCCCGCTGCGGCTGGTTTCAAGATCGGCTCCGGCAGGGAGGGGCTGCGTCGCGCGCAATGTGGTTTCGCTGGAAACCACAGCGCGACCGTCATAGGGTGCCGGCCATGTTCAGCGGCATCATCACCGATGTGGGGCGCGTCGCGGCGATCGAGCGGCGAGGCGACACCCGCTACATCATCGAGACGGCCTTCGACACGGCGACGATCGAGATCGGCGCCTCGGTCGCGCACAACGGCGTCTGCCTGACCGTGATCGAGACCCAGCCGGGTCGCTTCGCAGTCGAGGCCTCGGCCGAGACCCTGTCGCGCAGCACGCTGGGCGACTGGGCGGTCGGCACCGAGGTCAATCTCGAACGCTCGCTCAAGCTCGGCGACGAGATCGGCGGCCATCTGGTCTACGGCCATGTCGACGGCGTCGGCACCATCGTCGACCGCCGGCCCGAGGGCGACAGCGTCCGCTTCACCATCGAGGCCCCGGCCGAGCTGGCGGATTACATCGCCTCCAAGGGCTCGGTCGCCATCGAGGGCGTCTCGCTGACCGTCAACGAGGTCGCCGACACCCCGTCGGGGACCTGCCGCTTCGGCGTCAACATCATTCCGCACACGCAGTCATGCACGACCTTTCGAAGCTTAAGCACGGATCGCCGCGTGAACTTGGAGATCGACATGCTGGCGCGGTACACGGCGCGCCTGCTGCGGGATCGCAAGACAGCCGGCTGAGCCCCGACGACCAGGCGCTGCTCTCGCCGATCGACGAGATCATCGAGGAGGCACGTCAGGGCCGCATGTTCATCCTGGTCGACGACGAGGACCGGGAGAACGAGGGCGACCTGGTGATCCCGGCACAGATGGCGGATGCCGAGGCGGTCAACTTCATGGCCCGCTACGGCCGCGGCCTGATCTGCTTGGCGATGGAGCACAAGCGGATCGACGAGCTCGGCCTGCAGCTGATGACGCGCAGCAACGCCTCGCGCCACCAGACCGCCTTCACCGTCTCGATCGAGGCGCGCGAAGGCGTGACCACCGGCATCTCGGCGGCCGACCGGGCCCGCACCATCGCGGTCGCGATCGACCCGGCCTGCGGCCCGGCCGACGTCGCCACGCCCGGCCACGTCTTCCCGTTGGTGGCGCGCGACGGCGGCGTGCTGGAGCGCACCGGCCACACCGAGGCGGCGGTCGACATCTCGCGCCTGGCCGGGCTGTACCCGGCCGGGGTGATCTGCGAGATCATGAACGACGACGGCACCATGGCTCGGCTGCCGGACCTGGTGAAGTTCGCCCAGTTCCACAATCTCAAGATCGGAACCATCGCCGACCTGATCGCTTATCGCCGCTGCCAGGAATCGCTGGTCGAGCGCAAGCTCGAGACCACGATCGAAAGCCGCTGGGGCGGCGACTGGCGGATGCTGGTCTATGTCAACAAGGCCCGCTACGCCGAGCATGTCGTGCTGGTGAAGGGCGACATCTCCGGCGAGGAGCCGGTGCCGGTGCGGATGCATGCGCTGAACGTGCTGGACGACGTGCTCGGCGACGTCCATGGCGGCAATGCCGGCATCCTGCACGGGGCGATGGCGGAGATCGGCCGCGCGGGCAGGGGCGTCGTGGTGCTGATCCGCGAGCCGCAGCCCGACAGCCTGAGCGAGCGGCTGCAGCGGCGGCTCGAAGGCATGCCGGCGAAGGAGAGCGGGCATGAGCTGCGCGACTACGGCGTCGGCGCCCAGATCCTGCTCGACCTGGGCGTGCGCAAGCTGATCGTGCTGTCCAACCATCCCCGCACCATCGTCGGCATCGACGGCTACGGCCTCACGGTGGTCGAGCAGCGCGCCATCGCCGGCGTCCAGGAGGACTGACATGGTCGCCAAGACCGAACAGCGGCCCGTGTCCTTCACCGGCCCGGCGCCGCACATCCTGATCGTCGAGGCCCGCTTCTACGAGGACATCACCGACGAGCTGGCGCGCGGCGCCGTCGCGGTGCTGGAGCAGATCGGCGCCACCTATGAGCGCGTCGAGGTGCCGGGGGCGCTGGAGATCCCGGCCGCAGTGCAGATCGCCGCGACCTCGGCACGGCGATTCGACGGCTATGTCGCGCTCGGCTGCGTCATCCGCGGCGAGACCTCGCATTACGACACGGTCTGCAACGAGAGCTCGCGCGGCCTGCAGGACCTCGCTCTGCGCCATTGCCTGGCCATCGGCAACGGCATCCTGACCGTCGAGAACGAGGCCCAGGCCTGGGCCCGCGCCAGGGTCGATGAGATGGACAAGGGCGGCGGCGCCGCCCGGGCCGCTTTGGCGATGATCCAGCTCAAGCGGCACTTCAAGCAGCTGACGGCCTGACCGATGGCGACCCCGAAACCCTCCGCCAAGGCCCGCCGCAGCGCCGCCCGCCTCGCCGCCGTCCAGGCGTTGTACCAGCTCGAGCAGTCGGGCACGCCGCTCGACAAGGTGATCTCCGAATTCGTCCATCACCGCTTCGGCGAGCCGGTCGAGGACGAGCCCATGGTCGAGCCCGACGCGCCGCTGTTCGGCGACATCGTCCGTGGCACCCGGGTGCGCAGCGACGAGGTCGACGCCCTGGTCTCCGGCGCGCTCGACGCGCAGTTCTCGCTGTCGCGGCTGGACCTGCTGCTGCGCTGCGTGATGCAGGCGGGGGCCTGGGAGCTGCTGGCCAATCTGCATGTGCCGGCGCCGATCGTGATCTCGGAATATGTCAACGTTACCCGCGCCTTCTTCGGCGGCAAGGAGCCGGCGATGGTGAATGCGGTGCTCGACCGCATCGCCCGAGAGCAGCGGCCCGACGAACCCCGCGCCGGCTAGGAACCGCCATGGGGCTCGGCGAGTTCGAGCGCATCGACCGCTACTTCCGGCCGCTGGCCCGCGCCACGAAGGGCGCGCTCGGCCTGGCGGACGATGCGGCGCTGCTCGACCCCGGCGAGGGCCGCGACCTGGTGGTCACCACCGACGCCATGGTCGAGACCGTCCACTACCTGCCGGACGAGGATCCGCTGCGGGTGGCGCAGAAGCTGTTGCGCTCCAACCTCTCCGATCTGGCGGCGAAGGGCGCGGCGCCTCTCGCCTATACCCTGACGCTGGCGCTGCCGGCCCAGCCGGACGAGAGCTGGATCGAGCGCTTCGTCGAGGGGCTTGCGGCCGACCAGGCTCTCTACGGCATCGGCCTGCTCGGCGGCGATTCGGTGCGGACCCCGGGAACGGCGGTGCTGTCGGTCACCGCCTTCGGCACGGTGCCGCAGGGCGCGATGCTGCGCCGCTCCGGCGCCCGGCCCGGCGACGACCTCTATGTCAGCGGCACGCTGGGCGACGCGGCGCTGGGCCTGCGCGCGATCCTCGGCCGGCTGCCGGGCCTGGCGCCCGACGCCGCCGCGGCGCTGGCGACGCGCCACCGCGTGCCGGAGCCGCGGATGGCGCTCGGCCGCGCCCTGGTCGGCCTCGCCCGTGCGGCGATGGATGTGTCGGACGGGCTGCCGGGCGACCTGCCGCATCTCTGCGACGCCTCCGGCGTGGCGGCGGAGGTCGAGCTGGCCCGGCTGCCGCTGTCCGATGCCGCCCGCGCCGCCATCGCGCTCGACCCGGCGCTGCAGGACATCGCCTGGGGCGGCGGCGAGGACTACGAGCTGCTGTTCAGCGCCCCGCCGACGACCCGGGCCGCGATCGAGGCGGCGGCCGTGGCGGCAAGCACCCCGGTGACGCGGATCGGCCGGATTGCGGCGGGGCAGGGCGCGCGCCTGCTCGACCCACAGGGCTGCCCCGTCGAGTCGCTGAGCGGCTGGCGGCATTTCTGACCGCGCCGCCGGTTCCGGCCGCCCTCAAACAGCCCGAATCGCTGGCTTGTGAGCCCATCCGGCTGCCACAAAGCAAAAAAATTTCACGCTGATTGCCCTGACCATCCTGCTCTGGCATCGTTTCGGCGCAAAAGAAGCGGAGCCGGCCTGAACCGGGCCGGGTGCGTCATCAACAGGGGCGAGGGACTCAAGAATGATGTCAGCGGTCCTTGTCTTCGTGCTGGCCTGCGGCCTTGGCGCGTTAGCCTATGGCGTGTGGGCTTCACGGAGCGTGTTGTCGGCCAGTCCGGGCGATGCCCGAATGCAGGCAATCGCCGCCGCGATTCAGGAAGGCGCCGGCGCCTATCTGAACCGGCAGTATCTCACCATCGGCGTGGTCGGCGTGGTCATCGCCATCATCGTCTCGCTGCTTCTCGGCATTTCCGTCGGCATCGGCTTCATCATCGGCGCCGTCCTGTCGGGCGCCGCCGGCTACATCGGCATGAACATCTCGGTGCGCGCCAATGTCCGCACCGCCGAGGCCTCCCGCCAGGGCCTGGCCGCCGGCCTCGCCATCGCCTTCCGCTCCGGCGCCGTCACCGGCATGCTGGTGGCCGGCCTGGCCCTGATCGCCGTCGCCGGCTACTACGCCATCCTGCTCGCCTCCGGCGCCAGCGGCCGCGGCCTGATCGACCCGCTGGTGGCGCTCGGCTTCGGCGCGTCGCTGATCTCGATCTTCGCCCGCCTCGGCGGCGGCATCTTCACCAAGGGCGCCGATGTCGGCGCCGACCTGGTCGGCAAGGTCGAAGCCGGCATCCCCGAGGACGACCCGCGCAACCCGGCCGTGATCGCCGACAATGTCGGCGACAATGTCGGCGACTGCGCCGGCATGGCCGCCGACCTGTTCGAGACCTATGCGGTGACCACCGTGGCCACGATGGTCCTGGCCTCGATCTTCTTCGCCGGGGCCGGCGCGGTGATGTCGTGGATGATGGTCTACCCGCTGGCGATCGGCGCGATCTGCATCCTGGCCTCAATCGCCGGCACCTTCTTCGTCAAGCTCGGTCCCAGCAACAACATCATGGGCGCGCTGTACCGCGGCTTCGTGGTCTCGGCAGGGCTGTCGCTGGTCGGCATCCTGCTGGTCACCTGGGTCGTGGTCGGCTTCGGCGGCAACTACACAGTCGGCGGCGGCAGCTTCAGCGGCTTCTCCCTCTTCCTGTGCGGGGTCAGCGGCCTGGTCGTCACCGGCCTGCTGATCTGGGTCACCGAGTACTACACCGGCACGAACTTCCGGCCGGTGCAGTCGGTCGCCCGGGCCTCGACCACCGGCCATGGCACCAATGTGATCCAGGGCCTGGCGATCTCGATGGAATCGACCGCGGTCCCGGCGCTGATCATCTGCGTCGCGATCATCGTCACCTACCTGCTGGCCGGCCTGTTCGGCATCGCCATCGCAGTCACCAGCATGCTGGCGCTGGCCGGCATGGTCGTGGCCCTCGACGCCTATGGCCCGGTCACTGACAACGCCGGCGGCATCGCCGAGATGGCCGACCTGCCGGCGGAGGTCCGGGTCACCACCGACGCGCTCGACGCCGTCGGCAACACCACCAAGGCGGTGACCAAGGGCTATGCCATCGGCTCCGCCGGCCTGGGCGCGCTGGTGCTGTTCTCGGCCTACACCTCGGACCTGAACTTCTTCATCAGCAACCCGGGCGAGCACCCCTATTTCCAGGGCCTGACGCTCGATTTCTCCCTTGCCAACCCTTATGTCGTGGTCGGCCTGCTGCTCGGCGGCCTGCTGCCCTATCTGTTCGGTGCGCTCGGCATGACCGCGGTCGGCCGCGCTGCCGGATCGGTGGTGGAGGAAGTGCGCCGCCAGTTCCGTGAGAACGCCGGCATCATGGCCGGCACCAGCCGGCCGGACTACAAGCGCGCGGTCGACATGCTGACCAAGGCGGCGATCCGCGAGATGATCGTGCCGTCGCTGCTGCCGGTGCTGGCGCCGATCGTGCTGTACTTCGTGATCGAGGCGATCGCCGGCCGCTCCGCCGCCTTCTCGGCGCTCGGGGCGATGCTGCTCGGCGTTATCGTCACCGGGCTGTTCGTCGCCATCTCGATGACCTCGGGCGGCGGCGCCTGGGACAACGCCAAGAAGTACATCGAGGAGGGCAACCACGGCGGCAAGGGGTCGGACGCGCACAAGGCGGCCGTCACCGGCGACACCGTCGGCGACCCCTACAAGGACACCGCTGGTCCTGCGGTCAACCCGATGATCAAGATCACCAACATCGTCGCCCTGCTGCTGCTGGCGATCCTCGCCCACTGACCGCCGCGCTCATGACGAAAACCCCGGCGCCGTCGGCGCCGGGGTTTTCACGTCTTCAATCCGCGGCTAGTAGTTGCCGCCGGCGACCGAGCTGGCGACGCCGCCGGTGCCGACCGGGCGGCCCCGGGCGGAGGTCGCGGCGGTGCCGGTCCCGTCGCTGTTGAACCGGCCGATATTGCCCAGGAACTGCTCCAGGATGCCGATGCGGCGACCCAGCGTCGGCGTCTCGCGCGACACCAGGGCCACCTGCTCGCCGTCCTCCAGGTTCAGCTCCTTCATCTCGGTCAGCGTGCTGCTGGTCGGGTCGAACTGCATGCGCAGCACCCGGCGCTTGGTCACTTCGGGGGCGAAGAAGGCCACCGTCTCGACCCGCTGGCCGATGTAATACCATGTGTTGTCGTCGAAGGTGGACACCGTGGTCGGGGTCCCCAGAATCGTCGCCACATCCGCCTTGGTGCTGGTGCCGGTGTGGACCTGCTCGAGGCGGTAATCCTCGACGAGGTTGCCGCGCGTCGCCACCCGCGGCGTGCAGGCCGTCAGCGCCGCCGCCACGAGCAGGCCGGCCGCCATGGTCCGGACGACCCTTGCTCTTTCCGTCATCGCCTCATGTCTCCGCGCCCCGGGGGGGGCTCCCAATTGAAGGCTTCCCTCTAGCACACCACTTCGACTTCGACCAATATCGCCGTCCTTTGCGCAAATCCGATCGGTCCCGTGCTGTCCAAGCTGTTCACCCGCCATCGCCGCGAACGCGTCGCCGCCGAGCTCTACGTCAAGCTGGTCGAGCAGGCGCGCAGCCCGGCATTCTACACCGCCTGCGGCGTGCCGGACACGCTGGACGGACGGTTCGAGGCGCTGGCCCTGCACGCCTTCCTGGTGCTGCACCGGCTGAAGCGCGAAGCGCCGCCGGCGCCGGGCTTCGCCCAGGCCCTGTTCGACCACATGGTCAGCGACATGGATCTCAGCCTGCGCGAGATCGGGGTGACCGATTTCAGCATCGGCAAGAAGGTGAAGGCGATGGGCCGCGGCTTCTACGGCCGCGTCGTCGCCTATGACCATGGCCTGGCCGCCGCCGATCCGGAGGAGCTGGAGGCGGCGCTGCGGCGCAACCTCTACGGCACGGTCGAGCCGGAGCCGGGTCAGGTGAGGGCGGTCGCCGCCTATCTGCGCCGCGAGGTGGCCGGCCTGGCGGCGCAGCCGGTGGCGGCGTTCCTGGCCGGCGAGGTCCGATTCGGCCCGGCGCCCGAGATGGTGGAGGCAGCCTGATGACCCCCGAATTCAGCCGCGTGGTCGGCGTCAACACCCTGCCGCGCGGCGGCCGCACCGTCGCCATCGAGGCCGACGGGGCCGAGCGTGCTGCGCTCGCCCGCCGCTTCGACCTGCTGGCGCTGGACGAGCTCAAGGCCCGATTCACGCTGACGGCCGGACGCGGCGACACCGTGATCGTGACCGGCATGCTGACCGCCGCGGTGGTGCAGCGCTGCGTGGTGACGCTGGACCCGGTGCCCGCTGCGGTCGAGGACGAGATCGAAGCCGTCTTCGCCGACGCGGCGGGGCGGGATGAGGCGGAGGTCGAGGTCGACCCGCTGGCGGCCGAGGTCGAGCCCCTGGTCGACCATCGCATCGATCTCGGCGAGCTGGCGGCGCAACACCTGTCGCTGGCGCTAGATCCCTATCCGCGCTCGCCCGACGCGCCGGAGGCCACGGCCGAGCCGCCGGAGGGCGAGCCGGAGACGCGCCGGCCCTTCGCCGTGCTCAAGGGCGGTGGTGATGACAAGGCAGAGGACTGATCGCTTTTCCTTGCCCCACCGGACCTTTTCCATTAAGTAACGCCGGTCTGAGGCGGCTCCCCCCGGTGCCGCCTTTTCGTATCGAGAGTTCAAGCAAATGGCTGTTCCGAAGAAGAAGACGTCGAAGTCGCGGCGCGACATGCGGCGTTCGCACCACGCCCTGACCGGCGCCTCCTATGTCGAATGCGCCAATTGTGGTGAGCTGGCCCGCCCGCACCATGTCTGCGACGCCTGCGGCCACTACCACGGCCGTGAGGTCGTCAGCGAGACGACGGCGACCGCCTGATCGACTGCGCCCGCATAGGGAATGTCCGACCCGGCGGCCTCTGGCCCAGTGACGATCGCGCTCGACGCCATGGGGGGCGATCGGGCGCCAGAGATGGTGCTCGAAGGGGCTGAGATCGCCCGCACGCACCATCCGGACGTGCACTTCCTGATCGTCGGTGACGAGGCGCGGCTCGCGCCGTTGCTGGCGAAACGGCCGGCCTTGGCCAAGGTGTCGACGATTCGGCATGCCGCCGACGTCATCACCAACGAGGACAAGCCCTCCGCCGCGCTGCGCGGCGGGCGCAATTCGAGCATGCGGCTGGCCATCGACGCCGTGGCCGCGGGCGAAGCGCAATGCGTCGTCTCCGCCGGCAACACCGGCGCGTTGATGGCGACGGCGAAGATCGTGTTCAAGACGCTGCCGGGCATCGACCGGCCGGCGATCGCGTCGTTGTTCCCGACGCTGCGCGGCGAGAGCGTCATGCTCGATCTCGGCGCCAACATCGAATGCGACGCCGAGAATCTGGTCCAGTTCGCCATCATGGGCTCGGTCTTCGCCAAGGCGGTGCTGGGCCTGGTCACCCCCTCGGTCGGCCTGCTGAATGTCGGGTCCGAGGCGCTGAAGGGCCCGGACACGGTGCGCGACGCCGCCGCGCGGCTGCGCGAGCTCGAATTCCCCGGCCGGTTCGAAGGCTTCGTCGAGGGCGACGACATCCCGGCCGGGAAGGTCGACGTGGTCGTGACCGACGGCTTCTCCGGCAACATCGCGCTGAAGACCGCCGAGGGCACGGCCAAGCTCTACGCCACCTGGCTGCGCCATTCCTTCCGGTCCTCCTGGCTCGCCTCGCTCGGCTACCTGCTGGCGCGCGGCGCGTTCCGCCGGCTGCGGCACCGGACCGACCCGCGCCAGTACAACGGTGCGCTGTTCCTCGGCCTCAACGGTATCTGCGTGAAGAGCCATGGCGGCACCGACGGCGAGGGCTTCGCCCATGCCATCGATGTCGGGGTCGATCTGGTCATCCACGGTTTCAATGATAAGGTGAAACAGGAGTTCAGCCGTTTCGAAGGCAGCCGGAACGGCGACGACGCTGCTTCGACGGCTTCAACGACTGCTCCGATCGGAACCGAACAACCCCAATGACCGGCCCCCTATGACAGTCCGCCGCGCGCGCATCATCGGATGCGGTTCTGCCCTGCCTGACCGCGTCGTCACCAACGAAGAGCTGGCCCGCACGGTCGACACCTCGGACGAGTGGATCGTCCAGCGCACCGGCATCAGCGTCCGCCACATCGCGGGGCCGGGCGAGAAGACCTCCGACCTGGCGCTGGCCGCGGCCCGCAAGGCGCTGGCCATGGCCAAGGTCGAGGGCAGTGACCTCGACCTGATCGTGCTGGCCACCACCACCCCGGACCAGACCTTCCCGGCGACCGCGGTGCGGATCCAGGCCGCGCTCGGCATGACCCGCGGCGCCGCCTTCGACGTCCAGGCCGTCTGCTCGGGTTTCGTCTACGCCCTGTCCGTCGCCGACAACATGATCCGGCTGGGCCAGGCGCGCACGGCGCTGGTGATCGGGGCCGAGACCTTCTCCCGCCTGCTCGACTGGAATGATCGCGGCACCTGCGTGCTGTTCGGCGACGGTGCCGGCGCCGTGGTGCTGCGCGCGGTCGAAGGCGGCGGCAGCACCGACGACCCCGGCATTCTGTCGACCCATCTGCATTCCGACGGCCGCCACGAGGACAAGCTGTACGTCGATGGCGGGCCGTCCTCGACCGGCACCGTCGGCCATGTCCGGATGGAGGGTCGCGAGGTGTTCAAGCACGCGGTCGTCAATTTGGCCGAGGTGGTCGAGGAAGCTCTGGCGGCGAACGGCCTGACCCAGGCCGACATCGACTGGCTGGTGCCGCATCAGGCCAACAAGCGCATCATCGACGCCACCGCCCGCAAGCTCGACCTGCCGCCGGAGAAGGTGGTGCTGACGGTGCAGAAGCACGCCAACACTTCCGCCGCCTCGATCCCGCTGGCGCTGGCCGAGGCCGTCAACGACGGCCGCATCCAGCCCGGCGACCTCGTCCTGCTCGAGGCGATGGGCGGCGGCTTGACCTGGGGTGCTGCCCTGGTGCGCTGGTAAGCAGTTAGAGGGCCTCGCCTGAGGGGCTCGTTAGGAAACCCGCCCAAAGCTTTGGAATTGACGGATTATTTTGTGAAGGGTACCGTCCTTCGACGGTCTTCTTCGCAATTGCCCGTCGGGGGGGCGGCATGGCGGAAACGGTGACACGAGCGCAGCTCAGTGAATCGCTCTATCAAGAAATCGGCTTATCTCGCAATGAGTCCGCTGACCTTGTTGAGACGGTGCTTGAAGAAATCTCCGAAGCGCTCGAGCGTGGCGAGACGGTGAAGATCTCGTCCTTCGGCACCTTTGGCGTGCGCCAGAAGGGGCAGCGAGTCGGGCGCAACCCTAAAACCGGGCAGGAGGTGCCGATCCTGCCGCGCCGGGTGCTGGTGTTCCGCGCTTCGCATGTGCTCAAGGGACGCATCAACGGCACCAATCCTCCCCTGGACGACGACGAGTAAGCCATGGCCGGAATGGCAGGATCGGAAGCGAAGCCCGTGCCGCTGCGCAAGTCGGCGACGGCCTACCGCACGATCAGCGAGGTGTCCGACGACCTCGCCGTGCCGCAGCATGTGCTGCGGTTCTGGGAGACCAAGTTCTCCCAGATCCGCCCGCTCAAGCGCGGCGGCGGCCGCCGGTACTATCGCCCCGAAGATGTCCAGCTGCTGCGCCGGATCCAGCGCCTCCTCTATGAGGAGGGGTACACCATCAAGGGCGTGCAGCGCCTGCTGAAGGAAGGCAAATCGGCCGAGGCCGATGCCCCGACCCCGGCGGCGTCCGACGAGGCTGGGACTCCGGCCGGGCCGGCGAGGCCTGTTCCGGTCACGCGGACCAAGCCGACCGGGAAGTCGCGGGACGAGATGCAGCTTTCGCTGCTGGCCGGGGCGGGGCGCGAGGGCCGCGCCCAAGGCATCTCGGCCGAGCTGCGCGACGAGCTGACCGTGCTGCTGGCGGAGCTGAAGCGCCTGCAGGCCGCCCTGCGCGGCGACGCCTGAGCCTTTCTCAGCCGGCCTTCCGCTCCAGCGCGTCGCCGCGGATCAGGATCAGGGCCGCGACCGCCCCGAGACATTCCCCCAGGCCCCCGACCAGGAGAGCCGGCCCCAGGCCGGCGATCAGCCGGTCCGCCGGTGCGTTGACGTCGCCGCCATGCGCGGCGAAGACGGCGCCGAGGATGGCGACGCCCAGGGTGGCGCCGACCATCCGGGCGGTGTTGACCAGCCCGGATGCGGTGCCCGAGCGCTTCTGCGGCACGCTCGACACCGTCACCGCCATCACCGGGCCGGTGTTGAGGCCGAGCCCGACGCCGGTGACCAGCAGCGCCACCTCGATATAGAGCAGGCCGGTGCCGGCGGAGATCCAGGCCAGCAGCAGCAGCCCGGCGCCGATCAGCGCCATGCCGGCGGTCATCGGCGCCCACGGCCCCAACCGGGTCGCCAGCCGGCCGGAGAATTGCGAGACGACGAAGAAGATCACCGACATCGGCAGCAGCTCCAGCCCCGCCTCGATCGGCGTGGCGCCACGCACCGTCTGCAGATAGACCGGGATCAGGAACAGCATGGCGTACATGCCGAAGGTCATCGCCAGCGCCACGATCAGCGAGCCCGACAGGGCCGGGCTGCGGAACAGGTCGAGCGGCACAAGCGCCCCCGCAGTGCGGGATTCGACTGCCAGGAACAGGGCGATCGCGACGAGACCCACGGCGAGGCCGGCGAGCGTGGCGGCGGAGGTCCAGCCCCAGCGGTTGCCCTCGATCGCGGCCAGGGTCAGGGCGCCGAGCGCCAGCATGGCTAGCCCCTGGCCGGGCAGGTCGAGGCGCCGCCCCTCCGGATCGGCGGATTCGGGCACCGACCGGACGGCCAGGACCAGGGCGAGGGCGGCCACCGGCACCACCACGAAGAACAGGCTGCGCCAGCCCGCGGTGGTGACCAGGATGCCGCCGAGCGTCGGGCCGATGGCGAAGGCCAGGCCGTTGGAGCTGGCCCAGATGCCGATGGCATGGGCGCGCTCCCCGGCATCGGGATAGGTCGCGGCCAGGATCGACAGCGAGGCCGGCAGCAGCAGCGCGGCCCCCAGCCCGGTGATCGCCCGAGCCGCGATCAGCACGGTGCCGTCCGGCGCCAGGCCGCAGGCCAGCGAGCCGGCGGCGAACATCGCCACCCCGATGACGAAGATCCGCCGCCGGCCGAACAGGTCGCCCAGCAGCCCGCCGGTCAGCAGCAGCGTGGCATAGACCAGGTTATAGACGTCCAGCACCCATTGCAGGGCGCTGACCCCGAGGCCGAGGGCGGCGCCGATGGCATGGCCGCCGAGATTGACCACCGAGGTGTCGATCTGGGCCACCAGCACGCCGAGGCACATGGCGAACAGGACGAGGCCGGGCTGCGTCCGCGGGGTGTCGATGGTGTCGATGGTGTCGGCTGAAGGCATGTGGCTGCTCCCGCTGTCACAGGGGGAACGGCCGCAATCCGGAGAGGGCTCGCTGAGGACGCTTCGACCCCGGTCGAAGCGTGCGGACTCAGTAGTCGGTGATGCCGCTGCGCGGGACCCGCACCTCGCGGTGGATCCAGACGCTGAGCAGGATGCCGCAGCCCATCAGCAGGGTCAGCATGGCGGTACCGCCATAGGAGACCAGGGGCAGCGGGATTCCGACCACCGGGATCAGGCCGGTGACCATCGCGACATTGACGAAGACGTAGAGGAAGAAGGTCGTGGTCAGGCCGATCCCGACCAGCCGGCCGAAATGGCTGCGGGCGCTGAGCGCAATCATCAGCCCGTAGACGAACAGCATGGTGTAGAGGAACAGCAGGATCAGCGCCCCGACCATGCCGAACTCCTCGGCCAGCACCACGAAGATGAAATCGGTGTGCTTCTCCGGCAGGAACATCAGCTGGCTCTGCGTGCCGGCGGTGAAGCCCTTGCCGAACAGGGCGCCGGAGCCGAGCGCGATCTTCGACTGCATGATGTTGTAGCCGGCGCCGAGCGGGTCGCGCTCAGGCTCGAGGAAGGTGTAGACGCGGTTCTTCTGGTAGTCGTGCAGGAACTCCCAGCCGATCGGGATCGCCGACAGGCCGAGGGTGATGGCCACGGCGAATTTCCACAACCGCACCCCGGTGGCGAACATGACCGCGCCGCCGGTCAGGATCAGCAGCATGGCGGTGCCGAGATTGGGCTGCATCAGCACCAGCCCGACCGGCGCCAGGATCAGCAGCAGCGGCACGATCAGCACCAGCGGATGGCGCACCTCGACCAGCGAGAAGCCGTGGAAATAGCGGGCGAGGGCCAGGACCAGGGCGATCTTCATCAGCTCCGAGGGCTGGATCACCAGGGGCCCGAGATTGATCCAGCGCTCGGCGCCCATGCCGACATGGCCCATCATCTCGACCACGATCAGCAGCGCGAAGACGATGGCGTAGATCGGATAGGCCAGCTTCATCCAGACCCGGATGTCGACCAGCGCCAGCAGCAGCATGACGACGAAGCCGGTGGCGAAACGGGTCAGCTGCCGGCTGGCCCAGGGCTCCCAGGAGCCGCCGCCGGCGGAGTACAGCAGCATGACCCCGACCGCGGCGATGGCGCAGACCAGCACCACCAGGCCCCAGCTCATCAGCTGCAGCTTGGTCAGGATGGTGTAGTGCGGGGTGTCGTCGCGAATCCGGAAGCTGCTCATGAACCAGGGCTATCCGCCGTCGCCGTGACGGCGGCCGGACTATGCTCCGGCCTACCCGGTCGGGCAAGATCGCAGGACGCTGCCGCCGGATGCCGGGCGGCGATGACGGGGGACACGATGGACATCAGCACCAGGATTGCCGGCGCGTGGTCCCTGTTGACGGGGCGGGGCGTCGACGCGGTCGTCTGTTCCTTCTGCGGGGCTGACCGGCGTCGGGTCGAGCAGATCATCGCGGGGCCGGGTGCGACCGCGATCTGCAACCGCTGCATCTTCCTGTGCAATGGCATCCTGCTCGAGCACAGCGGCAGGCCCGGCTTCGCCCGGCACGCCGATGGCGACCATGTCCGGACGGCGACGCTTTCGCTCAGCCACGACAATCCGCTGCTCGCGCCGGTGGAGCGGGCGACGCTGGAGCAGCTTCTTCTCGCCCTGGTCGCCGCGCTTCCCGGCTGCACGCTGGTGGGCTGGCAGTACGCGCATGGGGAGAACCGCTTCGACCTGCTGAGCATCGAGATCACTGCGCCGGCCGACACGGCGATGCCGCAGCTGCAGGCCATGGCCAATGAAGGCTGGCGCCGCATCCGCGACGCCTTCATCGCGGCCGGCGCGGCGAACGATCCGCCCTCTCTGCTCGGCCCTGCCGCCGAGGCCGCGCTGCAGGCGGCGCGGGCTTACGCCGGCACGGTTGATGCCGCGATTCGGCCCCGGTGAGACCGCTGGTCAGTAGGGCGAGTCGACGTCGCCGGTCTCGACATAGACGCTCTTCAGCTGGGTGTAGTGCTCCAGCGCGGCGAGGCCGTTCTCGCGGCCGAGGCCGGACTGCTTGTACCCGCCGAACGGGATCTCCACCGGGGTGATGTTGTAGTTGTTGATCCAGCAGGTGCCGGCCTGCAGCCGGGCGACGACGCGGTGGCCGCGGGCCAGGTCGCGGGTGAACACGCCGGCGGCCAGCCCGTATTCCGTGGCGTTGGCGCGGCGCACGGCCTCGTCCTCGTCGGTGAAGGTCAGCACCGTCATCACCGGGCCGAAGATCTCCTCCTGCACGATCGACATGTCGTCGTGGCAGGCGTCGAAGATCGCCGGCTCGACGAAATAGCCGCCGGCCAGGGCCGGGTCGGCCGGGGCGCGGCCGCCGCAGACCAGCCGGGCGCCGGCCTTCACCCCGGCCTCGACATAGCCCAGCACCTTGGCCCGGTGGTCGGCCGAGATCAGGGCGCCGACCTGGGTCGCCGGGTCCATCGGGTCGCCGATCCGCATCTTTTCGGTGCGGGCCAGCAGCGCGTCCATGAAGCGGTTGTGCAGCGAGGCCTCGACGAACACCCGGGTGCCGTTCGAGCAGATCTCGCCCTGGGTGTAGAAATTCGCCATCATCGCCGCCTTCACCGCGTTCTCGACATCGGCATCGGCGAAGATGATCAGCGGCGACTTGCCGCCCAGCTCCATGGTCACGTGCTTCATCGCCCCGGCGGCGGCGGCGGCGACCTTGCGGCCGGTCGGCACCGACCCGGTCAGCGACACCTTGGCGACGTCGGGATGGGTGACCAGCGCCTGGCCGACGTCGCCCTTGCCCTGCACCACGTTGAACACGCCGGGCGGCAGGCCGGCCTCGGCGAAGATCCCGGCCAGCGCCAGCGCGGTCATCGGAGTCAGCTCGGACGGCTTGAACACCATGGTGTTGCCGCAGGCCAGAGCCGGGCCGGACTTCCAGCAGGCGATCTGGATCGGGTAGTTCCAGGCGCCGATGCCGGCGACCACGCCCAGCGGCTCGCGCCGCGTATAGGCGAAGGCGCGGCCGAAATCGTGATGGGTGCCGTGCAGCGACGGCGCCAGCCCGGCGAAATACTCGATCGCGTCGGCGCCGGAATCGATGTCGACCGCCAGCGCCTCGGCGATCGGCTTGCCGGTGTCCTCGACCTCCATCCGCGCCAGCCGGTCGCGGTTGGCGCGCAGCAGGCGCACCGCCTCGCGCAGGATGCGGCCGCGCTGGGTGCCGGTCATGCCGGCCCAGCCGTCGAAGGCGGCCTTGGCGGCAGCCACGGCGCGGTCGACATCGGCGGGGGAGGCGGCGGCGACCCGGCCGATGACCTGCCCGGTCGCCGGGTTGATGGTGTCGAACGGCGTGCCGCTGCCCGCGACCGCCTGTCCGCCGATATGCAGCCCGATCTCAACCATGGCGTTCTCCTGTTTCAGCGCTGAGCCGTCTGCCAGTTCGGCGCCTCGTAGACCGGGGCGTTGGACGGCGGCAAGGGCGTGCGGCCGAGGATCATGTCCGCCGCCTTCTCGCCGATCATGATGGTGGGGGCGTTCAGGTTGCCGCTGACGATCGAGGGCATGATCGAGGCGTCGACGACTCGCAGCCCTTCCAGCCCGCGCACCCGGGTCTCGGGGTCGACCACCGCCATCTCGTCGACGCCCATCTTGCAAGTGCAGGACGGATGGTAGGCGCTGTCGGCCTTGGCCCGGACGAAGGCGTCGATCTCGTCATCGGTGCGCACCGACGCGCCGGGCGAGATCTCGGGCCCGCGATAGGGGTCGAAGCCGCTCTGGGCGAAGATCTCGCGGGTCAGATGCACGCAGGCCCGCATGTCGGCGCGGTCGTCCTCGGTGCTCAGGTAGTTCGGCTGCAGGATCGGCTTGGCCCTCGGGTCGGCCGAGCGTAGCTCGACCCAGCCGCGCGAGGTGGCGCGCATGGTGCCGGCATGGGCCTGGAAGGCGTGGCGGTCGCCCGGCTGGCGGCCGTGGTCGTTCACCACCGACGGCAGGAAATGATACTGGATGTCCGGGTGCCGGATGCCGGGACGTGAGCGGATGAAGCCGCCGGCCTCGAGATGGGCCGAGGTGGTCAGACCGCTGCGGAACAGGAACCACTCGACTCCGACCCTGGCTTTGTACAGCGGGTTCTCGACGCTGTAGAGCGTGATCGGCTTGGTGCACTCGTACTGGATGTACATCTCCAGATGGTCCTGCAGGTTGCGGCCGACGCCGGGCAGGTCGTGCACCACGGCGATGCCGTGCCGGCGCAGCTGGTCGGCCGGGCCGACGCCGGACAGCATCAGGAGCTGCGGCGAGTTGATGGCGCCGCCGCACAGGATCACCTCGCGCGCGGCGCGGGCGATGCGGACCTGGCCGGCCCGGGCGTATTCCACCCCGACCGCGCGGGTGCCCTCGAACAGGATCCGGGTGCTCAGCGCGCCGGTCTCGATCGTCAGGTTCGGCCGCGACCGGATCGGCTTCAGATAGGCCTTGGCGGCCGACCAGCGCTCGCCCTGATGGATCGTCATGTCCATCTTGCCGAAGCCCTCCTGCTGGTAGCCGTTCATGTCGTCGGTGAACGGATACCCGGCCTGCTGCCCGGCCTGGACGAAGGCGTCGAACAGCGGGTTCGGCTGGCTGCCGGTCGACACGTTGAGCGGCCCGTCGCTGCCGCGATAGTCGTCGCCGCCTTTGGCCCGGGTCTCGGCGCGGCGGAAATAGGGCAGCACCTCGGCATAGGACCAGCCGGCGGCGCCTTCCTCGGCCCAGCGGTCGTAGTCATAGGCATGGCCGCGGACATAGACCATGGCGTTGAGCGAGGAGGAACCCCCCAGCACCCGGCCGCGCGGCCAGTACATGCGGCGGCCGTCCATCGCCGGCTGCGGCTCGGTCTCGTAGTACCAGTTGTACTTGTCGTCGCCGAGATTGTAGGTCAGCGCCGCCGGCATGTGGATCTTCCAGGTCCGGTCCTCGGGCCCGGCCTCCAGCACCAGCACGCGGTTGCCGGGCTCGGCCGACAGCCGGTTGGCCAGGACGCAGCCGGCCGAGCCGGCGCCGACGATCACATAGTCGAATTCTGCCGTCATACCTTCCGCTCCTCGGGGCTGCGGCGCATGCTAGCGGGGCCGGGCCGGGCGATGAGGCCGGTTTGCGTCACGCCATGCCGGAAATCGGCCAGCGGCGACGCCCGGGCCGTCGTTAGACTCGCGCGGAGGCGCCTTGCCGCGGGTCCGGCGGCCGGGGCTGCCCCGTAACGAACGAAAATTGTGAGACAGGCGGGCAAACAGGAGAGTCGCAATCATGATGTCGTGGCGTTTGAGCGGGCTGGTGCTGGGCCTGGCCCTGGCCGCCGGGACGGCCCAGGCGGCCGATCCGGCGAGCTGTCAGAAGGTGCGGTTCTCCGATGTCGGCTGGACCGACATCACCGCGACGACGGCCTTGACCAAGACCGTGCTGAAGGGCCTGGGCTATGAGCCCTCGGACGAGCTGCTGTCGGTGCCGGTCACCTACGTCTCGATGAAGAACAAGAACATCGACGTGTTCCTCGGCAACTGGATGCCGTCGATGGCCGGCGACGCCAAGCCCTATTTCGACGACAAGTCGGTCGAGAGCCTCCGGGCCAATCTCGAAGGCGCTAAATACACCCTCGCGGTGCCCGACTACGTGGCCCAGGGCGGGGTCAAGGATTTCGCGGACCTGGCCAAGAACGCCGACAAGTTCGGCGACAAGATCTATGGCATCGAGCCGGGCAATGACGGCAACCGTCTGGTCCAGAGCATGATCGACAAGGACGCCTTCGGCCTGAAGGCCTGGCAGCTGGTCGAATCAAGCGAGCAGGGCATGCTCTCGCAGGTCGACCGCGCCATCCGCCGCAAGGAATGGATCGTGTTCCTCGGCTGGGCGCCGCACCCGATGAACAAGAACTTCGCCTTGCAGTACCTGACCGGCGGCGACGACTATTTCGGCCCGAATTTCGGCGGCGCCACCGTCTACACCAATGTCCGGGCCGGCTATGTCGGCGAATGCCCGAATGTCGGCAAGCTGCTGCAGAACCTCGCCTTCAGCCTCGACATGGAGGCCACGGTGATGGAGGCGATCGGCAATGGCGATGACCGGGACAAGGCGGCGACCGCCTATCTCAAGGCCAATCCGGATGTGCTGACCCCCTGGCTCGCCGGCGTCACCACCTTCGACGGCAAGGACGGCCTCGCCGCGGTGAAGGCGTCGCTCGGCCTCTGAGACTCCCTGACAGGCGCGCCGCCCCGGCGGCGCGTCGTCCAAACGTCCGGAACAAGAAGGACGCCGCATGGACGAACTGAGCGCGCTGCTGTCCCAGAAGATCCCGCTCGGGTTGTGGATCAAACACCTGACGGACTTCCTGACCGACAATTTCGCCAGCGTCTTCGATGCCATCTCGATCGGCCTCGGCACCGCCATCGAATGGCTGATCGACGTCTTTCTGTGGCCGCCACCGCTGGTCTTCATCGGCATCGTCGCCGTCCTCGCCTATGTCCTGCACCGGCGCTGGCAGCTGGTGGCGCTGGTCGTGATCGGCCTGCTGCTGATCCTCAATCTCGGCTACTGGACCGAGACCATGCAGACCTTGGCGCTGGTGATCAGCGCCACCTTCCTGTCGCTGGTCATCGGCATCCCGATCGGCATCCTCTGCGCCCACCGGCCCCTGGTCTACGCCGTGATCCGGCCGGTCCTCGACCTGATGCAGACGCTGCCGACCTTCGTCTACCTGATCCCCACCCTGATCCTGTTCGGTCTCGGCGTGGCGCCGGGCCTGATCTCGACCATTGTCTTCGCCGTGGCCGCGCCGATCCGCCTGACCTATCTCGGCATCCACGGCGTGCCGAGCCCGCTGCTCGAGGCTGGCGAGGCCTTCGGCGCCACCAAGCGGCAGCTGCTGTTCAAGGTCGAGTTGCCGCACGCCCTGCCGACGATCATGGCCGGGCTGACCCAATGCATCATGCTGTCGCTGTCGATGGTCGTCATCGCCGCGCTGGTCGGGGCCGACGGCCTGGGCAAGCCGGTGGTGCGCGCCCTCAACTCGGTGAATGTCCCCATGGGCTTCGAAGCCGGCCTGTGCATCGTCATCCTGGCGGTGATCCTCGACCGCCTGGTGAAAAGCGAACGGCCCGTCGGAGGGGCGCACTGATGTCGGACACCCTTCCCGCGGTCCATTTCAACGCCCTCGACGTGATCTTCGGGCCGACGCCGAAGCGGGCGCTGGCCCTGCTGGACCAGGGCCGCAGCCGGGCCGAGATCTTGGCCGAGACCGGCGACACCCTGGCGGTCGCGGGGGCCGAGCTCTCGGTCCCGCCAGGCGAGCTCTGCGTGCTGATGGGCCTGTCCGGCTCCGGCAAGTCGTCGCTGCTGCGCTGCGTCAACGGCCTCAACAAGGTCACCCGCGGCCGCATGATCGTGCGCTGCGACGGGCAGGAGGTCGACGTCGCCTCGTGCGACGAGACCACTCTGCGCAAGCTCCGCGCCGACTGGGTATCGATGGTGTTCCAGCAATTCGCGCTGATGCCGTGGCGCACCATCCGCGAGAATGTCGGCCTAGGGCTCGAGCTGCGCGGCGTACCGAAGGCCGAGCGCGACCGCGTGGTCGACGAGAAGCTGGCGCTGGTCCATCTCGACAAATGGGCCGGCAAGTACCCGCGCGAGCTGTCCGGCGGCATGCAGCAGCGCGTCGGCCTGGCCCGCGCCTTCGCCACCGATGCCGATATCCTGCTGATGGACGAGCCGTTCTCGGCCCTCGACCCGCTGATCCGCACCCATCTGCAGGACGAGCTCCTGGAACTGCAGCGCCGGCTGAAGAAGACCATCGTCTTCGTCAGCCACGATCTCGACGAGGCGCTGAAGATCGGCAACCGGATCGTGATCATGGAATCCGGCCGCATCGTCCAGGTCGGCACGCCGGAGGAGATCGTCACCAAGCCGGCCGACGACTACGTCGCCAACTTCGTCGCCCATGTGAACCCGCTCAACGTGCTGCGAGCCGAGGCGCTGATGACGCCGCTGGACCTGCTGCCGCGCGACGGCGATTCGATCCTGGTCGACAAGGCCATGACCTGCCGCTGCCGGGTCGACGATCTCGGCCGGCCGATCGCGGTGCTGCAGGACGACAGGCCGCTGGAGATCGCCGACGGCCTCATCAATGGCGTGGCGCCGGGGCAGATCGCAACCATGCCGGTCCATGCTTCAATGCGCCGTTTCATAGCCGCGCATGAAGCGACGCGGCAGCCGATCCTGGTGCTGGACGATGACGGCCGGCTGATCGGCAAGGTCGGGGAAAGTGAGCTGGTGGCGCGGCTGCTTCGTGGGAAAGGCGAATAGAAACAATATATTGAATGATTTTGTTTGCATATCAGTTTAATTTTGCTGTCTCTGCCATTGATCTGTCCACGCTCATGGCGGCAACAGACAGCAACAAATGGATTGTCTCCCCTGGCGGCATTCGATATACATAGTGGGCGCATTCAATGGCCGCCAGGCCACACTAAAAATTGCTGTGTTTAGGCAATAGTGATGCGCGGCAACCCTAGGGACTAGGGGGCGGGGAGTCAGACGAAATATATATGTGGGGTGTTCTGTCGTTTGCGGCGGCGGGACATGTCTTGCTCCTTTGTTTCGGATTTCTGGGGGTACAGGAATATGCAGTCCGACAGCCTCGTCGATACTGCCGCTGTAGACATTTCCGCAGAGACGCCGATCCGGACGGCTCGGGTGGGCATGGCGGCAAAGCGGTTGATGGATATCGTATTGTCGATCGTGTTTCTTGTGCTGTTTTCACCGCTGTTCCTGGTGTGCGCGGCCATGATCCGACGCTCCGGCCGGGGCGTCTTCTATAGCGACCGCCGTGTCGGTCGCCATGGCAAGATCTTCTACTGCCACAAGTTCAGGACGATGGTTCCCAACGCGAACAAGCTGTTGGCGGATCTTCTTCAGAAAGACCCTGAGATGCGGCGGGAGTGGGAATCCGGCTTCAAGCTGAAGAAGGACCCGCGGGTGACCGCGATCGGCCGCTTCCTGCGCAAGACCAGCCTCGACGAGCTGCCGCAGCTGTTCAACGTGCTGAAGGGCGAGATGAGCCTGGTCGGCCCGCGGCCGATGTACGAGGAGGAGCAGGAACGCTGGGGCGCTGCGATCCGCTACTATCACAGCACCCGGCCCGGCATGACCGGCGTCTGGCAGATCTCCGGTCGCAACGACACCAGCTACGAGACCAAGATCCGCCTCAATGTCGACTATGTGCGGACCTGGACCCTCTGGCGCGACATCGTGATCCTGTTCAAGACGCCGAAAGTGTTCCTTCCCGGCGCCGGCGCCTA